>NZ_JAUYRO010000034.1 GCF_030696805.1 Methyloversatilis sp. | reverse complement strand
GCTACCTGTCGCCCTACTTCATCAACAACCCGGATCGCCAGATCGCCGTGCTGGAAAGCCCGCTTGTCCTGCTGCACGACAAGAAGATCAGCAACATCCGTGATCTGCTGCCGGTGCTCGAACAAGTCGCCAAGGCCGGTCGTCCGCTGCTGATCATCGCCGAAGACATCGAAGGCGAAGCACTGGCCACCCTGGTGGTGAACAACATCCGCGGCATCCTCAAGACTGTTGCCGTCAAGGCGCCGGGCTTCGGCGACCGTCGCAAGGCCATGCTGGAAGACATCGCCATCCTGACCGGCGGCACGGTGATCGCCGAAGAAGTCGGCCTCACGCTGGAAAAGGCCACGCTGGCTGATCTGGGCCAGGCCAAGCGCATCGAAGTGGGCAAGGAAGAAACGACCATCATCGACGGCGCCGGCACGGAAGACGCGATCAAGGCCCGTGTTGCCAACATCAACACGCAGGTCGAAGCCGCCACCTCCGACTACGACCGTGAAAAGCTGCAGGAACGCAAGGCCAAGCTGGCCGGCGGTGTTGCGCTGATCAAGGTCGGTGCCGCGACCGAGTTCGAAATGAAGGAAAAGAAGGCCCGCGTCGAAGATGCGCTGCACGCCACGCGTGCTGCCGTCGAAGAAGGCATCGTGGCCGGCGGCGGTGTCGCACTGGTCCGCGCCCTGCAGAATCTGGGCAACAGCCTGAAGGGCGCCAACGCCGATCAGGACGCAGGTATCAAGCTGATCATGCGTGCCGTCGAAGAGCCGCTGCGCCAGATCGTCGCCAACGCCGGTGAAGAGCCGAGCGTCGTGGTGAACAATGTGAAGGAAGGCAAGGGCAACTACGGCTACAACGCAGCCACCGGCGAGTACGGCGATATGGTGGAGATGGGCGTGCTGGACCCGACCAAGGTCACGCGCACCGCTCTGCAGAACGCCGCATCGGTCGCTTCGCTGATGCTCACCACCGACTGCATGGTGGCCGAGCTGGCCGAAGACAAGCCGGCTGGCGGCGGCATGCCGGGCGGTATGGGCGGCATGGGCGGCATGGGCATGGACATGTAATGTCCGTCGCAGCCACCGCAAGGTGGCTGCGGCCCGGTCACCCGATTCCGAAAAAACCCGCGCGAGCGGGTTTTTTCGTTAACAATCGCTCTGCGCCAGGCGTGCGGATTGCACTATCGTTCCGGACGAAGGGCCACGCGGGGAACGAAATCGGGAGAAATACGGAAAACGACGCACGAAGGAAAAGGTGGCGGAGAGTGCCCCGTGCAGGGAAACGGGGCACCCTCCGGAGCGGGTGCCGGCGTGCCGGCTGCGCCCCCGAAGACCAAAAGACGGAGAACTGCAGAATATTCAGGTGGGCTTACAACTGCCTTACACTTGAATGAGGAATGCAGTCACGCGCTCATCGAGGAGGCGGCCGTGAGGCCGCAAGCGACATGCACATACTGCTTGCAGAAGACGACCCGGTCATTTCCGACGCCGTAGTACGAGCGCTCAAGCGCGCCGGCTACGCGGTGGACAGCGTGGCCAATGGCAGTGAAGCCGACGCCGTGCTCCATGGTCAGTGCTTCGACCTCGCCATCATCGACCTCGGCCTGCCGCGCCTGTCCGGCATCGAGGTGATCAAGCGCATGCGGGCGCGCAAATGCGCTGTGCCCATCCTGATCCTCACCGCGCAGGACGGCATCGATGACCGCGTGCGCGGACTCGACGCCGGCGCCGACGACTACATGTGCAAGCCGTTTGCGCTGCCCGAACTCGAAGCGCGCGTACGCGCGCTGACCCGGCGGGGCACCGGCATGCCGACGCGCATCGAGGTCGGCCCGCTGGCCTACGACCAGGCCGACCACGTCGCCAGCGTCAATGGCCAGGCCATCGAGCTGTCGGCGCGCGAAACGGCGCTGCTCGAAGTGCTGCTGCTGCGCGCCGGTCGGCTGGTCAACAAGGAACAACTGGTTGATCACCTGTGCGGCTGGGGCGAAGAGGTCAGCAACAACGCCATCGAGGTGTACGTACATCGGCTGCGCAAGAAGATCGAGCACAGCGGCCTGCGCATCGTGACGCTGCGCGGCCTCGGCTACTGCCTGGAACGACCGGATGCCGTCGCGTGAAAAGCTGAGGCAGCGTCGCAACAAGGCCGACGAGAAGGCGGCCGGCGAACACAACTCGCTGTTCGGCGAAATCCTCGACTGGATGCTCGCGCCGCTGATGTTCGTGTGGCCGATCAGCATCGCCATCATCCACAACGTGGCGGACGACATCGCCCACGCGCCGTACGACAAGGCGCTCGGCGACAGCGTCTATGAGCTGAGCCGCCAGGTGCGCTCGACACCGGTCGGCGCTGCGCTGGTCAAGCCGCCGCAGATGCGCGACCTGTTCCACATCGACGGCGAAGACATCATCTATTACCAGGTGCTCGACGGCAGCGGCCGCCTGCTGGTCGGCGACGCCGAAATTCCCGATGTGCCGCAGGATCTGCCGTGGAAAGCCGGCGAACTGTATTTCCGTGAAGGCCGCGTGAACAACGAAGACGTGCGCATCGCCTACATGTTCCAGCCGGTCACCACCCTTCCTGATTCCTATGTGACGGTGCAGGTTGCCGAAACGCTGAACAAGCGCGAGGCACTGACGTCGCGCATCCTCTCCGGCGTGCTGCTGCCGCAGTTCGTCATCATTCCGATCGCGGTGGTGCTGGTGTATTTCGGTCTGGCGCGCGGTCTGCGCCCCCTCAACCGGCTGCAGCGCATGATCGAAAAGCGCCGCCCGACCGACCTGTCGCCGATCGAAGTCCGGCGCGCGCCCGAAGAACTGCGGCCGCTGATCAGTGCGCTCAACGACATGATGCTGCGGCTCGAACTGAATCTGGCGGCGCAGCGACGCTTCATCGCCGACGCCGCGCACCAGATGCGCACCCCGCTGACCGGCCTCAAGAGCCAGGCCGAACTGGCGCTGCTGGAAAACGACCCGGCGCAGATCCGCGCCTGCATGGAACAGATCTTCGTCAGCGCCACCAGCTCGGCCCACCTGATCAACCAGCTGCTCGCGCTGGCGCGCGCCGAATCCAGTACCGAAAAGGTGCATGTGGTCGAGCGGCTGGAACTGAACGGTCTGGTCGAGCGGCTGGTGGCCGACTGGGTGCCCGCCGCCCGACTTCGTCGCATCGACATCGGCTTCGAGCGCGCCCATGTGCCGCTGCATGTCGACGGCAACCCGGTGCTGCTGAACGAAATGTTCAAGAACCTGATCGACAACGCCATCAAGTACACGCCGATCGGCGGCATGGTCACCGTGCGTCTGCGCGCCGACATCCGCGCGCTGTTCGAAGTCGAGGATTCCGGCCCCGGCGTGCCGGCCGAAGACCGCCAGCGCGTGTTCGAGCGCTTCTACCGTGTGCTCGGCACCCAGGTCGAAGGCTCCGGCCTCGGGCTGCCCATCGTGCGCGAAATTGCCGAACTGCACCGCGCCGACGTCGAACTGCTCGACGCGCGCAGCGTGTCGGGCCTGCTGGTGCGCGTGTCCTTCCCGCGCGTCATGCCCGAAAGCCAGGCGCCGCGCGACGACGACGCACCGAGCTGGCACTCAGCCCCCGCCGGTGCCGGACGCCCGGCATGACCGCCGGCGCCGATACGCTCGAACTCGCCCTGCGCGTCGTTGTCGTCCTGAAGGGGCTCAACGAGCTGCTGCTGCTCACCTTCATTGCCCAGGGCGCGCTGTGGCTGCTCGCCGGCAGCCAGCGCCAGCACAACCTCATCTACAACGCCTTCAACCTGGTCGGCGCGCGCATCCTCGCCATCACCCGCCGCATCACCCCCGGCTTCGTGCCGGACCGCCACCTGCCGGCGATCGCACTGTTCTGGCTGCTGCTCGCCGAACTGCTGCTCATCATCGCCAAGATCAGCCTCGTGCTCGAACTGCAGACCCGCTCCGCCGCCTGAATACGCCAAACTCTTTGACACTGCCTGCCCGACGCATTACCATCGCGGCCTCGCGTGGCCTGGTAGCTCAGTTGGTAGAGCAGCGGATTGAAAATCCGCGTGTCGGTGGTTCGATTCCGCCCCAGGCCACCACTTATTCGACGGCTCGCCTTGGCGGGCCGTTTCTGTTTCCAGCGCCTGCCTCAGGCTGTCCCAGAACTGTTTTTCGTCGTCGCTCTTAGCCCGTTCGGCGCTACTCACCGCAATCAGTTCAAGCGGATTTTTCCCCAATAAAACAGCGAGTTGTGCCGCATGGTAAGGGTCCATGCTGTGCACGTTGTTCCGGTACTGGCTCATCTTCGGCCGGGACCACTTCAGAGCCTTTGCAAGTGCGTAATCGCTCTCGACTCCGAGCTTCTTCTTCGCCTCATCCAAGTATTCGACTGTGCGCATTGCGATCTCCTTTGCTTGAATCTA
This sequence comes from Methyloversatilis sp., assembly GCF_030696805.1. GTDB lineage: Bacteria > Pseudomonadota > Gammaproteobacteria > Burkholderiales > Rhodocyclaceae > Methyloversatilis. Next base: position 114,373 of record NZ_JAUYRO010000034.1, on the reverse strand, counting down.
GGGAGATTAAGACCCCTTGACAAGTTGCGACCGCGAAACTAATTTTGTGTTCAGAGTGCTTAACGCCTATGAACATGACAGCCGCGAATTCCTCCACCGCAACGCTTGACCGCATCCAACTAGAAAAGCTGGGCTGCGAACTCGCCGATGTGCGCGCCGAACTGGCGATCTGCGGTCATTCTGAATTGGCTCGTTTCCAGCAGTTGGAAGCCGATCTGGTGCGCCGTGTCACTCGCCTTAAGTCGAAGCTCGCGGAGCTCTTGGCGTGACCCACCCCGGCTTCCTCACCGTCATCGAAGACCTCGAGCGCCAGCTCGCCGCGCCGATGCCCGCCGGCATCCGCCGCTCCAAAGAGCGTCACCGCAAGAAAGAGCTCGACCGCGCCAGGCGCGCCGGCATCTCGGCCGACGCCATCCTCGCCGCCCAACGTCGCGGCCGGGGGCTCAAATGATCGTCACCGTTTTCCTTTGGATCTTCATGCGCTGTTACGACTGCGGCTTCCTGTGGCGGGAAGCCTGCTTGTCCACCGGCCGTCGTGAAGTCCGTCCCGACCTGTCCGGCATCTGCATCGACTGCGGCTCGATCAGCAGTTTCGAGCGCGGGCGCAGCAAGCCGGGACCGCAGGGCACGGCGGCTGCGGCCGCGCCCCCCCTGACTAACAGGGGGGGGACATCCACCAAGTCCAGATCTCGTTACGGGAGGAACCGATATGTTCCGAACCACTGAATCCCATTGGCCGCGCAATCGCAACGGCGAACGCTACGTGCTGAACCATCGGGGAGAAGAATCCGTTCTTCTTGAAACCTCGGCCCGTGGTGACGGCAAAGCCTTCATCGACTGGCTCACCGTCACCTTCCCCGATGTCGCCATCCACCCGAAAAACGGGTGGAAGTGCCTGGTCCCGGTCGTGGATGAAGACTTCGCAGTAGCACTGGCGAAGCGCCTGGAAGAAATCGTCGGCTTTGGCATCTTCGAGAAGCGGAAGAGCCGCCACAAGTTTTATGAACATTCATGGAGCCTTGGCGCAGACGGTCGCTTAGGCTTTATCGGGGTCGGCGGCCAGAATGGAACGATCCTTTTCGAGCTCACCGGCGAAGGCTGCATGCACGCAAAGCCGGGATGGGAAGCCGATATGTACGACTTCCTCGCATCCGGCGATCTGAAGCTTCCCAAGATCACCCGCGTCGATCTGACGCACGACGATCACGCCGGCGATTACAACGTCGATCGCGCGTTCGATGACTGGTTTGCTGACCGTTTCAAACTGCCTAAAGCGCCGCAGTCGCCTGCGATGGCGCAGTTCGGCAACTGGGCCAAGCCTGACGGCAGGGGTCGAACAGTCGCAATCGGCCGTCGTCTCTCCGGCAAATACCTGCGCGTCTATGAGAAGGGCCGCCAGTTGGGCGACCCGAAGTCACCCTGGACACGGATTGAGCTCGAACTGAAAGCCGAAGACCGAGTGATTCCGTTCGACGTGCTCACCCGTCCCGGTGCCTATCTCGCTGCTGCCTACCCGGCGCTCGAATTCCTGAACACTGAACAAGCCCGCATAGCCACGGTACGCCACACCGTCAAGCAAGGCTGGCTATCGATGCTCAAGTACATCCGTCATGCAGCCGGTCCGGCGCTCGCCGTGGCGCTCGCCGTCATTGGCACCCAGGGCATTGAAGATCTTGTCGCCGACGTCACGCAAGACGACATCCATCGTCAGATGGTCAAGCGTGGCATGGACCTTCCGTTACACCTAGTCGCCGAACTGGCCGAATCGGATCACGACTTAACAGGCCATAAAGGAAATGATGATGTCGATTCTGTTTGATATGGCTGAAGCCGAACAAGTCCGAACCGAACGCCGGGTGCTCCTCGGTGCCCGTGGTCGCATGTTCAACATCGACGGCACGCAATTCGATTACACCGAACTGTTCCTGACCGTCCCGCTGCAGCGTGCCGACGACCCCGCGCCTATGGCGTGGGGCCTCGGCGTCGAAGTCCTCAAGATGCCCGGCAGCAAAAATGCCATCTCGCTCAAGCAGGCGGACGCCTACCTCGCCGAAATCCAGATCCGGGAATATTCCGCTGGCAAGGACGTCAAGAAAGAGGTCATATCGGTGAAGCCGATCAAGATGCTAGGCCAGGACAAGGCCACTCAGCAGTCCGGCGCAGCATCGCAGAAGGGCTAACCCGCGTTTCGCATGCGAAACGCTCATCCACCTGAAGGGAGTACGACATGAAGATTCAACTGAACCGATCCGGCTTTACCGTCAATGGTCAGCCGGCGACGTGGTGGCAAACCGCGCTGGCGCTGCTTGCCGCCCCTTTCTTGTTCGTGTTCCTGCTGTTCGACGCGCTGCTTACCGCGCCGGGCAAGTTCGGCATGTGGTTCTGCAACACGTTGGGTCGTGCCGGCCTTCCGGAAATCGGCGGTGCCCTTCTTCAGCTGCGCTATCCGAAGCGGCGTATTGCCTGGTACCCCGAAGGTCTTTCGTCCGAAAAGATTGCGCTTCTCGAGCGTCATGGCGCGACCGTTCCGGACTGGGCAAGGCGACCGCACTTCGAATGCATTCGTCGCTTGCCGATCACGCAAGCCGCAAAAAAGAACGGCCGCAATTAGCGGCCGGGAAGTCCTTTTCGACGGGGTTTACCCGCTTGAAAGGAAGAGATATGAAAAAAGTCAGTATGTATCACGTTCGTGTCGGTGACAAGTTGATCACTTTATCGCTGACTACGGAGTCCGGCGCCTTCCGCAGTGCAAAGGTAGGTGTCTCGGAGTACTTCCCTCAGTTTCGGGTGTTGATCTTTGATTCTGTTAACTCCAGTTGCGTGCAGCAGCATGAATTCGATGACAGGGAATCTGCTTTGCGCTTCCTGCAATCGGAGATGCTTTTTCACGCGACGCGGGAGCAGCTGGTCGACGGTCATCTACTCGAGCACACGGAGTACACCGAGAATTCGTACGAAACGTACATCGAGTTCGTTCCGGTCTTCCGAGTCCGAAAGATTGATAAACGCAAGTAATGCTGTCTAGTACTAACTAAGAAGTACATTTAACTAAACCTGTTTGCGGGCAAGCCCCGCCGAAAGGGATTTCGATGATGTCTCACCCGCACCTGGTGCCCGCTCCGGCCACACTGACCGGCGAACAGCTTCTGTCTCGCGCGGTGTCCGTGATCTCCGTGAGCCAGATCAAGGGCGCATTTCACCTCGCGCACATCCAGCTGGAGAACGGCCGGTTCGGCGATGTGCCCTGCGATGCCGACGTCACCAAATCCGACACCGTCGGACTTTACGGCCGCGTCCAGGTCAAGAACGGCCGCGTCGAAGCTCGCCTGCAGCTGCGGAGAATCCAATGAACCTCTCCACGCACTGCACCGTTCGCTCGCTCAAGCGCGCGAACAACGGCATGCGGATCGCGATCGTCGAACTGCCGGACGGCACCTTCGGCGAAGCGCCTGCCGGTGACGGACTCAAGAAGGACGACACCGCAGTGATGTCCGTCACCCTGGGCGTGCAGTCCGGTCGCCTGTACCCGCGCTGGCTCAGAGTGGAACGCGCATCGTGAGCTGCTACCAGTCGGACGTCTATGTGCCGCAGTACGACGAGTTCGGTGTGGAAATCGGCGGACAGACGTATTTCACCGGCTGCCACCAGAGCTACGTCGACACGGTCAGCGAAGCGGCAACCCTGTCCGGCTGGCTTGATGTCGAGCACACCCAATGCGTCACGCTGCAATACGAAGCCGGCGGCACCTTCCGTGTCATGTGCTTCGATGCCGCGAACGGACCGTTCGACACGTACGCCTTCCATCTGGCGGACGTCACCCCAGGGCCGGCCTACACCGGCCCCAAGGTCGCCTCGATCAAGGGTGGATCAAACGAGTTTTCATCGCTGCCGGATTACCCGCAGCAGAAAGGATCGGACATGTTGTGCGTCACAACTGGCGAGGGCGGTGCCCTCGTCGTACAGAACCCTCAGCCCGCAAACCTCAGTGAATGCGGGATGGTGGTGCTCTCGGGCTCGGAAGCGATGGGTAACCCCTTCGCCCTGAGCTCGGAAGCAGGTGCGGCCATTGCGGTCGCAATCATCACGGTATGGGCTGTCGCCTTTGGCTGCCGTGCCGCAATTCAAACCCTGTTCTTGAAAGGAAGTACCAATGATGAATCGTCTGCGTAAGGTTGCGGGTGTCCTCGTTTCGGCCGCTCCGCTGGCTCTGGTATCGGCACCGTCGCACGCCGGTGGCGGTGGCATCGATGTGTCCGCAGTCACCACGGCCATCGCTGGCGCCAGTGCCCCGATCGCTGCGATCGGCGCTGCCGTGCTGGTCGTGCTGGTGGGTGTTGCGGTCTACAAGTGGATCCGTCGCGCGCTGTAATCACCGCGAGCTGATCAGCTCGCATCAACCGTTTCAAGCGTAGTAACCCGGGGGGCTGCGGTCGGTCCCGGCATTCACCTGGGGGATTCAAATCATGGGCGCATACGTCATGATCGCTTTGCTGGGGGCCGCATGGATCATCTTCAACTACTGAGCCCCCTGCGGCTCACTCGCGCTGTCCTCGCCTTCCTTCTCGGCGTTCTTCTCGCAGCCGTCTCGCTTCCAGCACTCGCCGCCTATCAGCCGCGTACGGAGTACTACGCAAACATGGAAGGTGGGCGCGTCGGCTGGTCCGGTGCCGAGGTGTGCGCGCAGTACCCGAACAACACCTACCTCTACAACGGCTGGCAGGGGCCGGGGTGTTACAGCAGCACTCCTACCGACCCCACCTACCCGGGCTTTCTGGGTCTCGTGAGCTCGCGTCAAGTCTGCTTGTACGGTGGCGCGTTAAACGCCGGCGTGTGCTCGGGCAACCCCACCTGTCCCGCGGGTCAGCAGTTCGACACCGCGACGGCCAGCTGCAAGGACGTTGCATGCGCGCCGGGTGAGATCAAGAACCCGATCACAAACCTGTGCGAGAAGGACTGCAGCGACGTCGCCGGCCGCGTTGCCGGTACCGCCGCCAATCACGCCATCCTCAGCGTCTCCGACCCTTCGAGCTACAACGGCAACGCGTCCTTCTGCGTCGAAGGATGTGCCGCGACCGCTCAAGGTGGCGTCAAGTGCTACTGGTCGGATGCCCCCTCGGGCGGTGACGATGTCGTGCGCATCGGCGGGCACTGCGAAGGTCAAGGCCCGTTCTCATTCAACGGACGCAACTGCGCGAGCTACGGCGGCGGGATCTCCGACGTCGACACCGTTGAAACCGATCCGTCAAAGCCCTGGTGGGATGCCGGCAAGGGTCCGAGCGATTGCGCCAAATCGGGCGGTGCATGGGGCCAGGTCAATGGACAGAACGTCTGCATCAAACCGGGTGCCGGCCAGACCAATGTGCAGACCAGCGGCAAGGACACTGGAACGACGAAGTCGGCAACAACGCCGGACGGCTCGGGCGGCACCACGACGAAGTCGGAAACCACCTCGACCGAATGCAAGGACGGCAAATGCACGTCCACCACAACCACCACGACCGGCGGCACCAACGCCAACGGCACCCCCAAGACCGACAGCACGGAGACGAAGAGCGAGACGGAGAATCAAACCGAGTTCTGCAAGAAGAATCCCGCAGACCCGCGTTGCACGAATACGAACGACGGCAAAGGCTCGTGGGCGGGCGGATGTGGTGGCTTCACATGCTCGGGTGATGCCGTTCAGTGCGCACTGGCCCGCGAGGTCTATCAGCGCAACTGCGAATCCACCGCCTCGAACAGCTTCACGGATCTGGCCGATGCAGCGGGAGCCGGCACCGACACCGGCGCCAACTACATCCAGTCCGAGAAGAGCACAGCGGCGATCAGCGCCCAGGCGAAGTTCTCCGAAAGCCTGCAGTCCTCGCCGATCGCCGCGACGTGCCCCGCGTCGCGATCAATTGGCTTGCCGGGTGGATACACCGTCGACGTGTCCTTCGAGAAGGCATGCGAGTTCGCCGGCTATCTCGGCTTCTTCGTCCAGGCCTTCGCCTACCTGTCCGCCGCACTGATCGTGCTGCGCAACCCGACCGCCTGAGGAGCCCGCCATGGCACTTCCGTTGATTCCCGTCATCGCCGCCAGCTCGATCGGCGGTGTCCTGCTCACCCTCGTGTCCTCGCTGGTTGGTCGTGTCCTTCTGGCGCTCGGCCTCGGACTGGTGACTTACACGGCACTCGACCCGCTGCTCGATCAGTTTCGATCCAGCTACTTCAGCCAACTGTCCGGCCTGCCCGCAGACATTTCCGGCTTCGTCGGCCTGCTCAAGTTGGGCGACGCAGTGCAGATCATCTTCGCCGCTCTGGCCACCAAGCTCGCCATGTCCGCCGTGCAGGGGGCCGTAAAACGTTGGGTCGTTAAATGATCGACCTGCAGACCGGCCTGCCGGGCGCAGGTAAAACGCTGTACTCGATCTGGCGCATCAAGCAGAAGTCGGAGCTAGAAGGCCGGCCGGTCTATTACTCCGGGATCTCGGACCTCAAGCTTCCGTGGATCGAGCTCGAAGATCCGACCAAGTGGTACGAGTGCCCGGCCAACAGCATCATCGTCATCGACGAATGCCAGCGCGTGTTCCGTCCGCGCGGCAACGGCTCAAACGTGCCCGAGCACGTCGCCAAGCTGGAGACGCATCGACACCTTGGCATTGACCTGGTGTTCATCACGCAACACCCGATGCTGGTCGACAGCAACGTGCGCCGCCTGGTCGGCAAGCACTATCACTCGGTTCGCACCTTCGGCCAGCAGAAGGCCCGCGTCTTCGAGTTCGAGTCCGTGAAGGAGAACCCGATCGCCGCGCGGTCGACCGCGATCGAGCACAACTTCAAATACCCGAAGGAAATCTTCGACTATTACAAGTCGGCGGAAGTCCACACGCACAAGAAGAAGATTCCCGCGCGCGTGTATGCGATGTTTGTCGTTCCTGTTGTGGCGATCGCGCTGATCGGCTTCACCGTGAGTTGGTTCTACGATCGCACGCAAGGCGTGCCGATCGGTGGCACCCAGCCCACGGCACAGCAGGCCGGTACCGGCGCACAGGCCACCAGTTCAGCCGGCCGCACCCGAGAAGGCAAGCTCACGACCGCGCAGTACCTGCAGGATCAGCAGCCGCGCATTCAGGGGCTGGCCTACACCGCCCCGGTGTACGACGAAGTCACCCGCCCGACCCAGGCACCGTACCCCGCCGCGTGCCTCACACTGCGCAATGAATGCCGCTGCTACAGTCAGCAAGGCACGCGCCTGGCCGTAGAGAAGAGCCTGTGCGACAAGATCGTCCAGGACGGCTTCTTCCTCGCCTGGGACGCGAGAACACCGGAGCAGCGCGACCGCAGACAAGAAGCGAACAGAAACGCCCCGCTGCTGGCCAGCGCCAGCACCGCCACGCCCTCCGACCTGGTCATCGGCGCACCCGCTCCGCGTGAAGGCCTGAGCACGAGCACCAGCGAAGCCGCACCGCAAACGACGCAGCAGCCCTATCAGCCACGTGTGCCGGCGAACTCACCATGGCGCGCGCCCTAAGCAGCCTCATCGAGCACGCCCAGGCGCAGACCGCCGCCATCACCAACGCCCTGCGGGCAACCCTGCTGCCGCGTCACCCGCTGCAGATCGACGTGCTCAAAGCCATCGCCTGCGTCTGCATGCTGGTGGATCACATCAACACCTGCCTGTTTGATCGTGCCTCGGTGCTGGCCTACCTCGTCGGCCGGCTCGCCTTCCCGCTGTTCGGGCTGGCCTTCGCACTCACGCTCAATCCAGACAAGGCACCACTGCAGACCGCCAGGCGCCTGGCGATCGCCGGCGCAGCGATACAGCCGATCTACGCGATCGCCTTTGCAAACACCGGCTTTAGCCCATGGTGGGCCGGCAACATCCTCTTCAGCTTCGCCGCCGTTGCCTACCTGGTGGAACAAGCGAAGAACCCGACACCCGTTGCGATCGCAAGATCGCTCATCGTCATCGCCGCCGTCGCGCTCATCCAGTCGCCGTCATCCTTCGGCCTGGCCGGCATCGTCTGGCTGTATGCGCTGCACAGGTTCTTCAACTCACAACCCGACAGCACCGCAGCCTGGCCAGTTGCTGCACTCGTCGCCTTCTTCATGCTGAACCCCGGCATGCCGATCGCCAACGCGCTCATCGCAGCTGCGATCGCGGCCATCATCGCCGCTTCGCAGTACGCGAGATCCAGAGCACCACGCCACACAACGCGGCATCCGTGGTCACTCGCCTTCTACGCTGGCCACCTGCTGGCCATCGTCCTCATCGTCGCCGCAGAGCACCTCACGCGCTCGGCCGAGCTCGCCCAGGCCATCGCGGCATAACACCAAAGATATACGCACGCATACCCGATCGCGCTACTCAATAGACGTAAGGGGTGGTGACAAGTATGCTTTCTGCGAGCTGCTGCTTTTGCCGGCGATGCGATGCCTGATTTAGCCATCGCGGAGCGCATCAACTCATCGATGCAGATACACAACTCTTGAAAAAGCGATCACAAATAGGAGGTCTTCGACATGGCTAGATGCACAGCACCGGTAGAAGGACATCGCACAGCGAGCGGGGCAGCGGCATGTCCCGCGTGTGGCGGTCGCTCTCGAGGCTACGGGTCATTTTCTTCTTACTCTTCGCCCTATTCCTCGTTGGGGGGAAGCGGGAACAGCGGGAGCAGTGGGAGCAGTGGGAGCAGTTCGGGCGGCCAGAGCGGTGGTGGCCGGTCCAGCATCTCCGCAAGGCCACGTTGGTCGCGAGCAGGGTCATCGGTCGTGTACACCCCCGCTGAGGTGCGGACGCTAACGCCGGTGCGCGAAAACTTCGAGAAGCGCGCATCTGTGCCTGACCTTCGGGATGTTTTTCTTTGCCACGCGTGGGACGATCGGAAAGGAGCTGCGAAGGACCTGAATGATCTACTCGAGTCGCGCGGTGTCTCCGTTTGGTTCAGCGAGAAGGACGTTCCCCTCGGCGCCACGCTGCTTCGCGAAATTGATAAGGGATTGGCGAGGTCGCGAGTCGGCATCGTGCTGGTGACCCCTGCGCTGCTGCGTCGCGTCGCGTCAGAAGGAATCGCTGAAAAAGAGCTTTCGGCTCTCTTGGCGCGTGATCTGCTCGTTCCCATTGTGCACGACACAACATATGAAGCGCTCCGCGAAGTCAGTCCCTTGTTAGGCTCGCGAAGTGGACTGAGCACTGCAGAGGAGCCAATGGCAGATATCGCGGCCAAGCTCGCAGAGTTGGTCACCCTGTAGTGCGGTGTTGCATCCGACTGTCTACATTGCAGCCGTGCTCAGTTCTTTCCGCAGTTTAACTTCAGTGTTACGCCGAAAAAATTAGGGAGCTGTAATGAGGGGCCAGTGGTTAGGAAGTTACGTAAGTAGCAGTGGCAATGGGACGCTGATGATTAATAGAAGCGATAGGGGACAGACCACGATTTCATCGAACGACGGTGGGTTTGAACCAGTACTCGTGGTCTGTCCCCTTTTACTCGCAGGAGTTTTCCAGCAGAACTGCTCTAGAAAACAAAGGTAGGCCCCAGAGGAACCAGCGCTACGGCCCGGCTGCGCTAGACTAAAGCTACTATGCTCATCGATCCCGAAATTGGCTTCACCGCAGACGTTATCCGCGACCCTAGCCGCTTCGTCGGCCGGACCGACCTGATCCGGGACTGCATATCAGCACTGAACGCAGCCACAGGCCTCATCTCGGTGTTCGGGAAACGTGGAGTCGGTAAGTCGTCATTGCTTCGCCAGATTCAACAAATGGCTCTTGGCGAGTACGCCCTCGCGAAGAAAGCGGGCCTTACACATCTGATACCCGCCAGGCCACGTACCTACCTTACTGTGTACTATTCCTGCGACTCTCTCATCAAGGACGGCAAGGATCTTCTGTCAAGGCTTTGCAATGACCAGGGCGCTGAAGACAGTCTCCTGCGATTGGTTCCAAATGACGGGAAGGAAATCATCGAGTTCACCCGCTCCAAAGAAGTTTCAGCGGGAGCGGACCTGAAGGTTGTGAGCTGGGGTGCGAAGGGGATCGAGAGCTCTAAGTACGCGAAAGTCGTTCCGAACGACATAGTTCAAACATTTCGTAACTTCGTCGATGCAATCGTCGTGCACCAAGTTCAAAAGCGCATGAATCGCGATGGGCTGTTGATCATTCTTGACGAGTTTGATGTCATCGACAACAAGGAAGGTCTTGGCTCCCTCATCAAGTCGCTAACAACACCTCAGGTGAAGTTTGCAGTCTGCGGTGTCGGTCGTGACCTATCTGACCTCATCCACGACCATGCTTCAGTTGAACGACTCATCGAACAAGGGGTTCTTCCGGTAAAGCCAATGCCTCTGCCGGAATCAGAGGCAATCATCTTTCGTGCAGCAGAACTATTTGGTGGGACAGTCAAATTCGAACCCGGTATCGCTACGCGCATCGCTGAGTTGGGACAAGGCTATCCATACTTTGTGCAGTTGATTGGCAAGCAGTGCGTCAATGAAGCAAACTCCAAGTCCACCACAACGATAGACTCAGACATCCTTGACAAGGTGCTGGAAGACCTGAGATCTGGTAAAGCCTTTCCGACGCTTGAGTCAGCGTATCAACGTGCTATCGGCGAATCAGAGGGTCGTCAAATGCTGCTTCACTTGCTCGCTGAGCAGCCGACAGAACAGTCACTGTTCACTGATGAAATCGGACGCGTGATACTGAAGCAGTCACGTCAAGTGGCGGAAGAGCTTGATATCCAATTCATCGACCAACTCATACCGCGCTTGGTTGAGAAGAAGTATGGACCAATTCTAGAGCGCGTACCCGAGCGGCAGGGAACGTATGAATTCGTCAACCCCGTCCTTCGTCAGTACATCAAGCTTCGCCGCATCGAGTGAGGTGCTCTGGGGCCTAACCCCTCGCCCAAGCTGAGCCCTAACGGCGTGGCGCCAAGGCCAGCTTAGCTCGAACGCGAGGCGTCACTAGGAATACCGTGAAGCAACTCACCGATCTGCTAGTCGATGCAACCGCTCGAATTGAGTGCAAGTACTTCCAAGTCGAGCTCGACGGTGGTGATCCCATCTACCGTGAGCGCGTGTACTGCTACGAGCTCTACCATCAGCTTCGTTGCCTGTGGCCTACCGAGTGCGACTTTTCGTTGAACGGTGAACTCGACAAGGCGGCCCACCCAATTCTTCGAGAGCTCGGCGCTGACTACGCGAAACCCGATTTGCTCGTTCATCGCCCAGGCTACATGAGCGGTAACAACACAATCATTGAGGTCAAGTCATCGCGGGCCCCGTCTGCCGGAATCGAGAAGGATCTAAGGACCCTGGCGCTCTTTCGTACAAAGGTTGGCTACGAGCGCGCCGTGTACCTCCTGTTCGGGTTCGAGGCGGAGGCCGCCGCCGAGCGAGTTCAGCGTGTCGCAGAGCAGCTCGGCGAGTTGCCGCCAATCGAGCTTTGGCTGCATTCGGCTCCCGGCAAGGCGGCAACGCCTAACCGTTCCATCGATGGGGCGTCCAACGGCTAGCGCCGTCGGCTGCCCCTCATGTCAAACGTAAATCTCGTTTCGCATGCGAAACGCAAACCTTCCTGAACCCCGTCAAAAATTCCTTCAACACCTCCTCTTCCCGCTCCGGCAACGGCTTCGGCTGCATCGCCACCCACAGCATCACCGGCAGCACATCCGGTTCTTCCTCCAGCGCCGCGACCGCCGCCCGCTCCATCATCTTCTCGAACAGATCACCGCCCAGGGCATCGTTGATCACTGCGCACCAGTAAGCCCGCGCCTCCGGTTCGAGCTCGGCATAGATCTCGAACTGTTCATCCGTCGGCTCCTCGTCCAGCGTGGCCAGGCTCAGCAGCTGCCACATTGCGCACTGTCGTTCCGCCCGTGACTGTCGCGCTACCTCCGCCCGTGACCGCCGATATTCCTCGTACTCGGCTTCTCGCTTTGCTATCTCTTCCGGCGAGGCCTGCTTAGATGTCTGCAGCGCCCCGTCAGTTGCGTTGCTGTCACCTGCGCCGTCCATCTGCGTAACCAGGTCAGCTTTCGGCTCCTTCGTCTTCCTCACCAGCTCGCGCAGCGAGTCCCGGTTCTCCTCGCCGGCCTTGAGCCGTTCGATCGCCTGGCGCGTCGCCCACCAGTCCAGCGCCGTCAGTTCCTTCAGCGCTAGAATGATTTCCGGATCTTCCGTCACGCCCTCGCGGATGAGCTCCTCGATCGGCCACGGCAACCCCTCGACGCACGCAATCCGCTTGCACACCCAGGACCGCGACTTGTTCACGAGCTCGGCCAGCTGCGCCAGGTTCATACCTTCCTTCTTCAACGCCAGCAGCGCACGCCCCTCGTCCAGCGTCGAAAGGTTCTCCCGCTGGACGTTCTCCGCCAGCTGCGCCGCAGTCGTCTCCGCAGTGTTGAGCTTGATCACCACGGCCGGCACAGCGGTTGCGGCGGTACGCCGCACTGCAGCCGTGCGTCGGTGCCCCGCGACAATCTGGTACTTGTTCCCCTTGGCCGGCGTCACAATGATCGGCTGCAACAGCCCGCGCGCCTCGATGTCGCGCGCGAGCTCCGCGATCCCTTCTTCGTCCATCGCCTCGCGGATGTTCGATACCTCGACCAGGTCATCGAGCGGCACCAACACCACGCTGGCCACGCTCGCCAGTTCCGGCCGCTTCGCCTTCGCAGGCGCCTTCTTCACCGCCTTGACCGGCGTTGCTTTCTTCTCGGTAGTCGTCGTCATGATCATGTCCCCTTAGAACCACATGTCCGCAAAAGCGTGCTCGTTGCGTCTGTCGTAATTGGCGAAGTCAAATTCGGACACCGCCTCCCAAGATCCGGGCCGCTTGTGCTGCGATATCGCGTAGTGCAGCAGCGCCTCCAGGTATTCCGTTTGCGTTGTGTCGTGAAACGCGGCGATCTCGGCAAGCAGTTCCTTCGCTTTGGCATTGATGCGAACCGTTGCCTTCTTCTCCTTAGTCGTCGTCATGGCTCAGGCCTCCATCATCTGTTCGACCTGCGACGCCATCGAAGGCACGGTAGCTGCCCAAAGCGTCATCGTCGGCAGACCTTCGCCGTCGCGTACAAGCAGGACCTGCTTATGACTCCGCGTATCCGGCGAACGCAGTTCGACCGTCAGACGATCCATCGCTTCTCCCAGGTTCTCGAAGGCGTCGCTGTGGCCTTCATCCGTGCCGCTATAATTCACAGTGAGTGTGTAACGCATGTCTTTGTCCTTTCGTTTGTAAGCCGACCTAGCCGCTAGATTCGGAGCCCCGCGTACGTTTCGGGTGTCTTCCGATAGACAGGCTGCGGAGCCTCCTGCCGTCCCATCCGCTGAGTTCCTCGCCCGAAAGGGTCGCGAACGCACGCGAAGCGTCCACCACCAAAAAAGCACGCAAGAAGGCGTGCCAGCGGCTTCATCGCTGGCGCGAGTTCTTGCCTGCTTTCAAACCTTGGTAGCGATGTGCGAGGAAATCAGCGGATGGGACGGCAGTGCATGCGGTCAAGCGGAGGGCAACCGAAACCCGGCGCAGCCGGCTCCGGGCAACGCCCGCAAACACCAAGCGGGCCAACGGCCCGGGTCCGGCCTCGAGCTGGACGAGGTGTGCCCGCACACGTCGTCGCCTTTGACTTCGGCGGTGCGCAGCACGGCCGGGACTTTCGCCCTTACTGCGTTCATCATCCTTATGGATGATCAAGTCATAGCCGGTTCGTCCGATCAAGACCGGATGCATACTTGGAAAGAAGCCGCCGAGCGCTGGCAACAAGAAACCGAGCACAAGAAGACTGCGCACGAGGACGCAAGAAAGCTCCAATGGATCGGCTTGCACCTCGACGCCCTGCCGCTCAAGGCGGTAACCGCCGACGTGATCCGTGCACTCGCAGCAGCCAGGCGTGCCGAAGGCTCTGGTGTCAGCACGGTGAATCGATACCTCGCACTTGTGCGCGCGATCCTTCGGCGTGCTGCTTTTGATTGGGATTGGATAGAAAAGCCGCCACCTGTCAGGCTTCGACCCGAACCGCGGGGGCGCACTACGTGGCTTCAGCAGGAGCAGGCGAGGGCATTGTTTGCCGAGCTGCCCGAGCACCTCAGGGCGCCGTTTGTGTTTTCGCTGGCGACCGGATTGAGAATGTCGAACGTGATTCGCCTGACGTGGGACCAGGTCCTCATTCGGCGCGGGATTCTGTTGTTCGACGGGGACGACATGAAGAGCGGCGATCCCTTCGCGCCCGCGCTGAATGACTCCGCACTTGAAGTGCTTCGTCACCAGTTCGGCAAGCACCCGCGCTACGTCTTCACGTACAAGGGCAGGGTGATGGCCCGCGCGTCGAACTCTGCCTGGTACAAGGCTAAGCGTCGTGCCGGCCTGGCGCATCTTCGTTGGCACGATCTGCGGCACACGTGGGCGACCTGGCACGTGTTAGCCGGCACGTCGCTCGATGTCGTGCAGGATCTGGGCGGCTGGAAAACGCGAATCATGGTTCGCCGCTATGCGCATCTGCAGCCCGGCGCACATCGTGCGCAGGCCCGAAACGTCGACGGCGACCTTGCGGGATTTATGGAAAGTTTCGATTAATTCTGCGTAGTCAATCGTCGTACTCCGCCAAACGGATTGAAAATCCGCGTGTCGGTGGTTCGATTCCGCCCCAGGCCACCAGAAATTAAGCCTTCTGCGTCAATCACTTGCGCAGAGAGCTGAAAAAGAAAAGGGCCGAAAGGCCCTTTTTTTGTGCCCGGAATTGATGATTCCTGTCACTTTGTGCTGCCGACGCTGGCGGACAGGGGCCAAGTCGAGCGGCTCAGTGCAGCCGTCGATTCATTCCTTGCGGACATCCTGCTACGGTTCTGTCGAGCGTGCAGCGTCCCGATCCGCGCAAACCCCTCACCGCACCGAAGCCGGCACCGCTTCAACCGGCCGGCTCGCTTCGCTCTGTGCAGCCAGCCATTGCGTGGCGGCGCGGGCCGTCATGGGGCGGGACCACAGGTAGCCCTGGCCCTTGTCGCACCCCAGCGTGGTGAGCAGGGCCGCCTGACCGTCGGTTTCGACGCCCTCGGCGGTGGTGCGCATGCCGAGGCTGCGGGCGACGCGCACGGTGGCTTCGATCAGCACGCGCTTGTGCAGATTGGTTTCGGCGTCGGCGACGAATGAACGGTCGATCTTGACGACGTCGATCGGCAGCTGGCCGAGGCAGGCGAGCGATGAGTAGCCGGTGCCGAAATCGTCCAGCGCCAGGGCGATGCCAAGCGCCTTCAGTTCGAGCAGGCGGGTGCGGATGTCATCGCCCTGGGCGGCCATGCTTTCGGTCACTTCGAGTTGCAGCGACGCGGCCGGCATGCGGGTCGCGTGCAGAACGCGTTCGACCTGCTTGGCGATCTCGGCGTCATTGAGCTGGGCGCGCGAAAGATTGACCGAAATCATGCGCGGCATTGTGCTGCCGAACTGTCGCTGCCAGGCCATGAGCTGGCGGCACGCCGAATCGAGGACGAATTCGCCAAGTGCGCCAATCAGGCCGCACTCCTCGGCGATCTCGATGAACTCGATCGGCGACACGACGCCGCGTTCCGGGTGCTGCCAGCGAACCAGCGCCTCGAAACCCGCGACGCGGGCTTCGGGCAGTTCGACGAT
This sequence comes from Methyloversatilis sp., assembly GCF_030696805.1. Taxonomy (GTDB): domain Bacteria; phylum Pseudomonadota; class Gammaproteobacteria; order Burkholderiales; family Rhodocyclaceae; genus Methyloversatilis. The sequence goes on along the minus strand of NZ_JAUYRO010000034.1, from coordinate 98,775 downwards.
GGGCTGGTAGACGACGAACAGTTCCTTCTGTTCGAGTGCGTGCCTGAGCTCGTGCTCCATGACGCCGCGTCGGGTCGCCCGGTCCTTGATCGACGGGGTGAACAGCACATGGCGTCCGCCGCCCGCACGTTTGGCTTCCTGCATGGCGAGGCTTGCGTCCTGCAGCACCGTGTTGGCGAGCGATGCGGTATGCACGCCGGCCACGACGCCGATGCTGGCTGAAATATGGACTTCGGTGCCGTTGATCAGATATGGGCGCGACAGCGTGTCGATCAGCCGTTGCGCGACGCTATGCACATCTTCGCTGTCGCGCAGCCCGTCGAGCAGCAGCACGAATTCATCGCCGCCGAGCCGGGCCGTCGTATGCAGGGCTTCGTGCGGCGAGCCGACCGCATCGCGCTGCCGGACGGTGCTGTTCAGCCGCTCGGCCACCATGCGCAGCAGCCGGTCGCCGCCCTCCTGCCCGAGCGTCAGATTGACCCGGTTGAAGCGGTCGAAGTTGATGAACAGCACGGCGAAGTCCGGCGGGCCCGAGCCTTCCAAACGCTCGAGCGCCTGTTGTAAGCGCTCGAGCACGGCGGCACGGTTCGGCATCTGGGTGAGGCCGTCGGTGCGAGACGCGTCGCGCATCCGCGATGCCAGACGCTGCTGCTCCAGTTCCACCTCATGCGTCACGTCATTGACGCAGCCCATGAGGGTGTGGACTTCGAGTCGCAGCAGGCTGAGGCCGAGCACGCGCCTGCTGCGGGTCGGCGTGAGCACGGGCATGCGCAGTCCTTCGCACACCAGCGCGCCCGGTTCGGCTGCGGCGGCGACCATTGCACGCAGATCGGGTGCGACCTCGGCCAGCACCTCGAACAGGTTGTCAAGATTGCCCTGTCGCGCGAGCGGCATCAGAAGCTGAGCCGAGCGCGGATTCATCATCGTCACCGTGCCGTCGGGCCGGATCTGCAGCAGGCCGGTCGGAGCCTGGTAGAGGAACTGGATCAGCGCCTCGAGATTGGGCGGCTGGAGATCCTCCGCATTGATCTCTGCGCTCATGGCAGGGCGGCCGGCTGGGTGGCAGGGTGCCAGCGTTCGACCCGGTTGCGACCTTTGGCCTTTGCGGCGTAGAGCGCCTCGTCGGCGCGCTGCACCAGGACGTCGAAATCGGTCGCGTCGGCGTCCATGATCGCAGCACCGGCGCTGACGGTGTAACGCACCGTGTGCTCGCCGACCACTGCCGGCGTGGCTTCGATCAGGCAACACAGTCGCTGTGCGACCAGCTCGGCGCCCTCAAGCGACGTGTCTGGCAGCAGCACGATGAATTCCTCGCCACCGAAGCGCGCCAGCACATCCATCGCACGGAAGGTCGCGGTCATGCTGGCGGCCAGATGGCGCAGCACGCCGTCGCCGGTGACGTGCCCGTACTGGTCGTTGATCCGCTTGAAGTGATCGGCGTCGATCATGACCAGCGACAACGGTCGCGGCGAGCGGGCCCAGCGCTGCATTTCCAGTTCGACCGCCTCGACGAAGGCGCGGCGATTGAACAGCCCGGTGAGGTGATCGCAGGACACGGCCTTCAGCATCGCTTCGGCCGCCTCGCGCCGATCCGACACGTCGCGGATGATGAGGCTGTAGGCATGTTCGTCCGACGGGTCGCCATCACTGTCGTGCAGTGGGGCAATGAGGCAGCTGCCCCAGTAGCGGCCGCCGTCGGCGCGCAGGCACCAGCCTTCATCAAGACTCCAGCCTGTCAGATCAGCTTCGTGCAGGCGATCGAGCACCCGCTGGTCGGACATGGCATCGGCCGGGTAGAACAGCGACAGGCTCCGGCCTTCGACCTGCTCCCGGTTGAAGCCGGTGATCCGGCTGATGCTCGGGTTCCAGTCCTGCACGCAACCGCGGTGGTCGAGTGACACCAGCGCGTAGTCGCTCAGGCCAATGGCCAGCGTATTGATCCAGGCCTGGCTCTGGCGCAGCTCGCGCTCGCGGCGGACCGATTGCGTCACATCCGAAAGCACGGCCATCAAACGTTCGGCGTCCAGCTTGAGCAAGGTCAGCGACAGCACCTGGTGCTGCCGGCGGCCGGTCTGACCGGTCGAGATCGGCACTTGCTGCGCATCGCAGATGGTGCCGTGCATCTGGGTGAATTCCCGCACGCGCTGGCGCAGGTCGGGCACGACGGCCTCAAGTGCCGTAAACAGGTTGGACAGCTGGCCATCCGGAGAGAGCGGCATCAGCAACTGTGCACAGAGCGGATTGACCATGGTGATCTCGCCGTCTGCCAGCGTCTGCACCAGGCCGATCGGGGCCATGTACATGAACTGCAACAGCGCTTCGTATTCCTCTTCTACGGGTGCGCTCATGCGGGGCTCCGTCTCAGGCCTGACGGTGAACCAGCACATAGCGCAGGGCGCTGCCGGTTCGGGCGAGCAATCTGAGCTTCACCTTGACTGGCCGCATGCGCAGCGTCAGTACGTAATCGATGGTGTCGTCGAGCGTGCTGCCACCTTCCAGCGCGTCCTCGAAGCGCTGGGCGATCATGAAGTTGTTCATGCACGGCGCGACGACCGTGAACAGCGCATGGCCGAGCACGCGTTCGGGCGACAGGCCCGCGGCCACCGACTCGAAGCGGTTGTAGCGCGTGACGTGTGAAGCGTCATCCATGCCGATGACGCCGAAATCCAGTCCGTCCAGTTCGGCATCGCTGGCGCGCTCAAGAAAGTCGAAGACGGCGGCGTCGGCAAAGGCCACGGTACGTTCAGTGTTCATGGTGCTCCTTGGGTCTGAATCTCCGGCCACATCGACGTGCGCCGGACGGCAATGCAAAGGCGGTGGCTACTTTAGTTAGCGTTCTGTATGTCGGCATTTTGTTGCCAGACTTGAGCGGACGTTGCGGCGCCGGGTGGCCTGCCGGCGCGTGTTTCATCGCACCTGAGGTGCAAGGGGCCAGTCGGCAGCCTTGCCGCGTTCGTCGGTCGGTAGCCGGTCTCCGAAGGTCCACCCGCGCGGGCATTCAGGGGCTGGCAATCGCCCTTGTGCCCACGCCTCGAGCTCGGGAAGCAATGCAGCGAGGGCTGTGCCTGCGCGCGGTACGATGAAGGCCTTCAACCGCTCGCCCTCCCGTGCCGACATGCGTCGCACGGCGCATGCCTCGACCAGCGGGTGTTCCAGCAGCACGGCGCGCACCCGGGCCGGAAACACATTCACGCCGGCCACCTGCACCGCCTCGTCCCGTCGGCCGGCAAGCCGGAACTGACGGTGGTGGTCAGGCAGCCATTCGAGGGCGTCCTGCAGCACGGCCTGAACGGGCGCGCCGTCCGCCGATGTCTGCGTGAGTACCGTGTCGCCGGTGTGCGTATCGCCTTGCGTGCGCTGCCAGTGCGGCATCAATTCGTAGGTCGCGCCTGCGCCATCGCGCCAGCCGATGCCGGCCGTTTCCGAACTGCCGTAGATCTGGATCAGGCGTGCCAGACCTTTCGCAATCAGTTCGTCGGCCAGGGTGTCGGGGCAGGGCGCCGTGGATGTGATCCCGACGACGTCGGCCGGCAGTCGCGGGCAGAATCGGGCGACCAGCGCCCAGTGTGCCGGATGGCTCACGATCAGATCGCCCGCTTGCAGCCGGCCTTCCAGCGCAAGCGGCGACAGTTGGCGGATGTCCTCGGTGCGGCGAGCGCCCAGCCGAGGCGGAAGCAGCACCCCGAAAATGAAGCCATAGATGTGATGTACCGGCACCGCCACCAGCACCCGTCGGCGCGGTCCGATGTAGTCCGCCAGCGCGTCGGCCTCGGCTTCGAGCCGGTGCAGTGCGTGCGGGCACGGCTTTGGCGTTCCGGTGCTGCCGGACGTACGGAAGGTCAGGTGCGTGCCCGCCTGCGCAAGACCTTGTCCGGCCAGGGCGCACCACTGGCCGAACTGCCCCGCAGCAGGCAGTTCATCGATCACCGAAGATTCGTGAAGCTGCAGCATTTCGGCGATTGCCGCGGCCACCGTGTAGCGTTCGAGCGAGTCGAGGCCGAAGCCGGTGTCGCCCAGCGACAGGTCGTGCGGCCAGGGCGGTGGCGGAGGCGCGGAGCCGCCCGGCCGGAGACGCCGGATTTCATCGGCGATCAGGTCGGCCAGCACCCGGGCGAGCGCCGCCTGGTCGGCGTACCAGGGCGCCGTCATCCGCCCGACTCCAGCACGCTGCATGCGCTGCTGTCGCGCAGTGCATTGACCAGGCTGATCAGTTCCCGATCGAGTGCGCGGTCCTCGACCACCAGCGGAATCTGCGTCTCGAGCCAGGCCTGCGTTTCGGCCAGCACCGGCGGCAATGTGCCGCCGTCGATGCGCAGCCGCAGCGTGACGGCCTGCCGGGCCGCGATCAGCAGGGCGGCCAGCACCTGATCGCCCAGATCGAGGATGCGCTGGCAGTCGCGCGCCGCGATTGTGCCCATGCTCACCTTGTCCTGGTTGTGGCACTCGGTCGAGCGCGAGAACACCGATGCAGGCACGGTCGCCTTCAGCGCTTCGGCGGTCCACGCGGACACCGCGATCTGCAACGCCTTCAGCCCGTGGTTGATGGCGCTCCGATCCGCGGTGGCGGCCGACAGATTGTCGGGCAGGCCATGGCTGAAGCGGCTGTCCACCAACAGAGCCAGTTGCCGGTCGAGCAGGTCGAGCACATTGGCGATGGCGATCTTCAGGCTGTCCATCGCGAACGCCACATGACCGCCGTAGAAATGGCCGCCGTGCAGCACACGGCCCGATACCGCGTCGATCAGCGGATTGTCGTTGGCGCTGTTCAGTTCGTTTTCGATCAAGGACCGGGTGAAAGGCAGTGCGTCTTCCAGCACGCCGATCACGTGCGGTGCGCAGCGCAGCGAATACCGGTCCTGCAGTCGCGCGGGATTGCGGCCGGCGGCGTCGGCGCAGGCCAGATCGCGGCGCAGCCAGCGCGCGACCGCACGCGGGCCCGGATGCGGTTTGGCGTCGAACAGCAGCGCGTCGAAGTGGTGCGGATTGCCCGCCGTCGCGAACACGTTGAGCGCGGTCAGACGGGTGGCGATGCGGCTGCACCGCTGTGCCCGCTGCCAGGCGAGGCAGGCCAGTGCGGTCATGACGGCTGTGCCGTTCATGATTGCCAGACCTTCCTTCGGCTGCAGCGCCAGCGGCTCGACACCGGCCTGTTGCAGCGCCTCTATGGCCGGCATTCTCCGGCCCTGCCACAGCACGTCGCGCTCGCCGCACAGCGCCGCCGCCACGTAAGACAGCGGCGTCAAATCGCCGCTGGCACCGACCGAACCTTCGGCCGGAATGCACGGCAGGATGTCGTGGCGCAGAAACACCTCGATCTGCTGCAGCAGCGCATGGCGCACACCGGACATGCCCTGGCACAGCGAGGCAAGGCGCGCCGCCAGCACGGCACGCGTTTCTTCGGCGTCGAGCAGGCGTCCCATGCCCACACCGTGATACGCATACAGGTGATGCGGCAGTTCGACGATCTGGGAGGGGGGCACCGGTACCGTACACGATGCGCCGTAGCCGGTGGTGACGCCGTAGATCACGCCCTCGTCGGCGAGCAATTGCAGCACCGCCCGTGCGCCGGCATCGATGCGGTCGCGGAACCGTTGATCACTGGACAAGCATGCGCGCCGCCGGCCGCGCGCAATGGCATCAATGGCTTCTACGTCAAGTGGCTGACCGTCGAAAACGACGACCTCCGTGTCCTGTGCGGCTACGCTCATGAAAGGAAGTTCGGATGTGTGCAGGGTGAAAGCATGGCATCGGTCGGCCAGGATGCCTATTGCCGCCTCGACTGCCCACTTCAGCTCCCGACCGTTCGAATTGCGCAGACAGCCGACCGGCCCGTCGGTTCAGCACGCTGTTTGCTGGTTCAGTGCCCGGAGACCTGCATGAGTGTCTTGAGCCACGGTTCTTCAATGGGGCGAGAACCAGAAGCCTTCCTTTTCACGAATACCGCCGCCCCTCCGGAACCAGGGCTGTCGTGCCGCCGCCGCCGCGCGCCCGCGCCGACGACGGTCAGGCCCAGCAGCATGAGCAGCGCCGTGTGCGGTTCTGGAATAGCGGGTGGCAGCACGTAGTCGTAGCCACCCACGCCGTCGATATAGACATCCACGGCAGGGTCGGCTGAAGCGAAATACAGGTACGCGGAGTTGCCGTAGGTCGACTGCGACATGCGCCCGTTCGCCACTTCGTCCGCCCGCCAGGCCGCAGTACTGACACCGGTCGACGCGCGCAGGCTGTAGTCGACACCCAGCGTTTCGCCGATGTAGGCGATGAACGAGCCACCCATGCCCGCAATGCTTCTCAGGGCGCTGTTCGACGATTCGGTATCGCCGAACAGGACCGTCTCGATGCCGTTGCGTCTGCCGGCCACGTTCACATACAGCGTGCCTTCGCCGATGCCGGTGATGTTGAATACGGTGCTCAGCGTGACGGCCGTTCCGTCGGCGAGTGTCGAAGACCGGATCCGGATGCGGTCTTCGACCGCCGCGTAGCCGTAGCCGCTGATGCCCGGCACGAAGGCGCCACCCGTGCCGCTGACTGCGACCGTGACCGAGGCGTGCAGCGAACCCGGCAGCGCAAGCGCATGGGCATTGCCGGTCAGCAGGAAGTTCGGAACGCCGCCGGTGTTGGTCGGTGCAAACACTTCGCGCCGCAGCTGGCTGGCGGTCGACACGCCATTCTGGTCGGTGACCAGCAGCGGCTGGTCGAGCAAGCGATTGCACTCGCGCGTGTCGTTGTTGGTGTTGCAGGACGAGGTGTTGGGACCGATGACGTTCGGCTCGTATCTCGTCTCGACGTGCGCATACACGGAGGCGGTTGCGGCGTGCGCGGTCGGGCCGGCAAACGCGAAGAGGACCACGGCCGATGAGCTTGCAATGGCGATTCGCATGCTGGCGACTCCTCAGGCTGTCTGACTGCAGTGTAGGTCACCGCCACGACATGTACAGGGATGCTCCGGACTGCCTGAGCCCGATCGTCGTATCGCCGCCCGGGCCTGCCGTTGATGGATCCTGTTTCGTCGGCTTGACTGTTCTTGAGCCGTGGCAATCTGCAGGATCCCCCACCCTCAATGGCGACGAAGCGCGGCATCCCGCCGCCGTTGCGCAGCCCACAGCCCACAGCCCGGCCGCCCGCGAAGTCGCCCGCAGCAACAGCCGGTCGGGTTCCGGTACCGGGCGGTCGGGCGGTTGTCGACGATCGCGGCGAAGGCGAGGTCGGATCCGGCCGTGGATCGCCACAGGGAGGCGAGCGCGGTATCGAGATCGGCGGCTGCCGACATCGCCCGGTTCGTTCAAACAATCGCTGCTTTTGTTCAAGCCACGCGGCACGCCTGTCTCTACAGTCGGGCTCCAATGGCGTTCGTGCGGAGGGCCGGTTGGTCTTCCGACACCGCGGCGCGCCAGGAACCGGCACACAGACTCATAAGGAGGAGGAAAAATGACAACATCTACCGTGGCTGCCAAGGCAGCCGACATGCAGGGCAAGGTGACGACTTTCGATGCGGTGGTGATCGGCGCCGGCGTGGCCGGCATGTACCAGTTGTACCGGCTGCGCCAGCAGGGCCTGAACGTGGTGGCCATCGAAGCCGGCTCGGCCGTGGGCGGCACCTGGTACTGGAACCGCTACCCCGGCGCGCGCGTTGATTCGCAGGCCTACATCTACCAGTACTGGTTTTCGGAAGAACTGGCGAAGGAGTGGAACTGGAGCGAGCGCTTCCCGGCCCAGCCGGAAACCGAGGCTTACCTGAACTTCATCGCCGACCGCTGCGACCTGCGCAAGGACATCCGCTTCAACACCCGTGTCGTGAGTGCCCGTTTCGACGAAGCAACGAACCGCTGGCAGATCCGCACCGATGCCGGTGAAGTGCTCGACGCCAAGTACTTCGTGTCGTGCGCCGGCATGCTGTCGGCCCCGCTGACCTCCACCTTTCCGGGGCAGGAAACCTTCAAGGGCCCGATCTTTCACACGGCGCGCTGGCCAAAGGAGCCGGTGCAGCTTGCCGGCAAGCGCGTCGGCGTCGTCGGCACGGGCGCGACCGGCATCCAGGTCATCCAGACCATTGCCAGCCAGGTCGGCCACATGAAGGTGTTCCTGCGCACGCCGCAATACATCATTCCGATGCGCAACCCGAAGTACGGCGACAGCGACCGCGCGGCGCAGAAGGAAGGTTTCCACGACATGCGCAAGCGCGTGCAGGGCACCTTCGCCGGTTTCGACTACGACTTCGCCGGCGACAGCTTCTACGACATGACGCCCGAGGCGCGCCGCGAACTGATGGAAAAGGTGTGGGCCGACGGCTCGCTGAGTTTCTGGCTCACGCTGTACCCGGAAATGTTCACCGACCAGAAGGTGAATGACGAAGTGTCCGAATTCGTGCGCGAGAAAATGCGCGAACGCATCAAGGACCCGGTGCTGGCCGAAAAGCTGATCCCGACCAGCTACGGTTTCGGCACCCACCGCGTGCCGCTGGAAACGCAGTTCCTTGAAGCCTTCATGCGTCCGAACGTCGAAATCGTCGACGTGAAGGCCTCGCCGATTGTTTGCGTGACACCGGAAGGCGTGAAGACGGCCGATGGCAAGATCCACGAACTGGATGTGCTCATCCTGGCCACCGGTTTCGACGCCGGCACCGGCGCGCTGACCCGCATGGACATCCGGGGTCGTGGCGGCCGCTCGCTGACCGAAGACTGGAACAAGGATATCCGCAGCACCATGGGCCTGATGGTGAACGGCTATCCCAACCTGTTCACCACCGCCGCGCCACTGGCGCCGTCGGCTGCGTTGTGCAACATGACCACGTGCCTGCAGCAGCAGGTTGACTGGGTGACCGACTGCATCAAGTACATGGAAAGCCATGACCTGAAGGTGATCGAGCCGACCAGGGAGATGGAAGACAAGTGGGTCGAGCACCACGACGAAATTGCCAACGCAACGCTGGTGACCAAGACCGACTCCTGGTACATGGGCTCGAACGTCGAAGGCAAACCGCGTCGTCTGCTGTCCTATATCGGCGGTGTCGGTACCTATCGCCAGAAGTGCGACGAGGTCACGGCGTCGAACTACGCCGGCTTCAAGCTGCAGTAAGTCGTCGCCGGTCGCGGACGCGCAAGACGGGGGCCTTCGGGTCCCCGTTTTCATGTCGGCCGCGGCACGACACCGTTCGCGACCCGGTCTCAGCCAGGCCGGCGACGCTCTGGTAAGCTCATTGCGGGGAATGCACGGCGTCGGCATGTGTCGAACGCGAGAGCCGCCCCGACAAAACCGTTCAGGGCAGGCGATCGGCCGCACCGGACCGGCAGGAGGAGAAAACCGATGGGACGCGCCATCACACCGGAAGAGCTGCTTGACTGGGTACCCGGAACCGTATTGTCTTCGAGCGACAAGCTCGGCTGGAAGGGCATCTCCCACCGGGCCTATCACTACACCGGGCTGGACGTCGCCATTCCGCCACTCGATCATTTCATGGTCGTGCGCTACAGCGCCGGCCAGACCCCGATGGATCGCTGCTTCGATGATCACTGGTCGCGCGCTCACTGCGCGCCGGGCGACGCGTCGCTGCTGACCATGTCGCAGGCGTCGCACTGGCACTGGACGCAGGACGTCGACGTTTCGCACGTCTATCTGTCGAACACCCTGATGGACCGCGTGGCCGGTGAAGTCACCGAACGCTCGGTGGCCGAGGTGAGGTTGCGGGATGTTCTGTGCGCACAAGACCCGACGCTGGTCGCCATCACCGACGCCATCACCGGTGAGGCGAAGCAGCAAGGCATGGGCGGCCCGCTGTACGTCGAGGCGCTCGGCACCCAGCTTGCGGTGCACCTGCTGCGCAACTACGCCGACGTGCGCTTCCGTTCATCGCATGACCCGGGGCGACTGTCCTCCGCCCAGTTGCGGCGCGTGCTCGATCTGATCGAATCACGGTTGCACGAGGCACTGACGCTGGAAGACATGGCCGAAGCGGCGGGGCTGGGCGTGTGCACCTTCAGTCGCCGGTTCCGCGAAACCCAGGGGCGAGCGCCGCACGCCTTCGTGATCGATCAGCGCGTGAAGCGCGCCCGCGAACTGCTGACGATAGGCGATCTGGCGGTGAAGGAAATTGCGGCCTCGTGCGGCTTTTCCGATCAGGCGCACCTGACCCGCGTGCTGCACGCGCGGCTCGGTCTCACGCCGGCAAAGCTCAGGGCATCAGGGCGCTCCGCCGGCTGAGATCGCCGGCAAACGCGTCGATCAGCATTTGCGTCAAGCCGTGCATCGGCCCCAGCGCCGTCGCGTCGGGCTGCAGTCCGCGACGGAATCCGGCCGCTTCAAGACGTGCCAGTACGGCCTCATCGGTGCCGATCACATGCACCGGCACATCCCATGACGCATCCGGCCCGGTGACGCCGCCGATCGGCTGGTGGTCGCCGATCACGATGAGCAGCATGTTGTGCGGCGCCTCCTCGCGCAGCCAGCGGGTCAGCCAGTCGAACTGATAGTGCATCGCGTCGATATAGGCCGGCGTCGGGTCGGTCCACGACACCGGTGCGGTCAGCGCCCGGTTGACATCGTCATCGGAGAACGCATCGGCAGCGAGCAGGCGCTGCGGGTCGGCCAGATACGGCGGCACCGGCCGGAACGGCGCATGCGTGGTGAGCGTCGGAAACACGATGAAGCGCGGCGTGCGCGGTGCCGTCGCGTCAGCGCTGCGCAGTGACACATTGCGCAGGCCGTCGCCGGCGTCGCGTGCGGCATGTGTTGCGCCCTGCAGCTCCTGTTGCTGCAGCAGCGCGATCGATACCTGATCCGGAATGCGCCAGTAGCCAAAAGGCAGGCCGGCGTAGCCGGTGTTGTCGGCGTCGGCCAGGCGGTCGAAGCCGTAGAAGGCACCCTCGGGCCAGGGGCGCTGCAGGCCGGGCATCCAGCCTATGGTGCGGTAGCCGTGCTGCGCGAAGTGGCTGACCAGCGTGGGACGCTGCGTGGTCAGCAACAGCGCGTAATCATCCGGATCCTGCGTGTCGATGCCGGACAGCATTGCCGCGTGGGCCAGCCAGGAGGCGCCGCCGAACGTCGGCGATGTGACGCGCGCTGACACGACCTGCCGGCCGCCGGCGTCGAGCGCGCGCTGCAGCGAGCGGCGCCGTTCGGCCAACGCCGTGACCAGTTCCGGCCGGTCCAGCGTGATCGCGCCATAGGCTTCGGCAAACAGCACGAGCACGTCGGCGCCACCGAGCGCAGCGACGTCGCGGTCGAACGCCGGTCCGGGACCGAGCTGCTGCCCGCCCGCGGTGCGTGAAAGCGCGCGGCTCAGCAGGCTGGCCTGTTGAGCCACCATCGTGCCGACCGGCGGCGCGAACAGGCGCTTCACATCATGGCCGGTCAACGACGCCGCGCCGTGCGTCAGCAGCACGGCCGTGCCGAGCGCAGCCAGCGGCGCCTGCCAGCGTGGTGTGGCGGCCGCCATGGCGACTGCGCGCACGCAGGCGCGCACCAATGCGAACAGCAGTGCCAGCCCGGCACAGGCGGCGAGCACTGCCGCGGCGATTTGCCAGACGGCGGCGAACTCGCCACCCATGCGCGCCAGCTGCCACAGGTGCTGACCGTCCCACCAGGCGTTCACCGGCCGGCCGAGCAGCGCCGGAATGGTCACGTCGATGTAGTGCAGCAGCACCCACAGGCTGGCAAGCGCCGCGACGACGCCGATCCCGCGCGCCGAAACGGCACCGCGCCAGCGCGTCCACAGCACCAGCGAGATCACACCGGCGAACAGGTCGACCGACAGGCGCACCTCGGGTCGCGGCCAGGCGCTCGGCCACAGATTGCCGAAGGCGAGCAGCGCGTTGAGCACGATCAGTGCAAGCAGCAGTCGAACAACGCTTTGAAGCGTCGCGGGTGGGCAGGGCATCACGGGACTCAGGCTGCGGGGTCGGGGCGGCGGGCGCGGTGCGGTTTCAGCTGCGGGTCGGCGAGCCCGGTAGTATCGGGACGGACAGGCAGCGCCAAGGCATTCAACGGAGACACGGCATGGCAGACGGAGTGGGCGAAAGGCAGTCGGGCGACAGCCCATGGTGGCAGGATCTGACACCAGGGCTTATCGCGCAACGCGCGGCGTGCGATGGTGTGGCGATGCTTCCGCTGGCCGCGATCGAACAGCATGGCGAACACCTGCCTCTGAGCACCGATCTCGATATCGCGAACGGACTGGTCGCGGCAGCGCTGCCGCGTGTGCGCGCCGGTGTGCCGGTGTGCGTGCTGCCGCCGCTGGCGGTCGGGCTCAGTCTGGAACACAGCGCCTTTGCCGGTACCCTGAGCCTGGGCCCCGAAACCGCGCTGTCTGCGCTGTGCGACCTGGGCGACAGCGTGGCGCGCGCCGGCTTCCGCCGGCTGGTGCTGTTCAACAGCCATGGCGGCAACAAGTCGCTGGTCGATCTGGCCGCGCTGAAGCTGCGCGCCGCACACGGCATGCTGGTGGTGCGTGCCAATTACTTCCGTTTCGCACTGCCGCCGGGTGTGCTCGACGCAGACGAGCTTCGGCATGGCCTGCACGGCGGCGCGCTTGAAACGTCGATGATGCTGCATCTGGCCCCGCACGCCGTGCGCCGCGAGGCGCTCGGCGACTTTCGCAGTCTGGGTGTGCAGATGGCGGCCGACGGCTGCCTGCTCGGACCGGAAGGTGAGGCGGGCTTCGGCTGGATGGCGCAGGACCTGCATGTTTCGGGAGCCACCGGTAATGCGCTGAACGCCACCGCCGCACTGGGCGCACAGTTGGTCGATCACTTCGCCGCCCGGCTGGCACAACTGATCGACGAGGCGCACGACTTCGACCTGGCGCAGCTCGAGCCGGTGCCGCGCTGAGCGAGTCACCGCGAGTTCAGGCACGACCGGCGCCGTCGGCCAGCGGCCGCATGCCGAGCAACTCGCCCAGGTTGTGTCCCTGACGGCGCGCCTTGGTTTCCAGGTAGCGCTGATTCTGCGACGTGAGGTCACCGTAGATCGCCTGCCGCGCCACCACATTGATGCCGGCGTGGCGCAGCGCGTCGATCTTGCCCGGATTGTTGGTCAGCAGCAGCACACGCGACACACCGAGCTGGTCGAGGATCTGGCGCGCGATGCGGAAATCGCGCTCGTCGTCGCCGAAGCCGATGACCTGGTCGGCATCGATCGTGTCGAGGCCGTCGTCCTGCAGCGCGTAGGCACGCAGCTTGTTCGCCAGCCCGATGCCGCGTCCTTCCTGCGACAGGTAGAGCAGCACGCCGCCGCCCTGCGCGTTGATTGCCGCCACGCCCCGGCGCAGCTGTTCGCCGCAGTCGCAGCGCAGGCTGCCGAACAGGTCGCCGGTCAGACAGGATGAATGCAGCCGCACCGGCACCGGCTCCGCCCACTCGTCCGGATCGCCGATGACGATGGCGACGTGCTCGCGCAGGCCGTCGGCTTCGCGGAACAGGACGAAGCGGGCTTTGTCGGCGTCGGCCAGCGGAATGCGTGCCTCGCTGATGCGCGTAAGCACGCCGTGACCGCCGTCGCACAGCGCCAGCACGTCGGCCGTACTGACCGACAGCAGGTTGCCGCTGGCGATTTCGCCGGCGACCAGCGCGGCGCGCGTGGGCAGCACCGGGAAGACGACCGCTGCCGGCAGCAGCTGTGCGCGCCCGAGCAAGCGCAGCGCGGCTGCGGCCCCCGCGCTGGCCGGCGCGCGCCGCAGACTGTCGGGCAGCCGCGCGTCGCGCGCACTGGCCAGACGGCGCACCTGCGCACTGTCGGTCAGGCCGGAGGGCGTGAGCGCCTGCGCCTCATCGCTGATAAGGTGACCGAGTGCCGCCATGCGATGACGCGTAAGCACCAATTGCGGCAAGCTGCCGGTCAGCAGTTGCGCATCGGCCAGTGCATTGTCGGTCAGTGCTTCGACCGGCAGTACCAGTGTGTCGCTGCCGAGGTCGGCCAGCAGCACCGGGACGCCGCGTCGCAGGTCAAACAGGGCTCGTTCGGCTTGGCGCATGTCGTGTTTCCGATCGGATGTTGGATTCGATATTGATGTTGTTTGAAGAGGCCCGTTGCCCGTCCGCTGTCGTGTCGAGGCAGTCACTCCATGAAGGAATGTGTTGCGGATGTCGCTGACCGAAGTCGTCGAAGGTGAAGCTTGGCCCCTCGTCCTGCAGGCCCGTTGCGTGGATTGGTCCGCAATCACGCTGACAAGTTTCCGTCATGAGCACGTCACGCTCGAGGTGGCGCCGGGCGGCGCGTGGACCAGTACGCCGCCGGCCGGCGCTGCAGCCGCAGCGCTGTTCGACATTTTTCTGCCGCTGGTGGCGCGCGATGCGCCGCTCGCCATCGCGCAGATCGGCCAGAGCCTGGACGGGCGCATCGCGACCGACAGCGGTCATTCGCACTATATAAATGGCGACGAAGCGCGTCGTCACCTGCACCGGTTGCGTGCCGTGGTCGATGCGGTCGTGGTCGGTGTCGGCACGGCGGACGCCGATCAACCGCAACTGACGGTACGCCATGTCGTCGGGCCGCATCCGGTGCGCGTCGTGCTCGATCCGCGCGCGCGGGCGCGGCGCTGCGGGGCGCTGTTCGAACAGGCGGATGCGCCGACGCTGCATGTGGTCGCACCCGGTCGGGGTACTGTCGCAACGCCGGCCCACGTCGAATGCATCGAGCTGACCGCGGATGCAGACGGATTCGCGCCGCAGGCGGTGCTCGCACTGCTGGCGTCGCGCAGCCTGAACCGCGTGCTGATAGAAGGCGGCGGGGTGACCGTGTCTCGCTTCGTGCAGGCCGGTGCGCTCGACCGGCTGCACGTCATGGTCGCGCCGCTGCTGATCGGCTCCGGCCGACCGGGTCTGACCTTGCCGCCGATCGCCACCCTCGATGAGGCGCTTCGCCCGCGCTGTCGCAGTTATGCCTGCGGCAGCGACACGTTGTTCGACCTTGAACTGGACGCGACGCGGGTGCGCTGACGCAGCAGCACCAGTGCGCCGGGCAGGCTGGACAGCAGCACCACCAGACCGTAAGCCACGGAAATCGCCACGCCTTGCGCCGGGTCAAGCCCGGCGGCGGCCCAGATCAGGGCGGCTGCGCCTTCGCGCACGCCCCAGCCGGCGACCGACAGCGGGATCGCCATTGCGAACAGCACCCAGGGCACCAGCGGCCACAGTTCGGAAGTCGGAAGCGTCACGCCGAGCATGCGAGCACAGCATATGAATACGGTGATGTAGCTCAGCACGACGCCGGCCGACGCCAGTAGTTGCACCGGCCATACCTCGCGCGCCAGCAGGCTGCGCCTGAGCACCTCAACGAGGCGCCCGGACGGGCGGGCGCACCGGCGCAGCAGCAGAACGACGGCAACGGTGCCGGCGAGAAGCGCGCCGAAGATCCAGCCGGACCGACCGTCGATTGCGCGCGCCAGGGCGGCCTGCAGCGGCGCCGATGCGGCCAGCCCCGCCAGAGCGCAGAGCAGCAGCACGAACTGGCCGGATGCGCGCTCGATCACCACGGCCTGCCAGGCAGCACGGCCGGCATCCCCGTCCCGCGCATGTCGCCAGGCACGTGCCAAGTCGCCGGCCACGCCGCCCGGCAGCACCTGGTTCAGAAAGGTGGCAAGGTAGTACTCGGCGTACGCCTGCCGCCGGCCCAGCGGCGCGCCCAGGCGGGCGGCGGTATAGCGCCAGCGCCAGGCCGACAGCGCCACCTGCGGCACGCTGAGCAGCAGTGCAGCGATCAGCCAGCCGGGCGATGCGCCGCTGATGGCCGCGCCGATCGACGCGCTATCCAGCGTGACGGCGAGGCCGATCAGCAATGCGGCACCGATCGCATAGCGCCATGCGGCGCCGCCTGTTCTCATATTTCTACGCCGGGTTCGGCGTACAGATCGAAATGGCCGACTTCGATACGGGTCGATTCGCGCGCCAGCGCCAGTTGCCGGCGTACGTGCCACGCCTCGATGCGAGCAGCCGCATGCGGGCACTGTTCGGCTGCCGCCGCGCGCCAGCCGTCGAGCAGGGCGGCGGCGAGCGCACGCTGGCCGGCGTCGGCGGCATGCAGCAGCCACGGGCTGTAGGCCAGCGTGACGCGAAACCCCTGAGCTTCAAGCAGCGTGGCCAGCCGCGGCGCTGCGCGGGCGCCGAGCGCGGGGCCGGCATTTCTGTCCACGCCGTCGCTCGCTGCGCTTGCCGCTCCGGCGCCCTTGTTTCGTTGCTGGTGTGCATTGAAGGCAGTGCGCACGAAGGCGTCGTCGGGATCAGCCACCTCGCCATCTTCGATCACCCAGTGACCATCGACACTGAGCGTGATCAGCACCGCGCAGCCTGCGTAGGCACAGGCGTCGGCGAAGCGGACCAGCCAGCCTTCGTCGACCAGGTCGATCAGCGCCGAGGCGCTGACCAGATCGCTGCCGGCAAAGTCGTCTTCGGACAGCATGTGCAGCGACCGCAGCAGCGTGTTCACGTCGGCCGGCCTGCCGTCGCTGTCGCACAGCAGGCCGCAACTGCCTTGTGCCAGCGCGAGCAGTGCCGGGTCGTGGTCGACCAGCTGCCAGTGCTGCGGTCCGGGCAGCCGGGGCGCGAGGTAGCGCGGATTGGCGCCGCTGCCGCTGCCCAGATCGATCAGTCGCAGCGGCCGGCCGGCCCGCGCGCGCAGCCAGTCGTGCGCCAGCCGGTTCAGCGTGTCGACCCGCGCGGCCGTGTCGGCCGGACGGCGCAGTGCGAGCCAGCCAGCGTCGAACAGCGTGTCCGGATGCGGCGTGTCTGCGCGCAGAAGTGGGGCGCTCATGCGGTCTGATCCGCCACGGCGAGCATGTTCCGCAGCGCGGTGGCGAAGGCGTCGCCGGCGACGGTCCAGTCCGGCAGCTCGGGGCGCAAGGCGCGTGCGCCTGCGCGCAGCGCATGGCGGGTGGAGGTGTCGCCGATCAGGTGGCGCAGCGCTGCCGCCAGCGCCGGCGCGTCACCGGGCGCGACGGCAACGCCGGTGCCCGGCGGCAAGGTGTCGGCCAGCGCACCGCCGGTCGTCGTGAGCACCGGCAGGCCGTGCGCCAGCGCTTCGGTAATCACCATGCCATAGCCTTCGTAATGCGATGGCAGCACGAACAGGTCGGCGGCCAGCCACGCATCGGCCAGCGTTGCGTCGCTGCATTCGCCGTGCAGGCGGATGCGCGCATAGAGGCCGGCGGCGGAAATCTGCTCGGCAACCTGTGCCGCGTGTTCCGGCGTGCGGGTGGTCGAGCCGATGCAGTCGCAGGTCCAGTCGAGGTCGGCGATCGACTCCAGCGCGGCGATCAGCACGTTGTGGCCCTTGCGTGGCGTGACGGTGGCCACGCACAGCAGTCGCGGCGGTGCGTGGTCGGCGGCGGCCAGCGGAGCGGCGTCGACGCCCGGTTCGACGACGGCAAGTGGTCTGCCTCCAACACCATGGTCGGCCAGCCGGCGCGCCGTGAAATGGCTGCTGGTGACGATGCCGGCCATGTGCGAAAGCGCCACGCATTCGCTGCGCAGCAGGGCACGGCGCCGGTCGGCGTCGAGACCGGTTTCGTCGGCCAGCGGATGGTGGATCAGCGCAATCAGGCGCAGCCGCCCGGCGTGCGCCGCCGCGACGTCGGGCAGGCCGCCAAGTGCCAGACCATCGATCACCACGGCGCTGCCGTCGGGCAACGCGGCCAGCGTGCGCTGCAGCGCACGGCGCGCCGTGTCGTCGGCGTCGGGGAAGCGGCCGGGCAGGCCGGTCACCTCGACGGCCCAGCCGCGTGCGCGCAGCGCGGCCACGATGCGCGCATCGTAGCGGTAGCCGCCAGTGTGCTGCGCCGGGTCGCCCGCGACGATGAAATGCAGCGTCACAGATCCGCTTCGTAGCCGGCCCAGGCGACGTGCGATTCGTGCAATGTCACCTTCAGCCGATCCAGCCCGCGCCCGCTGTCGCCCAGCCGGCCGTCGCGCGTGGCGGCAGCGATGCGGTCGAACACCACGCGCGCCATGAATTCGGTCGTCGTGTTCCGGCCCTTGAAGGCGGGTTCTTCGTCGAGGTTGCGGAAGTTCAGGTCGGCCAGCACCTCATGCAGCACGGTACTGGCGAGGCCGATGTCGATCACCAGCCCGTCGGCGTCGAGTTCGGCGCGCTGGAAACACACGTCGATCAGGTAGGTGGCGCCGTGCATGCGCTGCGCCGGGCCGAAGATTTCGCCTTGGAAGCTGTGCGCAATCATGATGTGGTCGCGGACGGTGAGGCTGTACATGGAAGGTCCTTGGTGTGGGGAAACAGGGCAGAAGGTCAGGCGCCCGGGTAGCGGATGCGGTGGCACAGCACACCGGCGCCATCCGTAGCCAGCGCGGGCATCAGTTCGGGCAGCCCGGCGAAATCGCTTTCACCGCTGATCAGGGCGTCAAGACTGTGGTCGACGAGCAGCGACAGCGCGAGTTCCATACGCCGCCGATAAGTCCAGCGCGGCAGTCGCGTGGGCGGCAGGTGACCGACCTGGCTGGAACGCAGCGTGAGGCGCTTTGCGTGGAAGGCTTCGCCCAGTGGCAGCGCGACCGTCTGCTGGCCGAACCAGCTCATTTCGACCACGGTCGCTTCGAAGCCGGCCATCGCCAGCGCGCTGCGCAGGCCGGAGGCGCTGCCGCTGGCATGGATGACGAGGTCGCATTCCTGTGGGCAGTCGGCCGCGTTGGGCACGCGCAAGGCGAGGCCGAGCGCAGCGGCCGGCGCGGCTCGGCCCGGATCGATGTCGATCAGCGAAACCTGGGTGCCCGGGATGCGCGCGCAAAGCCAGGCGACCAGGGTGCCGACGACGCCGGCCCCGATGACCGCAATGCGATCACCGACCGATGGCGCGGCATCCCACACGGCGTTGATCGCGGTTTCCATATTGGCGGCCAATACTGCGCGCGCCGCCGGCAGGCCTTCGGGCAGCGGCACGACAGCGTCGGCCGGCACCACATAGCGCTGCTGGTGCGGGTGCAGGCAAAACACGGTGCGGCCGCGCAGCGCTGCCGCCTGTTTGCCCATGCCGTCCTCGACGATGCCGACGCTGATGTAGCCGTACTTCACCGGACCGGGGAAGTCCCCTTGCTGGAATGGGGCGCGCATGCGCTGATACTCGCTTGCCGGGACTTCGCCACGGAATACGAGACTTTCGGTGCCGCGGCTGATGCCGCTGTACAGCGCGCGCACGCGCACCTCACCGGCGCGCAGCGCAGGCAGCGCTTCGGTGCGCAGTTCGCCGGCGCCGGGCGGGACGGTCCAGAATGCAGACGTGTGATCGGTGGGCATGGTTTTTCGTCGTGAGCGAACGATTCGGTGCTTCAACGGATCGAAACGCGAGCTGAAGTATGCAGGTGGATGGACGTGCCGCCACGACTGAAGGTTGCACGATGTCGGAAATTGCAGACACCGCGGGACAGGACTCAGGGAGATCGGCTTGGCAGCAGGACTGGGTGACGCGCGACCGTTGAACGCGGTGCCGCCGATGTGGGTGGATCTGCTGGCGGGTGGCGTGCTGCTCGCCATCCTGACGGCCACCCTTGCGCACGCGCTCGATCTGCCGCCGGGGGTCGGCGTTGCCACGCTGCTTGTTTATATGGTGATGGCTGCATTGCTGCTGCGCTGCTGGCCGGACGGGCGTCGGCCGCTGGGCGCGGCCAATCGCGTGACGCTGTTTCGCGCGTTGCTGGTGGCGTTGCTGGCCGGCGCGCTGGCGAGCCCATCTTCGCTGGCGGCACAGGCGACGCCGTTCGCCGTGCTGGCGCTTGCCGCGTTGCTGCTCGACGGGGTCGATGGCTGGGTCGCCCGCCGCTTTGACGCCGCCAGCGATTTCGGTGCGCGCTTCGACATGGAACTCGACGCATTCCTGATCGCGGTGCTGTGCCTGGCGCCGGTACTGCTCGGCAAGGTCGGGCCCTGGGTACTGGCGATCGGGGCGATGCGCTACGCCTTCGTCGCCGCGATGCCGGTCTGGCGCTGGCTCGATCACCCGCTGCCGGACAGCGTGCGCCGCAAGACGGTATGTGTGGTGCAAGTGGCCTGCCTGCTGGCGTGCCTGCTGCCGGCCGTCGATGCGCGTACCACGGCCGCGCTGCTGGGCGTCGCTCTGCTTGCGCTCGCCGCCTCGTTCTTCATCGACATCCGCTGGCTGTACCGCCGGCGGGCGCACACTGATCTTTGTCGGATTTCCGACTGAACCGGGAGGGCTTGCCATGAAAACGACGCATCCGCTTCTGCAGCAGCTGTACCGCCCGCTGCTTGTCGCACTGGCCTGCGGCACGTTTGGTGTTGCTGCGCACGCCGAGCCGCGCACCTACGACATCGATCCCGATCACTTTTCGATCGGTTTCGGGGTCGCCCACATCGGCTTCGCCGACACCCTCGGCCTGTTCCTGAAAGGCAAGGGCAGCTTCGTCTACGACGAACAGACGCGCAAACTCAGTTCGGGGCGCGTCGTCGTGTCGGCCGACAGCGTGTTCACCAACCACAAGGCGCGCGACAACCACGTGCGGGAAAACGACTTCCTCGACGCCAAACAGTATCCGGACATCGTGTTCGAAGCCACCGGATTCGAAACGACCAGCCCTGCAGCCGGCAAGCTGGCAGGCAAGCTGACTCTGCTAGGCCAGACCCGCCCGGTCACGCTCGACGTGACGCTGAACAAGGCGGCCAGCTACCCGTTCGGCCACAAGAAGCACACGCTGGGCATTTCGGCGCGCACGACGATACGGCGCAGCGAATGGGGCATGACCTACGGCGTGGAAAAGGGGCTGGTCGGCGATGAAGTGGCGCTGACCTTCGAACTGGAGGCAATCAGGCAGTAGCCGGCCCGCCGCCGGCGAAGCAATCTTGATTCAGGCCGGCTCGCACGCGTACTGGCGCGACATGTCCTGCTTCATCTGGTCGTACAGCGGCTGCATGAAAGCGGGCAGGTGGGCCATCAGTTCGGTGCGGTAGATGACTGACGGCACGCGCTTGCCGCGATGTTCGATCGCGCGCCCGATCAGGTGTATGCGAAACCCCAGCGCCGACAGGTGTCGCGCCAGCCGCGCTTCGGTAAGCGTGAACAAGTGTTCGATGCCGTGCAGTTCCGCCGCCACGAGCAGGCCCAGATACAGGCCGACCGGGATGTACGGGAAACGCGGCTGATCGCGCGTGCCCATGTCTTCGTCGGAAATCGCCATCGGGCTGCCGCTGTCGCCCTTCCGCTTGCGGTAATCGGACAACACCGCCAGGCGCGAAATTTCGACCATGGCGCATCGATCCACCTTCGCCGGATCGATGATCGACCGGTCTATGGCATCGGCGCAGAGATTTTCGAATGGCAGCAGTTTTTCCGGCGTATCGGGGTCGCACTGCACCAGCCGGACACAGCCAACAATGCGGCCGTGTGCCTGTGCGCGCAACGCGATGTGCAATGACCGCTCGTCGTAGCTGTCGGTTTCCTGGTGTTCCGGATTGGTGTTTTCGTAGCCAAGCTCTTCGCAGTACACCGCGTGTCTGACGCGAAACACCTCGTGCTTGAGTTCGTCGGTGACGGCCGCTTCCACCGAGAAATACTTGGCAAAATTATCTTTTAGGTTTCCGACTTCGAGCAGAAACATGATGATCTGACCACGATAGACGACGCTGGATTCGTTCCGCGACGTGACGGCAGGATGCGGCTACTCCACCTTTTTCAGATATTCCTTCGTGAATATCTTGTCCGGGAGTTCGCGCAACTGCAATGCGCTGTATTCAAGCACAGATTGATCGCCTTCCCTGAGGGCATCCTGCATGACCAGCCGCGTCGGCCGCAATTTTCCGCCCAAGGTCTTGTACTCGTCGTACACGCAGGTTTTCAGCAGTTTTCCCGAAAGTGAATAAAACTCGGCCTTGTGTGGCGCGCCATTGCTCACACGGACCCAGTAGAGCACGCGTGCATAGGTCACCGAGCGATCCACTGCCGTGAGCTCCAGTGCATGGTGATCGGCGCCATCGATCTTCTCGACCCCGATCAGTCTGGGCGTGTAATCCCCGGAAAAATTGGCGCGCGCAAGATCACCGTTTGCCACCTGACCCGTCAGACGCTGGGCGAGGGAGAGGCGTACCGGTTGCGATACCGTCGGCAGGAATGCCCACAGGTCACGTTCTTTCATCAACAGTATCTGCCCGCGCTCGGACGCCGGTTCGATGGTCTGGATGATCGTGTTGCTGCTGCCCTTGGACAGAATCCTGAACTTGCGGAATTCTTCACCGCTCGAGCTGTTTGACGTGATGCTGACTTCGACCTGGAAGGCCTCGCGCGGGAAGCGGATCGTGTCGGCCTTTTCCACTATACTCGCGGCATCCTGAGCAAAGGCAGGCTGGGCAACAAGAAATGCCGAACCCAATGCGACCGAAGCGAGTACGCAGCGAGCAAGCGATGCCAGGCGATTGGGTACTGCTGCAGCGCGCAATGAGCGGGTCCGTCGTTCAGCCGGACGGATGCAGGAAAGCAATGCCATTCGTGATGTCTCCAGTGGCGGGCGTCCCGCCCTCAACTCTAGCCGGGCGTATTGATGAATAACGTCGTCCAGATCCGGAACGTGAGCCGCAGTTACATGCTGGGCGGCCAGCTGGTGACCGCGTTGAAGAATATCACGCTCGATATTGAGGACGGCGTGTTCATCGCCATCGCCGGTCCCTCCGGCAGCGGCAAGTCGACCCTCCTCAATCTGATCGGTTGCATCGACACGCCGACCAGCGGGCAGATACTGATCAACGGGCAGGATGTGTCCGGTCAGACGCCGGATCAACTGGCCGGGCTGCGCGCTCGCACCATCGGTTTCATATTCCAGACCTTCAATCTGCTGCCGGTACTCACCGCCTACGAAAACGTCGAGTATCCGTTGCTTCAGTTGCCGGAAGTCGGCAAGGAAGAACGAGACCGGCGCGTCCGCTATTTCCTGGACGTGGTCGGACTGGGCAAAAAGATGAATAATCGACCGAACGAATTGTCCGGCGGCCAGCGCCAGCGTGTGGCGATCGCCCGGGCGCTGGCCGCACAGCCCGCTATCGTGCTGGCAGACGAACCGACCGCCAACCTTGATCGCAAGACGGGTGACGCGATTCTTGAATTGATGCGTGAGATCAACCGTACCTTGAAAACAACCTTCATATTTTCCACTCATGACAAGCGCGTCATGTCGATGGCCGACCGTCTGGTCCGCATCGAAGACGGCGAATTGACCGCACTGGGTGTGCAGAAATCGCCGGGTGAGTGGTCATATGTCAAGCCGCCGAAGCCGGCTGCCGACAAGGCGGCGTGATGATGTCCCGAGTCATGCCCCCGATGAAGCGGAATGCGGTCATTCCATCGTTGGCCATCGCGCTGCTTGTCGCATTTCCCCCAGCGCACGCCGCCGATCCGCTGGACGACCTCTTCCTCGACGCACCGGCGTCCGACACACCGGCGAAGTCGGACGCAGGGGGTTCATTGCCGGATCTGGGCGAAGCATCGGCACCCGCGACGTCCGGCTGGAAGGGATTCACGCAGTTCGAACTGGCCCGCACCGTGGCCGGTGACAGCCACTGGTCGAAGGCGCGCTGGCGCAACGAGTTGGGGCGCAGCGGCAGCTTCGGGCAGGGCATCAAGTGGAAGGCCTTCGGGCGCGTCGATTACGATTTCGCCTATGGCTGGGAAGACGATTTCTACAATGCGAATGTGCGTGACGACAAGCGCAGCGAGTTCCAGTGGCGTGAGGTGTTCGTCGATGTGCCGCTGGGCAACATGGAACTTCGACTCGGACGCCAGCACATCGTATGGGGCGAAATGGTCGGTCTTTTCTTCGCCGACGTCGTATCGGCCAAGGACACCCGCGAATTCTTCAACCCCGAATTCGACCAGTTGCGTATTCCACAGTGGGCCGCACGCGCCGAGTACTTCCTCGGCAATGTGCATGCGGAAGTCGTCTGGATACCTTATGTGAGCGTCGACAACATCGGGCGTTTCGGCGGCGACTACTACCCTGTCCAGCCCGAAATCTCCGGGTTGACAGCTGTCTACAACGATCAGGTGCGACCGGATCGCAAGTTGAGCAATTCGAACTACGGTCTGCGCGTCAGCACGCTGATGAAGGGTTGGGACCTGTCGGCCTTTTACTACCGCAGCCTCGACGTCAACCCGACCTTCGCCCGCCAGATCGTCGGTCCGACCGCGGTGTATACGCCGGAGCATGACTGGATACATCAGTACGGTTCAACGCTGAGCAAGGACTTCGGCCGCGTGTTGCTGCGCGCCGAAGGGGTGCTGACGCTGGACCGGCGCGCGCCGACGTCGCTGCCCGGCGCGGACGGCCTGGTCAAGCAGAACATGGTCGACTACGCGGTTGGCCTCGATTTCCCGCTCGAGAACGAAGCGCGTTTCAACGTCCAGTACTTCGAGCGTTATCACAACGATCGCGCACCGGAGTTGCTGGCGTCCAAGCGCGAGAACGGCATGTCGCTGCTGTATCACCACAAATTCGGCGAACGCGTGGAAGGCGAGGTGCTGTGGGTGCAGTCGTTGGTGCGCAACGACTACATGTTCCGGCCGAAGGTCATCTGGCGCGTTCAGTCGAATTTGCGCGCCATGTTCGGCGCCGACCTTTTCGGCGGCAACTCGAATGGTTTCTTCGGTCGTTACGGCGAATCGGATCGCTATTACGGCGAAATGCGCTACTCATTCTGAGCCGAAAGCGGGGTCGTCAATGCGAGTACTGATTACGGGTGGTGCTGGTTTCATCGGCTCGCATACCGCCGATGCGCTTCTCGCGCACGGCCACAGCGTGCGTGCGCTCGACATACTCGATCCGCAGATACATGGCGAGGGCCGGCAACGACCGGTCTACCTCGCGCCTGAAGTCGAGTTGATGGTCGGGGACGTGTGCGACGCAGCCGATGTCGCGCGCGCGCTGGAAGGCGTTGATGCCGTGTTCCACTTCGCCTCGCTGACCGGCGTGGGGCAAAGCATGTACGACATGGCCCACTACGTGCGCGTGAATTGCCTCGGCACGACGACCCTGATCGAGGGCATCGTCAAGGGTGGGCACAAGATCAAGCGCTTCCTGCTGTCTTCGTCCCGGGCCATCTACGGCGAGGGGGCCTATCGGTGTGCCGAACATGGCGCACAGTTTCCGGGCGCCCGCGCCCGGGAGCGTCTGCAGGCAGGCCGGTTCGCCATGCCCTGTCCGGTGTGCGGCGCTGATCTCGATGTTGTACCGACACCCGAGAACAAGCTGGCCGAGCCGTTTTCGGTCTATGCGATCACCAAGAAGCAGCAGGAAGACTACGTCGGCTACGCCGCCTCGACCTTCGGTATCCCGGCCACCATCCTGCGCTACTTCAATGTGTTCGGCTCCCGCCAGTCCTTGCGCAACCCGTACACCGGGGTGGTGTCGATCTTCTACTCGCGCATCTGCGCGGGTCAGCCGATTTCGGTCTACGAAGGCGGCTTGCCGGTGCGAGACTTCGTGCATGTATCGGATGTGGTCGCCGCCAACCTGTTGTCGCTGACGCAGGACGTGGCGTCCGGCGCGGTCTTCAATGTGGGCGCCGGCGTGTCGAGCACCATCGCCGACATTGCGAATGCTCTCGCCCGCGCCGCAGGAAAGCCGGTGTCGATGGAAGACAAGGGCGAGTTCCGGGTGGGCGACATCTTCGGTTGCGTTGCAGATCTGAGTACCTCGCGCGCGCAGCTTGGCTACGCGCCGGCCTGCACACTCGATGCCGGCATGGCCGAATTCGAGACCTGGGCGCGTACGCAGGCGTCCGAAGACCGTTATCAACAGACGGTGTCCGAGCTGACCCGTTTCGGTTTGTTCGGCCGCGCCGGGAGCGCCTGATGGCTGAGCGCCGCCGCGTGCTGTTCGTGGCGGAGGCGGTCTCGCTTGCGCATGTTGCGCGCCCGGTCGTTCTCGCGCAGGCGCTCGCGCCCGCGTGCGATGTCAGTATTGCGTCGGCCGGGGCGTTCGACCTGTGCCTGCGCGGCACGGGTCTGTCGCGTATCGCCATCGACAGCATTGCGCCCGCGCTTTTCCTTGAACGTCTCGCCGAAGGTGCGCCGTTGTACACCCAGGCCGAACTTGCGCGATATGTCGAACAGGACGTCGAATTGCTCCAACGAGAGCAGCCGGATGTCGTGGTGGGGGATTTTCGCCTTTCGCTCAGCGTGTCCGCGCGGGTCGCGGGCATCCCGTATATGGCGCTGTGCAATGCGCACTGGAGTCCGTGGTCTGTGCATCGGCGCTTTCCTCTCCCCGACATCACGCTCACCCGCCTTCTCGGCCCGACCCTGGCAACGCCCATCTTCCGGATGGCGCAGCCCATCGCGTTCCGCCTGCATGCACGACCGCTGAATGCGCTGCGGCGCAAGCATGGCTTGTCGACCTTTCCGGATGTTCGCTACGCCTATACCGACGGCGATTTCACGTTGTATGCCGATACGCCGTCTCTGGTGCCGGTCACAGCCGACTGTCCGTCGAATCATCATTTCATCGGCCCCATCGTCTGGTCACCGGATACGCCGCTGCCCGAGTGGTGGACGCAGATTCCCGATGGGCCGCTGGCTTACCTGACCCTGGGTTCGACCGGACGCGTCGACCTGCTGCCGATGTTGTTCGACGTGCTCGAACGGCAAGGCGTGCAGTGCATGACGGCCACCGCCGGTCGTTCGAATGTTGCGGCCAGCAGTGCTTCCTGTTTCGTCGCCGATTATCTGCCAGGAGCTTCAGCCGCAGCGCGCGCGGACTTCGTCATCTGCAATGGCGGCAGCGCGACCGTCTATCAGGCGCTGTCTGAGGGGCGGCCGGTGATCGGTATCTGTTCGAACATGGATCAGTTCCTTACCATGTCGCGGGTGCAGGATGCCGGCGCCGGCATTTGCCTGCGTGCGGGCACGGTGAAACAGGATGAGTTGAAGGTCGCGGTCGACCGCATGGTCCGGGATCCGGGTTTCGCCACTGCAGCCGGGCGTGTGCGCGCTGATTTTTCAGGTTTCGTCGCCGGCAAACGGCTGAACGATCTGATCGGCACGATCCTCAAGGCCTGAAAAGGGCGCCTTCAACCTCGCTTCAAGCGCCATTGTTCATTGTGTCAGGACGAAAAAAAACGGGAGCTTTCGCTCCCGTTTTTTTCAATCGGCTTTAACCGATCAGGCCTTGCGGCGACGTGCCAGGCTGAGTGCGCCCAGAGCGAGGCCAGCCAGAGCCAGCGTGCCGGGTTCCGGAACACGTTGTTGCACCGGGCCGTTCGGATCGGTCTGGAACAGGATGTCCGGGCCAGCAGCCACGAGACCCGTGCCCGGAACGAACGTCGTACCGCCATTCACCGCGCCGATGTTCGGAACGATGGAGCCGCCGATGAAGGTTGCCGACGGATCGACCGACGTGAAGGGCAGGTTCTGATTGATGTTCGAAATCAGGAACTCGATCAGTTGACCATTCCAGAACGACAGATCGTACGTCGTCGGAACAACCGTCAGCAGGTCGATGATCGGCGTGCTGCCGCTGCCGGTTACGCTCGGGTTTGCCGAGAAGGGCGAAACGCCGTTGCTCGCGTCACCATCGCTACCCAGCGGAACAATACCAGCGCCGGTTGAGAAGTTCGAGAATACGCCGGCTTGCGATGCGGCCGGAGCGACGACGCCTTCAAACACCATGGTGCCGTCCGAGAAACCCAGGCCGGAAGCGTAGTTGGAAGCCACTGCACCGCCTGCATCCAGATCCTGCACGTAGATGCGGAAGTAGTTCGTCGTCTGGACGGCGGCGAAGTCGAAGAATGCCTGGTTGGTCGGGAACGTCGATGCTGCTCCGACGATTTCCGTGTAAGCCAGTTCAAACGTCACTTCGTACTTGCCTGCGGTGCTGCCGGCACCGGTCCAGAGACCCGAGGTGGCTGCGCCCGTTCCGTCCTGGAACAGATTCAGACGACCTTGCGAGTAGACCGTGAAAGCGTTGCCGACGAGCGGGGTGCCTGCGGTGGTCAGGTTGGTGCCGAGCACACCATCATTGATACCGTTGGCGAGGCGGGCAAAGGCTGTATTGCCGCCCTGGGCCAGCACCGGCGACGGTGCCCAGTCAAACGACGTGATGCCGCTGACCGTGCCGTTCGGCGTTGTGACACTGATCGGCGCTGCGTGCGCCGAAACCGAGAATGCAGTGGCGATTGCCGCGGCGATCGCAATCTTCGAGAACTTGATCATTTTTAACTCCGACTGGTTGGTTACTGAACCCACGGAACTACTAAAGCAATCGCTGGGCCAGTTTTTACTGTCTTGTATAGGTGTTTGAATAAAAAAGGTTTTATTTTAAATAATTCGGGATTGCCGCGTACCCGTTCAAGTGCTGATCGGATTTTGTAAAGTATTCCGACAGCGCTGGCCTACCCGTTCGCCCGGTGCGCGGAACGCTCAGTTCGACTCTGGCCGAAGGCGCTGCACGGATTTGCGCAGGGAACGTCCCGGCGCGTTGCGGGACCGGCCAACGCGGCATAGCCAGGACGCGCGATCCAGATCAGTCCTGCCGAGCATGGATTCAAGCGTATCGCTCAGCGTACGAGCGCTGGTCAGAGCGCTGTCGGAGGTCGTGAAGCGCAGCCCGCTGCGCGTGTAGTGGCTGAAAATGAGGGGTGTCATTTCCGGCTGGTGCTGCAGGCCGAGCTGTTCGCAGGTCAGCCAGAAGCGTTGAACCGCGGCGCCGGCGGTCACCCGCTGCTCGACTGTCTCCATGGGCTCCGGCGCGATCAGGCAGGCATGAGCCGAGCATACGATGCCGGGAATCAGGTCGAGCTGGACGCGGGGCGCGAAGGTGCCAGCGAGCCACGCGTTAAAAAACTCGACACGCGGCCAGCTGTGCATGACCCACTTCATCATTTTCGCCGTCATCGGATCCACACCGACCGCCGCTTCGGGTATGCGGTCCTCGCTGAACCGCGCGCCCCATTCGATGACCCGCTTGTGCACCTCGTACGCCTCGCGGATGGTCAGGCGGATCTTGGCATTGGCGAAATTCAGCCGGGCGATTGACCATCGCTCCGATCTTGATTCGAACCAGCGCACCCTGAACGGATGTGCCGTGGCTTCGAGTGCGCTGCGTTCGGCACTCGTCAGAGGCGCACCAGGCATCGGGCGTCGCTGAACGCTCCGTCGCTCTATATAGGCAAGGAGCGGGTCTTCCGTCAGCGTCGGGTCCGGCTGCAGTCGTACGTCGTACAGAAGATGGGTGTCTGGCGTGCCCGCCCTGCGCGCCCACACAGCGCGCACGCCATGTCGGGTGGCGGCGATGCGCAACGTTTCCAGCAGTGCGCCGTGCGCCAGCTGGCTTGCATGTCCTTCGAGGTCGTACACGCAGTCGTGTCGCGTGTCGAGGCCGTGAATCAGTACATGGTCGTCGGCCAGGATTTCGAAGCGCCAGGGCTGCGTGTTGTCGCCGCTGGGCGCCCAGCGGGCGAGGTCGAGGATCTGTTCGATGACGCGCATGGGGAGTGCCTCGCGTTGGATGAGGTGTCAGGCCGAAGGTTTGCGTGCGAGCTGCCGACGACCGATGGACATGATCAGTCGCTGCAGCGGGTTGTTGTTGCCACCCGGCCGCCAGGTACGCACCAGCTTGTTGCGGAAGGCGTCGTACTGCAGACCCCAGGGCGCGGCGCGCACGTCGCCGCGACCGAGCAGCAGCTTGATGCCTTCGGCGGCGGCGAAACCCGCGCACAGATTGCACGCGATCATGGTCGAGGGGCCGCGCCGTGCCGCCAGATTGATGCGCGAGGGCTCGACCAGATACGGGCGGTGCAGGCCTGCCGGCGCCAGACCGACCAGAAAGCGCAGCGCCTGTTCGGTTTCGTCGCATCCTTCAAGCCGGAAGTACTCCTCGAAACTCATCGCGTCGGGCAGAAAGATGAGCAGGGCCGAACCCATGCCGAGCGGCGCCGCGGTCACGGCTGGAATACGCAGCCGATGGCAGGCAGAAAACGTCGCGCGGCGCGCCGAAAAGGCGAAAAAATCGAGTCCATCTATATATATGTCCGCACCGCGCAGGAAGTCGTCGGGGGATTCGGCCGAAACGCCATGAGGAAACAGCTTCAGCTCTATTTCCGGGTTGATGTCGCGCGCCTGGGCCGCCAGCACGTCGAGCTTGCGCTGGCCCAGTGTGCTCATCGTGGCGCCCACCTGCCGGTTGAAGTTGGCCACGTCGAAGGTGTCGAAGTCTGCGATGTGGAAACGGCCGACGCCAAGCCTCGCCAGGGTCAGCAGATGAATGCCGCCGACCCCGCCAAGCCCGGCGATCGCTACGGTGCTGCTGCGCAATTTTTGCTGTTCAGCTTCGGTAAACCACCCGAGATTCCTGCTGAATGCTTCGTTATAGTCAAACGAGGAGTGATTTATCATCGTCCTGCCATTCGGCAATCGCTCCAGCGGAACTTTGCGCTGAAGGCTCACGGCTGCTGGAAAGTAAAAAACTGTTATGCTGGCAATACCTTAGCATCTTACCCTTCGAATCCGCATGAAGTTTTGGCTGCTTGATCTGCGACTGGCCATGCGCAGCGTGCTGCGGCAGGGGCGGCGCACGATGATTGCGATCGGAGCGGTCAGCTTCGGGGTTGTCGCCATGATCCTTTCGGCCGGATTCATCGAATGGTTGATGGACGGGATGCGCGAATCGACGATCAAGTCACAGCTCGGCCACATCCAGATTGTCAGGCCGGGGTACGTGGAGCGCGGCACTTCGGATCCGTTCGGCTTCATGATCGAGGGCGAGGATGCGGCGCGTTCCGCGGTGCAGTCCAGCAGTGGCGTGAAGGTGATCGCGCCCAGACTCAGTTTCAACGGCCTGGCGAGCAAGGGCGAAAATACCTTCGCATTCCTCGGGCAAGGTGTGTCGCCGCAGGCCGAGGCCGTGCTGTCGAGTTCGATCCGCATCAGTCGCGGTCGAAACCTCTCCGCAGAGGGGGCCAGCGAAATGATCATGGGGCGCGGGCTGGCGATCAATCTCGATGCCCAGGTCGGCGACACCATTGTGCTGCTGACCACGACAGCCGGCGGCAGCATCAATGCGATCGAGGCGCCCATCGTCGGTCTGTTCAATTCGGTCAGCAAGGAATACGACGATTCGGCGCTACGCATGCCGATCGCGCTGGCACAGCAGTTGGTCAAGGTGACGGGCGCACAGCAGTGGCTGGTGCTGCTGGAGCGCACCAACGACACCGACAGCAAAATCGACGAGTTGCGCAAGGTGCTCCCTGCAGACAAGCTTGAGCTCGTGCCGTGGTACCAATTGGCCGACTTCTACAACAAGACGCGCGACCTGTTCTCCAGTCAGATCAATGTGGTGCGGCTGATCATCCTGATGATCATCGTGCTGAGCATTTCGAACACGCTGTCGATGAGCGTCATGGAGCGGGTCAGCGAAATCGGTACCTGTATGGCACTGGGCCTCACGCGGAGTCGCATCCTGCGGATTTTCGTTTCGGAGGGGTTGATGCTGGGCGTGGTGGGCGGCGGATTGGGCGTTGTGCTGGGTTGCCTGCTGGCGGTCGGAATTTCCGCGGTGGGTATTCCATTGCCGCCGCCGCCCGGCATGGAGGAGGGGTTTGACGGCAAGATCATGCTGACCTTCGATATCGTCGCGCAGGCGATGCTGGTTGCCGTGGTCAGCAGCTTCGTGTCCAGCCTTTATCCCGCCTGGAGAGCGTCGCGCATGAACATCGTCGACGCCTTGCGCCAGAGTCGCTGAACCGCCATGTTCAAACTTGCCCTGCGCAACATCCTCCGTCAGAAATCGCGTACCTCGATGACGCTGGCTGCCATCGTATTCGGCGTATCCGGTCTCATTCTGACCGGCGGTTTCGTGGCGGATGTGCTGACCCAGCTGGGCGAGGCCACGATTCACAGTCAGCTCGGCCATGTACAGGTTTTCAAGCAGGGTTTTTACGAGAAGGGCTCACGCTCGCCGGAAAAGTACGTCATTGAGGACGCCGACCAGATCGCGCGCTTTGCGGCCAAGATGCCCGAAGCGGACACGGTGCTTCAGCGCATCCGGTTCGCCGGCCTGCTCAACAACGGCAAGGCCGACTGGGCCATCGTCGGCGAGGGCGTGGAGCCGGACAAGGAAAATCACCTCGGTACATTCGTCCGGATCACTGCGGGCCGGCAGCTGAAGGACGAAGATGCGTCGGGCGTGCTGATCGGCGATGGCGTGGCGAAGGCGCTTGCGCTTGAGCCGGGCGACACGGTCACGCTGATCATGAATACTGCGGACGGCGCCCTGAACACGACAGAACTGAACGTGGTGGGCGTTTTTCAAAGCTTTTCGAAAGATTTCGATACGCGTGCCGTAAGGATTCCCATCGCAGCAGCGAGGGAGCTGCTGGCGCGCGATGGCGCCAATTCGATCGTGTTGCTGCTTCATCGCACGTCCGACACTGCGCTGGTAAAGGATCTGCTGGTTCCGCGGTTGCAGTCTCTGGGGTTCGATATCCGGGACTGGGTGGAACTGTCTGATTTCTACGCGAAGACGGTCGAGCTGTATCGCACGCAGTTCGGCGTGCTGCAATGGATTGTATTGATCATGGTGCTGCTCAGCGTGTTCAACACGGTGAATATGAGCGTCTTCGAGCGTGTGGGAGAATTCGGTACGCTGATGGCGCTGGGCAACACGCGTGGTTACGTGTTCAGGTTGGTCATGGTGGAGAACGCAATGTTGGGTCTGTTCGGCGCCGTGGTGGGAGTCGTGCTGGGTACGCTCGCGGCGTTGGCGATCAGCGAGGTCGGTATCCCGATGCCGCCTCCGCCGAACTCGAATGTCGCCTACACCGCTACCGTCAGGGTGCTGCCCAACACGGTGTTCCTGGCATTCGGAGTCGGTCTGATCGCCACTTTGGTGGCTGCGCTTTTGCCGGCCCACCGCGTATCGCGCACGCCGATTGTCGATGCGCTGCGCTACAACATCTGATGAGCCGTGACGCAATAGAGCGCGCTGTCGGGCGCATTGGCTATGATTCGCGGCTTGTCTCGCCGCTGTCCTTCTGGAGGATGCAATGTTTCGTTCGATCTTTGTGATGTCAGTACTGCGCAAGTGTGCCTTGCTCCTTGCGCCGCTGGCGCTTGTGGCGTGCTCTTCGTCACCGTATCCGGCCGCCCCGACGCAGGCATACAGCGACGGCTACAACTACATTCTCGGCCCGGGCGATTCGGTCAGCATCGTCGTGTGGCGCAATCCGGAAATTTCGTCGACGGTCACCATCCGGCCGGACGGCAAGATCACCGGCACGCTGTTCGAAGACCTGCCGGCAGCCGGGCGTGACCCCACGACACTGGCGCGCGAGATCGAGCAGGTGCTGTCCAAGTACATCCGCGATCCCATCGTCAGCGTCATCGTCGCTGGCGGCATTGGCCCGTACAGCGAACAGATCCGCGTGATCGGCGAGGCGGCCAAACCGCAGGCTCTGGCCTACAAGCAGAAGATGACCTTGCTAGACGTGATGATCGCTGTGGGCGGCATCACCGACTTCGCCGACGGTAATGCGGCGACCATCCTGCGCACCTCCGAAGGCGACAAGCAATACAACGTGCGCCTGAAAGACTTGATCCGCCGCGGCGACGTCAGTGCAAACGTTGATGTCAAGCCGGGCGACATCCTGATCATTCCGCAGAGCTGGTTCTGAGCCCCATGTACATCTTCAACAAGGAGTTGATCGCTCGTGGATGACCTTCTTGGCCAGTTGTCGGGGTATGCGCGGCAGGCTTGGGGCTACCGCTGGGTTGGCTTGGTGACGGCCTGGTTGATCGGTGTCATCGGAATGGGTGTTGTATTGATCCTTCCTGATCAATATCAGGCTTCTGCAAAGATCTACGTCGACACTCAATCGATTTTGCGCCCACTCATGTCAGGTTTGGCTGTTCAGCCAAACATTGACCAGCAAATCAACATGCTGAGCCGGACGCTGATCAGTCGTCCGAATATCGAAAAGCTCATCCGCATGGCAGATCTTGATCTTGAGGCGAAGACCAAGACAGAAAAGGACAAGCTGATTGACGAATTGATAACGAAGATCACCTTGTCAAGTTCGGGCAGGGACAACTTGTACTTTGTTTCATTTCGCGATGAAAAACCACCGCGCGCACAAAAAGTCGTGCAGGCGATGGTATCCCTGTTCGTCGAGTCCGGCCTTGGTAGCAAGAGGCTGGATTCCGACCAGGCAAGGAAGTTTATTGAAGAACAGATCAAATCCTACGAAGCGAAACTGCTTGAAGCCGAAAATCGGGTAAAAGAGTTTCGACTGAAGAATCTTGAACGCCCAGGCGGTGGACAGAAGGATTATTTCGGAAGCCTCGGAGAGGTGCAGAATCAATTGAGCCAGGCTCAGCTGGAGTTGCGTGAGGCGTCGAACTCACGCGACTCTCTGGCAAGACAATTGCTCGGAGAAGAACCCACCATTGCCGCGGAGTCGACATATCAAGGAATGCAGTCATCAAAGGGTGGTCCGTCCACCGCAGAGATTGATGCGCGGATATCAGCGATCAATAATGATATCGAGGCGCTTCTTCAGCGTTACACAGACCGCCATCCTGATATTGTCCTTTCGAAGGCGCGCATTCGCGCACTTGAAGCGGAGCGTAAGGAGATCGTTGATAGATACGAGGCTGAAGCCGCTGCGTTGGCGGCTAAAGAAGAACCCGTGGCTACCAGAAAACCAGTGGCGGGGTCGCAGCAGATTCCAAATCCCGTGTACTTGCAGATCAAGATCGCTCTCGCCTCTGCAGAAGCATCTGTTGCCTCTCTGGGAGCCCGGGTTGCCGAATATCAAGGTCGGCTGGAAAAGCTTCGTCAATCGTCACGCCTTGTGCCGGAGCTGGAAGCGGAATTTGCGCAGTTGAATCGTGACTACGATATTCATAAAACGAATTACAACAATCTTGTGTCGCGTCGAGAATCGGCATCGATGGCTGAGGAGATGGACGCGACAGGTGTTGCGGAGTTCCGGCTGATAGAGCCGCCGCGAGTTGCTCCACAACCTGTTGCGCCCAATCGACTTATTCTCCTTACTGCGGTCATTGTCGCTGCACTGCTTGTTGGAGTGGCTGCGTCCTTTGTCGTATCTCAACTGCGCCCCGTATTTCATGATGGACAAAAACTCTCTGAAATCTCGGGCGTGCCGGTTCTGGGTTCGGTCTCCATGCTGCTTTCGGACGATCGCAAGAAATACGAACGCCGGCGAAGTGTCTTTTTCTTCGGCGGTGTGAGCGGCTTGGTGGCTACATACGCCGCCATATTGGCTTTCGTGTCGCTTGTGATGCGTAGCGCGTAAGGAAAATCATGAGCATCATCGAACAGGCGGTTGAACGAATCACCCTGCTGAAGAAGGCAGGGGTCGATATTGGTTCGACCGATACTGTCTTGCCGCCTGAGCCATTGAATACGCTCCCCACCGCAGGTGCGGTAGGGAGTGCCACGGCCGTCGTTCCCGCAAGCCCCGTCTCGTCGAATCAGTCCGAGCCCGAAGTGCGGGCTTCGATCCAGGCGCCGGAATCGGCCTCGCGCAGTGTCGAGCTCGACCTGAAGCGACTGGATTCGATGGGTATTGTGGTGCCCTCGTCACCACGGTCCCAGATTGCCGAAGAATTTCGCGTTATTAAAAGACCGATTCTTGCGAACGCGCACGGCAAGGGCGCCGCGCCGGTCGATAACGGAAATCTGATAATGGTGACGAGCTCTGTTCCGGGTGAGGGAAAGAGTTTCAATTCCATTAACCTCGCGATGAGCATTGCAATGGAACTCGATAATCGGGTGCTCCTGGTCGACGCCGACGTTGCGAGACCTTCCATTCTGAATCTTTTGGGATTGCCGCCTGCCAAGGGTTTGATGGATGTGTTGTTGGACAAGAACGTCAGTCTGCCCGACGTTCTGTTACGTACGAATATCGAAAAGTTGACACTGCTCCCGGCGGGGATGCCTCACAAGAATGCAACCGAATTGCTCGCAAGCGGTGCAATGCACATGTTGCTGGTCGAGCTCGCACATCGATATTCGGATCGGATCATCATTTTCGACTCTCCTCCACTGATGGTCACAACGGAAGCGCCCGTACTCGCGCAATCAATGGGACAAGTGCTGATGGTTGTAGAAGCGGGTCGCACGACGCACACAATGGTCAAGCAGGCGCTGAACAAGGTTCGTAACTGTCCAGTCAGGATGGTGGTTCTCAACAAGGCGCGCTACGCACGTACGGACGGCTACTATGGTTATTACGGATACGGGTACGGCTATGGCGCTGACCGCCCCCGAGTGCCCGGCGACAAGGTCCTTGACTAAGAAGCAGACAGCCTTTTGCAGTCGCTCCGTGACTGCCTTGATTGTTGGCTGGACGCTTGTCGTTCCTGCCCGGCATGCGCACGCCGAGAACTGGAGGGTGACACCGACATTGACAACGCGGGCGATCACGTCCGACAACATCAATTTTTCGCCTAATGATCCTGCGTCGGATACGCTCATCGAAGTCAATCCAGGCGTCAGTGTCAGGAGAGTGAGCCCGCGCATCAATCTGACTGCTGCCTACACGCCTCGATACTTTCATTATGTTGATGAGACGTTTTCTTCGAGGGTTTCACACGCTTTCAATGTGAATGGACGCTTTGAAGTCATTGACGACCTGTTCTTCATGGATGTGCGTGCTGTGGCCGGACAGCAAAATACTTCTGTTTTCAACGCCGTACCTACCGATAATTCACTCTCACCGAACCAGCTCAACAACACACGCACCTATTCGATCACGCCATCATTTCGTGGCAAGGTGCGGTTGGGCGAAGTTGCGACGTGGTCTTCCAGCCTTTCGACAGTGCGAACGGAATCGACAGGTAATCTTGGCAGCGTGAGTTCCGAGACGTTCAACGGAGCGCTGGAAGGCTTACCTGCAAAACTCGGCTGGCGCGTCGATGTAAGCTCTACCTCCACCGAATCGGATCGTGGGAGCACAAAGCGAGAGCGTATTACCGGATCGCTGATTTATCGACCTG
Organism: Methyloversatilis sp.; assembly: GCF_030696805.1. Lineage (GTDB taxonomy): Bacteria > Pseudomonadota > Gammaproteobacteria > Burkholderiales > Rhodocyclaceae > Methyloversatilis. Next base: position 61,832 of record NZ_JAUYRO010000034.1, on the reverse strand, counting down.
ATGTTTCGTTTCAGTTATCCGTTCGATACGGCTTCGAGAAGGGCAATGTGTTCAACAGTGGGCGAAGTCCTGGTGACCAGGGTTTCCAGGGTACTTACGGTGCAGGCATCGTATGGACGCCAACGCCGCGGACCTCGGTCAGGGCTGATATCGACAACCGGCCTTTCGCCAACACCAGTTCGCTGAGTGCGACGCACCGTATGGCGCGCATGTCTTTCAGCGCCACGCACGCGCGTACGCTTACCAATCGCGCACAGCAGTTGCTCCAGCCGTCGGGCGTAGTCGATCGCTTTGACAGCCTTAGCCTGCTGGAACCGTTTGCGAGCCTGACCGATCCGATCCAGCGTGAGCAACTCATGACTGCGTTCCTCGACAGTCAAGGCATCAGCCGATACATCGTCGGACTCAGTCCCATTCTGACCGACAGCGAATTTCTGCAAACCCGATCCCAGATATCACTCAGCCGCGCTGGCGCGCGCAACACGATGTCGCTGAGTCTGTTTCTCACTGAAAGTGACAGCGGTGTCGGGTCGCCCCTGGCAGCGACTGGTGACGATTTCTCGCGTGCCAGCGTCATCCGGCAGCACGGCTGGAATGCCTCTTATTCACACCGTATCGGGTCGAGATCGTCGCTCGCGTTCAGCTACTCTTCGACGCAGTCGAATGGACGCTCAACATCGCTTTCCGGACTGAGCAGCAACAGGGATGTTCTGAACGCCACTTTGTCGACCGCTCTCGGAGCGCGTACGAACGGCTCGATCGGCTTGCGCATGACACGTGCCACAGTCATCAGCGGGGATGTGGATGAAAATGCTGTCATTGCAACCCTGACTACTCGATTCAACTGATCGGCTGGCGCTAGCCAGACGAAGTTGCGCGGGCGGGCAGGTGGCCTTCACTTCACAATCCCTGTTCAATGTACGAATCCTTCTACGGCCTCTCTGGCAAGCCTTTCCAGCTCAACCCCGATCCGTCCTTCTTCTTCGGTAGCAAGGGGCATCGCCGCGCGTTGGCCTACCTTGAGTATGGGCTGCACCAGAGTGAAGGCTTCATCGTCATCACCGGTGAAATAGGTGCCGGAAAGACCACGCTCGTGCGCAGCCTGCTGCAGAAGCTCGACGTCAAGAAAGTCGTGGCGGCGCAGCTGGTCAGCACCCATCTCGATGCCGAAGACACGCTGCGTCTGGTCGCTGCCGCTTTCGGCCTGCCGAACAAGCAGCTGAAAAAGGCGGACCTGCTGCTGTCGATCGAAATGTTCCTGCTGTCGCTGACCGCGGCCGGCAAGCGCGCACTGCTCATCGTCGATGAGGCGCAGAACCTGACGCCGCGAGCGATCGAGGAACTGCGCATGCTTTCGAATTTCCAGCTTGGCGAGCATGCGCTGCTGCAGAGTTTCCTGGTCGGTCAGCCCGAGTTTCGCGAAACGATGCAGAGCCCGGACATGCAGCAGTTGAGGCAACGGGTCATTGCGTCCTATCACCTCGGACCGATGGACCCGGCCGAAACCGAAGCCTACATCGAACACCGGCTCAAGCATGTGGGCTGGCGCGGATCGCCGGCTTTCCTGGCGGGGACGCATGAAGCCATCTTCAAGGCGACCGATGGCGTGCCACGGCGCATCAACACGCTGTGCGACCGGCTCATGCTGGCCGGCTTCCTCACTGGCGCGACCGCATTCTCGACGGACGAAGTGGCCGTGGTGGTCAGTGAAATCCGCGATGAAGCGGGTGACGCCGCCGCTGCTGCGGCAGTGGCCAAGCATGGCGATTCGGGGGGGGCAGCTGCGACCGGGCGCGCTGCCTTCGGCGGTTCGCACATGGTGGGCGCGCCGGCCCTGTTCGACATGGATCTGTCGCAGTTCAAGCTCGATGCACCATCCGCGCAACGGGTGCGCGATTTCGTCAACGCGCAGCAGGCCGGCTACCTCGAAGACCGCTTGTCACGTATCGAACGTACGCTCGAGCAAACCATCGCAATGCTCGGAGAACTGGCTGACCGCTCGCTTGATGCATCCTCGAGGGAGTCAGAGTGACTGATGCCACGTCGCTTGCGCCGGTGCTGTGCATCGTCGGCGCCCGCCCGAACTACATGAAGATGGCGCCCATCCTGCGCGCCTTCGATGAACATGCGCCGGCGATTCCGTGGGTGCTGGTGCATACCGGTCAGCACTACGACCACGCGATGAACGAGCGCCTGTTCAGCGGACTGCGTCTGCCGACGCCGCAGCACAATCTCGAAGTGGGTTCGGGTACGCATGCCGTGCAGACGGCCGAAATCATGAAGCGCTTTGAACCCCTGGTCGACGACATCAAGCCGTCGTGCGTGCTGGTTGTCGGCGACGTGAATTCCACGCTGGCGTGTGCGCTGGTCGCGGTGAAGAAGCACATCGCCGTGGTGCATGTCGAAGCCGGCCTGCGCAGCGGCGACCGTGCGATGCCGGAAGAAATCAACCGCATTCTGGTCGACCGCATTTCCGACCGGCTTTACACGACCGAACGCAGCGCACTGGCCAATCTGACGGGCGAGGGCGTCGACGCATCCTGGGTGCATTTCGCCGGCAACGTGATGATCGACTCGCTGCTGTCGAGTCGCTCGCTGGCGGTGCCCCCTGCGGCGACCTTGACCGAGCACGGCATCGACCCTGCGCTGATCGCCGATGGTTGCTACGGCGTTGTTACGCTGCACCGCCCGAGCAATGTCGATGATCCGGAACAGCTCAAGCGCCTCGCCGGCATGCTCGCCAAGGCAGCGGAACGGCTGCCGCTGGTGTTCGCCATTCATCCGCGCACCCGCAGCAATCTCGAAAGGTTCGGTCTGGGCGCCTTGCTGGACAATCCGCGCATCGCGCTGCTTCCGCCGCTGGGTTACCTGGAAATGCTCGGTCTGATGGATGGGGCGACGGTCATGATCACCGACTCCGGTGGTCTGCAGGAAGAGACGACGGCGCTATCGGTGCCGTGCATCACACTGCGCGAAAACACCGAGCGGCCGATCACGGCGGAGCAGGGCACCAACACCGTGGTGGGGTCGGACGAAACCTTGTTCGCGCGCTGCCTCGATGACACGCTCGCGACCGGTGGCAAGCGCGGTCGCGTCCCCGAATACTGGGACGGTGCAGCCGCCCCGCGCATCGCAGCCGATCTGTACGCCTGGCTGCAGGCGCGCGCCGCACCGTGAGCCGGACGTCGTGACGGCCATCCGCAACGCCTTCACCGTCGACGTGGAAGATTACTTCCAGGTGTCGGCGCTCGCGCCCTACATTGCACGCGCAGACTGGGACCGCATCGAGTGCCGCGTCGAACGCAATGTGGATCGCATTCTTGCGTTGCTCGACGCGTCCGGCAACCGCGCCACCTTTTTCACACTGGGCTGGATTGCGCAGCGCTACCCGGCCATGGTTCAACGCATCGCCCGCGCCGGGCACGAAATTGCCAGCCACGGCAGTGCGCACCTGCGCGCCACCGACCAGACCCCGGCCGATTTTCTCGACGACATTTCGCGTGCCAAGAAGCTGCTTGAAGACATTACCGGCGGCGAAGTGCGCGGCTACCGCGCACCGAGCTTTTCGATCGGCCACGCCAATCCGTGGGCGCTCGACTGCGTGGCCAAAGCGGGCTACCGCTACAGCTCAAGCATCTATCCGGTCAAGCACGATCACTACGGTATGCCGGATGCGCCGCGCTTCCCGTTCGCCTCGCGCGAAGGCCTGATGGAAGTGCCGGTCACCACCGTGCGTGTCGGCAGCCGCAATCTGCCCGCCGGGGGCGGCGGCTATTTCAGGTTGCTGCCCTACGTGGCGTCGCGCTGGCTGCTGCAGCAGGTGAACCGGCGCGACGGCCGACCGGCCATGTTCTATTGCCACCCGTGGGAAATCGACGCCGCGCAGCCGCGTGTCGCCGGCGTGGATGCGAAGTCGCGCTTTCGTCACTACATCAACCTCGACCGCACCGAAGGCCGGCTGGCGCGCCTGATGCGCGATTTCCGCTGGGGCCGGATGGACGAGGTGTTTCCGGAGATAGCCCGTGCGACCTGAGGCGGAATTCATGACAGCTGCGAGCGTGGGCGTGCGCGCCGCCACCGATGCGGACCGCGCGAACTGGAACGCCTTCGTCGAAGCGAGCCCGGCGGCAAGCTTCTTCCACCTGTTCGAGTGGCGCGACATCATGCGTGATGTGTTCGGCCACCGCACGCACTACCTGCTGGCCGAACAGGCCGGACGCGTCTGCGGCGTACTGCCGCTGGCGCAGGTCAAGAGCCGGCTGTTCGGACACTCTCTGGTGTCGCTGCCCTTCGGCGTCTATGGCGGCGTGGCGGCCGACAACGAATCCGCTGCGCTGGCGTTGGAGACCGAAGCGCAGCGCATCGCACGGTTGCTCGGCGTCGACCATCTCGAATTCCGCAACGTCACCGCCCGTCACACCGACTGGCCGACCGAAGACCTTTACGTGACCTTCCGGAAGGAATTGTCGCCTGACGTCGAGGCGAACATGAACGCCATTCCGCGCAAGCAGCGCGCCATGGTGCGCAAGGGCATCAAGAACGGTCTGGTCGCGAAATTCGACGCCGACAATGCCCGCTTCTTCGAGCTGTATTCGGACAACGTGCATCGTCATGGCACGCCCGCGATGTCGCGTCGCTACTTCGACACGCTGCGCGCCACCTTCGGCGAGCGCTGTTCGGTCATGACGGTCGAAGGCCCGGACGGCGCGCTGCTCAGCAGCGTCATGAGCTTCTACTTCCGCGACGAAATCCTGCCCTACTACGCGGGCGACGCCGAAGCGGCGCGCGATCTGGCGGCGAACGATTTCAAGTACTGGGAACTGATGCGCCACGCCTGCGAGCGCGGCATCCGGGTGTTCGACTACGGCCGCAGCAAGCAGGGTACCGGTTCCTATTCGTTCAAGAAGAACTGGGGTTTCGAGCCGACACCGCTGCACTACGAATACTGCCTGTACAAGCGCGACAGCCTGCCGCGCAACAACCCGTCCAACCCCAAGTACAAGCTGATGATCGAAGTCTGGCGCCGCATGCCGCGCAGTTTTGCCAACACGCTCGGGCCGCTGATCGTCCGCAACCTGGGCTGACCCGGTTGGAACCGCTGCTTTTCCTCGCGCACAGGTTGCCGTATCCGCCCAACAAGGGCGACAAAATCCGCTCGTATCACCTGCTGAAGCATCTGGCCCGGCGCTACGAAATCCATGCGGGAACGTTCGTCGACGACGCGGCGGACCTTCCGCACGTATCGACGCTGGCCGCGACATGCGCACAGCTGCACACCGAGCGCATTCATCCGCGCAGCCGGAAGTTCGCATCCCTGCGCGCGCTGGCGACCGGCGAATCGCTGAGCGTTGCCTACTATCGATCGGCGGCCATGCAACGCTGGGTCGACGACACCATTGCCCGACACGACATCCGCAAGGTGGTCGTGTTCTGTTCGACCATGGCGCAATACCTTGATCGTCATCCGCACGTGCGGCGCATCGTCGATCTGGTCGATGTCGACTCGGAAAAGTGGTCCGAGTACGCCGCGCGTCATCGCTGGCTGATGTCCTGGCTTTACCGCCGGGAGGCGCGCACCCTTCTGCAGTATGAAATGCGCGTGGTCGATGCGTCGGACATGAGTCTGCTGGTGACACCGGCAGAGGTCGCGTTGTTCGAGTCGCTTTCGCCTGCACTCAAAGGACGCGTGACGCCCCTGCCGAATGGGGTCGACGTGGATTTCTTCCATCCGTGCCAGGCAGGCGCGAATCCTTATCCGGCGTCGGAGCAGGCGATCGTGTTCACCGGCGCAATGGACTACTGGCCCAACATCGACGCCGCGAGCTGGTTCGCCACCGACGTGATGCCGCACATCCGGGCCGCCCGACCGGCGGCGCGTTTCTACATCGTCGGCATGAATCCGTCGGCCGAGGTACGCGATCTGGAGCGGCTGGGTTACGTCACCGTGACCGGGCGGGTGGACGATGTGCGGCCGTGGGTCGCCCATGCGGCGTGCGCCGTGGCGCCGCTGCGCGTGGCACGCGGCATCCAGAACAAGGTGCTCGAAGCCATGGCCATGGCCCGGCCGGTCGTCGTGTCGATGACCTGCGCCGGCAGCCTTGATGCCGAGGCCGGGCGCGATTTCGCCGTCGCGTCGGATGCCCGCTCGTTCGCCGATGCAGTGCTTTCTCTTTTTGATCCGGTGCATGCCGGCGCCATCGGCGCGCACGCCCGTGTGCGCATCGAACAGGTCTATCGCTGGGACAGCGCACTGGCTGCGCTGGATACTTGCCTCGATGCGCCCGCGCGCGACGCAGGTCTGCAGTCATTCATCAAGGAAAGTCATGTCAATGCTGAACCCGGCATCCTCCAATCCCGTGGCTGAAGTGCGCCCGGTCACCGGTGCGTGGCGCAGCGCGGGCCCGCTGTTTGTGCTGCTGCTCGCGGTTCTGCTTGCCCTGTACTGGGACACGGCCAGTTCCATGGCCGAAATCTGGCTGCGATCCGAAACCTTCGCGCATGGCCTTCTGGTGGTGCCCATCTTTGCCTGGCTGGTCTGGCGCAAACGGGTGGCGCTGTCGAACGTGTCGCCGCAGCCGTGTTTCTGGGGGCTGGCCGCACTCGCGCTCAGTCTCGCAGGCTGGCTGGCAGCGGAGGTCGCTGGTGTGCAGGTGGTGCGCCAGCTTGCTTTCGTTGCGTCGATTCCGGCTCTGGTCATCGCCGTGCTGGGCTGGCGCATTGCGTGGGTGATCGCCTATCCGCTGGCCTTCCTGTTCCTCGGCGTGCCGATGGGCGAGAACCTGATGCTGCCGCTGATGAATTTCACGGCGGACTTCACCGTGGGTGCGCTGCAGCTGCTGAACTTCCCGGTCTACCGCGAAGGCACCTTCTTCGAACTGCCCTCAGGCAGCTGGTCTGTGGTCGAGGCGTGCAGCGGCCTGCGATACCTCATTTCGTCGGTCACCGTCGGCGCGCTGTTCGCCTATGTGAGTTATCGCTCCATTTGGCGGCGCGCAGCCTTCATCGTTGCGTCCTTTGTCGTTCCGGTGATCGCCAACGGTTTCCGGGCGCTGATGATCGTGCTGCTCGCCCACTACTCCGACATGAAGATCGCCACCGGCGTCGATCACATCATCTACGGCTGGGTGTTCTTCGGCGTAATCATGCTGCTGTTGTTCTGGGTCGGATCCTTCTGGCAGGAACGCGAGGCAGAGGATGTTCCGCCGCAAGCCGGTTCGGCCGCGTGGCGACCGGTGTCGACGCTCCGGACAGCGGCAGTCGGCATCGCCGCTGCAGCACTGTTGGCGGGTCCGCTGCTCTATGTGGCTCAACTCGCGCAGCGTCCGCTGCCGCCGCTGCCCGGATTGGCTCTGCCGGTCGAGCCGGGTGCGGGCTGGACGCTGGATGAGGGGGCGGCGCTGACCGACTGGCGTCCGACGTTCCAGAATCCCGACCGTGAAAACACGCTGCAGTACCGCCGCAACGACGAAGTGATCGTCGTCCATCTCGCGTGGTACGGACGGCAGCGTCAGGATGCCGAACTGATCAACTCCGGCAATTACATGATCGAACAGGAGCATGACGTGTGGTCGAACGTCGGCGAGCGCATCGTTTCGAATTCGCCGCATGCGCTGCGTGAGACGGAACTGCGCTCGTCACGCCTGCGCTTGCTCATCCACGACTGGTACGTGGTGGGCGACACGCCGACTGCGAACGGCGTCATCGCAAAGCTGCTTTTCGCACGCAACCTGTTGCTGACCCGTGATGATTCGGGCTACGGGGTCGTGCTCTACACGCCGCAATCCGGAGACCGGGCAAAGTCCCAGGCGCTGCTGCGCGAATTCGCGGCCTTGCTCGAACCGACGATCGACAAGGCCGTATCGCCGTGATGCGAATCGTCCATGTCGTTCATCATTTCGGCACAGGTGGCCTCGAGAACGGCATGGTCAACCTGCTCAACAATTTCCCCGAGGGCGACTTCGAGCACCATGTGGTGTGCCTGCAGGGGCATTCCCATTTTGCGGAGCGCATCCGTCCAGGTCGCGTGATCTTCCACGACGTGAAGAAAAAGCCGGGCAAGGATCCGGCACATTACTTCCGCCTGTGGCGCACGCTGCGCGCGCTTCGCCCCGATATCCTGCACACCCGCAACCTGTCTGCGATCGAAGGTGTGCTTGTGGGCTGGCTGGCCGGGGTGCCGATACGAGTGCATGGCGAGCATGGCCGCGACGTGTTCGACCTCGATGGCAGCAATGCGCGCTACAACCGCCTGCGCCGCATCGCCCGCCCCTTCGTCCACCGCTATCTGACAGTCAGTCGCGATCTGCAGCACTGGCTCGTTGACGTCATCGGCGTCGATGCAACACGTGTGACGCAGATCTACAACGGCGTCGACAAGCAGCGCTTCTGCCCGCCCACCGTCAAAGTGCGGGACCTTTTGCCGGATAGCTTCCGGCAGGACTGCTTCGTCATCGGCAGCGTGGGACGCATGGTCGGCGTGAAGGATTATCCAACGCTGGTGTCTGCCTTCATCAGCGCCTGTGCGCAGCCGGGCGGCGATGCGCTGCGGCTGGTGATCATCGGCGACGGCGTTGCCCGAGAGCCCTGCCAACGGATGGTCGACGAAGCCGGACTGGCTGCACAGGTGTGGTTTCCCGGCGAACGCAGCGATATTCCTGCACTGATGACGTGCTTCGATCTGTTCGTGCTGCCCTCGCTGGGCGAAGGCATTTCGAACACGATTCTCGAAGCCATGGCGTGTGGCCTGCCCATCGTGTCGACCCGGGTTGGCGGCACGCCGGAACTGGTTGACGAGACCGTCAACGGACGTCTGTTCGCCCCCGGCGACATTGCCACCCTTTCTTCGATCATTATCGATTACGCGGCCAAACCCTCGCTGCTCGCCGCTCACGGCAGTGCATCACGGCAGCGAATCGAGTCGTCCTTTAGCATTGAAGCGATGGTTGCGGCTTACCGTAATACCTATCTCACGCTGTCGGGCAGCCAAAGTTGCCCTGACGCATCCACTCTCTGATCGGACCTTCCTGCATGTGCGGTTTCGTTGGCATTTTCGACACGCGCAACCGTCGCGACATTGCGCGTGATGTACTGCACCGGATGAACGAGTCGCAGCATCACCGCGGCCCGGACGAAGGCGACCTGCACATCGAGCCCGGTGTCGGGCTCGGGCATCGCCGCCTGTCCATCATCGACGTCGCGAGCGGCCAGCAGCCGCTGGCCAACGAAGACGGATCGGTCATCGTCGTGTTCAACGGCGAGATCTACAATTTCCAGTCGCTGATACCCGAACTGACGGCGCTGGGACATACCTTCCGCACGCGCAGCGATACCGAAGTGATCGTGCATGCGTGGGAACAGTGGGGCGAAGACTGCGTGCAGCGCTTTCGCGGCATGTTCGCGTTTGCGCTGTTCGACCGCAACACCGGTACGCTTTTCCTGGCGCGCGACCGGCTCGGCGTCAAGCCGCTCTTCTATGCCTTGCTGCCGGACGGCCAGCTCATCTTCGGATCGGAGCTGAAGGCCCTGACCGCGCATGGCGGTCTGTCGCTCGCGCTCGATCCGCATGCGGTCGAGGAATACTTCGCACTCGGCTATGTCGCCGATCCGCGCACCATCTATCGCCAGGCGTTCAAGCTGGAACCGGCACACAGTCTGTGCATCCGGCGCGGTGAAGTGGCGCCGGCGCCGCGTCGCTACTGGGACGTGGATTTCGGCTCGGTCATTGCGATCGACGCGGTGGAAGCGGAGGAAGAACTGATCCGCCGCCTGCGCGAGTCGGTCGGCCTGCGCATGATTTCCGAAGTGCCGCTCGGTGCATTCCTGTCGGGTGGTGTCGATTCGAGTGCCGTGGTCGCGATGATGGCCCAGGCGTCGGACGCGCCCGTCAATACCTGTGCCATCGCCTTCGACGATCCGGCGTTCGACGAATCGCGCTTCGCCCAGCAGGTGGCTGACCGCTACCACACCAATCATCGCGTCGAAATGGTCGCATCCGACGACTTCGATCTCATCGACACGCTGGCCTGGCTCTATGACGAGCCGTACGCCGACAGTTCGGCGCTGCCGACCTATCGCGTTTGTCAGCTTGCACGCAAGCACGTGACTGTTGCACTTTCAGGCGATGGCGGTGACGAAAGCTTCGGTGGCTATCGCCGCTACCGGCTGCACATGATGGAAGAACAGCTGCGCTCGCGGCTGCCGCTGGGCGTGCGCCGCCCGCTTTTCGGCACGCTCGGCCAGCTCTATCCGAAGGCCGACTGGGCGCCGCGCGTGTTCCGCGCCAAGAGCACCTTTGAATCGCTGGCCCGCACGTCCGTCGAAGCCTATTTCCACTCTGTTTCCATCCTGCGCGATCCGATGCGCAGGCAACTGTTCAGTGCGCGCATGAAGTCGGAACTCGGCGGCTACAACGCCGTGGAGGTATTCCACCGCCACGCGGCGCGCCACCGATCTGACGAGCCGCTGTCGCTGGTGCAGTACCTTGATCTGAACACCTATCTGGTGGGCGACATCAACACCAAGGTCGACCGCGCGAGCATGGCGCATTCGCTCGAAGTGCGCGAACCGCTGATGGATCACCCGCTGGTGGAATGGCTGGCCACGCTGCCTGCATCGCTGAAGATCCGCGGACAGGAAGGCAAGTACCTGCTGAAGAAGTCGCTTGAACCGCATCTGCCGCACGACATCATGTATCGCCCGAAGATGGGCTTTTCGGTGCCTCTCGCGCGCTGGTTCCGCGGTCCGCTGAAGCAGCGGGTGCGTGACGCGGTGCTCGGCAGCCGGCTGGCCGATACCGGCTGGTTCAATCGCCCGTATCTGGAACATCTGGTGGACGCGCATCAGTCCGGACGCAGCGACTACAGTGCGTCGCTGTGGACCCTGCTGATGTTCGACGCCTTCCTGCGCAATCAGGAGCGTCAAACCCTGCGCGACGCCGCCTGAGGACTCCACCGAGATGCGCATCCTGCACGTGCTTGATCACTCCATTCCGCTGCACAGCGGCTACACGTTCCGTACCGCCGCCATCCTGCGCGAGCAGCGCAAACTGGGCTGGGATACGCACCACGTCACCGGCGTCAAGCACACAGCGCCCGGGCCGCTGGTGGAAGACGTCGACGGATTGATCTTTCACCGCACACCGTGGTCGCCAGGCACGCTCGAACGCGTACCGGTGCTGCGCGAGCGCGCACAGATGCGTGCGCTGGAACAGCGTCTGCTCGAGGTCGCGAGCGACATCAGGCCCGATGTGCTGCACGCGCACTCACCGGTGCTGAATGCCTTTCCGGCACTGCGCGTCGGCCGGCAACTGGGCATCCCCGTGGTCTACGAAATACGCGCCTTCTGGGAAGATGCGGCTGTCGATCACGGCACCACCACCGAAGGCAGCCTGCGTTATCGCGCCACCCGCGCGATGGAAACGCGTGCCGTGCGTGCAGTCGATGCGGTCACGACCATCTGCGAGGGCTTGCGGCTCGATCTCGCCGGGCGGGGCATACCCGCATCGAAGATCACCGTCATTCCCAATGCGGTCGATGTCGAGAATTTCGCTTTCGGCGTCCCGGGCGACGAGGCGCTGCGCGCCGAACTCGGGGTGGTCGGCAAACGCGTGCTTGGCTTCATCGGCTCCTTCTACGCCTACGAGGGGCTGGACCTGCTGCTGCGCGCGCTGCCGGCCATCCTCGAAATGGCACCCGATGTCGCCCTGCTGCTGACTGGCGGCGGCCCGCAGGAAGCCAACCTGAAGCAACTCGCCCGGGACCTCGGTCTGCAGAAACACGTGATCTTCACCGGCCGGGTACCGCACGCCGATGTGCAGCGCTACTACAACCTGGTCGATGTGCTGGTCTATCCGCGCCATTCGATGCGCCTGACCGAGCTCGTCACACCGCTCAAGCCGCTCGAGGCGATGGCCCAGGGACGGCTGCTGGTGGCATCCGATGTCGGTGGCCACCGCGAACTCATTCGCGACGGCGAGACCGGCATCCTGTTTCGGGCCGGTGACGCCGACGATCTCGCACGCAGCGTGCTGCGGCTGCTCGGCATGCACGAAAGCTGGCCCCAGCTGCGGGCGGCCGGCCGACGATTCGTCGAGAACGAGCGCACATGGAAGGCTTCCGTTGCGCGCTATAGCGATGTATACGGCGCCCTGCGGAGAGCTGCCGCCGCATGAGCTTCGACGGTCTGCGGCTGATGCTGGTCGGGCCGTTGCCCCCACCGGCGGGCGGCATGGCAAACCAGACACGTCAGCTGGCCGACAAGCTTGCCCTGGAGGGCGCAAAGGTCGAACTGGTCCAGACCAACGCGCCCTACCGGCCGGCCTGGCTCGGCGGCCTGCCGGGCGTCCGCGCCATCGCGCGTTTGCTGCCCTACCTCGCTGCGTTGTGGCGCGCTGCCGCTCGCAACGACGTCATGCATGTCATGGCCAACTCCGGTTGGTCGTGGCACCTTTTCGCGGCACCCGCCATCTGGATCGGCTGGCTGCGTGCTTGCCCTGTCATCGTGAATTATCGCGGCGGCGAGGCTGAACCCTTTCTCATGAAGCACGCCGCCCTGGTCAGACTGACCATGGCAAAGGCGGCCCTTCTGGCCGTGCCATCCGGATTCCTGCAGGGTGTTTTCGGGCGTTTCGGCATGACGGCCACCATCCTGCCGAACGCCGTTGATGTCGAGCGCTTCTTGTCGACACCGCCCCGTCCGAGCGGTACCGCTCCGCACCTGGTGGTCACCCGCAATCTCGAAGCGATCTACGATAACGAAACAGCCATTCGTGCACTCGCTCTGTTTCGCCGGCAATTCCCCGGGGCGCATCTGACGCTCGCGGGTGAAGGACCGGAAAGATCACGGCTCGAAGCGCTTGCACTCGAACTCGGACTGCGTGAATCCATCGTTTTCGCCGGCCGTCTCGACCGGGATCGCGTGGTCGCCCTGTATGGAAGTGCGGACGTGATGATCAATCCGTCCCGTGTGGACAACACGCCCAACTCGGTGCTCGAAGCCCTCGCTTGCGGCGTACCTGTCGTCAGCACCGATGTCGGCGGCGTGCCCTTCCTCGTGGAAGATGGTCGAACTGCGCTTCTGGTGCCGTCCGGTGATCCGCAGGCCATGTCCGACGCGCTGATCCGGCTGTTCACCACCGACGGGCTGGTCCATCGACTGCACGAAGCCGGGCTGGCGCACGTCGCACAGTTTTCCTGGCCAGCGGTGCGCCGGCGCCTGGCCGATACCTACAGCACCGTGCTGCCAGCCACAGACCGCAGGCCCGACAAAAGGTAGTCTTCGTCCTCCCGGTGCGGCGGTTTTTCTCCGCCCGGCAGCGGGCCCGAACAATCCACATTTCCTCATTGATGGCACAGGCGCGGCGCTTCCCGAATTTAATCTCTTCGGTCATTTTTCCGCTGCAGGAAAAGCTGAAGGGACACACCACAGTGGCTGATCGGCGCGCGCTTGAGCAGTCGCAATGGTGGTCGCCCGAAAGGCTCGAAGCGCATCGCGTCGAGCGGCTGCGGTCCCTGCTTGTCCGCGCCGCTTCCCATGTGCCGTATTACCGGGATCTGTTCGCCCGGATCGGGTTCGATCCGGCAAGTGTCGCGTCGACCGCCGATCTGCAGCGGCTCCCGTTTCTCGACAAGCCGCTGATCCGCGAGCACACGGAGGCGCTCAAGGCCGATGACGCGCGCGGACTGGTGCGCTTCAACACGGGTGGCTCAAGCGGCGTACCGCTGATCTTCTTCATCGGTTCCGAGCGTGTCAGTCGCGATGTCGCCGCCAAGTGGCGGGCGACGCGCTGGTGGGGCGTCGATATCGGTGATCCGGAAGTGGTGCTGTGGGGCAGTCCGATCGAGCTTGGCTCGCAGGACCGGATCCGCCGCTGGCGCGATGCCCTGATGCGTACCCGACTGTTCCCCGCCTTCGAAATGTCGGACCGGAAAGTGGCCGATTTCATTGAGCAGTTTCGCGCGATGCGTCCGCGCATGCTGTTCGGCTATCCGTCGGCTTTCGCGCACATTGCCCGCTACGCGCAACGCACCGGAGAGCGGCTGGACGATCTGGGCATCAAGGTGGTGTTCGTGACGTCCGAGCGGCTGTACGACCATCAGCGGGCACTGATCGAGCAGGTATTCGGCGCCCCTGTGGCGAACGGTTACGGCGGTCGCGACGCAGGGTTCATCGCGCACCAGTGCCCGCATGGATCGATGCACATCACCGCCGAAGACATTATTGTCGAAATCGTGGATGCGCACGGGCGCGTGTTGCCGCCCGGCCAGTCCGGAGAAATAGTGGTGACCCACCTCGCAACCGGCGATTTTCCCTTCATCCGCTATCGCACCGGCGATGTCGGCACGCTGGGCGAACAGCTCTGCGGCTGCGGCCGCACGCTGCCGGTACTGCAGAAAATCGAAGGCCGCAGCACGGACTTCATCGTCGCGCAGGACGGTACCGTGATGCACGGGTTGGCGCTCATCTACGTGGTGCGCGACATGCCCGGCGTGAGCGCTTTCCGCATCGAGCAGGAAAGTCTCGAACTCACGCGCGTACGCATCGTCACCGATGACGACTTTCCGCAGGACGGTGATGAACGGATACGCGCGGGTATGCAGGCGCGTCTCGGAAGTGCGGTGGATGTCGTTGTCGAACACGTCGACCAGATTCCGGCCGAGGGATCGGGGAAGTTCCGCTATGTCATCAGCAAGGTGAAGACGTGATCGCGGTGGTGGGACATGCGTGACATCGTCGTCACGCTCGCCGTCTTCGGCGTGTTGCCTTTCGTGCTGCGCTTCCCATGGTTGGGCATATTGCTGTTCACCTGGCTCAGCCTGATGAATCCGCACCGCATGGCCTATGGCTTTGCACTGAACCTGCCGTTCGCGATGATCGTCGCGCTGACCACGCTCGTGGCGCTGCTTTTTTCCAAGGAAATCAAAAAGATAATCTGGACCCGGGAAACGGTGGTCCTGCTGATTTTCGTGCTGTGGATGTGCGTCACAACCATCTTTTCAATGTATCCAGTGGTGGCTGTCGCACAACTGGAAAAAGTGCTGAAGATTCAGTTGATGATCTTCGTGGCGCTCATCCTGATGCGCAGCTTCGACCGCATCGAAGCCTTGATCTGCATGTGCGCAGCATCCATCGGCTTCTACGGTTTCAAGGGCGGTATTTTCACGATCTTGAAAGGTGGCTCGAATCGTGTCCAGGGACCACCTGGAACGTTCATCGAGGGCAACAACGAAATCGGTCTGGCCATGGCGATGACCGTGCCTCTGCTGTTCTTCGTTCGTTCGCGTGTCGTCAATCCACCGCTCAAGCTCTTCATGACGGTATGGACTGTACTGACCGCGTTCGCTGCGATAGGTACGCAATCGCGCGGCGCCCTGCTGGGCATGGCGGCAATGACGGCGTTCGTCTGGATCAACAGCCGGAACAAGTTGTTCAGTGGATTCCTGATCGCGTTGACGGGGCTTTCGATAGCGGCCTTCATGCCTGAGTCATGGTATGAGCGCATGGGTACCATCAAGACGCACGACGAGGATGCATCGGCTATTGGCCGTGTGAATGCGTGGTGGACAAGTTTCAACATGGCCAAGGACCGAATATTCGGCGGAGGCTTCGATTGCTGGCAGTCATTGACGTTCTCCATGTACGCGCCCGATCCATCGAATGTCCGGGACGTCCACAGCATTACCTTCGAAGTCCTGGGAGAACACGGCTTCATTGGTTTGACGCTGTTCTTCACCCTGGGATTGTTTACCTGGCTCAGTGCCGGCTGGTCCGCCCGACAGGCACGTCGCATGCCGGACATCTCGTGGGTGGCCGACATGATGCGTATGGTGCAGGTCAGTCTCATCGCCTATGCGACAGCCGGCCAGTTTCTCGGTCTCGCATACTTCGATTACTACTACATGCTGATCGTGGCAGTCGCCTCGACAACCTGGCTCATCAAGCGGCGCCTCGCAGGCCTTTCCGACGACGAATGGTCCAGAACCCGTCCCGAAGGCTTCCTGAAGGGAGGTCGCCTTGATCTTCCGTGGCCCTGGAAAAAGCGCGGGTCAGCGCTTGCCCGTCAGAACTATTAGAGTTGTGCTAAGGACGTCGATGGGTTGAACGGCCCGGCGGCTCAGCGACGTAACTGGTCACAGACGATGCGTGTCTTTTCCATCACCGCCTGCCATGAAAATTCGCGATGTGCCCGCTCCTGCGCACGCGCGGCGCATTGCGCGCCGAAATCGCTCGCGGGATCGAGCAGGGCGAACAGTGCCTCGCTGATCGCGGCGACCGATTCGCCGTCGCAGCGCAAGCCGGTTGCACCATGAAGCACCGCCGAGCCGGTACCGCCTGCATTGCCGGCGAGCGAGGCCCGGCCGCAGGCGGCGGCTTCGATGTAGACCATGCCGAAACCTTCGGTGTCGTTGCCCACGTCGCGGTTGGGCATCGCAAAAAGATCACTCGCGGCGTACCAGAGCGGCAGATCGTCTGCGCTGACGCCGCCCAGGAGGTGAATGCGCTCCGGCATCGGCGAGTTGGCGCGCATGTCCTCGAGATACTGCTGATCCTCGCCCTTGCCGATGATTGCGTGATGAGCATCGAGTCCGCGCCTGACCAGGTCGGGGATGGCCTGCATGACATGGTCGAAGCCCTTGCGGCGCGACAATCGCCCGACCGACAGCACCAGCCGGGATGACGGCTGCAACCCGATTGAGGCGCGCAGCGCGCTGCCATCGAGTCCGGGTCGGAAACGCAGGGTGTCTGCCCCCGGATTGATGATGACCACACGGTCGGGCGCTACGCCCATGTCGAGCAGCAGGTTGCGTGTGAATTCGCCGTTGGCGATGACCAGTTGCGCGGAGGTGTAGGCCTTGGTCATCGCCTTTACCCGGCGCGGATGCCGCCAGGTCGTGATTTCCTCTCCGTGGGCGTAGATGACGACCGGCACGCGCAGCAGGCGTCCGGCGTGCACGGCCACGAGTCCCTCCGGCAGCACACGCCCGGCGTGAATCTGCGTGACCGGATTGCGCAATCCGACCGACACGGCCTTGAGGAAGAACTCCGCATAGACCGGCAGGGATTCCGGGCGCATCCATTCGTAGCGTTTCAGTCCGAGCCGATGGATGGTGTTCGGACTCGAGCGGTCATGTTCGTCCGCACCTTCGACGTCTGCCGTCAGGATGTGGGTGCCGGCGCCGCCCATGCGGCGATAGACCTCGTCGAACCACACAGCTGTTCCGCCCTTGGTCGGCTGGAACAGCTCGGTGATCACCAGATAGCGCGCGTCGGGCGCTTTCGCGGAAGGGTCGGTCGCTGTCATGACTCAGGTGTCCAGTCGGGCCTGCGGATGCGACTGCAGCCATTGTTCGAGCATCATCAGCACCCAGATCATCACGCCGTAATACGAGGCATGCTCGCTGCGGTGTCGTTCCAGAAGATGTTGCACGAACTCGGGTTTCACCACGCGGCGCTCTACCAGTGCATCGAGCGAATCCTTTGCCAGGCGGCCGAGTTGTGCATCCTGCTGCATCCACAATCCGAACGGCAGCCCGAAGCCGTGCTTCGATTTCGTGAGGACCGCCTGCGGCAGGAAGTCCTTCAGCGCATCCTTGAAGAACCAGCGCAACTGACCGTCGCGTACCTTGTAGTTCGCGGGTAATGGGGCCGAGAACGCCATGAGCCGTTCATCGAGCAGCGGATAGCGCACGTCGATGTCTGCCAGTTCGCACATGCGCGACACCTTGCGCAGATCGCTGTCCGCCAGTGTTTGTTTCAGATCGAGATGCATCATGCGGTCGACCATCGCGGTCGAACGTGTGCGCCCGTACACCTCGCGTGCGAATTCCTGGGGTCTGTGCGGATTGAGTCCGGACAGCAGGCGATCCTGCAATATCCGGCTCGCACCTTCGCGTTCGACGTGATTGAACACTTCCATGCGATCGGGCAGAGGTATTCGGGCGCGATTGACATAGTTGCGCGCGCGGCGGAATACGCCGATCGCCAGCGCATCGGGCAGATTGCCGAACACGCCGCCCAGTACGCCGCGCAGCGGGCCTGGCAGGCGCCCGTAACGTTCGAAAACCTCCTGGTCGGCGTAGCGGGCGTTGCCCCCGAAGATTTCGTCACCGCCGTCGCCGGCGAGCATCAGCGTGCGACCGCTGTCGCGAGCCATGCGCGCGCACAAGAAGGTCGGCACGGCCGACGCATTCCCGAAAGGCTCATCATAGTGTGCTGCGATCTTCGGGATCGCCTGTGTGACGTCGGCTGACGTCACATAGTATTCATGGGGCCTGCAGCCGAAATGGGTGGACGCGATTCGGGCGTACTCCATTTCATCGAAGCCGTCCGCATCGAAGCCGATGGAGTAGGTGTGCGGGCCGTGTCCGGCTACGCGTGCCATGACGCCAGCGACGGTCGAACTGTCGGTCCCGCCGCTCAGGAAGGCGCCGACCTCTTCTCCGGTGCCGATGCCTCGAACGGACTGTTCAAGAAGTTCGCGGAAGCGCGCCGCGTGGCGTTCGTAGTCGTCGCCTGCCGCTTCGTCGTAAGGCATGCTCCAGTAGAAGCCGGTTTCTGCCGTCGTGCCCCTCAGGTGCAGGTATTGCGCAGGCAACAGTTTCCACACGTCGCGGTAGATCGTCGCAGGCGCCGGGACCATGTGACTGTAGAGATAGTCATAGACCGACTGCGGGTCGACGTCGGCCGCGACTTCGGGGTGTGCCGTCACGGCATCGGCGGTGGCGCCGAACACCAGCGTCGAGCTGCGCCGCGCGTAGCAGAGCGTGTGCGTGCCGACGCGGTCGATTGCCAGCAATGCCTCGCCGCGGTCACTGTCGAGCAGGGCAATCGAAAAGCTTCCGTGCAGGTGTTCAAGCAGCGAATGTCCGCGTTCGCGCCATGCATGCAGCACCGACTGGGCCATGCCGGTGTGCGCGGCGCGCTCGCGCAACGCTGCGTCAGACCAGGTGGGGCGTCCGGCCAGCGCGAGCAACAGCCCGCCGTCCTTGCACACTTCAGTTTCACCGGGCGTCGCGCGCACGGCAGTCGCGCACCCTGTGCCGAGCCGGTATTGCAGCGCAGACGACGACAGACCGCCGAGCCGATCGCCCATGAGGCGGATGCCAGCCGACGGATCGGACATCCGTGGCGAGCCGGCACGCGTGGCTTCAAGCCAGCCGCAAATCTTGCTCATCATTGTTCCTTTTCAAGCCGGACGCTGCCGGTGACTGTGGTGCCACGGCGCATCTTCATTGTTTTGTTCCAAGCAGATCGGCGTAAAGCCGGCAGTAGTTGCCCGCGACGGCCTCCAGCGAGAACAACTGTTCGGTGACGCGCCGGCCGTTGGCGCCGAGTCTGCGGCCATCGGGGGACAAGGCATCGGTCACGGCGGTCGCCAGTGCAGCGACGTCACCCGGCGGATAGGTAAAACCCGTTTCCCCGGGCTTGATCAGTTCGCGCGTTCCGCTCACGTCGGCGGCGACGCAGGGAAGGCCGCACGCCATCGCTTCAAGCACGACGTTAGGCAGGCCTTCGCGGCGCGACGGCAGCACCAGCAGGTCGGCCGCTCTCAGATAGGTGTCGATGCCCGCGCTGTAGGGGCGCAGACGGAAGCGACGAGGCGCGCTGTCCTGCAGGGCCTGCAGGCGCGCCAGCAATTTGCCTTCCGGATCTTCGCGACTTTGCGGGCCGATCGCCACCAGCAGCGCTTCGGTGCCGAACGCATCGTGCTCCACCCATTGTGTGGCCAGCCACTCGATGTTCTTGCGTCCGTCCATGACTCCGGCGTAAAGCGCCAGTGGTTGATCGAGCGGAAGGTCGAGCTGCGCGCGCAAGGCTGATCGGACGTCATCGCCGGCTGGATGGAACAGCGTCGTGTCGACACCGTTGGGCAGATAGTGAATGCGTTCGCGGCGAACGCCGCAGTCCCGGAATTCGCGGGTCAGATCGCCGCTGATCGCCACGCAGGCGTCCACTTGCCGCAGCAGCGCGAGGTGCAGCCGACCGGACAGTGAATGACCCACGCTGTGCAGGTCATCGCTGGCCAGACTCGCCTTGACGATGGACTTGAGACCGGCGGCACGGGCGAGCGGCCCGACGATGGCATTCGTGTAATAGGCGCCGTGGCTGTGCAGCAGGTCGAAATCCTTCCGTCGCCGCCATACGTAGGCGCACAGGTTAGCCCACAGCCGCAGCTCGCGATGTTTGCTGCCTCGCCCTGCATAGAGGCGTGTGACCGGAAAGCCATCCACGACATCCTGCTCCGGCAGGTCGCGCCAGCGCACGGTGACGAACTCGACATGGTGGCCCAGTCGCCGAAGCTGCCGTGCCAGCATCAGCGCCTGTTGCGCCGCACCACTGAATTCCGGCGGGAAGTAGGTCGAGTACATGAGCACGCGCAGTGGGCGTGCCGGTTCTTCTGCAACCGGCGTGCTGTGTTGCAGATGGCGGGTGGTCGATGCGCTGGGCAGGCTCATGCAGGCCGGGGGCGGACGGGTACTTGACTGGGCACTACTGTAGCCGAGACAAAGCGTCGCCGACGAGGGAGGATGCCGCAGTGCGGCGGCTTGACAGCCACGCAGACAGATTCAACAGCGCCCACACACGGTGAGTCACCGCATCGTCGCCTTCGATGAACCGATCGCGCCATCGAACGACCTCAGTCGCGTCAAGCGGCATCTGTGCGATGACCGCGGGATCTCCCAGATGACGACGCAGCAGACGGTGGTCATTGCTGCGCAGCAATCCGGTCAGGTCGATGTTGAAGCCACGCTTCGGTGTATTCCAGATGGTTTCAGGTACGTGACGCGCTAGCAGGTCGCGCAGCAGTCGCTTCGGTCTGTCGGGGCGCCAGCACCAGTCCTCGGGCAGTGCCTGCAGCAGGTGCGTGACATCGGGCGCGCCAAAGGGGTGCTCGACACGCAAGCCCGTTGCGATGGAAGCCTGGTGGATACGATCGTCTGGTGTTGCCGTTCCCTGCAGAACCGACAGCCGCTTCAGGTGCGACGCGCCGCGCAGTGCGGCATGAGCGGTGTAGAAGCGCGTCAGGGAAAAATCGGGGGTACGGCCGGTCAGGCGGGTGATGTCATCCGCGGTAAAGCCGCTCCAGCGTATGAAAAGATCCTGCCGAACGTTGAATTCGAACAGTCGCGCGTAGCCGGCTATTGCCGGCAGCCGGCCAAGCGCACGCGCAATCGCGTGCCGCGAAGCCGGGGGAAGGTAAGCCACCCAGTCATGTGCGATGCGCCGCCAGCGCGCCGGCATCATGCCGGGCAGCGCTTCGGCGCCGGTGCCGTCCAGCACGCAATCGGACTGCCGGGCGCAGGCTTCGAACAGCAGCCGTGTCGGCATGCCTGCTGGGTCGCAATAGGGCTGTTCGGCTTGAGCATGCGCACGTTCGAACACGGCTTCGAGCGCGTCGCCATCAGGTCGAAGTACGTGGTGTTCAAGGCCCAGATGACCTGCAATGGCTGCCGCCGTCGCCGATTCGTCGAGTGACGGTGTATCGAAGCCGACCGTGAACGCAGAGACGCGATGACCGGCTTTGCTGGCCAGAGCACAAAGCAGCGCCGAGTCGAGGCCACCGCTGAGAAACGCCGCGGGTGCGACGCTGCCGGCGAGGCGGCGATCTATCGCAGCTTGCAGGCGTCGATCGACCTCATCGCACGCCGCATCGTAAGTGGCCGGGGGCGTGACCTCAGGTAATGCTGCATTGAGTTCGCGATGTCCGCTCGCCGTGAATTCCAGAGTCTGGCCGGCTTCAAGTGCAAAAACGCCTTCGTAGAGGGTGTTGGGTGCAGCGATGTCGAGGAAGCGCAGGTATTCGTCGAGCCCGCGCTGCGACAGCGTCGGGGCAGTCCGCAGCCGGATTAGCAGCGCATCGAGCCGGGTGGCGAAATGTATGCAACCCGATGCGTCTCGATGATGGAACAGCGACATCGCCCCTGCTGCATCACGCGCCAGAACCAGTGTGCGTCGCAATCCATCAATGGCGGCCAGCGCGTAGTGACCGTCGGCGTCCGTTGCCATTCCGGACCTGAGCGGATCGGCCATGCGGTCCGAGCAGAAAAGCACGCCCGCGATCATCAGGTTCGGTAACGCACCGCCAAGCGACACCCAGCCCGTGGCCGGGGACAGCGAGCCGGTGCTTGGATCGAAACAGCCGTAGGCCCCGTCGTTCATCGTGTGACAGCCAGCCAGCAATGCTTCATGGCCCTCAGTGCATGCCCGCTGGTGAGCGCTTGTCGCGCCAGGGCACGGTGCTCACGCTGACGCAGCGCGCGGATGCGGACCGTGAGGTGACCAGCCGGCAGCGTGTTCGCCAGCCTCGTCAGCACACGGATGTAGGCGATTTGCATGCTGGGCGTGTCATGAGACAAGTTGGCGTCGTGCCGGCGCCGCAGCAGTGCCAGATCGGGGTGCCACAGTAGGGGGAAACGCGCGGCAGCGCGCAACCACAGGTCGAGATCCTCTACGTGCTGCAGCGATTCATCGAAACCGCCTAGTGCGTCGAAAGCCTGCCGTCTCATCACGACTGAGCCAGTGGTCACGAAACCCGCGTCGAGCAGCTTGTCGAGCGGATCGGTCATATACGCCGTATCTCCGAAGAAGTCCGCGTCCAGTCCGCTTTCTGCAAACAGGGTTTCGGGACGCAGAAGATACTGGCCGTCGATATCGTCGAACTGGCGACAGTCGCCGAACACCATCGCTGCGTCCGCCTTGTCATTCAGCAGCGAGACTCTGGAAGCAAGGCTGTTCGGTGGCCAAAGATCGTCCGCATCAAGAAAGGCGATGAATTCACCGCTACTGGCAGCGACGCCTGCATTGCGCGCTGCGGCCGGGCCCGGGGCAGGGCTGTCGATGACGCGAGCGCCGGCCGCGCGCGCCAGATCCGCCGTATTGTCGGTGCAGTTGCTGGTGACAACGATGATGTCCGGCAGTGGCGCAAACGACTGCGCCTTGACGCTGACGATCGCTTCAACAATCCATCGGGCAGCGTTGTGCGCGGGTATGACGACGCTGAGCATGCGTTCGTCAGACCTTGCGGCCACCCAGCATCGCCAGCGCCAGCGATACCAGCAGGCGACCGCGTGAAACGGGTGCAAGAGCGAACGCTTCGGCCAGATCGAACAATGCTGCCGCGCGCTCCCCGTCGCGATAGCGCCATTTGGCGTAGTCGGCCAGTACTCCGGCCATGGCCATGCGCCAGAAGGCACCGCGATCGCGCGCCCCCAGCAGATCACGGTTCTTGGTCATCACATTCACGGCGCTGCTGCGCATCACTTCGCGGTTGCGGCTCATGCTGCCGGGTGAGCGAACGATGCAGGTCATCGGCTCGCGCACGCAGGCATAGCGGGCGACGGCGGCAAGCCTCATCCACATGTCGATGTCTTCAAGGCTGCGCAGCGCGGTATCAAAGCCACCGATCTGATCGAACAGGCTACGTCGTGCCATCACGGCCGAACCGCTGCCAGCGACGGTCGCGTTTGTCACGAAGATGTTACGGAGGATTTCACCGTTGGCACCTGCGTCATCCCAGCGCTCAAGTGTCTTCCCTTCAGGAGAAACGATGAGCGCCGCAGTCGAGCAGAAACCGATATTCGGGCAGGTCCTGACCAACTCCACCTGCGCGTCAAGCTTGGCGGGTAGCCACCAGTCGTCGGCGTCGAGAAACGCTATCCACTCTCCTCGCGCGGCAGCAATGCCTGCGTTGCGCGCGGCGGAGAGGCCGGCATTCTTCTGCGTCAGTACGTTGATGCGATCGCGGTAGCCAGAGAGGACTGCAGCGGTCTCGTCGGTCGATCCGTCATTGATGACGATGACCTCGTAATCGTTCCAGGTTTGGCTGAGTACTGAGTCGATTGCCCGTGCCACGCACCATGCTGCATTGTAGGCGGGGATGACGACGCTGATGTGAGGTGTGTTCATGCTCCAGTGTCGTAGCCGAGACGTTGCTGCATCGGCTCGATACGATCAAGTATGCGCTCGATCAATTCCGGGTTTTGCTGCTTCCACTTCGCCTTCGCAGGCTTGCCCTTGACGATGCTGGTCGGGCGCTGATCCAGGGTGCGGCAGCGCTGCTCGATGTCCGATGTGAATGCGAGGTCAAGCCGCGCGTAGACGTCGCGGAACATGTCGACAGGGCGTTCGAACAGATCTTCGTAGCGCAGATGTATCCAGCGGTCGGGAGGAAGCAGCGCCGCCGCATCAAGCGCGAGCTGGTTGGCGCTGATCCACTGAAAGGCGCAAACCTCTTCAATCGGCGCCTGGTTGTAGGTTCGCCATCCGGGCGCGAGGAAGAAAGCCCAGTCGGTGTACTCGCCATGGTTGATCGCCACCGGTTCGGGGAAATCGCCGAGAAACTGCGAGAGGTGGAAATCACCGTCGGTACGGCCGAGACGCCAGCCGTCGATCATCGAACTGATATTGTCGCGTCCGTCACGCTGAATGAAAACGAACTTTGCCTCCGGAAACAGAGCATGCAGGTAGCCGACGCGCATGACGTTTATGCAGGTCTTGTCGAGGATTCGCCCGCCGCCCAACCGGCGATAGAAAAAGCGCAGTGCGGCATCGCGATGTTCTGGTCGGGCGTGTTCCGGGCCCGCTGCTTCGGAATGCCAGCCGTTGTTCAGCGGCCCGTAGAGGTCATTCCAGAACTGCGGGATTTCGAAGCCGAGATTGACCAGATCCGACGACGCGCCGATGGTTTCGAAGGTGACTGTGGTGCCCGAGCGCGAACAGCCGACCAGAAATACGGGCGGGCGCGGCGTCGGCCGGGTAAGGTCCCAATACAGCCCGGCCATCTCGCGCTTCAGATGAACGAGGTTCTTTCGGACGATTTCAGGATCGGTGACCTTGAGAAGTTTTGAAATGGTTATGCGGTTCATGTTTCTGTCCGGGCTATGGCGCGCTGCGCCAGCGAGCTTTTCGGTCGGTAGATCACGATTTCCATCCGGATGCCCAAAGCCAATAAATCCATTCAGTGCCGGTCAAGTCCGACGATGACTCGGGTGACTACCGACCTTAAACCAGGGTCTCGAGAGCGGATCACCAGCTCTGCAGATAAATATCTCGAGCTCGCCACAGCGGTAGTTCATCCGGGCGATCACTTTCATCGGTACCCGCGAACCAGCGGCTTCGGCACCCCGTTCACGAACTGCGCAGACAGCGAAATGTGTCATGTCCGATGTCGTCTCACTTCTTTCCTTGAAAACGTCGATGCTGCGATGTTCGTCCACCACTTGGTCGGCGAATTACGCACGAGCGCATGCGGGTCGATTCATTGATTCCCGAGTATTTTTTCGAGTGCCTGAGCGTACTCGTCGGCGGGTACTTTCAACGCAGACTGAACAACGACACAGACCTTTGATGGATCTTCGGTCAGCACCGATTGAGGGTCCGCGAAGAAACGTGCGTAAGAAGGGGTATCCCAAAGCATGTGATTGAAACTTCGGTCATGGATGACGAGGTCGGACGGCTTCAGTGTCTCTTCGACGAACACGCCGTAGATCGAATATTCGGACATCGTGTCTTCGGCCAGCAGCACATCTTGCCAAGGTTTGTCATGGAGCTGTTCCAGATGGCGGGCCAGTTCGTGCAGCCACTCCGCTTGCAGGATGGCCGGGCAGGACATGTAGTGGTGCTCGGTGCTTCCTTCGGGCAGACGCAGCAACTTGCGTGCACCGGCGATGTGCTTGCGGTGTCTGCCCGATTCCGTCGTCGGCGTGATGCGCACCAGCACTCGGCCGCG
The DNA here is from genome assembly GCF_030696805.1 of Methyloversatilis sp. Lineage (GTDB taxonomy): Bacteria > Pseudomonadota > Gammaproteobacteria > Burkholderiales > Rhodocyclaceae > Methyloversatilis. The sequence goes on along the minus strand of NZ_JAUYRO010000034.1, from coordinate 36,106 downwards.
ATCGGCCAGCAGATCGGCGTCGTCGAATGACCGGAAGAAAAACAGGTCAGAATCGAGTACGAGGATGGGCCCGCGTTCCTTCAGGCTTTTTGCGTTCAGTTTTGCAATCTGCTGAATGATCCAGCCGCCCTTGCCCGCGTGCTTCGCGAAGCGCCACGCCTGACCGTGCGCGTAACGATCGATCAGACTGTAGAGGGCTGTCGGAAAGAAACGACGGTCGACGAGACTCTGTTGCGACACCAGCGTGCAGTCGTCATCGCGCAACGCAGTTCGGAACAAGGCCAGATCGGATTCCGGAACGGCCACCACATGTTGGGCGGAGCCGCGATAGAACTTGCGCATGCTGCGACGAAGCAGCACCAGCCGGTCGATATCGTTGCGGTAGGACGGCGTGAAGAAGAGCAGCGACGAGTCGGATGCGTGCGGTCCCGGGCGCTTCGGGGCGATTTCCTTATTCACGCCGGTCATCATCCGAATTGCGCCCTCATTTCGCCTGCTGTGGCTGCCAGTCTCATCAGCCAGTAGAAGCGACGGTCACTGTTCGTGCTGAATGCCGCATGCAATGCATAGGTAACGCCTTTGCGCAGCAGCGATGGCACCATGCGAATCCCTTCTGCTCCGCCGTGTATCAGGATGGATGAATAAGAGCGCAGGAAGCATTTCCGCATCATGTATCGGGTGGTCATCCGTTCCGGTTCCAGCAGATGGCGTTGTCGCAAGCCAGGTACATAGAGCAGGCGACATCCGTCCTGCAGGGCGCGCCGGATGTAATCGATGTCCTCGCCGCCCATCAGGTTGTGTCCGGTCGGACCCAGCTCAGCAGAGAAGCGGCCCGTGCGTTCGATTACATCGCGCCGGATGATGATGTTTCCACCGCTCGGTATCTTCATTTCCCCGGTGATTTCCGTCTCCGTCTCGCCGAAGTCGTACTCTGGGAAAGGGCGCACCGGAATCCTGTACTCGTCGCGCAGGTGCACCCAGGAAGGTTCGGACCCGTCCCACGCAGGCAGAATCCAGCCGCAGTACATGCCGTAGTCAAGATTTCGCCGGATCAACGCCGACAGCGCGTGAAAGTAGTCCGGTGCGACCACCTGGTCGTCATCGATGAAGCACACGTGCCGGGCAAGCGGCGTCGCGAGTGCCGAGTTGAGCGCATGCGACTTCCCGGCTACCGGCTCTTCGAGAACACGTAGCCCGAGTGAGTGAGGCGCCCACTGCGCCTCGATATCGTGCAGTTCGCGCAGCGTGCTTTCGTTGCAGGCGTTCGCGACGATCAGAAGATCCACGGTCAGGTCGTCCGGAGGGGGCGCGACACGCAGCGCGTCAAGCGCCTGCCGCAGCAGCGACATCCGGTTATGCGTACAGATGACGACCGTTACGTCGCATGCAGGTCGCGTTTCCATGTCAGCGGCCTGCATCTCGCGGGCGGATCCAGCCCGACAGCGTACCGATGAAGTAAGCCACATTCATTTCCTTGCGCAGGCTGGAGTCACGTCCTTGCGACAGCGCCTGACGCATGGCCACGGAAAACGCACGCCACAACTGACCGTAGATATAGATTGGCGGCCAGCGCGATTCTGTCCGGCGGCTGCGCGTGCCGTCGACTCGCCCCTGCTTGTAGTGCAAGTCGAGAAAGTAGCCGCGATTCAGCTTTGCTGCCTGGATGCGGTGATGGATGACCGCATCGGGCGTCCACCACACGCCGAATCCTGCTGCCAGAAGCCGGCGGTAGAAGTCGACTTCTTCGCCGCCGGTGTTGTCGCCACCTTTGCGTCCGAGCATCGAATCGAATCCGCCGACCGTTTCGCACACGGTCTTTCTGAACCCGAAGTTGCCGCCATAGAAAGACGTATCGGGAGATGTCAGTGGCACGATCGAGTCCGATCTGTTCAATTCGCCCAGAAAACCCAGCAGTTCGTCACTCAGCCAGGGCGGCCGAGAGTCCTCGAACAGCACCTTGATGCGGCCGCCGAAGGCATCAGGTGCATGGGCATCGATCAATCGTTCAAAAGCACACAGCCAGTCCGGATCGGCGGTTTCGTCATCGTCCATGAAGATGATGTATTCGCCTCGCGCTTCGGCAATAGCGCGGTTGCGCGCATTCGATAGACCGAGCTTGTCCTCGCGGACGATGCGCGCATTGAATCCCGGGGGCCAGCGGTGCGCGGCAAGAAGCCGAGGCGTGTCGTCGCGGCATCCGTTGTCGATGACCAGAAACTCGATCGGGGCCTGCGGCAACCGCATCAACGCAAGCTCTGCAAGCGTCCATTCAAGACGGTCTGCATGGTTGTGCGTGCACAGTGCAACGGAGTAGCGGGGCTGGGTCATGTCGCGCGGCCCCTTATCGGCTCGCGCCGGGCAGGCGTCGGGTGATTTGCCGGAAGTAATAGCGCACCGCATTGCCGAGCGTGCCATCGTTGCTGCCGAGCCTGACCTTTCGCAGCAGCATCGCGGGCGTGTCGGTACCGAACACGTCGAGGCGGCGGATGCGCAGGCGGTTCACGTCGTTGCGGTTGAATCCGGGTTGTGTCGAAAACGCTACCCTGTAGCCGGCAGCGCGCGTTGCGACCTCGACCCGCTCGTCCAGATGACCGAACGGGTAGGCGATGTAATCCACATCATGACCGAGCAGGTTCTGCAGCGCGCGCCGCGATCCGGCCAGCTGGTCGGCCAGGGCATCATCGTCCAGCGTTGGAAGGCTGGCGTGGCTGCGCGTGTGCGAATGGAAGCTGAACCCGGCTGCGCTCATCGTGCGGATATCGTCCGCGTCGAGCAGGGGGTGCGTCTGGCCCGAAGGGTTGGATGTCCGTGTCCATTCGTCCCGGCTTCCGATGAGATCGCTGACCAGGAAGACGGTCGCCGGCCAGCCAAGTTGCTGCAGCACCGGCATGGCGTGATCCATGACGCCCTTGAAGCCGTCGTCGAACGTAAGCAGGAATGCACCCTCCGGCAGCGTGAGGTCGCCCTCAAGCCACTTGACCATGTCATCTATTGTGACTGCACGGTAGCCAACATCGGCCAGTGCCTGCATGTGGGCGCGGAAGTCTTCCGGGCGGATTCCGTAGCGTGCTTCCCATGCGTTGCTTGTGTCGCCAACGCGGTGGTACATCAGTACGGGGATGCGTTCTGCGGTCTGCTTCCGTGCTGTCACGGCTGTTCCTTTGTGCGTTCCATCCAAGCGGCGCCAAGGTCAGGCCGTGCCTCACTGACTGCCGTGTGTGCCACTTCCGAATTTGTCGCGCAGCGAAAATATGGCTTTGTACAGGGAGAGCGGCAGCTTTGCAGTGAGGATGTACCGCATGTCGGCCATTTTCCCGATCCCCGACTGGCTCGCGTGACGGAACAGTGTGTGAGCCGAAGCCAGGTCCCGCTTCCAGAGTGCGCGATACGCTTCCCGGAGTATGCGACCTTCCGTCAAATCCAGTAGTTTCTCGGGTGTCAGATGAGCGACGCGGCCCGGGTAGCTTGCCAGGAAGTCCTTCTGTGCCCAAAGCGCATCAAGAACTTGCCGCCATTTGACTGCCGACACCTGTCCGCTGCCATGCCAACGGTAATAAGCCAGCACTTCGGGTACCCGTACGATGCGCTCGGTGCGACCGTACACGCGTAGCCAGAAGTGGTAATCCATCGACGAGAAGCGTTCTTCGCAGAAGCCTCCCAATGCATCGACCACCTCTCGCTTGAGGAGGGCTGCGTGAATGGGCCATGGGCAAGTGCGCACGAAATGGGCGGCCATGTCTTCCTGTTCGTAGGCTGCGGGTATGTAGGGTTTAGATTCCACGCCCTCTCCCACGTTCTGCCAGCCGCAGTAGGCCAGATCGACATCGGCAGCCCTGATTGCATCCAGAAGCTTTGAAAGCGCATCCGGCTCCCACCAGTCATCGGCATCCAGAAAGGCAACGAAGGTTCCCCGCGCCTGCTTCAGCGCAAGGTTGCGTGCAGGATAGGGGCCACGCCGATCCGAGCGCAGCACTGTGACGCGCCCCGGATATCGCGCATCAAGCGACTCGGCCACAGTGAGCGAATCGTCGGTTGAACCGTCGTCCACAAGCACAACTTCGGTCCTGACGTTGATCTGGTCGAGCGCCGACGACACCGCTTGCTCAAGATAGGGCCCGGCGTTGTAGCAGGGCATGACGACCGAAATCAGCGGGCGCTCCGCGACCGAACCGCTCATGCGCGAAGTTCGTCGCGGATGACTTCCAGCCAGGCACGTCCCCATTTCTGATCGGGCTCGACGTGGTTGCCTTCGGCCCACTCATTCCAGGCCTTCAGGAATACGATCTTCTCGCTGTCCGGATGAGGGGATACGCGGTCGAGGGCTTCCCGAAGGTGACCCCGGAAAAGCTCGGGCGTCGCATCGTGGAACACGAGTCCCCGCATGCCCATGCGTGGTGTGTTGTCCCAATTCGGCAGTACCAGGGGAAAGTCCCTCCACTCCGGCTTGTTCGAGCGAAGCAGGCTGGGCAGTATTTCTTCGTAGTCCCAGATCGTGAGTTCGTGCTTGTTGCCCTGCATTGCGAGCTTCATCTTCGTGCTGAGATACCGGCGGGGAATCCGTCCGTCGCGTGCGGGCAACGCCTGCATCGTCGAGGCATCGAGGCCGCGGGTGCGTGGATCCCACTTCTCGTTGCGATGTGACACGCCGATCAGGAACAGTCCAGGAAGACCTGCCTGAAGGGCCCGCTCGCGCCAGAAATCGGTGATGCGCACAATATCGGGAATGTCGTCCGGCTTGTAGATCAGGAAGATCGGTTTGCCATCGACGGTCAGATACCGGCGGTCGGTGAACGCCTTCAACAGCCAGTCGAAATGGGCAGCATGATCCTCCATGCCGGGGTAGACCTGCTCGACCAGCATCGAATTCGTACCCTGCCAGACTGTATTCCAGCTGTGGTTTGCCCAGCACAGACAGAACGGAAAATCGGGTTCCGACGAAAGAAGTATTTCATTGACGGGCCGCTCGAGTATCCGGCGCCCACCGAACCAGTAGTGGTAATAGCAAAACCCCCCGATGCCGTACTCTTTGGCAAGCTCGGCCTGCGCATGACGCGCCTCGGGCAGGCGCAGGTCGTAGAAACCAAGATCAGCAGGAATGTGCGGTTGATAGTGCCCGGGGAAGAGCGGAGCCGCCTTTGCCGTGTTGGTCCATTCCGTGAACCCTTTGCCCCACCACTCGTCGTTTTCGGGCGTGGGGTGAAATTGGGGAAGGTGAAAGGCGATGAGGCGTGCGCGCTGCGACGTGTCAGCTTGGGTATTTGATGGCATCGATCGATTCAGATTCGTTAAGGGAATGGCGGCACCAAACCTGTCCAGGAAAAGTGAGCCGAGCCGGCATCACATACTTTCGCAACAGCGGGTTTACGACCGGGTCATCGCTCGACTTCAACCTGAGAAGCCGTGACACCCTGCACCCAGCCACGCGCGGGCACCATGATGCGTTTCTCTTCGCGACGAGTATCTCCACTGTCGAGCCACTCGACCGGTCCAACAGGGGCGAGCTCCCACTCGAGAACGACGTCTTCGCGGCTGGGGTTGATAACAAGATACTCAAGAAGTTGTGGGCTCTTGCTCAGATTGGTCACGCAAAGCCGCGGGTCGGAGGGGCGTGGGCACAGGGTCTGCAGTTTTGGCGCAACCGCTTCTGCATTGCAGCCAAGCAACGAAGGCGAAAGCCCAAGCCGGGCGTCGTCGAGATAGATCACTGCATCGGCAAGCCACGCGCGATAGCGACGGTCGTCTTCAAGGAGGCACATGTGATAGAGCGCCTCAGCCCAAAAACCGAGGGAATCATCCTCCTTGCCTGCAAATTCCTTCCAGCGCTCCTTGATGCCGCTGTGCTGCGTGAAGGCAAAACTTTCCTCCAGCAACGGATCAAGCGCCTCTTCACCGAAAATCCGCCGCGTGCGAACGAGATCCATGAGATTAACAGGTTGATAACGAACCGAAAAAGAATGCTGGGCAAGATCACGTTCGATGAATCCCCCGGGCATGACAAACCGCGGAAAGCGCGCCTTGATCCGCGGCAACAGGGGAATGATGTATTTCCACGTCATTCTCTTGATCGCGCGAAGCGGCAAGGGCAAAGCTGCACCGGCACTTGGGGGAAGCAGGGTAAGTCCAATCGCGCGGAAAAGCGGCCGGTACAACCATTCAGCCGGTTTCATGGCGCATACGGCAACGGATGTTTCACGTGCCGATTCGATCAATGAAGAGAACTCCGCGTCACCGGTGACCCGCCGGCATCGCTCCATCGCAACATTCGTGTCCAGGTGCGTGTTGAGAACCATCAGATTGCTGGGTGACTTTCCAAGAGCACGACTGATCTCGTAGCGGAACGGATAGCGTTTGAGGGTCTCCTCGGTCTCCTCGAGCGAATCATGCAAGTACCAGACACCCGCATTGATGCGATCAATTCTCGTCGCCGCAAATGCGCATGCTCGCTTGATGGCTTCCCCTACGACGGGATCCTGTATTTCTTCGAAATACGCAGCAAGCAGGAGCATTCCGGCCGCATGGAGTCGATAGTGCGACTCCATTTCATCGGTCCATTCGCCGTGATACCAGCCGCCGTCGCTGTTTTGACGGGCAACGACGGAAAAAACAATCTGCCGCCGCATGAGCTCGTATATTTTTTTCCCGGTTCCGCGCAACAGGCCAGACAGCGTCACGTAAAGCGCGTAGGCATCAAGTTCCGAGCATACGCGCCAGTATTTTGGCCAGACTTCGTGATTTTCATACACATGCCCGTTAACCAGATGGAGATACACATCCGCAGGGATCTTGTATGCAGTGTGTGAGCTCCAGAGGAAATACGAACGACGCTCCATGTGATCAAGTTGCTGAAGATCGGCCAATAAATATTCGGGTAACTTCCACGCCACGATGTCAACGACGTTCGTGTCAGTGTTCTCAAACTCCAGTGACACAGATTTCGGACTGACTTCCGCGCCGCTGACAAGTGCCGGCTTGTGAGAAAGAATATGTCCTTGTTGGTCCAGGCTACGGCTCATGGGGGGCGCTGGAAGCCAGAAAAAATCATCTGTGACCCGGTACGGTTTCAGAATCCAGCCGCCAGCCGCGCACTTGGCGAGGCAGTACTCACCCTCCAGAGACAAGCGAAACGTTCCACTTGAAGTACAGCGGATGAATGCGCAGACAGCCGGGCTGTCCGAGAAACTGTCAATCAGAAAATATACGTCTGAATCTGTGGCGTAATCTAGGCGATTGAAGTCAGAAGATTTCCAGTCTCGGTCCGAGGCGAATTCCATCTGTCCGGCGAAAAGCGATGTCAAATCAATTGAGGGCATGCTTTATTCTTGTTTCAGCTGACTTTCAAGGCGGATCTATTCGGTTTCGAACGCTGCTTCAAGCCGCGATTCGAAGCATTCTTTTCCAGCGATTCGCTTCGTCACGCAGGGCATTCATCGGAAAGAAAAGAAAGACCGCTGCATACACCAGGCCGCCGAGTACTGCTGTTACAAGGATATATAACGCCGTCGAATCAGACCGGAACCCAGCCGGCAAGACAGCATCGATCAGGATGATGGTGCCCACCAGAACTGAATTAAGCATGATCCCGGGTGCAAGTGCAGAGATCAGCTCGCGCGGGGTCGCCTTGATCACCGCGTTCGAAAGCAGGTACATATGCGTAGTCGAATACACCTGGCTCAAGACGATCCCGAATGAAACTCCCGCCAGGCCCCATTGCAATCCAACGTAGCAACCTACGCCAACGATAATCCACGTAATTGTTTGCACGACGACTTCGCGGCCTACTCGATTGGTCGCGCCGAGCACCGCGCCACAGGGATGGCCGATGCAATAGAGAAATCCGAGTGGCGAGAGGATCTCGAGCGGAATGGCGGCGCCTGCCCATTGAGTTCCGTACAGAGTGACGATGAGAGGTTCCGCCAGCCACCACATCCCAACATAGATCGGCATCGTGTACAGCAGAAGCAGGGAAACCATCCGGAAATACAGATACTTGATTCTGTCAGGGTTATCCTGTTCCGCAGCCATTGATCGGAAAACAGGCTGATAAATCGGCCCGCTTATTGTGTTGAAAGGAAGCTTGGCCAGGCTGTCGCCCTTGTTGAATAGCCCTACCGTCGTTGGGCCAGCCAGTTTCGTCAGAATGAAGTTGCTGGTCTGATGGCGCATGTAGCTGATGAAATCATTTAGCGTTATTTTGATCCCGAATCCACTGTGCCGTCGGGCAATGCCGCGATCAAAAATAAATTTTGTTCGCATTGGAGTAATGCGCATGAGCAGGGCGCAGTTCAACACGCTTCCCAGCAAACCGCTCAGAACAAGGCTCCAGACGCCGAAACCTGCCATCGCCATCGCTATGCTTGAAACACCGCTCAATAGATTGGCAGCCAGGCTGATGGTTGAGGTTGCCTTGAATTGCATTTCTCTGTGCAACCAGACATTGTGCAGATTGAGAAACGGGCGCATCAGGAAGCTTATCGCCGATATGCGGAGCAAGTCTTCGTACAGCGGTGATCCGAACCACTTCGCAAACCACGGTGCGATCAGGAAAAATCCCGCATAGATTGCTATTCCTACCGCCAGTTGTACGCTGAAAACTACTTGAAAATCGCGCTCTCCAGCTTCTTTTGATCTGATCAGAGCCTGGCCTAACCCACCCGATGCAACCAAGCTTACGAATCCGGTGAATATTTGAATCGTTACGATCATTCCGAAATCGGCGGGTACCAGAAGGCGCGCCAGAATTATCCCGAACAAGAATTGTATTATCTGGGATATGAGATTGCTTCCGACCAGCCACTTGGAGCTGTTTCGTATTGATTGTTTCAGGCTCATGTTATTCGGCGGGAAGGCTTGGTTTTTTACTTTGGCTGTTGGTAGAGCGTAAATCGTTCAATCTGAGAAGAATTTTTTTGTTTTGCTCCTCGCCAGTGACTTCGATTGCTTGCTCAAGTGTTTTTATGGCGTCGTTCTTACGCCCGATCAAGCTGTAGAGATCTCCGAGGGCAACCCACGCGTCCACTGATTTCGGGTTGATTTTCAATGCTTCTTCAAAGCTTTTCTTTGCAGGCTCATATGCGCGAGCGAGTGTTTGAGCCCGACCTCGGTGCACCAATATCTCCGGTCGCATGTAAAAATCTTCCTCGGAATGCCTGAGCACATAGTTGAATTCAGTTTCGGCGACGCGTGCCTGGTATGTGCGAGATGTCAAGTCCCGGAAATTCGAATAGGAAAGCTGGAGTGCCTTCAGTCCGAAGCAGTAGTGGTGCATATGCAACCAATTTTCGGGGCCGAACTTATTGCTCCAACCCTCATATACATTTTTTGGTAGTTTTTTGGTGACTTTTGCGCGACAGAATTGTGGCATGAATGCCAGGTCGTCTTCCGTTAGAACATATGCTTCGGAAAGTCCGGCCTGTGCCCAAGTGGGCCGGGACGCCGAAAAAAAAATAATGAACAGAATGCAGGCAATCGACAGTGCCAATAGGTTTGATTGCGTTCTCATCAGACTGGTCGCATAAAAGCTGAGATTCCTGTTTGGAAGCCAATCAAGTGGAATTTAGCGGCTGGTGCCGGCGGATCACTTGTATAAGGGTGATTTCTTCGTTTGAAGAAGTCTTGTTTCAAAATCAATGCGCTGGGGCGGTTGGTCAGGAGTGCGAGATCCGGGCTGTGGCGCATGCAACCGACTGCTTTCATGATGCCACGAGCCCACTTCGAGGTCCGCCTAGCGCGTCACGTTGGGAGCGGGCTAGCCGCTCGCGTGATACGGTATGAGTCCATACGGAGCGCGCCTTCTCTTCCGGCTGGTGGCTGCAGTGTGCCTCTGGCGCTTCAGGTAAGCGGGTGGTCCAGTAGCAGATCGGTTCTTCCTTTTCGCAGGGTCCGGGCGTGACGTTGGCGTCGTGTTGCACGAGGCGCCAGGGAAACACTGATCAAAGCCACCCTTCCGGGATTCTCCATTCCGGAAGTCGTGTTCGCAAAATTCGCGTCGTCATGACATCGGATTTCACCCGTTTTTCACTCCCGAATCACCGATCCGGGGCCCTTTCTGGGCTCATCGCCCCGATTTCTCGCCTTCAGGACGCACCTGTCCTGTACGGCGCGCACAGCGTTCGCTGCGACAGCACCAGATTCGCCATCGCGAACAGCACCTGCAACTGCGCCGTGTTCTTCGCCAGTCCCTTGTAGCGACACTTGCGATGCCGGAACAGGTTCTTCACGACGTGGAACACGTGCTCGACCTTCGAGCGGATGCTCGCCTTGGCATGCTCCGCCTTCTCGATGAGCTGGCGTCTCGGGTCAGCCTTGTCCAGCTTCTTGTAAGTCGAACGGCGGCGTGCGATGACAAACTCGGCTAAGCAATCTTTCAGTGCCTCGCGTTTCTTCGCGCCCTGGTAACCGGCGTCGGCATGCACATGCTTCTCTTCACCGTGCAGCAGCTTGTGCGTCTGGCTCACATCGGACTCGTTCGCCGCGGTGGTGGCGATCGAATGGACCACCCAGGTGTGCGCATCCACACCGATGTGCGCCTTCATGCCGAAGTACCACTGGTTGCCCTTCTTCGTCTGGTGCATGTCGGGGTCGCGCTCGCCCTCCTTGTTCTTCGTCGAGGGCGGCGCGGCAATCAAGGTGGCATCGACGATGGTGCCTTCTCGCAGGATCAGCCCCTGCTGACCGAGCTGTTCGCGAATCAGCGCAAAGATGCGCACCGGCATGTCGTGACGTTCGAGCAGGCGGCGAAACTTCAGCAGCGTGGTGGCATCCGGCGCCTGACGCTCGATCAGGTCGATGCCCACGAAGCGACGCACCGCGATGCTGTCGACGATGGCGTCTTCAATCCCTTCGTCCGACAGGCCCAGGCAGTTCTGGCACAGGTACATGCGCAGCATCGTCTCCAGCCCGACCGGCGGACGACCGCGCTCGCCGCGGTAGTAGTGCGGCTCGATCAATGCCACCAACTGCGGCCACGGCACCAGACGATCCAGGTCGGTCAGAAACTTCTCGCGCCGCGTCGGCTTGCGACGCGCCGAGTACTCGAGGTCGGCGAAGCTGGTCTGCTGTTTCATCGGGACGGTTGCGCGTATCGGGATGACTTGGGCATTCTACGGGGACAGGGTTAAATCAGTGTTTCCCCAGTGCAACGCTTCTTTCGAAAGATCGGCTCCGACATCGGGATGGGCGGGCTGCGTGAGCTCGCACTGGCTGATTTATCAGAAGTCGAAATAGATGAACCGTTGGGTGCTGCCGCCGAAGACAATCACCGCGAGAATGATTGCGGCGTAGAGGGTGCCGCGAAAAAGTGCCGGAACCTGAGCCCATTGATCCAGTTTCGTATCGGCGAATGAGACAAGTCTTGTCTCGAGCAGCACCAGAAGCCCTGTTATTGCGGTCAGTGCCCAGACATAGGTGCGTACCTCCGGGGGAGAGCCATCGCTTGAGGATAATCCAAACATTCGCGTGCACATCGTTAATGCCAAGTCGGTCCCCGCCGCTCGAAAGAACACCCAGGTCACCCATACGATGGTCAGGCTGACTGCCCAACTGGCGAACGCGTAAGCGGTTCTTGCGAATGACGACTGCGGCTTGGGAAGCCATGGCTTGGCAATGCGATGTGCGGCGAGCCAGCTACCGTGCAGGAAACCCCAGATCACAAAGTTCCATGCCGCGCCATGCCACAGGCCACCGAGTACCATGGTGATCATCAGATTCACGATCGTCCGTGCTTGACCAGACCTGTTTCCGCCGAGCGACACGTACAGATAATCCCTCAACCAGCGCGACAGCGTGATGTGCCAGCGTTGCCAGAACTCCTGCGGGTTGCGACTGATGTACGGATACAGGAAGTTTCGCGGCAGCGTCACCCCGAAACCACGTGCGAGGCCGATCGCCATTTCGCTGTAGCCCGAGAAGTCAAAATAGATCTGCAGCGCAAACGCAGTGACGGCCAGCCACGCGGTAGCGGTGTCGAGCCGTTCCGGGTTGGTCCACAGTTCATCGGCGAGGCCGGCGAAGTTGTCGGCGAACAGGACTTTCTTGATCAGCCCGCCCATGAAGATGAGCGCGCCGAGCTTGAGATCGCGCGCTTGTAGCGGCCCCAGACGCTCCAGTTGCTCCACCAGTTCCGATGCACGCAGGATGGGGCCGGCGACCATGTGCGGGAAGAAGCTGATGTAAAGCCACCAGGCACGGAAGGAAATGCGCGTGTTCCACTCGCCCCGATACACGTCGATCATCACCGACAGCATGTGGAAGGTGTAGAAGCTGATGCCCAGCGGCAGTGCCCAATGCGTCCAGCTGCTGTCCAGTCCGGTGTCTGTATGATCGACAAGCGCGGCTATCGAAATGGCGCTGTCGATCAACATGCCCAGATATTTGATCGACCCGAGCAAGGCGAGGTTGAGCACCAGCGCGATCACCAGCAGCGGCTTGCTGCGCGTGCGTGCAAGCGCGCTGTAGAACAGATAATTCAGACTGACCGACAAGACCAGCAGGATGAGGTAGGCAGGCTTCCACGACGCGTAGAAGATAAGGCTACCGACGAGCAGTGTCACGGCACGCTCGGTGTGCGTGCGACAAAGGCTGTAGACGCACAGCAGGGCGGCGAGGAAGACGAAGAAGATTGGCTGGCTGAAGATCATCGCTTGTCCGCCAACTTCTGCCAGGCACTTCCAAGTGCCGAACTGAACAGCACTGCGCCGCCGTCGTTCAAATGGCCGGGGTCGGCGAAATGTTCGGGGCCCAGGCGTTTGGCAAGGGGTACCTCGAGCCAGCGGGCGCCGCGGGCTTCCAGCAGTGACAGAACCTTCGAATACTCACTGGGCGCGGCAGTCGGCCCAAAGGACGAAGCACGCTCGAACATCGGTACGGCAACAAGATAGACACGGCTCCCCGATCTGACCAGCCGTTCTACGAGAGCGCCAAGGGTGTTCGCCATTCGCGGGTCGGGCGGCGCACGGGTGCCTGCCTCCTGCGCGATGAGCTGTGCGCGGGTCTGGAAGCCCCCGCTGATGCCCCTGCGATAGCCGCGGGTCTGCGCTGCACTGCCACCGATGGGGTCGATGTTCGAGAACGTTGCACTTACGAAACGCAGCAACTTTTCCGGCTCGCGAAGTTGGCGCAGATTGCCGCTGTAGTACCAGGTGCGAAGCCATGAACCGAACAAGGCGCCGTAGAAGCCGTGTTCAAGCATGTCGCTGCGCGAGGCAAGGAATCCGTAGTAGCCAAGCGAGTCTTCGTCCTGAAACAGTGTTTCGTCGAGCGTGATGAAGACATGTGCAGGGGCAGTCATTCCTTCATCGAGCAGGCGCTCCACGACGCCCTTCAGTACCAGCGTGTTCGCGCCGGGCACGCCAAGATTGAAAACTTCCGTGGGCTTGTTCAGTCCGGCGCCGGCGACGAATGCTTGGGGCGACAGACCATTGTCGGCACGGCTGTTCCCGACGAAGAGCACCTCTGGTAGTTGCCTTGCCACGAAATCGACTTTGTCGCTGGCGCGCCCGACGGCAAAGACAGATCGATAGCGCAGTACCCATGCATCGCTGTGGAGTACCAACTCAAAGACAAGGAGGAGTGCCAGAGTGATCCAGGGGGTCGCTCCAAGCTCGAACGGAAGCCACGTTCTTCTGATGCCATTCATTGTTCAGTCGTTCTGTGAATACGAGCGTGCAAGGTCTGCGTGTCGCGTCATCCGCCAGAAACTCGGGATCATGCCGGATCGGTTTGCTCTCGCGGTAGCGCGTTGTGCCCGCTTCGCGAGTGTCTTCGACCTTGGCCACGGGACGCTCAGCACTGGATCACAATCGAGCGCATTCGCCGCCGCGCTCAGTGAAAACTTCTTACTCTACGGAGTACTTCGGCGATCCATCCAGTTGATTCAACAGGGGTGCTGCTGCCGAAAACTTCCTGCCGAGTGGTCTTGCCGTCAGCGGAAATCTCAATCGTCGTTCCGATGCGCCCTGGTTCGAAGGTGAAGCGCAGCGTACGTTCGGAAGTTCTTATTTCGGCGCCAATTCCGTCTTTCACCGACGTCACCATTGCCGGCACCTGATCTCCCAGCGTTGGCTGCAGCACTACCAGAAACTGGTCGCCTGTACTCGCTTGTGACGGGCTCAGCTCGATGCGCCAGTTTCCGGCTTCGAGCGTGCCCGGTTTGCGTCTGGCGATGTCGAGCAGCACCTTGCCGCTGTTGTCGTGATTGCGGTCATCGACGAAGAATTCGAACCCGGGGCCGCCGATCGGCAAGAGCATCGGTGCGGCGGGGTGAAGAACGGTGCCGATCAGGCGGCTAGGGCCTGCGGGGGTTGCGCGTTCGATCGTGAAGTTCTGTCCGGACACGACGGGCCGGGTCTGGCTGTGCAACAGCCAGCGCTTGACGAAATCCGCCCGGGTCGCAACCACGTCGTCGAACACGACGACGGTGTCGCTGTGCCGGTCATAAGCGAAGACGCGCCAGGCGCGTTCGACCCGTCGGGTACGTTCGGCGAATCGTCCCTTTCCGGATGAAGGGTTCGTGTAGGCAGGTGTGATGTCAGCAACGGCAACGGTCAGGCCGTCCTGCTCGAACAAATGGCTGATTCGGCCGGTGTGATAGGCCTCACGCTTGCTTTCCCACTCCCCCCTGTCGAGGGGCGCTGCGTCGCCGCCCCAGCCGGAGCCGATGCGCCGCTGACCGCCGTCGTTCGCGATGGGGCGTGGCGGCTTGTCCTTGCGCGCAGGCATGGGTGCCGTGTCGGAGGGGTCGGTGACGGTGAGGGTGTTGTGGGCGATGGTCTGGTACGTGTAGTTCAAGTGGTGATCGCTGCCGTACTCGCAGTAGCAACCGCTGTCCAGCGCGAGATCGGCCGCCTTGTAGATCATGAACGCGCCTTGATCCAGATGTGAGTGTGACCAGTAGTTGTCGCCGGCCTTGAAGCTCACGTAGGTCGCATCCGGCTCCCAGCTGCTGCGTGCCACGAGTACGCCGAGCCCGTCGAAATGGTGGCTCAGCGGCAGCGTCCGGTCCGCAGCCGGATTGAACAGGAGGTTGTCGGTCAAGGGGCCCCAGGGCCATGAGGTCGGCTGCGGGGGGGCGCTGCGCCCTGCCCAGATCGAATAGGCCGCGGGGTGACGCAATTCGATCGCGAGCGCCACTGCATCCGGTGGCTTGCGATCGACAAAGGCGATGTCTCCCCAACTGAATGCGGCCTTGTCCGGCCGCTGCCGATAGACGATGAAGTCGAGAAAGCCGCGGATTGCGGGCTCCCTGGCGATGTAGTCCTCGCCCGTTGCAGACCGCCACATGGCGGGCAACTGGTAGATGGCCTGGCCGATGCCGATGCCCACATATTCACCGCCTTCGTGCCATCCACCGTTCTTCCCGCCCACCTGACGCCATACCGGCAGCACGCGGTTGATCCAGTAATCGTGGGTGAAGGCCATGACGGGCGCCGCTCGCGGGTCGTCCCGGTAGATGGACAGTGCGCAGGCCATCAGGGCCTGCAGGGGCGAGTTGTAGAGGAAAACATTGTAGGGCGACATGCGCTCGACGCGGATGACGTTGATCTGGTAGTTGCAGGCTTCGATCACCTTGTCCCGCAGTCTGGGCATCAGATCGGGGGGGATGCGGTGGTGAAGCCAGTCGTAGGCCAGGGCGATGGGTTTGGTCTGTTCGTGGCCGCGCCAGGCGGGCTGGAGCCGGAGCACTTGTTCGACGATGGCGCGTACATCCTGACTGCCGGGTGAAAGGGCTTCCGCGAGGATCGCGTCATTCAGATTTCCGCGCCCGCCTCCGGCCCGCTTGAGAACCTCCCGGATGTAATCCGGGTTTTCTGCCTGCAGGCGGGCGATGTCGCGTGCATCGGGATGCGGCAGGCGTGGATGGCCTGTGCGAAAGCCGGGCAGATCCGGTTCCCGCAAGGTTTCGGCTGCGGGCAGCATGGGTTTCGACTGGGACGCGATGACCGTCTCGTCGGGGCTGCGGCCGAGCGACCACGCCGTGGTCAGTCCCAAGGCGAATACGATCACGGCAAGGTGTGCGGCAAGATTTGAAGCGCGTTTTGCTTCCAGACGCCCGGGCCGTGTTTCATACGAAGGCTTTGCGCCGCCGCACAGGTAGCGGACAGCACCCACGGCGGTGATCAGGGCAATGACCGCCGTGGTGACATCCGGCGTGCGGCCGGGTACGTACTGCTGCATCCATTCCAGCGCAAAGGCAAAAATCGCGCACAGCGCCACGACGGTCACCGACCAGGCGTGCGACGCAGGCCTGAGCCGGCAGAGCGCTGCGACGATCAGCAGGTAGGGCCACACGGTGTCGGCGATGACGCTCAGTCCGAGCATCGCATTCTCCATGTGTGCCGCGAATGGCACGTAGTTGAGCGTTCGCAACGCGCCGTTCTCGGGCGCCAGCTCGCTGATGATCAGCGACATCAGGATGGCCAGCAGACTGATTGCCGGGCGATGCGGCTTGAGCGCCCGGGGTGAGGCAAGCGCGATCAACAGGCCGATGGCGGCGCCCGCCAGCGCCTCGGCGGACAGCTGCCGGCTGACGATGATCACCTTGAGCGCAAGCACGCCGAAGATGGTCCGGCGCAGCGTGCGACCTACCGGTACCGGGTGCTTGCGCACATCGCGCACGAGCAGCGCGAGCGCCAGTATTTCCAGCGTGGTGGTCAGCGCACGCGAAGAAGAGAAGCGCGACGGGTCCGTCAACACGGATGCCAAGGGCGCAAGCCCGGACCGGATCGAACCGACGTCGAGCGATGGCACGAAAGGTGAAAGCTGGGAAAGTGACCAGCCGAACAACGCGGCGAGCACCAGGTTGGCTTCGTGACCCGGCTGGAAACCGCGCACGCGCCATGCATTCGCTGTCGCGTAGAACTGGCCCCGCGGATTCAGCAGCCCGACGAGCACGGCGCCGGCGAGCGCGCCACTGGTGTTGAGAATGAAGTCCGACAACGATGATACGCGCTGCGGCAGATGGGATTGCAAGGTCTCGACGCTCAGGCTCAGCGCTCCGCCGATCAGCGTTGCGAACAGGACGGAAACGACGAGCGGCCAGCGTGCGGTTGCAAGCCGGATACCTGCGCCCAACGGAAGGTAGATCAGCGAATTGACGACCAGGTCGGGAAGCGAAAGCGCGCCTATGTTCCACGTGGCCAGAAAGGCAAACGTGTTTTCGTGGGTCGTCCAGCCGGAAAAAGGATACAGACTGCCGTAGGCGATCAGGGCGGAGTACGCCAGCAAGCCGATGAGTATCTGACCGCGCTTCGGAGTGTCTGACATGGGCGGACGATGATGTTGTTCGTTGCGATTGCGCAGTACCCGGCTGCGCCGTGCGGCAGGATCGCGCGGCTGATCGGCTGCGAGGCGGATTCGGATTGCGGCAACCCGAAGCTTAGGGCGACGAGCCTGCTCCGGGTAGTGCCCTGAATCACGAACGCACCCGCTCGGCACATTCCGCACATTCGATCTGTGAGAAAGTCTGCGCCCGGAGGGTTGCGCATCATGTACGGCTTGTTGGCTGTGGTTTTCTTGTGGGCAGTGGCGATCTACTTCTTGCGGCGCGAAATCGCTACCGCCTGGGCAGAGCCCTGCCTGCGCCATCCGGTCGTGGTGTTCGAAGGCGACGACTGGGGTTACGGGCCGCTCGAACAGGCCGACGCGTTGCGCGACATCGCGGCGGAACTGGCGCGGCATCGCGATCTGACCGGACGACATCCGGTGATGACGCTCGGCGTGATCCTGGCCGGTCCGGGGGCGGCCAGGACGCCCGATGAGGCGCTGGGCGCGGCGCGGGTCACGCTGGAAGATGCTCGGCTGAAGCCGGTGTGCGACGCGATGGCGCAGGGTGTGCGTGCCGGGGTGTTCGATCTGCAGCTGCACGGCATGGAGCATTACCACCCGGCGGTGCTGACGCGCGCGGTTCAGATGGATCCGCAGGTGGGCGTCTGGTTGGCCGGCGCGCCGTTCGTGGAAACGGAACAGCTGCCGTCACCCTTGCAAAGCCGCTGGACCGATGCGTCCGTGCTGCCTTCGAAGGCGTTGGACAAAGGCGACATCCTCGTCCGCGTCGCGGACGAGGTTGCGATGTTCAGGCAGTGTTTTGGTGCCCTTCCCGAAGTGGTGGTGCCGCCTACGTTCGTCTGGAACGCATGCGTCGAGCGTGCTTGGGCGGAGCAGGGCCTCGCCGTGCTGGTGACGCCGGGCGAGCGCTACGAGATGCGCGGCACGGACGGCCTGCCGGTGGATGCAGGTGTCTACTATCGCAACGGTCAGCGCTGCGCATCCGGGCTGCTCGCCATCGTGCGCAATGACTACTTCGAACCGGTGCGTGGGCATCGAACCGGGCGCGGGCTGGCGGGTCTGGCCACGAAGTGGGCACAGCGACGGCCACTGTTGCTGGAAACCCATCGATCGAATTTTGTCGGCGCGTCGGCGCAGCACGCGGAAAGCGTTCGTGCCATCGGCGATCTGGTGTCGGCAGCCTTGCGCGCGCAGCCCGGCTTGCGGTTTGTGACGGTGGCGGAACTGGCTCAACACTACGTTAGGGGCGGTGACCTGATCGATCCGCGTCTGTGGACACGTCTGCTGGCACTGCGCTACCGACTTGATCGTCCAGGACGCAGGCGCAAGATTTTCGGGCTGCTTGCAGCGTTGACCTTGGCTGCCGCATTCGCTGCGTTGGCCGCACCGGTGTGACCCGTCCTGCCGGCGGCTTCAGTCAGCGAGATGTTCGGTGACGAACTGATGCAGGGCACCGAAGGTCGCGAAGGTGCTGCCGTCGATATCGGCGTCGTCCAGTGTTACACCGAACTGCTCTTCGAGTGCCGTGATCACTGCGATGACAGCCATCGAATCGAGTTCGGGAATGGCGCCCAGCAGAGGCGTGTCGTCAGCCAATATGTCGGCGCGCGCACCGAGATCCAGCTCTTGCCGAAGCAGTTCGCGCAAGGTATGCCGCGTATCCACTCTGCTCTCCCTGTATTCCGCCGTCTCGAGGGCGTGTGGTTTGAAGTTGTCACTCCGGGGCGTCGCTCCGGGCGCACGATAGTATAGGTTTTGCCTTCTTTGCGTCCTGCCGATTGCCCTCCATGCCCGTTCCAACCCTAGTGAACCATCTGGTCGAACATGCAGCCGCCCGCGATGGCGATGCTTGCGCGCTGCGCGCAAATGGTGTCGATCTTTCCTACGCCATGCTGGCGCAGCAGGTTGAGGCGTGTGCGAACGGCCTGCTGGCGCTGGGCGTGTGCCGCGGCGACCGGGTGTGCATCTTCCTCGAAAAGCGTTTCGAAGCCGTGGTGGCCAGTTTCGGTGCCGCCGCCTGCGGTGCCGTGTTCGTGCCCATCAATCCGCTACTCAAGGCGGCGCAGGTCGGTCACATCCTGCGCGACAGCGGTGCTCGTGTGCTCATTACGTCAACCTTCCGGCTTGCCGCGCTCGGCACGCTCCAGCCTGCATGCCCGGAGTTGGCGCATACCGTGCTGGTCGATGGCGATGCGCCGGGCGCCCTGCCATGGGCGACCTTCATCGATGCGCCGGCGCGTGCAATGCACCGCGTGATCGACTGCGATATGGCGGCCATCCTGTATACGTCCGGAAGCACGGGACAGCCGAAAGGCGTGGTGCTGTCGCACCGGAACATGGTCTCGGGCGCGTGCAGTGTGGTGAGCTATCTCGGCAACCACGCGGGCGATACGATTCTGGCGGCGCTGCCGCTATCCTTCGATGCAGGGTTTTCGCAACTGACCACCGGATTCCTGAGCGGTGCGCGGGTGGTGCTGATCAACTACCTGATGGCCCGCGACGTCGTAAAGGCGATGGCTGTCGAGCGGGTGACCGGACTGACCGCCGTGCCTCCTCTATATATGCAGATCGTTCAGTTGCCGTGGCCGGAATCCATCGATTCGCACCTGCGCTACTTCGCGAGTACCGGCGGGCGCATGCCGCGTGTCACGCTGGACGCGCTGCGCGCACGTGCGCCTTCCGCCAGGCCATTCCTCATGTACGGTCTGACCGAAGCCTTCCGTGCGACCTATCTGCCGCCCGAGCAGGTGGATCTGCGGCCCGATTCCATCGGGCGTGCCATTCCGAATGCTGAAGTGCTCGTGCTGCGGGAGGACGGTCGCCAGTGTGCGCCTGGGGAAGTCGGGGAGCTTGTACAGCGGGGTTCGCTGGTGGCGCAGGGCTACTGGAACGATGCCGCGCGAACGGCCGAACGCTTCCGCCCTTTGCCGGCAGCCGCGAAGGTGAATCCCCCCGGCCTGCTGCGCGATGAGATCGTGGTGTTTTCCGGAGATACGGTCCGTATGGACGAGGAAGGTTTTCTCTACTTCGTGGGCCGTCGCGACGACATGATCAAGACGTCCGGATACCGCGTAAGTCCGACGGAGATAGAAGAATCGCTGCTGCTGACCGGTTGGGTGGCTGAATGCGTCGCGTTCGGCGTCGAAGATGCCGAACTTGGGCAGGTCATCGCCGCCGCCTTGTACTTTTCCGGTGCACCGGATATCGACGCGCTGCGCGCGCTGTGTCGAACGCAGCTGCCCGCCTACCAGGTGCCGACCCATTTCATCGTGTTCGACGACGCGCTGCCTCGCAACCCGAACGGCAAACTTGATCGGACCGCCATCGAAGCCGACGCCTGTCGCCGCTTGAATCTTTCCGCTGGAATCAAACCTTGATCGTGAACGCCATCCATGCTGCGCCGTACGCCCCTGCCAATGCATTTTCGCGCGCTGACGGCGAACTGTTGATCAACGGCCAGAAGGTTTCCCGAGTGGCCGCGATGGCCGGATACACTCCTTTTTACGCGTACGACCGCAGCCTGATCGACGCCCGCGTGGGCTTGCTGCGTCGGTTGCTGCCGGCTGGCGTGCAACTGCATTACGCCATGAAAGCCAATCCGATGCCGGCGCTTGTCAGTTTCATGGCGCCGCGGGTGGATGGGCTTGATGTGGCATCCGGCGGTGAATTGAGAATTGCACTGGACGCCGGCATGGCGCCGTCGCGCATCAGTTTTGCCGGCCCGGGGAAGACTGCGGAGGAATTGCGACAGGCACTGGCGGCAGGTGTCCTGCTGAATGTCGAGTCCAGTCGCGAAGTTGAACTGCTGGCCAGCCTGTCGGAAGAATCCGGCTGGCCAGCGCGTGTGGCCGTACGCATCAACCCGGATTTCGAAATACGTTCTTCGGGTATGCGGATGGGGGGAGGTGCCAAGCCTTTCGGTGTCGATGCGGAGGCAGTGCCCCAATTGCTTCGGCGCATCGGGTCGCTTGGTCTTGCGTTCGAGGGCTTCCACATATACGCAGGATCTCAGAATCTGAACGCCGACGCGCTGATTGACATGCAGCGACGAAGCTTCGAACTGATGCTCCGACTTGCTTCGGACGCACCATCACCTCCAAGAACTCTGAACATCGGGGGCGGCTTTGGAATTCCCTATTTCCCGGGTGAGCAACCGCTGGAGCTTGAACCCGTGTGCGCTGCACTGGCCAGCGTGGTAGCAGACGCCCGCATGACGCTGCCCGGTGCGGATCTTGTGCTCGAACTTGGTCGCTACTTGGTGGGTGAGGCCGGGTTGTATATATGCAGGGTGCTCGATCGCAAGGTTTCGCGCGGACAGATCTTTATCGTGGTCGACGGCGGCATGCATCACCACTTGGCGGCATCGGGAAATTTCGGCCAGGTGATCCGCCGCAACTTTCCCGTAGCCGTGGCAAACCGGATTGATGGCGTTGCGAACGAGAAGGTCAACGTGGTCGGCCCGCTGTGTACACCGCTTGATGTGCTTGGGGACAAGGTCGATCTGGCCGAGGCCGGCCCTGGCGACCTGATCGCTGTATTCCAGTCGGGTGCCTACGGCTACAGCGCCAGTCCGACTGCCTTCCTCGCCCATCCGGAACCTGCCGAACTGCTCGTCTGAAGGCATCCAGTCGCAGCCAGAAAGTGGCAGAACACCCCCTGTTTATGTGGATTTTTGTGTCCTGAACCGCGTTGTGATGCCCTGAAACGGCTTCGCAACGTGCTTCAGTTATCACATCCCCTTAGTGCGGCTGCGTCTCGTGATGATATTCACGCTCGAAAGGCCTCGCCGCACATATCGTTCGCGCTCCACCGCTCAACGCGTCGCTTCCGGCAACCCGTTGCATGACACGACGCGAATCAAAATGAGCAGCTCGAAAAGGGGTCTACCGTGGTCAGGTTGTTCAGTCACTATGTTCCGTCCGTAACGCTCATGAGACTTGTTGCCGAAGCGTTGGTCCTGTTGATTGCCGGCTTTGGCGCGGCGTGGATCAGTGCACCGGGCAGCCTCGAATCGCTGTTGCCTGCACTCGTTCCGGCAGCGGTCTTCGCTGCCGTGATGACCGTGCTGATGAGCACGCTCGGCCTGTATCAGAGTGAGCAGCCGCGCAATCTTTCGGAACTCGTCGGGCGCGTGCTGTTTGCCTTCCTGTTGGGCCTCCCGGTGGCTTATATGGTGTTCCGACTGTTGCCGCAGGGCAGCATGGCAATGCCGGCGCTCGATGTTTCGCTATGTCTCGGCTTTGGCGGCATCCTGCTGCTGCGCGCGGCGTCTTTCGTGCAGGCCGACGGTGCCGGCATGTTTACGCGCCGCATTCTGGTCGTCGGCACGGGCTCCGAGGCCGCTTCGGTGTGGGCCAGTGTTTCGACGTCGGCCAGTGCGACGCACACCATCGTCGGCTTCGTGTCGGTCGGGGCAGACACTTCAGTGGAAGTACCGAGTGCCATGGTGATGCCGGAAGGCAGTTGCGTGATGCAGCTGGCGCGCGATCACCGCGCAAATGAAATCGTTGTTGCAGTGCGCGAACGTCGGGGCGGTGTGCTGCCGCTGCGTGAATTGCTGGACTGCAAACTGGCCGGCGTGACGGTCAATGACCTGTCGAGCTTTTTCGAGCGGATGCGCGGTCAGGTGCGGCTCGATTCGTTACGCGCCAGCTGGTTGATCTACGGCGACGGCTTCCGCCAGGGGATCGGCCGGACGGTCGTGAAGCGGCTGTTCGACGTGCTCGCAGCGTCGGTGCTGTTGATCGTGACGGCGCCGGTGATGTTGCTGGCCGCCATCGCCATCGCGCTGGAATCCGGTTTCCCTGTCATCTACCGTCAGGAGCGTGTTGGCCAGGGTGGCCGTACGTTCAAGGTGCTGAAGTTCCGCAGCATGCGTCTGGATGCGGAAGCGGACGGCAAGCCGCGCTGGGCAAGCAACAGCGATGACCGGGTCACCCGCGTCGGCCACTTCATCCGCAAGACGCGCATCGACGAACTGCCGCAGATCTTCAACGTGCTGCACGGCGACATGAGTTTTGTCGGGCCGCGTCCGGAACGTCCTTACTTCGTCGATCAGCTGACCGACCAGATCCCGTTCTACGCCGCGCGTCACTCGGTCAAGCCGGGCATCACCGGCTGGGCCCAGGTGCGCTACGCCTACGGTGCTTCGGTGGATGACGCGGTGCAGAAGCTGCAGTACGACCTGTATTACGTCAAGAACCACACCCTGTTCCTCGACATGCTGGTGCTGCTGCAGACGGTGCGCGTCGTGCTCACCGGCGACGGCGCGCGCTGAATCGACGCGACACGTCGCCAGGCGCGCGGCAGGGTGCCTTCGGCAGGGTGTCTTCGGTAGGGCGCCTCCGGTGACGCGCCCCCTGCCGGCGGGCACAATGCAGCGGTTACCCCTCACGCTACCGGCCCGTCGATGGAATCCTTCCCCGTAACGTTTGCGCTGTACGCCTATGGCGTGGCAGCGGTCGGTTTCGCCTTGTTCGGGCTGCAGCTGATCATGGGCGCGCGACAGTCGCCGCGTGCCCGGCTTTTGTCCGTCTGCATGTTGTCGGGCGCCGTGTGGTGCGCACTTGCGGCGGCCAGCGTGCTCAAGGGCTACGCCGTATTGCGTACGCTGGTCTATGCGGCTGATGCGCTGCATACACTGCTTTTCCTGCTGTTCCTCGCGGCGTGCGTCATCGATCCCGAAGGCCGCCGGCCGTTGCCCACACTGCTCAAGCGGCCCTCCTGGCTTCTCCGTTTTGTACTGATTTCCGCGTTGCCCTGCGGCGCGGGCTATGTCGTGCTGTCCTGGCTGGTGCCAACCGGTGTGGCATCGGTGATGTGGCTGATGGCGTGCGGACTCGGGCTGAGCCTGCTCGGCGCGGTGATGATCGAACAGTTCTACCGCAACACCCCGCAGCAGTGGCGCTGGGGCATCAAGCCGATGACGCTGGGCCTCGCTTTCTCGATCACGTTCGACCTGTACTTCTTTTCCGAATCGCTGATGTTCAGGCAGCAGGACGCGACGCTGTGGGCCTCGCGCGGTCTGGTGCACGCGCTGGCGATTCCGCTGTTTGCCGTGTCATCGGCCCGCGTCAGCGAGTGGTCGATCCGGCTGAATGTGTCACGCGACGCGGTATTCCATACCTCGGCACTGGTCATATCCGGCGGGGCGCTGCTCATCATCGCGCTGGCCGGTTACTACGTGCGCTACTTTGGCGGCGAGTGGGGCCAGGCCATGCAGACGGTTGTACTGGCGGCCGGCGCCCTCGGATTCCTCGCGTCGATCGCCTCCGGCAGCGTGCGGGCGTGGCTGCGCGTATTCATCAACAAGCACTTCTTCAGCTTGCGCTACGACTATCGGGCCGAGTGGCTGAAGCTGGCCGACACCCTGTACAGCGCGTCCAGCGTCGACGCGCTCCGACAGGCCTCGATCCGCGTCATGGCCGATCTGGTCGAAAGTCCGGGCGGCATGTTGTGGTTGCGCAGCGAAACCGGTCATTACGCACCTGCGGCGCGCCTGAACGTACCCATGATCGATGCGCGGGAGCCGGCGGACAGCGCGCTGATCCAGTTGCTGCTGGGCAAGATGTGGGTGATCAACGTCGAAGAGCACCGTTCGCGCCCCGGGGTGTACGGCAATCTGAGGCTCCCTGAGTGGGTCGCGCAGACGCCGGACGTCTGGCTCATCTGCCCGCTCGGCAGCGAAGACATGCCGCTCGGCTTCGTCGTGCTGTGCCGACCGCGCGCGCTGCTGGATCTGAATTGGGAGGTGCGCGACCTGTTGAAGACAGCCGGGCGCCAGGTGGCCGGTGTGCTCAATCAGACCCAGGCCATGGAAGCGCTGATCGAGGCCAAGAAGTTCGAGGCCTTTTCCAAGATGAGCGCCTTCGTCGTGCACGACCTGAAAAACCTCATCGCCCAGCTGTCCCTGCTGCTGCGCAATGCGAAAAAGCATCACGACAACCCCGAGTTCCAGCAGGACATGATGGACACCATCGAACACGCCGTCGGTCGCATGAACGGCATGCTGCTGCAGTTGCGCTCCGGCACCCAGCCGATCGAGCAGGCCGCGCCGGTCGAGCTGACACCTCTGCTCGAGCGACTGCACCGCGCCCGGGCACGCAGCGGCTGCGAACTCGAACTCGATGCGGAAAGCGGCCTGATGGTGCGCGCCCATGAAGATCGTATAGAGAGGGTTGTGGGGCATCTTGTGCAGAATGCACTGGATGCCACGCCGCAAAACGGTAAAGTCAGTATCCGTGCGCGCCGCATGGAAGCCGCTGTCGTGATCGAGGTCGAAGACTCCGGTTGCGGCATGACCGAAGAGTTCATGCGCGAGCGGTTGTTCAAACCCTTCCAGTCAACCAAGGCGAACGGAATGGGGATCGGCGCATACGAAAGTTTTCGCTACGTCCACGATCTGGGCGGGCGGATAGAAGTGACCAGCGAACCGGGTCGGGGCAGTCTTTTCCGGCTCGTTTTTCCTCTGCAGGCGGCTGAAGCAGCCGTTGCTTGACCGGGAGTGACATGGCAGACAAGGGGCGGACACTGTTGATCGTCGAAGACGATCCGGCGCTGCAGAAGCAGATGCGCTGGAGTTTCGATGACTACGAAGTCGTACTGGCCAGCGACCGCGAATCGGCGCTGGCGCAGATCAGGCGCCACGAACCTTCCGTGATCACGATGGACCTCGGGTTGCCGCCAGCGCCCGACGACGTGACCGAAGGCATGGCGCTGCTCGGCGAGATCATGGCGCTTGCGCCGCAGTCCAAGGTCATCGTGCTGACTGGCCAGAACGACCGAGCCAATGCGCTGCGTGCGATCGGCATGGGTGCCTACGATTTCTACGCCAAGCCCTTCGAGCCCGACATGCTATCGCTGCTGATCGAGCGCGCCTTCAGACTGCACGATCTGCAGTCGGAAAACATCCGGCTGGCCAATCAGCATCTGGGTGTCGAGGGGCGATTCATCACGCGCGATGCGGACATGCTGCGCGTGCTGCGGACGATCGAGAAAGTATCGGCCACGCGTGCCACCGTGCTGCTGCTCGGTGAAAGCGGTACCGGCAAGGAAGTGCTGGCGAAGACGCTGCACGACCGCTCGGATCGGGCGAACGAGCGCTTCGTGGCGATCAACTGCGCGGCCATCCCTGACAACCTGCTCGAAAGCGAACTGTTCGGCTACGAGAAGGGTGCGTTCACCGGTGCCACCAAGCAGACGCCTGGCAAGATCGAGGTCGCCAACAAGGGCACGCTGTTCCTCGACGAAATCGGTGACTTGCCGGGTGCGCTCCAGGCGAAGCTGCTGCGCTTTCTGCAGGAACGCGTCATTGAACGTCTCGGCGGTCGCGACGAGATTCCGATCGATGTGCGGGTGGTCTGTGCCACGCACCAGGATCTGCAGGCACTGATCGGTGAAGCGCGGTTCCGCGAAGATCTGTACTACCGCCTGGCCGAGATCGTCGTGACGATACCGCCGTTGCGCGCGCGCGAAGGTGATGCCGCGCTGCTTGCACATTCCTTTGCAAAGCGTTTTTCCGGCGAGCAGGGGCGCAGCGCACTGACGCTGTCACGCGAGGCGGTTGCCGCGATCGAAGCACACAAATGGCCCGGCAACGTGCGTGAACTCGAAAATTGCATCAAGCGGGCGACCATCATGGCCGATGGTAGCCAGATCACGGCGGCCGATCTCGGGCTCAAGCCGGCTGATCAGGAGGACGCTTTTTTCAATCTGCGGCAGATCCGCGAAGAAGCCGAGCGACGCGCTGTCGTCAGCGTGCTGGCGCGGGTGGATGGAAACATGGTCAAGGCGGCCGAAGTGCTCGGTGTCAGCCGCCCGACCCTCTATGACCTGATGAACCGTTTCGGTTTGCGCTAAGAGCGCGAGGAGTATCTGTCTTGAATCGATTTCTACCGCGCGCACGCGTTCCGATGAGCCGCCTGGCGACGGCCTTGTGTTGCGTTGCGCTGCTCGCTGCATGCGACAGGAACCTGCCGCCTGCAGAACTCGTCGCCGAAGCGCGTGCTGCCATCTCGCGCAGTGATTACCAAACGGCTTCCATTCAGCTCAAGAACGCCTTGCAGCAGGACGCCAGCAACGCCGCTGCGCGCTACGAGCTCGGACGCGTCAATTTCAAGCTCGGCGACATGCCTTCGGCGATCAAGGAACTGCAACGTGCGCGCGACCTGAATCACGACGAGGGCGAGGTCGTTCCCTTGCTGGCGCGTGCCATGGTGGAAAGCGGAAGCTTTGTCGACGTCATTTCGAATTTTGCTTCGACGAAAATGCCCACGCCGCAGTCCGAAGCCGATCTGAAGGCGGCGCTCGGCTATGCGTACATGGCAACCCGAAACAATGAAGCGGCGGCGGCGAGTTTCGATCAGGCGATCGCCATCGACAATCAGCATCTCTACGCCAGTCTGGGCAAGGCGAGGCTGGCGGCAGTCACCAGGGACGTCGAGGGTGCGCGTCGATTGCTCGACAACGTGATTGCTGCTGATCGGGCCGACGAAAACGCCTGGTTCCTGGACGCCGAGTTGAAGACCGCAAAGGGGCAGTTCGACGAGGCGATGGCGTCCTACCGTAAAGTCTATGAAATAAGGCCGGACAATGTTCGTGCGCGCTACATCGTCGTACACGCACTCGCCAATCAGGACAAGTTCGCCGAAGCCCGTACCGAGCTTGACGCGTTGAAGAAAGCGGCTCCCAAAGCGCCCGAAGCGCTCTACCTGGATGGTTTTCTGCTGGTCAAGGAACGCAAGTTCGCCGAGGCAAGGCAAACGCTGAACAAGCTGCTGTCGATTGCGCCGGACTACGTTCCGGCACTCGGACTTGCGGCCCTGACCGAATTCGAGCTGAAGTCTTACGCACAGGCCGAACAGTACGGCGAAAAGGTATTGGCCGCAGGTGGCGATTCGCTGTTCATCCGCAAGATACTCATCGGCTCATATCTGCAGACGGGGCGGGTGGCAAAAGCGCAGCAGACCCTGGACCCGCTGTTGCAGAAGCTCCCCGAGAACGCCGAAGTACAGGCGCTGGCCGGGCAGGTATTTCTGATGGCAGGGGATACCGAAAAAGCCGAGAAAGCTTTCTCGGCGTCAGCCCGGCTCAAGCCGGATGACTCGGCGGCTCAATCCAGACTGGGACTGAGCCGCCTGGCTGCGGGAGATCGCACGGGCGGCATCGCAGCACTCGAAAATGCAGTACGCCTGGAGGCGGATGACACGCGCCCCGATGTCCTTCTGATCGTTGCACATCTGCGCAATCGCGACGCTGACAAGGCGCTTGTCGCAATCGATGCACTGGAAAAGAAGAAACCGGGCGACCCCATGACCCCGAATCTGAGGGGGACGGCCTACTTGCTGAAGAAGGACTCCGCCAAGGCCCGCGCAAGTTTCGAGAAGTCGCTTGAAATAGAACCGTCATTCTTCCCGGCGGCATCCAACCTTGCCCGGATGGATTTGCTGGACAAGGACGCGGCTGCTGCCGAGTCCCGCTTCCGCAGCATATTGGCGAAGTCGCCACAGCATCCGGATGCGCTGCTTGCGCTGGCCGGCTTGAAAGCACGCACCAAGGAAGGCGCGCCGGAAGCCTTGCAGCTGCTTGATCAGGCGGTGAAGGCAAACGCCAAGCTGGTGGCGCCGCGTATAGCGCTCGTCCAGTTGCTGTCTGTCATGGGAGAGCTGAAGAAAGCGCTGGCGGCTGCAAACGACGCCGCGCTGGCCTTGCCGAACGACACGCAAGTACTTGAATTGCTTGCATCGACCCAGGCGCTGGCCGGAGAGACCGATGCAGCAATTCTGACGCAAGAAAAGCTGGTCGCGCGTTCGCCCTCGAGCGCGCAGCCACTGCTGCGTCTTGCCGCTACACAGATGGTCGCAAAGCGCGAATCCGAAGCGCTTCAGAACGTACGCAAGGCGCTGACACTGGAGCCCAGGTCGCTGGATGCGCAGAACATGCTCATATCGATCCACCTCGATCGCGGCGCGCTTGATGATGCGTTGAAGGTCACGCGGGATATTCAACGCCAGAATCCCGATCTGGCGTTGGGGTATGCGATGGAAGGTGAAATGCTTGCCAAGTCGGGCAAGGCTGACGCGGCAGTGAAGCCCTATCGCGAGGCGCTTGCGCGTGAGCGCAACGCACGCAATGTCGTAAGGCTGCACGGCGCTCTCATTCGTTCGAGCGATGGCGCTGCGGAGGCGAAGACCGTCGTCGATGGTTGGATGAAGGACAAACCGGAAGACAACGCCGTGCCCGCCTACCTTGCCGAGTACGCGCTTTCCCAGAAGCGCTATGACGAGGCAAGCCAGCGTTATGAAGCGCTGCTCAAGCGCGTGCCGAACGATCCGATCGTGCTGAACAACCTGGCCTGGCTGGCTGCACAGCGCAATGACAGCAAGGCGATGGACTACGCCGAGCGGGCCTATGCGACGTCGCCCGACAATCCGGCCGTGCTCGACACGTACGGCACCATCCTGTTCGACAACGGTGAAATCGAGCGTGGTCTGACGATGCTGAAGCAGGCCGTCGCCGCAGCACCCGCTGCGCACGATCTGCGACTGAATCTCGCACAGCGGCTGGTCAAGGCAGGCAGGAAATCGGAAGCACGCAAGGAACTTGAACCACTGGTGGCGCTGGGTGGCAAGTTTGCGCGGTCGGCGGAAGTGTCCGAACTGATGAAGAACCTTTGATTGCGAATTGGGGAAAGAAGTGATGACGACAGTTGCTGTGATTGGCCTGGGCTATGTAGGGCTGCCGCTGGCGGTCGAGTTCGGGAAGAAGATGCCGACCATCGGCGTGGACATGTCGGCCGCCAAGATTGCGGCCTACCGGGAATTCTATGATCCGACCGGCGAGGTCAGCCCGGAGGACCTGCGCGCTGCAACGCAGCTGACGGTGAGTACCGATGGGGCGGCGCTGAAGGATGCGGATTTCATCATCGTCGCCGTACCGACGCCGGTCGATGATGCGCACCAGCCTGATTTCTCGCCGCTGGTGGGTGCCTCGGAAACCTGCGGTCGCCACATGAAGCGTGGCGCCACCGTAGTGTTCGAATCGACCGTCTATCCGGGTGCGACGGAGGAAATGTGCATTCCGGTGATCGAGAAGTTTTCCGGCTTCAAGTGGCCGCATGATTTCAACGTCGGCTATTCGCCCGAGCGCATCAACCCGGGCGACAAGGAACGCACGGTCACCAAGATCGTCAAGGTGGTGTCGGGCGACAGCCCGGAAACGCTGCGCAAGGTGTCGGATCTGTACAAGAGCGTCATCACCGCCGGCGTGTATGAAGCGTCCAGCATCAAGGTGGCCGAAGCCGCCAAGGTGATCGAAAACACGCAGCGCGACCTCAACATCGCCTTCGTGAACGAGCTGGCCATCATTTTCGGCAAGATGGGCATCGATACCGAAGAGGTGCTGCGTGCCGCCGGCACCAAGTGGAATTTCCTGCCCTTCCGTCCGGGTCTGGTCGGCGGTCACTGCATCGGCGTCGATCCGTACTACCTGACGCACAAGGCTGACATGCTGGGCTACCACCCGCAGGTCATCCTGGCCGGCCGCCGCATCAACGACGGCATGGGCAAGTACGTCGCCGAGCAGACCGTCAAGCAGCTCATCCGCAGCGGGGCGTCGGTCAAGGGCGCCCGGGCAATCGTGCTCGGTCTCACCTTCAAGGAGAACTGTCCCGACCTGCGCAATTCGCGCGTGATCGACGTGATCCGCGAGCTCGAAACCTACGGCATCGAAGTGCTGGTTCACGACCCGGTCGCAGAAACGAAGGAAGCCGAACACGAGTACGGCGTTTCGTTGAAGTCATGGGATGACCTGCCGAAGGTCGAAGCCATCGTGGCCGCCGTGTCGCACAAGGAGTTTTCTGCCCGCCCGCTGAGCGATTTCGTGTCCAAGCTGAAGCCGGGCGGCATTGTCGCCGACATCAAGTGCCAGTTCGATGCCGAAGCGCTGCGTGCGCAGGGTGTTGCGGTGTGGCGTCTGTGAGTCCGGCGTGACGCAGTTGTCCGCACTCCCCGCAGGCGTCGTCGCAGCGCTGTCGGCGCAACCGCGACGCTGGTTGGTGACCGGTGCCGCCGGCTTCATCGGCTCGCATCTGGTCGAAGTGCTGCTGCAGGCCGATCAGCAAGTCGTCGCGCTCGACAACTTCTCGACCGGTCACCAGCGCAACCTCGACGAGGTCATGGCCGGCGTAACGGCTGCGCAACGTGCCCGGCTCGAGTTCGTGCGTGGCGACATCCGTGATCTGGCCACCTGTGCGGCAGTCTGTGCCGGTGTCGATGTCGTGCTGCATCAGGCCGCGCTAGGTTCGGTGCCGCGTTCCCTGGCCGATCCGCTGGCGACGCACGATTCGAATGTGAACGGCTTTCTGAACATGCTGGTGGCCGCACGCGATGCCGGCGTGTCGCGCTTCGTCTATGCGGCCTCCAGTTCCACCTACGGCGATTCGCCGACGCTGCCCAAGGTGGAAGATGTCATCGGCCGGCCGCTGTCGCCGTATGCCGTCACCAAATACGTGAATGAACTGTATGCCGATGTGTTCGGCCGCTGCTACGGACTGCAGTGCGTCGGCCTGCGCTATTTCAACGTGTTCGGTGCGCGCCAGGATCCGGAGGGTGCCTACGCGGCGGTGATTCCGAAATGGGCGCGTGCGCTGCTGCTGGGTGACACCGTGCGCATCAACGGCGACGGCGAAACCAGCCGCGACTTCTGTTACATCGACAACACGGTTCAGGCCAACCTGCTCGCCGCGCTGACGACGCGCGCCGACGCCGTGAACACCGTCTACAACGTGGCGGCGCACCGCCAGACGACGCTGAACCAGCTGTTCGACGCCATGCGCGCCGAACTTGTCGTTCGCTTTCCCGACATTGCAAAGGCAAAGGCGCAGCACCAGGACTTCCGCGCAGGCGACGTGCGTCATTCGCTGGCCGACATCGGCCGCGCGCAGACGCTGCTGGGTTACGTACCAAGTCACGACGTCAGTCGCGGTCTGGCCGAGGCGATGGACTGGTACATCGCGCGCTTTGCACCGGTTGCGGCCGCCTGATCATGAGCGCCTGGCTGCGTCGCAGTGTTCAACTCGCCATCGCATTGTGCGCGGCAGCACCTGCGTTCGCACTCGAACCCGTAGCCGCCGCGCGCTCGCTGCTCGCCGAGGCACGGTTGTTCGAACACGGCGAGGGCGTCAGTCGTGACCCGGCGCGCGCAGCGGCGCTGTACTGCCAGGCATCCAAGCTCGGCGAAGCGGAAGCGCAATTCAATCTGGCCTGGATGTACGCCAACGGTCGCGGGGTCGAGCGCGACGATGCGTTGGCCGCCACCTTTTTCGACCTTGCCGCGCGGCAGGGCCACGAACACGCGCAGCGCATGCTGCGTTTCACCGGTGAGCCTACGCGCGAACTGCCCGACTGCATGCGCGACCCGCCGGAGCCCGAGCCGGTTGCGATCGCAAGCATCGCTCCCGATCTCGAAGCCGCCTTCGGCACCACGCCGGACCGGCGCAAGGTGATCGAAATCGTGCGCGAACTGGCACCGACTTTCGACATCGATCCGCATCTGGTGCTGGCGGTCATCGGCACCGAGTCGAATTTCAACCCGAAGGCGAAATCGCCGAAGAACGCCCAGGGCCTGATGCAGCTCATCCCGGAAACGGCGCAGCGCTTCAATGTGCGCGATGCCTACGATCCGGTGCAGAACATCCGCGGCGGGCTGGCCTATCTGCGCTGGCTGCTGGCCTACTTTGAAGGTGATGTCGAACTCGCTACCGCCGGCTACAACGCGGGCGAGGGTGCGGTCGACCGCTACAAGGGCGTGCCGCCGTACCGCGAAACCCGCGAATACGTGAAGCGCATCCGCAGCCTGTTCAACAAGCCGGACCATCCCTACGACCATCGCGTCACCACGCCGTCGCCGGTGTTGCCGAAGATCGTGTCGCGCCGTGGCTGACGCCGGGCGTCGTCGCGCCTGCGCGGCGCTGCTGTCGGCGCCGCTGCTGGTGCATGCTGCACTGCCCGACGCCATTGTCCGCATCAAGCCGTCCATCGTCGTCGTTGGCACGCTGATGCGCTCGCGAGCGCCGGCTTTCGAGCTGAAAGGCACAGGTTTTGTCGTCGGCAACGGCACACTGATCGCGACCAATGCGCATGTGGCCAGCGTGAAGCTCGACGACGAAAAGCTCGAAATCCTGTCGGTGCTGGCGCAGGTCGACGGCAAGCCGCAGATACGCGAGGCGCGCATCGTGGCCTCCAGCCCCGAACATGATCTCGCGCTGCTGCTGATCCAGGGCGCGCCGTTGCCGGCGCTTGCGTTGGGCGATTCATCCCGGGTGAGTGAAGGCCAGTCGATCGCGTTCACCGGTTTCCCCATCGGCAGTGTGCTGGGCTTCACCCCGGTGACCCACCGCGGCATCGTGTCGGCCATCACCCCCATCGTGATTCCGGTCGACAACGTAAGCCAGCTGAACGCGCCCAACCGCAATCGGCTTGCACGCGGCAGCTTTCCGGTGTTCCAGCTCGATGCCACGGCCTATCCGGGCAACAGTGGCAGCCCGGTATTCGACCCGGACACGGGCGAGGTGATCGGCATCATCAACATGGTGCTGGTCAAGGCCGGCAAGGAAAGCGTGCTGGCGCAACCGAGCGGAATCACCTACGCCATCCCGGCGTCTCACCTGGCCGCCATGATTGCCGTGCAACGCTGAGCCGAGCCAGGCTGCGGCCGGTCTGGTGCTGCAACGGCCGCTGTTATAATCTGCGCGCCTGATGGTGTCGTCCCGACCCGTCGGCAATCACGCAGGCGTCGCTCCCCGTTCATGTCCCTGTTCGCGCTTGGTCTCAATCACCACACCGCTCCACTTGCGGTGCGCGAGCGCATGACCTTCCTGCCGGAAGCACTGCCGGACGCGCTGGGCGAACTGACCCGCGGCCGGCCGGTGCAGGAAGCGGCGATCCTGTCGACCTGCAATCGTACCGAGCTGTACTGCGCGACCAACGACCCCGACAGCGCACTGGACTGGATGGCGGAGTACCACCGCATCGCGCCGTCCGACATCGCACCTTACGTTTACAGGCTGGAGCAGCCCCAGGCAGTGCGCCATGCCTTCCGCGTGGCGAGCGGCCTCGACTCCATGGTGCTCGGCGAGCCGCAGATTCTCGGCCAGATGAAACAGGCGGTGCGCGTCGCCGAAGATGCGGGCACGCTGGGGGCGCTGCTGCACAAGCTGTTCCAGCGCAGCTTTGCGGTGGCCAAGGAAGTGCGCTCGACGACCGCGATCGGCGCCAACATCGTGTCGATGGCCGCCGCAGCCGTGCATCTGTCGGAACGCATTTTCGGCAGCCTGTCGTCGCAGCGCGTGCTGTGCATCGGCGCCGGCGAAATGATGGAACTGTGCGCGGCCCATTTTGCGGGCTGTACGCCGCGCAGCATGGTGATCGCCAACCGCACGATCGAGCGCGCGCAGGCACTGGCGCAGCGCTTCACCCGGGCCGATCTGAAGGTGTCGGCGGTCAAGCTTGACGAGATCGGCGAGCGGCTGTCGGAATTCGACATCGTGCTGTCCTGTACGGCCAGTCCGCTGCCCATCATCGGTCTGGGTCTGGTGGAACGTGCGCTGAAGGCGCGCAAGTACCGCCCCATCGTCATGGTCGACCTGGCGGTGCCACGCGACATCGAAGGCGAAGTCGGCAAGCTCAACGATGTGTTCCTCTACACCGTCGATGATCTGGCGCAGATCGTCGATTCGGGTCTGGAATCGCGTCAGGCCGCCGTGGTCGAGGCGCAGGGCATCATCGATGCGCGGGTCGCCAACTTCCTGCAGTGGGTACAGGCACGCGAAGCGGTACCGGCCATCCGCGCGCTGCGCGGTCACGCTGAAGACATGCGCATGCTGGAGCTTGAACGCGCATTGCGCGCCCTGACCCGCGGCGAGGCGCCTGACCGCGTGCTCGACACGCTATCGCGCAACCTCACCAACAAGCTGATGCACGGCCCGACCCGCCTGCTAAACGAAGCCCCTTCGGAAGCGCGCGGCCAGATCGAGGACCTGGTGCAGCGCCTGTATCCGCTGCACGACCGCGAAGGTTAGCGGCGCTCACCGCCTGCCCGTTCCTGCGCTGGGATTCCCCTGCGCCCCCATTCTGATCCCCGAACATCCCGCATGAAACCGCGCATCGCCGACAAGCTTGATCATCTTTCGCAACGTCTGGCCGACCTCGACGCCGCGCTGTCCGATCCCGACGTGACGTCTGACATCGACCGCTACCGCCGCTTTACCTGCGAACATGCGGAATTGACACCGGTGATCGCGCTGTATCAGGCCTGGTGCAAGGCGCGTGACGACGCTGATGCCGCGCGCGCAATGCTGACCGACCCTGACATGAAGGAACTGGCGCAGTCCGAGATCGATCAGTCGGCCATCGACATGGCACGGCTCGAGGCCGATCTTCAGCGCGCCCTGTTGCCGAAGGATCCGGACGACGGCCGCAATGTTTTCCTCGAAATCCGCGCCGGCACGGGCGGCGACGAATCGGCGCTGTTCGCAGCCGACCTGTTCCGCATGTATTCGCGCCACGCGGAGCGCTGCCGCTGGAAGGTCGAAATCGTGTCGGCGAGCGAATCCGACCTCGGCGGTTACCGCGAAATCATCGCGCGCGTGGCCGGCGACGGCGTCTATTCGCGGCTCAAGTTCGAATCGGGCGGCCACCGCGTGCAGCGCGTGCCCGCCACCGAGACCCAGGGCCGCATCCACACCAGCGCCTGCACCGTGGCCGTGCTGCCCGAGCCCGACGAAGCCCAGGCCGTGCAGATCAACCCGTCCGACCTGCGCATCGACACC
>NZ_JAUYRO010000093.1 GCF_030696805.1 Methyloversatilis sp. | reverse complement strand
ATCTTCATCAGCGTCATGCCGGGCGCGCGCATGTTGAGCAGCGTCGTCACGATGTTGATCGAACCCATGATCGACGAAATGCCGAGGATGTGGACCGCGAAGATCGCCATGTCCATGCCGATGCCCATCTGCACGGTCAGCGGCGGATACAGCGTCCAGCCCGATGCAGCCGCACCACCCGGCACGAGCAGCGACGAGGTGAGCAGGATGGCGGCCGGCGGCAGCAACCAGAACGACCAGTTGTTCATGCGTGCGAACGCCATGTCGGACGCGCCGATCATCAGCGGAATCATCCAGTTCGCGAAGCCGACGAAGGCCGGCATGATTGCGCCGAAAACCATGATCAGACCGTGCAGCGTGGTCATCTGGTTGAAGCGGTCGGGATCGACCACCTGCAGGCCCGGCTGGAACAGCTCGGCGCGGATGACCAGCGCCATGACGCCGCCGACGAGAAACATTGCAAAGCTGAACCAAAGGTACATCGAGCCGATGTCCTTGTGGTTGGTCGTGGTGACCCAGCGCATGATGCCGGTGGGTTGATGGTGGTCGTGATCGTGCGCGTGGTCGGCACCGCCCGGAATCGCAGCCATATTGATCTCCTGAAAATCTAGAATGTTGACTGAAGGTTCGGAGACGGTCGCTTACTCGCGCGCCACCTTGATGTCCGACGGCTGGACGACTTCACCGGTGGCATTGCCCCAGCTGTTCCGGGTGTACGTGATCACGGCTGCAAGCTCGGTGTCGCTCAGATGCTTGAAGGCTGCCATCGCCGTGCCTGACTTGCCGTTCAGCAGGATGTCGATCTGACCGTCCTGCGGGCCGAGCACAACCTTGGACCCGACAAGCCCGGGGAAGGCCGGTGGCAGACCTTGACCGTTCGCCTGATGACAGGCGGCACAGTTGGCAGCGAACACCTTTTCGCCGCGCGGGGTCAGTTCTTCGACGAGGTACATCTTGTTCGGATCGTCAGCGGCGGCAGCCATCGCCTTCTTCTTGTCGTCGACCCACGCCGCGTACTCGTCCTCTGTCACGATCTTCACTACGATCGGCATGTATCCATGTTCCTTGCCGCACAGTTCTGCGCACTGACCGCGGTAGGTGCCTGTCTTTTCCGCTCGGAACCACGTGTCGCGAATGAAACCCGGAATGGCGTCCTGCTTGACGGCAAGTGCCGGCACCCACCACGCGTGAATCACGTCGTTGGCCGTCGTCAGGATGCGGATCTTCTTGCCGACCGGAACCACCAACTCGTTATCCACTTCCAGCAGGTAGTTCTCACCCTTCGGAGCTTCGTTGCGCACCTGCGGTTGCGGCGTGGAAAGCGTGCTGACGAAATTGATGCCCTCGCCCTCGCCCTTCAGGTAGTCGTACCCCCACTTCCACTGGTAGCCCGTCACCTTGATCGTGATGTCGGCGTTCGTCGTGTCTCGCATGGCGAGAATGGTCTTCGTCGCGGGCCAGGCCATGCCAAGCAGGATGAAAACCGGGACGATGGTCCAGAGTATTTCGACCGTCGTGCTTTCGTGGAAGGTTGCCGCCTTGTAGCCGGCGGACTTGCGGTGCACGAACACCGACCAGAACATCACACCGAAAACGGCGACGAAAATGACGCCACAGACGATGGTCATCAGCAGGTGCAGGTCGTAGACGTCGCGACCGAGCGCCGTGATCGGCTCCTGCAGATTCAGTTTCATTTCCGCCTGGGCAATCCCCGAAAGCAGAAACAAACCCATCGCCGCCCAAGCCCGACGGGCAATGGGCAAGCCACCTCTTGATAGCGCCATAGTGCAACCCCAGATTTATGTTGTGATTGGTTCTGTGAAACGGTGATTCCAGACAACGGCAAAACAAAAACAGCTAAAACCGCCTTTCCCGCAATCTTCCAGCAAGGTCGCGTGCAAGTTTCGCGCGACCTTTTTCATCGAGGTAACGACCGACCGTCACTTGTCTGTCGCGACACCGTACAACGACTTCCGAACCGAAACCGACCTTTCGCGTTTCGACCTTTGCCCATGCTGGTGCGAACTCGTATCGGCTCACACGCGTTTTTTCGCAGACCTCGACAAGCAGTCGCTCGTCGTCGAGGTGAATGCGTTCAAAGTCACCTACCCTGCGCCCGTAGGCAATGAACGCAAGCCCAAGCGCGCTGATCTCCAGCCCGGCAAAAGGAAACACCCACCACACACCAACGGCCGCCCATGCAGCAGCGATCGCCATCGACAGCGCACATGTGACCAGGAAAAAAGTCAATAGCGCGCTCGGCGACATCGAACAATTGCGGCGGGCTTCAATGCTGAACTCGCTGGCTTGGCTGAGAACTGCAGACACGTGGACTGCCTCGGAAGTGGAGCTCCCCTGATACGACCACTGCGGGCCGCTTGGCAATCGATAAGCTAGCACACGCCCCCTAGCTTATCAATATCGTAGCTGAGCAAAACTCAAGGCGCAGACCTCACACCGGTGAAGGATCAAGTCGATTCAGCAACTTGCGGTGGATGTCGCCGAAGCCACCGTTGCTCATCACGAGCACATGGTCACCGGGACGCACCGCCGTCATCAACTGGTCGAGCAGCGAATCAACCGACGGAGCAACCCGCGCCCGCTGCCCCAGTGGAGCCAGCGCAGCGACAGCATCCCAGCCCAGGGAATCGCCGCCGAGACAGAAGGTCAGGTCGGCGGATTCGAGTGCCGCGGGCAGGCGGGCCTTCATCACGCCCAGCTTCATCGTGTTCGAACGCGGCTCGATGACGGCAAGGATGCGCGCACCGCCCACCGCAGAGCGCAGGGCGCGGATCGTTTCATCGATGGCCGTCGGGTGGTGGGCGAAGTCGTCGTAAATCGTCACACCGGCCACCTCACCGACGCGTTCGAGACGCCGACGGATGCCCCGGAATGATGCCAGCGATTCGAGCGCGTGCTCCGGCCTCACCCCGGCATGGCGCGCCGCGAGCATGGCCGCCAGCGCGTTGTTCGCGTTGTGCATGCCGGGCATTGCGAGCCGACCGGCAACGTCCTCGCCGGTGGGCCCGCGCACGTGCAGCGACTGACCGGCGCCCGTCACCTGCCAGCCGGCTGGCGTATTGAACCACTCGACTTCGCTCCAGACGCCGCGCGCCAACACGCGGTGCAACGATTCTTCAGCACCGTTGACAATGATGCGGGCGCTGGCGGGCATGGTGCGCACAAGGTGGTGGAACTGAGTCTCGATAGCAGCCAGATCAGCGAAGATGTCGGCGTGGTCAAACTCAAGATTGTTCAGGACGGCGGTGCGCGGCCGGTAATGCACGAACTTCGACCGCTTGTCGCAGAACGCAGTGTCGTACTCATCCGCCTCGATCACGAAAAACGGCGCATTGCCCAGTCGCGCCGACACGCCGAAATTCAACGGCACGCCGCCGATCAGGAAGCCGGGTTTCAGGCCTGCGTCCTCGAGCATCCAGGTCAGCATCGAGGTCGTCGTGGTCTTGCCGTGCGTACCGGCGACTGCCAGCACCCAGCGTCCGGCCAGCACATGTTCCGCCAACCATTGCGGGCCGGATACATAGGGCAGCCCGCGATCCAGCACTGCTTCCAGCAGCGGATTGCCGCGTGACACGGCATTGCCAACGACGAACAGGTCGGGTTTGAGATCGATCTGCGACGGATGGTAGCCCTCGATCAGGTCGATACCCAGTTGTTCGAGTTGCGTGCTCATTGGCGGATAGACGCCTGCATCGCAACCGCTGACCTGATGTCCGGCCTCGCGCGCCAGCGCGGCAACACCGCCCATGAAGGTGCCGCAGATGCCGAGGATGTGAATGTGCATGGCTGGGTGATGTGACAGAATGGCCGCAGATTCTATCAACCCGGGCACGCGCCCACCCTCTGCAGTATCCGCCATGCGCCCCAGCAACATGAGACGGCAGATCGCAAGCACTGCCGCGCGACTGATCGCCGAAGAAGGCATCCGCGACTACGGGCTCGCCAAACGCAAGGCAGCACGTCAGCTCGGCATCGGTCCGAACGAGGAACTGCCGACCAACCTCGAGATCGAGGAGGCAGTACGCACCTACCAGTCGCTGTATCTGGCCGACGAACAGCCGGAACAGCTGCGCACGCTGCGCAGCGCGGCCGTGACGCTGATGGCAGAACTCGCTCGCTTCAGCCCATACGCCACGGGCGGCGTCGTCGATGGAACGGCGGGACGCTTCACGGCGATCGAACTGCAGGTATTCGCCGACAGCGCAAAGGAGGTCGAACTGTTCCTGCTCAACAACGGCGTCGATTTCGATTCTCGCGACCCGCGCCGGCCCGACCGGAACAGCCCGGAAACAACGCTGCTGTTCGAGTGGGATGACCTGCCGGTGGAACTGGCGGTCTTCCCGGCCGGTCTGGAACGCTCCCGGGGGCGCGAGCGGCTGCGCGCCGAATCGCTGCGTGCCCTGCTGGACAACGAGGAGATCGAAGAATGAATATCTGGCTGCGACGCACCGTGATCGCCGCTGTCGTGCTCACCGCCGGCGCCGCGGGCGTGTGGAGCGCCCTGTCGCGCCAGCCAAAGCTGGATGCGGCGCCGACGACAGTCGCCGCCGATCGTCTCGACGCGCTCAGGCTGGCTGACGCCAGCGGCACCGAAATGCCCTTCTCGGCATGGCGCGGCAAACTTCTGGTGGTGAATTTCTGGGCCACCTGGTGCCCGCCGTGCCGTGAGGAAATGCCCGGTTTTTCGCGCATTGCCGGACGATTGCGTGATCGCGGCGTGCAATTTGTCGGCATCAGCAT
Source organism: Methyloversatilis sp. (assembly GCF_030696805.1). Classification (GTDB taxonomy): domain Bacteria; phylum Pseudomonadota; class Gammaproteobacteria; order Burkholderiales; family Rhodocyclaceae; genus Methyloversatilis. The sequence continues at coordinate 23,498 of NZ_JAUYRO010000093.1, read as the reverse complement.
CGACAGCGCGGACAACGTGCGCCAATACCTGCAGGAAGAAGCAATCGACTACCCGCTGCTGATCGGCGGTGCCGACGCTATCCAGATCTCCGCAGAACTGGGCAATTCAGCGCAGGGCATGCCATTCACCGTGATTTTCGCACCCGACGGCAGTCTGGTCGAACGCAAGCTGGGAACCTACAAGGAAGAGGAGCTGGAAGCCATCCTGCTGGCAAGGTTGCGCTGAACGCATTGCCGCCGGCTGGACAAATTGCAGCCAAGTCCGGCAAACTTGCAGCCATGCAGCCTACAACTCGCCGCAAGGCGTCAAAAACTGCCGCGCAGCCGGACAGCGTTGAAAAGCTGGCCGCGACGCGTCGCATACTTGTCCTGCACGGGCCCAACCTCAATCTGCTGGGCGCGCGGGAACCGGGCATTTACGGTCATCTGACGCTGGCAGACATCGATGCACGGCTCAAGGTGATTGCGCTCGAGCGCGGCGTGGTCATCGAATGTTTCCAGAGCAACCACGAGGGCGAACTGGTCACGCGCATCCAGCACGCGCGGACCGAGCAGATCGACTTCATCCTTATCAACCCGGCCGCCTACACCCACACCAGCGTGGCCATTCGCGACGCACTCACGTCGGTCAGCATTCCGTTCGTCGAGGTTCATCTGTCGAACGTCCATGCACGGGAAGCGTTCAGGCATCACTCCTACCTGTCGGACATCGCCGTCGGCGTCATCTGCGGACTCGGAGCCTACGGTTACGAAGCGGCGCTTGAATTCGCGCTCCGCCAGCTCGACACCACACAATAATTAAACATGCACAAACACCGCACCACGCACGTGGGCGGTTTTCTTGCGGGGAAACATCATGGATTTGCGCAAACTCAAGAAACTGATCGATCTGGTGCAGGAATCGGGCATATCGGAGCTCGAAGTCACCGAAGGCGAAGAGAAGGTGCGCATTGCAAAGCACCTGCCGCCGACCATGCAGACCACCTATGTATCGAGCCAGCCAGCGCCGCAGCACGCTGCACCGGCCGCCGTCATTACCCCCCTGCCGGTCGCGCCGGCGGAAGCGGCCCAGCCCGAGGGTCATGTGGTGAAGTCGCCGATGGTCGGCAGCTTCTATCGTTCGTCTTCGCCGGGCGGAAAATCGTTCGTCGATGTGGGCCAGACCGTCGTGGTCGGCGAAACCCTCTGCATCATCGAAGCGATGAAGCTCATGAACGAGATCGAATCGGACGCTGCCGGCGTCGTGAAGGCGGTACTGGTCGAGAATGGCCAGCCGGTCGAATACGGCCAGCCCCTGTTCATCGTCGGCTGAGCCCGGACCCGAAACGATGTTTGAAAAGATACTGATCGCGAACCGCGGTGACCAGCTGCCTTCAGGCAGCACAGCGACGAAGTCAAAGCGCACGACGGCCGCAGGCCGTCAGGGCGATTTCGCCGCGGAGGTGACGCATGTTTGAAAAGATACTGATCGCGAACCGCGGTGAAATCGCCCTGCGCATTCTGCGTGCCTGCCGCGAGCTGGGCATACGCACGGTGGCAGTGCATTCCGAAGCCGATACCGAAGCGAAATACGTCAAGCTGGCCGATGAGTCGGTGTGCATCGGTCCGGCGCCATCCAGCCAGTCCTACCTGAACATTCCGGCCATCATTTCGGCGGCCGAGGTGACCGATTCGGAAGCGATTCACCCGGGCTACGGATTCCTGTCCGAGAACGCCGACTTTGCCGAGCGGGTCGAGCGCAGTGGTTTTGTGTTCATCGGCCCTCGTCCTGAAACAATCATGCTGATGGGCGACAAGGTGTCGGCCAAGGACGCAATGAAGGAAGCAGGCGTGCCGGTGGTACCGGGGTCCGAGGGCGCCCTCGGCGAAGACCCGAAGGAAATCATCCGCATCGCGCGGGGGATAGGCTACCCGGTAATCATCAAGGCGGCCGGCGGCGGCGGCGGGCGCGGCATGCGCACGGTGCATACGGAGGCCGCACTGCTCAATGCGGTGCAGATGACGCGGACCGAAGCGGGCGCTGCGTTCAACAACCCCTCCGTGTACATGGAGAAGTTTCTCGAAAACCCGCGTCACATCGAAATCCAGGTGCTCGCCGACGCCCACCGCAACGCGGTCTATCTGGGCGAGCGTGACTGCTCGATGCAGCGGCGGCACCAGAAAATCATCGAAGAAGCACCGGCACCGGGCATTCCGGCCCGCATCATCGCGCGCGTCGGCGAGCGCTGTGCCGAAGCCTGCCGGCGCATCAACTATCGCGGTGCCGGCACGTTCGAGTTCCTTTACGAAAACGGCGAGTTCTATTTCATCGAAATGAACACCCGCATCCAGGTGGAACACCCGGTGACAGAACTGATCACCGGCATCGATCTGGTGCAGGAACAGATCCGCGTGGCGGCCGGCGAAAAACTGCGCTTCAAGCAGCGCGACATCAAGCTGACCGGCCATGCGCTGGAATGTCGAATCAACGCCGAAGACCCGTACAAGTTCACGCCCAGTCCGGGCAAGATCACCGGTTACCACCCGCCGGGCGGCCCCGGTGTGCGCGTCGACTCGCACGTCTATCAGGGCTATACCGTGCCGCCCTATTACGACTCGATGATCGGCAAGGTGATCACCTACGGCGATACACGCGACCAGGCGATCCGCCGCATGAGCATTGCCCTGTCGGAAATGATTGTCAGTGGCATCAAGACCAACATCCCGCTGCACCAGGAGTTGATGCAGGACGCGCGCTTCGTCGATGGTGGCACCAGCATCCACTACCTTGAACAGAAGCTGGCGGATCAGGTCCTCGCCAAAGCCAAATGAGCGCCGACGAACAGCCCGTGGGTGCGGCAGGCGGCTGGATCACCGTCACGCTGCTGGCTGATTCGCTTCACGCAGAAGCGCTGTCGGACGCGCTGCTCGATGCCGGCGCGCTGTCGGTCGACATCGAAGACGCCGATGCCGGCACGCCGGACGAGAAGCCCCAGTTCGGCGAGCCCGGGCTTCCGGTGGCGGTCGAGTTGTGGCCGCATTCACGCCTGCATGCGCTGTTCGAACGCGACGCCGATCTCGCCTCCGCCATGGCCGAAGCCGCCGAAGTGGCCGGCCTGACCGCGCCGCCGCCCTACACGACCTCGCAACTCGACGAGCAGAACTGGGTGCGCATCACGCAGGCCCAGTTCGACCCCATCCGCGTGTCGGACCGACTGTGGATCGTGCCCTCCTGGCACGCCCAGCCCGACCCGGCGGCGATCAACATCACGCTCGATCCGGGCATGGCCTTCGGCACCGGTTCGCACCCGACCACCCGTCTATGTCTCGAGTGGCTGGACCGCGAAATCAGCGGCGGCGAGACCGTCATCGACTACGGATGCGGTTCGGGCATTCTGGCGCTGGCGGCCTCCCGTCTCGGCGCGGTACGGGTCAGCGGCACCGACATCGACCCGCACGCTCTGGACGCCGCCCGCTACAACGCCGAGCGCAACGGCGCCACACTCGATCTGCTGCATTCGCGCGAAACCATCGACCATCAGGCCGACATCGTGGTGGCCAACATCCTCGCCAATCCGCTGACCGTGCTGGCGCCGCTGTTATGCGGCCTGACGCGCGGTGGCGGGCGCATTGCGCTATCCGGCATCCTGTCGGCCCAGACCGGCATGGTGTGCGACGCCTATCGCCCAGCCTTCGAACTGGAGGTTGCCGGCGAACGGGACGGCTGGGTGCTGCTCACCGGGACACGCCTCTGATGCTGTCCCGCTGCCCGGCCTGCGCCACCGTCTTCCGCGTCGATACGGTGCAGATCCGGGCACGCGAGGGCCGGGTGCGCTGTGGCCGCTGCCATGCAGTCTTCGATGCGCTGGACGCGATGGTCGACATCGCCGCCCTGCGCGCGGCCGGTCCGGTCGCCGTCGGCACCGCGTCCGTTGCCGCACCGATGTCGCCGGCGTTGGCCACATTTGTTGCGGACACGGTCGATCCGGTCAGCGACGCGCCGGACACCGACCTTTCCCGCATCTTCGCTGCCGCACCGACCGGCGATCCTCACCGCCCGCCTGCCCTACCCGAAGACAGCCATGCCACGCTGAATGTGGTCGATGCGCCCGACGTCCGGGTGAGCAGCGAAGCGTCTGCCGTCACGACCGACCTGCTGACCGGGCCGGCTGACCTGACGGAGCCCGCCGGCCAGCCGACACCCGAGCCGGGCGGCAGCATGGACACGCTGGTCGCGCGCACCACGGACTACTGGGGTATGCCCTCGCTGTCCGAACCGTCGCCCGCGTCATCGCCCGAACCGGCTGCCCCGCACGAACTCGACCCGGACGTCACCCAGCCGCTCGACATTCTGGAACCGGACGCCGCCGCCGAGCCCCGATTCGAGCCTGCGCATGAATCAGCCATCACTGCCGAGTCAACGGATGCGTCGCGAGCGCAATGGTCACAGGCAGAAGACGCGCCGGTCGCGGCAACCGCTGATGGCCGTGCAGAACCCTCCGTCCGCTCACCGGACGACGCCATTGAGGGCACTGCCCCCGAACCCGGCATCAGCGGCTACACGCCGGACAAGGGGCCTGTCCCTGAACCTGCGCCCGCGCGCGACCCGTTGCTGGATCCGCCGCCGGCGCTTGAACCGGTGCGCGACCCGGCCGTGCAGCGCATCCGGCGCGAGCTGTATGGAGACGAAGAACCCGCGGCGCGCAGCGGGCTTCGGACCATGCTCTGGATCGCCGGCTGCGTGGTGCTCGTGCTGATTGCGACCGGCCAGCTGGCCTACCACTTCCGCACCGAAATCGCAGTGGCCCAGCCGGCGCTCAAACCCCTGTTCGAGCAGGCCTGCGCACGCATCGGCTGCAGCGTGCCGGCGCCGCGCGAACCGGACAAGGTGAGCATCGAAGCGTCGGAACTGACGCCGGAACCGGGGCGCGAGCCGCTGCTGCGCTTGTCGGCGCTGCTGCGCAATACCGCTGCATTCGAGCAGGAATGGCCGCATCTGGAATTGACGCTGACCGATACCGGCGACCGTGCCGTCGTGCGGCGCGTGCTCACGCCGTCGGAATTCCTGCCCCCGGACGCCCGCGCAAAGGGTTTCGCGCCAGCTTCGGAACAGATGATCGGCGTGCTGGTCGACCCGGCGGAATCCGGCGCCAGTGGCTACCGCCTGTACGCGTTCTATCCCTGATCCGGCGTGCCCGCGCCGGACCTTCAATCCGCCACCGAGGATACTTCGATGACCCAGACCGTATTGCTGGCCGGCACGCCCATCCATCTCGCCGGTCACTTTCCCGCGCCGGGATCGCGGGCGCCCTCGTTCTCGCTGGTCGGTACCGATCTGGCCGACGTTGCGCTGGCCAGCTTCGGCAGCCAGCGCAAGGTGCTCAACATCGTGCCCAGCCTCGATACGCCAGTCTGTCAGGCATCGACACGCCGCTTCAATGAGGAGGCCGGCAAGATGAACAACACCGTTGTGCTGGTCATTTCGGCCGATCTGCCCTTCGCGATGAAGCGCTTCTGCGAAACCGAAGGCCTGTCGAATGTGGTGTCGTTGTCCACGTTGCGCGGTCGAGAATTCATGGCGAACTACGGTGTGGAGATACTCGACGGACCGCTGGCCGGGTTGGCTGCCCGCGCCGTCATCGTGCTCGACCCGAACAACGGGGTGCTGCATGCCGAGCTGGTGCCGGAGATCAAGCAGGAACCCGACTACGACGCCGCACTGGCCGCGCTGAGGTAGGCGGACACCCAACAACCCGGTCAGCGCAGATGGAAGAAAGTCCGTTCAAGGGCAAGACCGGCCTGCGCCGGCTGCTCAACGCCACCCGCTACTCCGCCGAAGGGCTGGGTGCAGCGTTCCGCCACGAAGACGCCTTCCGCCAGGAGGTGATCGCCGCCATCGTGCTGATTCCGCTGGCGATCTGGCTGGGCAATACCGGCATTGAGCGCTCGCTGATGGCTTTTGCGGTGCTGCTGGTGCTGATCGTGGAACTTCTGAATTCGGCGATCGAAGCGACCGTCGATCGTATTTCGCTCGAAAACCACCGCTTGGCCAAGCGCGCCAAGGACATCGGCTCGGCGGCAGTCATGCTGGCACTGCTGAATCTGGGTCTGGTGTGGGGGCTGATACTGGTGCAGCGGATCTGAGTCCCACCGGTCCGGCGTGATTCAACGCATCGACGCACGCCGGCTCAGACCAGATCCAGCCCCGACGTCACGTTCAGGTTGCGGTCCTGCGCTTCCTTGCTGTTGAGCTTGATCTGCAGCCGCAGGTCGTTGACCGAATCGGCGTTGCGCAGCGCGTCTTCGTAATTGATGCGACCGGCTTCGTACAGGTCGAACAGCGCCTGGTCGAAGGTCTGCATGCCGATCTCGCGCGAGCGCTTCATGACGTCCTTGATCTCGCCCACATTGCCCTTGAAGATGTGATCGGCGATCAACGGTGAATTGAGCATCACCTCGATGGCCGCCGCGCGACCCTTGCCTTCCTTCATCGGCACCAGACGCTGTGAAATCATCGCGCGCAGGTTCAGCGACAGGTCCATCAGCAACTGTTCGCGCTTGTTCTCGGGGAAGAAATTGATGATGCGGTCGATCGCCTGGTTGGCGCTGTTGGCGTGCAACGTAGCCAGACAGAGGTGGCCGGTTTCGGCGAACTGGATGGCGTGTTCCATCGTTTCCCGGTCGCGGATTTCACCCATCAGGATGACGTCCGGCGCCTGACGCAGCGTGTTCTTCAGCGCGATCTCCCAGTCGGCGGTGTCCAGACCGATTTCGCGCTGCGTCACGACACAGTTCTTGTGTTCGTGCACGTACTCGATCGGGTCTTCGATCGTGATGATGTGGCCGTAGCTGTTGGTGTTGCGCCAGTCGACCAGCGCGGCCAGCGAGGTGGTCTTGCCGGTGCCGGTGCCGCCGACGAATATGGTCAGCCCGCGCTTGGCCATCGCCACGTCCTTCAGCACCGTCGGCAGGCCCAGTTCGTCGAGCGTCGGTATCCTGGCGTTGATGGTGCGCAGCACGCAGCCGATCCTGCCCTGCTGCACGAAGGCATTGACGCGGAAGCGGCCAATGCCGGCCGGCGAGATCGCGAAATTGCATTCCTTCGTCGATTCGAATTCGGCCGCCTGCCGGTCATTCATGATGGCGCGCGCCAGTTCGGCCGTGTGCTGCGGCGTCAGCGACTGGTTGGACTGCGGAACGATGCGTCCGTCCACCTTGATGGCGGGCGGAAAGCCGGCCGTCACAAACAGGTCCGACCCGCGTTTGGTCGCCATCAGACGCAGCAGGTCGTACATGAATTTCAGTGCCTGATCTCGTTCCATCTACGCTCTCCGCTGCAATTGACGCAATTGATGCTGCCGACGTGTCCAGTGTAGCCGGCTGCACGTCCGGTCGACGCCGGTCAGCCGGCGAAGGCGTCCTTGTTCTGTGCGCGGGTGCGCGCTTCGGCGTTCGATATGACATTGCGGCGCACCAGATCGGTCAGGTTCTGGTCCAGCGTCTGCATGCCCACGTTGTGACCGGTCTGGATCGCCGAATACATCTGCGCGATCTTGTTTTCGCGGATCAGGTTGCGGATGGCCGGCGTGCCGATCATGATTTCGTGTGCCGCAACGCGGCTGGCACCATCCTTGGTCTTCAGGAGCGTCTGCGAAATGACGGCGCGCAGCGACTCCGAAAGCATGGCCCTCACCATTTCCTTCTCTTCGGCCGGAAAGACGTCAACGATGCGGTCGATCGTCTTGGCGGCACTCGAGGTGTGCAAGGTGCCGAACACCAGGTGACCGGTTTCGGCGGCGGTCAGCGCCAGCCGGATGGTTTCCAGATCGCGCATTTCGCCCACCAGGATCACGTCCGGGTCTTCGCGCAGCGCCGAGCGCAGCGCGTTGGCAAAACTGAGCGTATGCGGCCCGACTTCGCGCTGGTTGATCAGGCAGCGTTTCGATTCATGCACGAATTCGATCGGGTCTTCCACCGTGAGGATGTGGCCGTAATCGCTTTCGTTTACGTAATCGACCATGGCCGCCAGCGTCGTGGACTTGCCGGAGCCGGTCGGTCCGGTCACCAGCACGATGCCTCGCGGCGTATTGGCGATCTCCTTGAAAATCTTCGGCGCGTTCAGTTCTTCCAGCGTCAGCACCTTGGACGTAATGGTCCGGAACACGGCGCCGGCACCACGGTTCTGCACGAAAGCATTGACCCGGAAGCGCGCCAGATTGGGCACCGCGAACGAGAAGTCACACTCAAGATGCTCTTCATACACCTTGCGCTGGGTGTCGTTCATGATGTCGTAGATCATGCCGTGCACATCCTTGTGCTCCATCGGCGGCAGATTGATGCGTCGCACGTCGCCATGCACGCGGATCATCGGTGGCAGGCCGGCCGACAGGTGCAGGTCGGACGCCTTGTTCTTGACGGAAAACGCGAGCAGTTCGGTGATGTCCATGCGTAACCTCGGGGCTGTTGCAACGCGCCGGACAGCACGAACAATGCTTCCCGGCCAGAGATAAATCGATGAAATTCAGGGCATTATGATGAACATTTCAGACAACCTGCAAGCAGTTCGGCACCGCATCGCGGCAGCGGCTCACGCTTGCGGTCGCGATCCGGCGAGCATTTCGCTGCTCGCCGTCAGCAAGACCAAACCCGATGCGGACATCCTCACCGCAGCGGCGGCCGGTCAGCGGGCTTTCGGTGAAAACTACGTGCAGGAAGGCTGCGACAAGGCGGAACGTCTTGCCGCCTCGGGCCATGCGTTCGACTGGCACTTCATCGGGCCGATCCAGAGCAACAAGACGCGGCCGGTGGCGACCTGGTTTGACTGGGTGCATGCCATCGATCGCGAGAAGATCGCGCAGCGCCTGTCCGAACAGCGACCGCCCGACAAACCGCCACTTTGCATATGTATACAGGTGAACGTGAGTGGCGAGGCGTCGAAAAGCGGCGTCGCCCCGGCCGACGTGGCCGCGCTCGCCGACGCGGTGGCGCGTCTTCCCCGACTGACACTGCGCGGCCTGATGGCCATTCCCGAACCGACCGACGATGTCGTTCTCCAGCGTCAACGTTTTGGCCATTTACGGCAGGTGCTCGAAGAACTGAACGCTGCCGGACATGATCTAGACACGCTGTCGATGGGCATGTCACAGGATCTGGAATCGGCGATCGCCGAGGGCGCAACCATCGTGCGCGTCGGCAGCGCACTGTTCGGCGCACGCACGTGACCGCCTGACGATGGCAGTTGGAAGCGCGCAGCCAGATCACGATGCTTGTGTCCCGATTCGAGGTAGATTCGGGATGACCACGGGGCGCGTTCCGGTCATTCAGGGGCGCGGGATCTGCCGACATTCATTCACGGGAGCGTCATGAGCCAGACCGATCACGCCGAGCGCTGCCGGCTTGAAGCACTGAGCGCCTGCGCAGTGCTCGACACCCCTCCCGATGTGCAGATCGATCGCCTGACACGCCTGGCAGCCCAGGTGTGTGGCACGCCGATCGCATTCACGAGTTTCATCGACGCATCCCGCCAGTGGTTCAAATCGTCCGTGGGTCTTGCCGGACTGCGTGAGTTCCCGCGCGAACCTTCCTTCTGCGAGCGCACGATAGCCACCGGCAGTCCGTTCATGATTGCCGACATCGATCAGTCGGCCGGTTGTTCAGATCACCCTCTGGTGCGCGGCGAGCCGCATGTCCGCATGTACGCCGGTGTGCCGCTGCGCACCCTGACCGGCTTTGCGGTCGGCAGCCTGGCCGTCCTGGACATCCGGTCGCACGCGCTCTCGCCTGACCAACTCGATGCGCTGGACACCCTCGCTGCGCAGATCATGGCGCACATAGAGCTGGAGCAGCGGCGCGAACAGGTCGAGGCGCAGCGACTGCGCCTTGCCGACCAGCTTCAGGCGACGCAGCGGATGGCCGGAATCGGCACCTGGGAGTTCGACGTTGCGACGCAGCAGCTGAGCTGTTCGGACGAGGTGTATGCCATCCATGAAGTGCCGCGCGACACCCGGTTCACGGTCGACCAGGCGCTCGATTTCTATGCGCCGGAGTGGCGCACCCACATCACGGATGCCTTTGATGCCTGCCTCACGCTGGGTCGGCCCTTCGACGAGGAACTGCAGATCATCACCGCCCGGGGGCAGCGGGTGTGGGTGCGTTCCATCGGGCGTGCCGGCCTTGACCGACAGGGGCGAGTGGTTCAGGTGCACGGCGCATTCCAGGATATTTCGGCGCGCAAGCGTGCTACCGAAGAAACGCGGCAGCTGGCCAACCGCCTGTCGGCCACGCTGGAAAGCATGACGGACGGCGTGTTCGCGCTCGACGAGAACTGGTGTTTCACCTACATGAACCGCGAAGCCGGACGCCTGTTGACGCGCGACACGAACGCCGTCGTCGGCAAGCGGCTGTGGGACGAGTTTCCCGGCAGCGAAATTTCGGAGATAGGCGACGCCTACCGACGAGCCATCGCGCACAACGTAACGGTGGAATTCGACAGCTTCTACGCGCCAATGGGCATCTGGTTCGAAGTCCATGCCTATCCGTCGGACGACGGCCTGACGGTCTATTTCCGCGACATCACCCAGCGCAAGCAGCTCGAACAGGAACGCGAGCACGAACGTGAGTTTCTCGATGCGCTGCTCGATAGCCTGTCGGAAGGCATCGTGGCCTGCGACGAGCACGGCACGCTATCGGTGTTCACCCGCGTGACCCGCGATCTGCACGGCCTGCCGGAGGAGCCGCTGCCACCGGACGAATGGGGCGCGCGCTACAACCTGTTTGCCGCCGATGGCGTGACACCGCTTGCCACGGCCGACATTCCGCTGTTCCGCGCACTGCGTGGTGAAATCGTCAAGGACACGGCCATGGTGATCGCACCAACCGGTTGCCCGCCACGACTGGTTCAGTGCAACGGGCAGGCCATCACAACGGTGTCCGGGCGAAAACTGGGAGCCGTGGTGGCGATGCGCGACATCACGGAACGCGATCGTTCCGAGCGGCTGCTGATGCAGCGCACGCGTGCCTTGCATCTGCGCAGCCGCTGCAGCGAGGCACTGATCCGCATCCGGAACGAGCAGGAACTGCTGCACGAAATCTGCAGCATCGCGGTCGACGTCGGCGGCTACAGGATGGCCTGGGTCGGCTACGCGATGGATACCCCGGAAAAACCGATCGCCGTGCAGTGCCACGCTGGCTGGACAGATGGCTACCTGAACAGCATCAATCTGTCGTGGGACGAAAGCCGTACCGATGGAAAGGGGCCGGCGGGTCGCGTGATTCGCGGCGGCGAAGCTATCGTCAGCAATGACCTAGGCGGTGACGAAAGCTTCCGCACGTGGTCTGCCGCGGCGGCAGCGCGCGGCTACAAGGGCGGCGTATGGCTGCCGCTGAAGAACGCGCGGCGGACGTTCGGCGTACTTGCCCTATACGCCGACGAAGTCAGGCCGATAGCCGAAGAAGAACGGGTCCTGCTGCAGGGGCTGGCCAACGACCTCGCATTCGGCATCGGCAGCATCCGCGTGCAGGACGACCGTCGTCGCCTGCAGTCGGCCGTGCTGAAAGTCGCCGCCGCCGTGTCAGCCAGTTCCGGCAACGAGTTCTTCGAACAGCTCGTTCGCAACATGACCGAAGCGCTCGACGCCGACGCGGGTTTCATGGCAGTGCTGCAGCCGGGTGATCCGCCGACGGTAAGCATCATCGCCGGCGTGCGTGACGGCGAAGCCATGCCGGTGGCCGAATACGACATCCGCCAGACACCTTGCGAAGCCTTGCTGCACGACGAACAGTCGGTGATACGCAGCGGTGTCTCGGCGCTTTCTGGCATGTCCGGCTCGCTGATCGATCCCGGCGTGGAGGCCAGTGTCGGACGTCAGCTGGTCGATTGCGAAGGCAGGGTGACCGGCTGTCTGTTCGTGCTGTTCCATCGCAGGCTCGACGACGCCGATTTCGTGACCTCGACGCTGCGGATCTTTTCGACACGGGCCGCGGCGGAGCTGGACCGGCAGCACGCCGACGCGCGCATCCGCGAGCAGGCCTCTCTGCTCGACAAAGCGCAGGACGCGATCATCGTGCGCAGCATCGATCACCGGGTGCTGTACTGGAACAAGAGCGCCGAACGCATATACGGCTGGCCGGCTGACGAAGCGATCGGGCAGCGGATCAGCGAGCTGTACTACCCGGACGACGCCGCATTCCGGATCGCGACGGAACAGGTCATCGCCACCGGCGAATGGACCGGCGAGATCAGGCAGCGACGCAAGGATGGCAGTTTGCTGACGGTCGAAGGCCACTGGACGCTGCTTACCGATGCCGATGGCAAGCCCAAGTCGGTACTGGCAATCAACACGGACATCACGCACCGCCTCGCCGTGGAAGCGCAGCTCGAGCAGGCGCAGCGGCTCGAAGCGGTCGGCCAGCTGACCGGAGGCGTGGCGCATGACTTCAACAACCTGCTGACTGTCATCCTGGGTAACGCTGAACTGCTGATGGAAAAGCTGGGCGACAACGATCGCCTGCGCTTGCTGGCAGAAATGACGCGTACGGCCGCCCAGCGCGGCGCCGACCTCACGCACCGTCTGCTCGCCTTTTCGCGCCGGCAGGCGCTGGAACCCAGATCGGTGGATACGTATGCCGTGCTGCTCGGCATGCACGACATGCTGCGCCGCACGCTGGGCGAAAACATCGAGATCGAATTCCGTCACGGGCCCGGCCTGTGGCGCGCGCTGGTCGATCCGTCACAACTGGAAGGCGCCGTGCTCAACCTGTGCATCAATGCGCGAGATGCCATGAAGGGTGGCGGGCGGCTGACGATGGAAACGACCAATGCCTGGCTCGACGATGCGCACGGCACTCCCTATCCGGACCTGTCGCCGGGGCAATACGTGCTGGTCGCCGTGTCGGACACCGGCACCGGCATACCACCCGAACACCTTGCTCGCGTGTTCGAGCCCTTCTTTACCACCAAGGAGAAGGGCAAGGGCACCGGACTGGGGCTGAGCATGGTATTCGGCTTCGTCAAGCAGTCGCGCGGCCACGTGAAGGTGTACTCCGAGGTCGGTCAGGGCACCACCGTCAAGATGTACCTGCCTCGCGCTGACCTGTCGGACGAATGGTCGGACAGCCGATCGCCCGATGCCTGTGCCGACAGTGACGCCCATCGCGGCCACGAAACGGTGCTTCTGGTCGAAGACGACGAGCTGGTGCGTCAGCACGCGAGCAACCTTCTGCTCGGCCTCGGCTACACGGTGATCAAGGCGACCAACGGACCGGATGCACTGCAGATCATTCGTGGCCGGGAACGCATCGACCTCTTGTTCACCGATGTCATCATGCCGGGCGGCATGAACGGCCCGCAGCTCGTCGAAGCAGCGCACCGTGTGCGACCGCACCTCAAGGTGCTGTACACCTCGGGCTACACCGAGAACGCAATCGTGCATCAGGGGCGGCTCGACAAGGGCGTGCATCTGCTGAACAAGCCCTACCGGCGAGCCGAACTGGCGCACAAAGTCAGGCTGGCACTGTCCGGCTCGAGATGAACATTCTTCTGTCCGAAAGCAACGCACCATGTTGAACGGCCGACTGCTGGTACTTGACGACGACCTCGCGGTCGCGCAGACGATTGCATGGATCGCCGAGGAAACCGGTCTGGAAACCCGGATCGCCTGCGAACCGGTGCAGTTCTTCCAGGAATGCGACCTGTGGCAGCCCACCCACATCGCGATCGATCTCGTGATGCCGGACATGGATGGCGTCGAAGTCATGCGCACGCTGGCCATCAACGGTTGCCGCGCACAGATCATCATCACCAGCGGCGTCGGCGGTCGCATTCTCGATGCCGCCAAGCGGTCGGCGACCGAACACGGCCTGAACGTGACCGGCATCGTGTCAAAACCCTTTTCGCCGGCGGCGCTGCGCAGCCTGCTCGCCATCGAGCCACCGACCGCAAAGGCATCGGGCGGCACCGCCGCCGGTGACGCGGCCTTCGCGCCCGATCATGCCGAACTGCGCCGGGCGCTCGACGCCTGCGAATTCGTGCTTGCCTACCAGCCCAAGATCGTCTGCGGAAACCACCAGCTCGCCGGCTTCGAGGCGCTGGTGCGCTGGCAGCACCCGCGGGCCGGGCTGATCATGCCCGACCGCTTCATCCCGCTGGCCGAAAGCAGCGGACTGATCGACCCGCTGACCGAACAAGTGTTCGAACAGGCGCTGGCGTGGTTTTCCGGCATCTGCACGGACACCCGATTGTCGCTGTCGGTCAATCTTTCGGCCCGCAGCCTGGTCGACTTCCAGCTGGCCGAATTCATTTCCGGCCTGTGCGCCACGCATAGCGTATCGCCCGGACAGCTGATCCTCGAACTGACCGAAACCAGTGCGATGGACGACCCGGTCACTTCGCTCGACCTGCTGACCCGGCTGCGCATGCGCGGCTTCCAGCTGTCGATCGATGACTTCGGCACCGGCTACTCATCGATGGTGCAGCTGGTCCGCCTGCCGTTCTCCGAAATGAAGGTTGATAAATCCTTCGTCATGAACGCCATGGCATCGCAGGAATCACGCACCGTCATCCGTTCCATCGTCGACCTCGGCCATAGCCTCGGCCTGCGACTCACGGCGGAGGGCGTCGAGGATCAGGGCGCGCTCGACTACCTGACGTCGATCGGCTGCGACCTCGCACAGGGCTATTTCATCGCCCGCCCGATGAGCGGTGACGCCGCCCGGCACTGGCAACCTGCGAGCAACCCGGCCTGAGCACTGCACCGGATAGATGAACCGGGCCACGAAAGCGCTTTGACATATGTAAAGCATCCACTATCGTCGCTCCCTGCTCGTCGAATCGCTCACCACCCATACCAGCGACTATGCACCGAAGCCATCATTCACCGACTCCGCTGCATGACCGCCACGTGCGCACGCTGGCGCTGATTGCCGCGATCGGTACGGTCGTGGGCGTGTGGCTGACCATCGAATGGCTGGCGCACGCCGACCGGCCGGATACCACCGCCACACAGCCGGCCGAAGTCGCACCGGCAGCACCGGCACCAGCCGCTTCGCCGCCGCGGGCGCATGCCCGCCCGGTACCGCAGATCGAACCGGATGTTCGCGGCGACGCGATCTACAAATGCACGGTGGCCGGCAGCACGGTGTATGCCGACGCCCCCTGCGGCGAGCAGGCCCGGACTGTCGCACTTCCTCCGCCCAGTGCCGGCCTGTCGCCAGACCGCAGCTACGCCGAACAGCTGGCGCGGGTGCGCGCGGAGCGTGCCCGGCATGCCGCGACGCATCCCGCGCCGAGCACAGACATCGCCCGCCGCCCGTCGTCCGACAACCGCTGTGCGTCGATCGACGAAACCGTGAAGGCCATCGACGCCGCCACACGACAACCGCACGACGTGCCGGCGGCGGAACACTTCCGTGCCCGGCGCAGGTCCCTGATGGACGAGCGTTTCACGCTTGGCTGCAATGGCTAGGGTCTATTCTCAATTGATTCGCACATCACGCGTGCAGCCAGTGCGTCGCGCGCCTTGTTCGCGACCAGCCCAAGGGCAACGTGACGCACGAATCAATTGAGAACAGACCCTGGGGCAGAATAGCCGCGCCGACAGCACAACGCCGTACATGACCGCGCCCTCACTGTCCAACGGGCTGACCGGCTAGACTGCGCGCTTTGTTGCACTCCCCAAACTCCCGACGTGCCCGCCTCCGACTTCCTGATACACCCCACGATTTCCCCGATCGCCTTCGAACTGGGCCCGCTGGCCGTACGCTGGTACGGGCTCATGTATCTGCTGGCCTTCGTCGGCTTCATGGTGCTGGGCCGGGTCCATGCGCGTCGGCTGGCCGCGCAGGGCGTGCCCACGCTCGACACGAAGCAGATCGATGATCTGCTGTTCTTCGGCGTGCTGGGCGTGGTGCTGGGCGGGCGGCTGGGCTATGTGCTGTTCTACAAGCCGGCGTACTACCTCGAGAACTGGCACGAAATTCCGGCCATCTGGTCCGGCGGCATGAGTTTCCACGGCGGCTTTCTCGGCGTGCTGATTGCGGCGGCGCTGTTTGCACGCCGCATGGACTGGCGTTTCTTCCAGCTGACCGATTTCATCGCGCCGTTGGTGCCACTCGGGCTGGCGGCCGGGCGCATGGGCAACTTCATCAACGCCGAACTGGTCGGGCGCGTGACCGACGCACCCTGGGCCATGATTTTTCCGACTGTCGATTTGCTGCCACGCCACCCGTCGCAGCTCTACCAGTTCGCCGGCGAGGGGCTGGCGCTGTTCGCGCTGCTGTGGTGGTTCGCACGCAAGCCGCGACCGATGGCGGCGGTCAGTGCCTTGTTCCTGATCGGCTACGGCGGTTTCCGTTTTCTGGCGGAATTCGGACGCGAGCCGGACGATTTCCTGGGCCTGCTGGCCGGCGGGCTGTCGATGGGCCAGTGGCTCAGCCTGCCGATGGTTGCCGCAGGCATCGTGATGATGATCGTGGCCTATCGCCGCACTGAAGGAGTGAATCCATGAACCGACCTTTCCGCATCCTCGGCCTGCAGCAGATCGCCATCGGCGGCCCGGACCGCATGAAGCTGCGGCATCTGTGGGTCGAGGTGTTCGGCCTCGGTCTCGAAGGCGACTTCACGTCGGAACGCGAAAATGTCGTGGAGGACATCGCCGTGCTCGGCGCCGGGCCGACCCGGGTCGAGGTGGATCTGATGCAGCCTCTCGACCCGTCGAAGAAGCCGCGCGTCGACGAACCGGCGCTGAACCACGTCGGTCTGTGGGTGGACGATCTGCCGAAGGCCGTCGAGTGGATGACGGCACAAGGCATGCGCTTCGCACCGGGCGGCATCCGTCGCGGCGCCGCCGGCTTCGACATCGTATTCATCCACCCGAAAGGCAATGAACAGTTTCCGCTGTGCGGCGAAGGCGTGCTGATCGAACTGGTACAGGCGCCACCCGAGGTGATCGCCGCGCTCGGTTGACGGCACGTCAATACGAAGGAACGAGGCTTGCCGCGTCGGCAAGCCTGCGGCACCATGAGTCTGCGGCGGCGCGACGCGCGACGCCCGGATCACCGCGTTACAGCGGTGACCTTCATAACGACGGAGACTGAAGACCATGAAAAAACTGCTCTGCCTGCTGTTCGGCGTTCTTGCGCTTGCCGCCTGTTCGCCGATGAAACCCACGCCGGCCGGGCAGTGGGACTATCAGGTCCTTGAAACGCCGGAAGGCGATGTGACCGGCACGCTGACGATCACCGGCCCGAACGCCGACCCCAAATCCTTTTCGGTGCTGATGAAGGCCAATGGCAGCGAACTGGCCATGGACCGCTTCACCTTCGACAGCGAAACCAGCAAGATCGATGGCGAGTTCATCTATTCGGGCATGAAGGTGAAGGTCGACGCCAAACAGCACGAAAGCGGCGACGAAATCACCGGCGCGATGTGGGTGTCCGGCCTCGATTTCCCGTTCAAGGCCACGCGCAAGAAGTAGCCTTCAGGCGGGGCCAGCCCTCGCCCCGAGCAGCTGCCGTCTCAACGCCGGTTCGCAGGTTCTGTGCACGTTTGTTGCGCCGGCTCTCCGTCGCAGAGCGGTCGCGAAGTTTCGGCGTCCGCGGCGCTCGCCGCCTGCGCAGGTGATGAACCCGGCGAGGTTTGCCATCCGGCGGCCAGATCGGCCAGCCGCGCCCTGATCGTCTCCCCCACGGCAATCTGCGGTTCCGACGGCTCAAGCCCCTCAGCCGCTTCGCGCGTGGCCACCGCGGTACGCGCGCGTTCGAAGGCGTCGGTGAATGAGGTGGTTTCGCGCAGCGCCTCGTCGAAGAAGGCGCGTCCGAAAAAGGTCCAGTCGGCCTCGTGCGAACAACCGTGCGAGCTGCGGTCGGCGCGGGCCGCGGCCATCACCAGTGTGTCGGGACCGGCCAGCGGCAGCACGAAGCCGCCCGAATAGCAGGCCGACACCAGGATGACGCGATTGCGGATGCCCGCCGCGTTGAGCAGTCCGGCCAGCCGCTGCGGCGTCAATTGTTCCAGCTCCCACGGCCAAAGGCTGAGATCGAACAGGTGATTTTCGGCGCCATGGGATGTCAGGAAGACGAACAGCACGTCTTCATCGTCATCCATGCGCTGCGCGATGATCTGCAGGCTGCGTTCAAGCGCGCTGACCGTGGCGAGCGGCCTGGTCAGCACGGTGCCCGGGTTGTTGGCCAGCACGACACTGCGCCCGCCGGTACCGAAACGTTCGGCAAACAGGCGCTCGACCTTTTCCACCTCGCGCAGGAACACGTCCTGCGCGCCGTGGCCGGCGACCGCCAGCAGGAACAGGTCGGTTTTGCCCGGCTGGCCGGGTTCGAGCCGCGCCAGCGCCTCGGTCAGCAGCGAGGGCTGCCGGTAAATCACGCTTTCACTGCGCGCCTGTTGCCAGCGTGCGGCTTCCGCCGGATCCTGCCGGGGTTCGGCAGCCAGCCAGAGCGGCGACTGCGGGCCGACTGCAAGCTGCGGCAGTACCAGCACCAGCAGCACTGCGCTAAGCACGCCGGCACGCCGGAATCCGGTTGCGCCCTGCAGCCGGCACAGCGTGACGGTCGATGCCACGATGCCCCAGGCCAGTGGCGCCCACCACAACCACTGCGCATTGTCACCGAGACGCTCCCAGAACGCGGCCGGCAGCAAGGCAACCAGATTCCACAACACGTCGATCCATATCCACAGCGCGGCCAGCACCACCACGGCCTGCATCAGCGCGTCGCTCCGGTGCTGTCGCCGGGTCACCAGCCAGGCACACAGCAGCAGCCAGGGCAGGTGAAACAGCTGACCAGGCAGCGCGCCGGGGTCGATACGTCCGTCGCTGCCGGTACGGGCCGCCTCGAAACCGACACTGGTGAGCAGCCCGGCGACTTCCAGCACCACCCATGCCAGCACGCCTGCGCTCACGGCGCCCGGAGCGCGAACCCGCAGCAGCAGACTGCCCAGCCCGGCGGCGAGGTTGCGCGCGAGGTCGCCGAGGACGTTACCGGCAGGCCTCGACGGCGCCATCGGTGTCAGGGCGCCGGAATTGTCGTGATTTTCGTGATTCATGCTCAAGTTGCGCCCGGTGATGCCGTAAATGCGGACGTGACGGGAACGTATTGCGGTTTCCGCCACTCTGTCGCGAGCGTTGCATCATTGACGCGGGCAGATGCCCGGGTTGATGAACAGTACGACGTTATAATCGAAAGCTTCCGAGGAGCGCTGCGAGGTGCCGCAAGGCCCCCAGGCTCGGACCCCGCCAGACCGTCGCCGGTCGCGGGCACATTTGTAACGGCGCTCACCTGAACCCGCAGTGCCGGAATCGTCCGGCGGCGGATGGCAGGTGAGCACACCTGCCCTTGCAAAGGAGCCCGTAGATGAATGCCCCCAATGATCTGAAGGATTACGTGATTGCCGACCCGTCGCTGGCCGACTGGGGACGCAAGGAAATCGCCATCGCCGAGACCGAAATGCCCGGTCTGATGGCGATCCGCGAAGAGTACGCGACGCAGCAGCCGCTGCGCGGCGCGCGCATCACCGGCAGCCTGCACATGACGATCCAGACCGCCGTGCTGATCCAGACGCTCGAAGCGCTGGGCGCCGAAGTGCGCTGGGCCTCGTGCAACATCTACTCGACGCAGGACCATGCCGCGGCAGCGATCGCCGCCGCCGGCACGCCGGTGTTCGCGGTCAAGGGCGAGTCGCTGGTCGATTACTGGGATTACACCCATCGCATCTTCGAATGGCCGGACGGCGGTTTCAGCAACATGATCCTCGACGACGGCGGCGATGCCACGCTGCTGCTGCACCTGGGCACCAAGGCGGAAACCGACCCGACCGCGCTGCACCACCCGGCGAGCGAAGAAGAAATCTGCCTGTTCAATTCGATAACCGAAACGCTCAAGCGTGACCCGAACTGGTATTCGAAGCGCCTGAAGCACATCAAGGGCGTGACCGAAGAAACCACCACCGGCGTGCATCGTCTGTACCAGATGCACAAGGAAGGCCGCCTGGCTTTCCCGGCCATCAACGTCAATGACTCGGTCACCAAGTCGAAGTTCGACAATCTGTATGGTTGCCGCGAGTCGCTGGTCGACGGCATCAAGCGCGCCACCGACGTGATGATCGCCGGCAAGGTCGCCGTCGTCGCCGGCTACGGCGATGTGGGCAAGGGATCGGCACAGGCGCTGCGCGCGCTGTCGGCACAGGTGTGGGTCACCGAGATCGACCCGATCTGCGCACTGCAGGCCGCGATGGAAGGCTACCGTGTCGTCACGATGGATTACGCGGTCGAACACGCCGACATTTTCGTGACCGCCACCGGCAACTTCCACGTCATCACGCATGAACACATGCTGAAGATGAAGGATCAGGCCATCGTCTGCAACATCGGCCATTTCGACAACGAAATCGACGTCGCCGCGCTCGAAAAGTACGAGTGGGACGAAATCAAGCCGCAGGTCGATCACGTCATCTTCCCGTCGGGCCGTCGCATCATCCTGCTGGCCAAGGGTCGTCTGGTGAATCTGGGTTGCGGCACGGGTCATCCGTCGTACGTGATGTCCAGTTCCTTCGCCAACCAGACCATCGCCCAGATCGAACTGTTCACCGAAACCGAGAAGTATCCGGTCGGCGTCTACGTGCTGCCCAAGCACCTCGACGAAAAGGTCGCGCGCCTGCAGCTGAAGAAGCTGAATGCGCAGCTGACCGAACTGAGCGATACGCAGGCACGCTACATCGGCGTGCATCGCGAAGGTCCGTACAAGCCGGATCACTACCGCTACTGATCGACAGCCGGCCGGGTCTCTCCCGGCCCGGATCGACCTGCAGAAGGATGGCCTCCATGACGGTTCCAGCGGACCCGTCATGGAGGCTTTTTCGTTTTCGACGAAGCCGACCGACTTGCAGGCAGCTCGGGCCGGATTCGATGCGTGGCCGCGGCGAGGCCTCAGGCGGCCCGCTCGCGCCGCACGCCAGGCAAACGGCTGCGCCGAGGGCCTCTACCGCGACTGCTTGATCAGTCTGGAATTCGCCGCCTGCACCGGCCGCGCGTTGTTCCTGTACAGATGGCCGAACACACCGATCTGTTCGGCCGACACGAGGTGCGGCTGCTTGAGCACGATCCAGGTCACGCCTTCCGAACACGGCGGCGTCGTCAGCGAACCCATGTAGGTGAAGTACTCGCGCTTTTCCGGCAGCAGCTTCGCCAGGTCGATGCTCACGTCCGGCGTCGATTCCACGTTTTTCTGCAGCGGCAGATAGGCCCAGAGCGTGTTGAAGATCGAGCTTTCGTCACCGCGATCGAGCAGCACCGCAACCACCGCCAGTTTGTTGTCCACATCGCGGTGCACGAGGTGGGCCACCATTTCATAGCTCTTGCCGTTGATGCGTTCTTCGGCCGGCTTGTGGAAATGGAACTGCACCAGGTCGTAGCGCTTGCCTGAGACCGTAAAGCTGCTGCCCTCTCCAACATTGACCTGCACCGTATGGCCGTTGTCGATGATCGTGAAGTAGCTCGTCTTGTAGTCGAAGCTGATCGGCGGCAGGTCGACCTTGATGCCTTCGCGGATGTCGATCGGCGACTGCGTGCGGCCTTCGCTGCACTGCGCCCATTCCGGCTTGAGCTTGCCCCAGTTCTGCGGTCCGAACTCGCCTTCGTAAGCCCAGTGGTTGTCGTCATGCGCGACCGGGCGCGGCGCCTCTTCAGCGGCCACCTTCACTTTCGACCTGGGCGCGACCTGTGCGGCCGGTGCCAGCGTGGCCATCTGAACCGGCTTCGGCTTTGGCCGGTACGGCGTCGGCAATGGAATTTCGCTGCGCATGACCGGCGGCGCAGGCTTTGCGGCCGGGGCGACCGGTTCGATCGACTTAACTGAGGCCGGCGTGTCCGCCGCCGCCAGTTTTTCCTTCAGACCGGCCGTGCTGGTCAGCTTCTCGCCGGTGTCGGCCTTCGGTGCTGCGGTTTTCGGTGCCGCCGCCATTTCGCTGCGCGCCTGTGCCGCAGCGTCCCGCAGGTCGGGCTTGATGCTGACCATTTCGGTCCGCTGGATGCCGCCCTGCCCCTCGGCCGCGTTCGCCGCCGTCTGTGCCGCGCGTCCGGCCTGCTCGGCGACCTGCCGCAGTTCTTCTGCACCGGGCGGCTGACAGACTTCGCGGAACAGCTTTTCGTCCAGCGTGCCGGGCAGCAGCGCGATGTCGCTGTCCGACCCGGCGCGTTCCTCGCGCAGTATCTTGTGGTTGGCATCCAGATAGACGCGCTTGATCGTGGCAAAGCGCAAGCTCTGGCAGTCGTAGCGGTTCAGCGCCTGCACCATCGCGTAGCCGGTTTTCTGGGCGTCGGCGTCGCTCAGCACCAGCCGTCCCCAGGCCACCTTCTTGCCGCTTTCTGCACGCAGTACGCTGTCACGGTCGATTTCGATGGTTTTGCCGCGGTCGGTCGACACGACGTGCCAGTCGGCCGCGTGGGCAGCGCCCAGCACGCTGCACAGCGCGGCGGCGATCAGGGAGGAGGTCAGAGCGGAATTCTTTCTCATGGCAGGTCTCGTGTCAGCCCTGTCCCGTTCGGGACGATGAGGGGTTTACGGCACGCGAGACCGGCCGCTTGAACCGCGCCGCTTGCGCTGGCGCAGCCGGCAGGGTACTTTCAGCCTGCACACGTTAGGGGTGCCGCCCGGCGCAGGCTGGCGGCTGAGACACACCCTCAACACCTGATCCGGATCATGCCGGCGTAGGGAAACGGGCAGCTCCACCTCCGGGCGCTGGCGTTCCCGTCGCCCCACAGGAGCTTCCATGAACGCCAAAGACCCGCTTTCCCACGACTCCCGCGATTCGCGCGACACCTTCCTCGCCGCGCAGGCGCACGTCGACTCGGCGGCCATCGCGCCGCTGCCCAATTCGCGCAAGGTCTACATCGAAGGGTCGCGCCCGGACATCCGCGTGCCCATGCGCGAGATTTCCCAGTCCGACACCCCCGCCTCCTTCGGCGCCGAGAAGAACCCGCCCGTCTATGTCTATGACTGCTCCGGCCCCTACTCGGACCCGGCCGCCGCCATCGACATCCGCTCCGGCCTGCCCGGCGTGCGCTCGGGCTGGATTGCCGAGCGCGGCGACACCGAACAGCTGTCCGGTCTTTCGTCCGCCTTCGGCACCGAACGTGCAATGGATGCGGCCACCGCCCACCTGCGCTTTCCCGGCCTGCACCGCGCACCGCGCCGTGCCATCGCCGGTGCGAACGTCAGCCAGATGCACTACGCCCGGCGTGGAATCATCACGCCCGAGATGGAGTACATCGCCATCCGCGAGAACCTGCAGCGGCGCGAATACATCGAGTCACTCAAGGCCTCCGGCCCGACGGGGGCGAAGATGGCCGCCCTGCTCGGGCGTCAGCACCCGGGTCAGAGCTTCGGCGCATCCATCCCCGCCGAAATCACGCCCGAGTTCGTGCGCGATGAAGTGGCCCGCGGGCGCGCCATCATCCCGGCCAACATCAATCACCCGGAGGCGGAGCCGATGATCATCGGCCGCAACTTCCTGG
>NZ_JAUYRO010000004.1 GCF_030696805.1 Methyloversatilis sp. | reverse complement strand
GGCTTGATCCGGACAAGGCGCGCGAATTCCACGACGAGACGCTGCCCCAGCACGGCGCCAAGCTCGCCCACTTCTGTTCCATGTGCGGCCCGCACTTCTGCAGCATGAAGATCACGCAGGACGTGCGCGACTACGCCGCCGCACAAGGTCTCAGCAACGAAGCCGCGCTCACCCAGGGCATGGAGACCAAGTCCATCGAGTTCGTCAAGCAGGGGGCCGAGGTGTACCGGAAGGTGTAAAGCCGCCGCGGAGGGCGCCGACGAAAACGCGACGGTGTCGCCCTTCGCAGGAGCGGACCCTGTCCGCGATAGGCGCGTCGATCACGTGACGTCGCGTGCCCGAAGACCGCATCGCCTGCGGGGGCGGAGCGGGGGTTTCGGCGAGCACGGCTCGCCGCCCGTGGAGCCGGTCGGCCATGCAGGGCCGACCGTGGGACGGCTCCTGCGAAAACCGCGACGGTGTTGCTTTTCGTAGGAGCGGACCCTGTCCGCGATCCGCACGCTGATCAAGCGCTGTCGCGTGTCCGAAGACCGCATCGCCTGCGGGGGCGGAGCGGGGGTTTCGGCGAGCACGGCTCGCCGCCCGTGGAGCCGGTCGGCCATGCAGGGCCGACCGTGGGACGGCCATGCAGGGCCGACCGTGGGACGGCTCCTACGAAAACCGCGATGATTTTGCCGTTCGAGGAGCGGACCCTGTCCGCGATCAAGGCTTACTGCAGTGCCTTGATCTGTTCCGGTGACAGGCCCTTGACGGCTTTCGCCGCCGATTCACGGGCGCGGTCGCGGTCGGTTTCGATGATGGCGTGAACTGAATTCATCACCTTGTCGTAGGCGGCAGCGGCTTCATCCTTGGTGATCTGGCCGGCTGCTGCGCGCTCGCAGGTGCGGTAGAGCGACTCGCGCAGGAAGGACAGCATCTGCGTGCGCTCGGCCAGCCTGACGACTGATGCATCGAGTTCGGCCGATCCGCCTTGCGACTTGCCCTGCGTCGCTTCCAGCCGTGCGATGAGTTTGAGGGTGGCGTCGGGCGCCGCTTCCGCGCAGCCGCGGATGGCGGGCGCCGGCGCGACAGCCGGTGCGGCAGCGGTGCCACTCGCCGCCGGACGCGCGGGCTCCGCCATCCCGAGCTTTTCGCTCAGCGTGACCGCCGGTGTCACCGGCTTCAGCGAATGATCGTACTTCGCCCAATACTGCTTGTGGCTGTCCGGCGCCTCGTCGCGCCCGGCGCTTTTCGTTCCGAGGCCGGCACAGCCGGACAGGAACAGCGTGGCGAGCGCAACGGATATCGGCAGGGATTTCATTCTGGCTCCTTTTGAGTTCTTGGTATGTGTTGTGCCGCGGCGCGACGGCAGCGTGCATCCGTCTTCATAGCAAGAAGAAGGCCAGAAAGGTGTCGGCCCACACCCTCACATCAGATGCTTGACGGCGTCCAGCGCCTTCTGAGCGCACACCTCATCTTCTTCTTCCGACCCGCCGCTGACACCGATGCTGCCGATGTGCGCGCCTTTCGAGGTCACGATCGGCAGCCCCCCTATTATGGTGGTGGTACGCGGAATCAGTTCGGCGCCGACCACCGTCTTCGACAATTCGCGGAACTGGCGCGTCGAAAACGGCGCGCCGGCCGACGTGTCGGCCTTCAACTGCGCCACGCGGATGCTGATCAGGATGCTGCCATCCATCCGGCTGAAGTGCTTCGGATTGCCGGCTTCGTCATTGATCGCGATGATCATGCGCCAGCCTTTTTCCTTGGCGTGGCGCTCGCACGCATCGGCCATCAGGCGGGCAGTGGCCAGATCGAGCGTGGGGCGCGCAGTCTGCGCCAGCACGGGCGCGGCCATCAGTGCGCCTGCGCAGGCGACGGCGGCGACCAGGCAGCGCGATGCAGCATTGAAGCGTTTGTTGTTCATCGGGTTCTTTCCGTTGGGTCGTGATGCAGCAGTTCAGTAGAACGGAATCTCGTCGTCATCCTTGGCGAGCTTGTCGGCAGCCTGGACGCGCAGCGCTTCTTCCCGCAGGAAGGCGATGATCTGCCAGATTTCTTCTTCCTTCAGCGAGGTTGCGAAGCCACCCATCTGGGTACCGGCACGACCATGGGCAATCAGCTCGAACATCTGTCCATCGCTGTTCGCACCACCCGGTCCCCAGGCGCCCTTGACCAGCTGCGGCCCCTTGCCGCCCTTGCCACGCGAATTGTGGCACTGCTGGCAATTGCGCCCGAACAGCTCTTCGCCCTTGCCGGCCGCACTGCGATCACCGGCCATCGGATTGTTGGCCGGCGCCTGGCCCGGACCGAACGCCTGCACCCCGCCTGCCAGCGCCATCAGCAGCACGCACCGTGCTGTGTATCGAATCATCTGCGAATCCTCCCGTTGCGCGTCGAGTTGCGCCTTCAGTTGCAGCCCGCGGGCAAACAACGCCCGCATGGCTGGTTAATGTCCTTCAGTTGCCGCCGCGCCCGATGGCCGGTGGCAGCCCGTTGCGCGTGGCGATCGCGTCGAGCGTTCCATCGCCCCGCAGCGCGCCGAGTGCCGCATCGACCGCGCCCGTCAGCGCGGTGTCGCTGCGCCGGCTGACCATGACGAAGCGCGTCTGCAGCGCCGGCGCCTGAAGCGTCTCGCGCACGACCAATCCCGCGGGCAATGCTTCACCCGCCACCCGACCGGCCCACAGCAGGCCGGCGCCCAACTGGCCCTTCGCCAGCGCTTCCAGCAGCGCCGCGCTGCCGGCGAACGGCGAGCGGTTGAAGCCGCCGGCCAGCAGATACAGATCAGCCGGCGTAGCGGTGACCGCGCCGATCTTCTGCGCGCGCACCTCGGCCATCGATCCGATCGCGCTGGCGGCCGGCGTCAGCAGCACATAGCCGACCGACACGTAGGGCTGCGACGCCACCAGTCCGCGTGCAGACAAGTCATCGTCGCTGCCTTCGGTCACCGGCAGGCCGGCGAACAGCTCGCAGCTGCCGGCCTGCACCGATTCCTTGAGTGCGCGCCCCAGACCGCCGCGTTCCTGCAGCGTGATCCACTGCCAGTGCACCGCGCGGCCGAGACGTGCCGCGATGGCCTGCGCGACCTCCACATCGACACCCGCCGGTGCAACGGTGCGCGAGGAAAACGGCGGGTTCTGTTCGACCACGCACACACCGAGCGCGGCGGGTGTGCCGCCGGCCGACACTGGCAGCGCGACACACGCGAGCAGCCCGAACAGGCCGTGCAGCAAGCGTGCCGCGCTGCGCGTCACGCGTTCAGTCCGCAAGACCGAACACCATCATTCCGCCGCCACGGTTCTGCTGCTTGAACAGCTCGCCGTACACCAGCGGCCACAGGCTGCCGCCGCCCGGGCCGTAGACGATCGCGACGTACTGCTTGCCGTCGGCCGTGAAGGTGGTCGGGTTGCCGTGGATGCCGGTGCCGACGTTGAAGCGCCACAGCGTTTCACCCGAATCGTCGCGCATGGCCGAGAAGAAGCCTTCGGCATCACCCGAGAACACCAGACCACCGGCAGTCGCAAGCAGGCCACTGGTGGCCGGCGTGCTCTGCGGACGCGACCACACCTGTTCGCCCGTCGTGGCATTGAACGCCTTGACGCCGCCGGTGTAGGGGTTGGCCTTGAGCACCCGTGATGACAGGAACCACTCGCCGCGCTTCCATTCCATCTTCTTGGCCTGGACGTCCATCGAACTGTCGATGAAAGGCACATACAGCAGCTTGGTCTGCGGGCTGTAGGCCGCCGGGTGCCATTCCTTGCCGCCGTCGAGAATCGGCGCAATGTCGGTGGCAATCTTGTCGTAGCCGGGCACCTTGTCCGGATTGACGATCGGGCGGCAGTTGTCCTTGAAGCCGGTCACCCAGTTCACGCGCGCGATCGGCACCACCCAGTTGCACTTGCCATTGGTGCGGTCGATCGAATACAGGTGGCCATTGCGGTCACCGTGCAGCCACACCTTGCGGCCTTTTTCGTCATCGACCAGGATGGTTTCGTTGTTGCCGTCGTAATCCCAGGCGTCGTTCGGCGTGTACTGGAAGTGGAACTTGATCTTGCCGGTCTTCGCGTCCATCGCCAGCGTCGAGTTGCTGTACAGGTTGTCACCCTTGCGTACCGACGGATCGAAGTCGGGCGCCGGATTGCCGACACCCCAGTAGATCGTGTTGGTCTTGGCTTCGTAGTTGCCGGTCAGCCAGGCCGACGCGCCACCGGTGCGCCACGAATCGTTGGCCCAGGTGGCGGCGTGCGGATCGCTCGGGCTGTTCGGCCGGGTCAGCGTCTGCCATATGATTTCGCCGGTATCCGGATCGAGCGCAGTGATCTTGCCGACGTTGCCGCCGACGTCACCGCCCGAATTGCCGACCACGATCTTGCCATCGGCGACCAGCGGCATCGACGTGTAGATTTCGCCGCTGGTGTAGTCGCCCATCTTCTTTTCCCACACGACGCGGCCGGTGGTGTTGTTCAGCGCGACGATGTGGGTGTCCAGCGTGGCCATGTAGACCATGTCCTTGTACACCGCGACGCCGCGGTTCACCGCTTCGCAGCACAGGCGCGGGCCGAGGTCGCCGGGCAGCGAGCGCTCGTACTTCCAGATCATGCGGCCGGTCGAACCATCGAGCGAGAACACCTTGTTCTGGCTGGCAGTCACGTAGATGCGGCCATTCACCACCGTGGTCTGGCTGACCTGCGCGTCATTGACGCCGAATGACAGATTCCACTTCGGCACCAGCTTCTTCACGTTGTCGCGCGTCACCTGACCGAGCTGCGAAAAGCGCCAGCCCTGGTAGTCCTTGCCGTAGTGCAACCAGTTGTTGGCGTCCTTGTCGGCGTGGATGAGCATGTCGTCGCTGACGTAATTCGGACGCCACTTGAAGGTGGCTTCGAGCACGTTCACGCCGAGCGGCGGTTCCGGATCTTCGGCCTGCACGGCGGCATTCAGGCCGAACATCGCGACCAGGCAGGTCAGGAAAGGTCCGGCAAGGCGACCGGTTTGCTTGTTCATGGGTTCTCCTCCGTTTTTTTTCGGATGCGCACAGCGGCACCCGGCGACAACGCGCGGAAGCATAAATGCATCATCCATGCCAAAAACCTCGCTGGCCGGACGAGACGGCAGCGCCCGGGAAAAAATCCTTTGTGATCAAGGCGGGTTTTTTTCCCCTGCGTGCGAGGGACTATTCCTGAAACAGGCAGACGCCGAAGGGTGAGACGAACGTCTCAGCACACTAAGGCTACAGGTGTCTCAAGAATGCGGAGACGGGCGCGCTTGCAGTCAGCCCTTCGGCCCGAGGCCGAAGAAGGTGCGGAAGCGGTCCCAGCGGCGCTTGAACCAGGCCTTGGGCGTGTCCTGAACGTAGTAGGTCAGCATGAGGGTCCAGCGCTCGCCGTCGGCTTCGGTGGTGCGGCGCGCGCTGTGCCAGCTTTCGCGCTCCATCACGGCGAAGGCGTAACCGCTGGCCGGCATGAAATCCATTGCGATGGTCTTTTCGGCCTCGGGGCCGGTGCGGCCGTAATGGAACACCGTGCCGATGTGACGTTGCGAGGCATCCTCAGGCAGATAGAACTGCACTGTGATGGCCTTGGCCATCACGTCGGCGTGGATGCCGATCTGATAGCCGGGCAGGTCGCACACCAGAATGGGGATGGGGTACAGGTCGATCTGGTCAATGCTGCGGCCGAACCGGGTTTCGAGCGACTGTCTGAACTTGAGCTTGAATGCGTCCTGCATGTCGCGCGAACGCAGCACGCGCGAGATCGAACCCCACAGCGCGCGCTGTTCGGCCGGCAGCCGCCACAGGTGTTCCGGGTACAGATACATGCGCCGGCGCGTGCTGCGGCCGTCGGCCTGCATCGCGTCCTTGTGACGCAGGTCGTGAAAACGCTCGCGCGCCGGAATCAGCGCAAGCAACCGCTCGTAAAAGCCGGGCGAGAACACGTTCTGCATATATACATGCTCGAACGGCGACGTCTGCAGCGCGCTCGCCGTCACGGCCCGCAGCATCGTGGTGTCGGGCGCGGGGTCGTTCGGGGCAGCGGCAACAGGAACGGACAGGGAAGGCTGAGACATGATCGATGGCCTGGCAGCAAAACTGGTCGCAGGATAGCGCGATGCGCAGCGCCTGTCGGGGGGCGGTGTGGCGCGAATGCTGCAGCATCGCCAAGACGCACCGCCATGAAGCTGCGGTAGGCTCCGGGCACGGCGCGGCGCAGCGTACTGGCTTGCAGCGCAGGGCCATGGGAGCGGCCTCTGTGGGAGCGGCGTCCTCGCCGCGATAGTGCCGCGACCATCGTTGCGCAGCGTGCGCATCGCGGCGGGGACGCCGCTCCCACAAAAACCGGACGATTACCGTTCACACTCGCCACCCGACGCTGTCGCCCGCACCATCGCACTGATCAACCTCACCATGCCGCTGCCCGACACTGCCGACACCTCCCGCTCCGCTCCCACCGTGCCGTTCGGCGACGCTTTCCTGTTCTGGCTCAAGCTCGGTTTCATCAGCTTCGGCGGACCGGCCGGGCAGATTTCGATCATGCACCAGGAGCTGGTCGAGAACCGGCGCTGGATTTCCGAGCGCCGGTTCCTGCATGCGCTCAATTACTGCATGTTGCTGCCCGGCCCGGAGGCGCAGCAGCTCGCAACCTATATCGGCTGGCTGATGCACCGGACCTGGGGCGGCATCATTGCCGGCGTGCTGTTCGTGCTGCCGTCGCTGTTCATCCTGATCGCGCTGTCGTGGGTGTACATCGCGTTCGGCGACGTGCCGCTGGTGGCCGGGCTGTTCTACGGCATCAAGCCGGCGGTGACCGCCATCGTGCTGCAGGCGGCCCACCGCATCGGTTCGCGCGCGCTGAAGAACAACTGGATGTGGGCGATCGCCGGCGCGTCCTTCGTCGCCATCTTCGCGCTCAACGTGCCCTTTCCGGCCATCGTCGCCGCGGCGGCGCTGATCGGTTACGTCGGTGGGCGCCTCGCGCCGGCGCTGTTCAGCGCCGGCGGCGACCACGGCAAGACGGTCAAGTCCTTCGGCCCGGCGCTGATCGACGACGACACGCCGACGCCCGAGCACGCGCGCTTTCGCTGGGCGCGACTGGCGCGCGTGGTGGTCATCGGTGCGCTGCTGTGGGTGATTCCGATGGCGCTGCTGACGATGTTCTTCGGCTGGAGCCACACGCTGACGCAGATGGCGTGGTTCTTCACCAAGGCGGCACTCCTCACCTTCGGCGGCGCCTACGCGGTGCTGCCCTATGTGTATCAGGGCGCGGTCGGCCATTACGGCTGGCTCACGCCGACGCAGATGATAGATGGCCTCGCGCTCGGCGAAACCACACCCGGCCCGCTCATCATGGTGGTCGCCTTCGTCGCCTTCGTCGGCGGCTATCTCAGCCACGACATGCGGGCGCTGTTCGGGCCGGACGGCCTGTTCCTCGCCGGTGCCCTCGCCGCGACGCTGGTCACCTGGTTTACCTTCCTGCCGTCCTTCCTGTTCATCCTGGCCGGCGGCCCGCTGGTCGAATCGACGCACGACGACCTCACCTTCACCGCCCCGCTGACCGCCATCACCGCCGCCGTCGTCGGCGTCATCGTCAATCTGGCGCTGTTCTTCGGCTACCACGTGCTGTGGCCGGACGGCTTCGACGGCCGCTTCGACGCGATATCGGCACTGATCGCCGCCGCTGCGGCGGTGGCGCTGTTCCGCTACCGGATGAACGTGATGCACGTGATCGCGGGGTGTGCGGTGGTGGGGCTGTTCGCGAAAACCGTGCTCGGCTGAGCGTCGGATGCTGCTGCATCGCCATCGTTTGCGGTGCGTCAACCGCCACCGCCGTCGCCTTCCCTACAGTGCGACGCTGGGTCTTTACGGACGGAGCGGCACGGCATGGCACACCACGACGACAACCTGCGCTTCTTCCGCGCCCGGCATGCGGCCTTCGCGCAGATACTCGACACGCGCAACGACGATGAAGCGCTGCTGGGGCATCTGCTCGACGAGGCCTTCGACGGCTTCGAACAGGCGTTGCAGGCGCGGCTCGACGCCGGTGCCCCGGTCGCCTGCGACCGGGGTTGCGCCACCTGCTGCACGCTGCGCGTCACCGCCACCGCACCCGAGGTGCTGCTCATCGCACGCCATCTGGTGGCCGCCGATCCGGCCGTCTGCCGGCGTGTCGTGCAGCGCATCGCCGAAGCCGACGAGCGCACGCGCTTCGAAAGCGATGCGCAGCGGGTGACGCTGCAAAGCCCCTGTCCATTCGTTGACGACGAAGGCGCCTGCGTCATCTACTCCGCCCGGCCGCTGTCCTGCCGCGGCCATGCCTCGCACGACCGCCACGCCTGTTCGCTCGCCGCCTGCGGGCAGGTCGACGACATCCCGTATTCGGTGGCCCATCGCATGGTGCGCAGCCTGGTGCAGAACGCGCTGCAGGCCGCGCTGCGCGACGCCGGCTACGCCTGGGGCGCCTACGAACTGAACCACGCGCTGATGCTGGCCCTGTCGCAATCCGAAAGCGAAGCCGCCTGGCGCGCCGGCGAAGACGTATTCGCCGACGCCCAGATCGACGACGTCAGCCCGGCCGAGATGGCCAGCACCTTCGACTGGCTCAAAGGGGCGTAGCGCCCGGGCAGCGCCGAGGTTGGGCATCGCTGCGCTCACCCCAACCGACAATGG
>NZ_JAUYRO010000076.1 GCF_030696805.1 Methyloversatilis sp. | reverse complement strand
CAAGGACTTCCATCAACCCGGGCGACACCGTCATGAAGGCCCGCAAGGGTAGCGGCAGCCACAACCATTAACTAGAAAGGAAACACCATGAAATCCCCCAAGCACTTTGTTATCAGCACTCTTGTCTCGATGGCGGCATTGACAGCAGGCAGCACCATCGCATACGCCGACGCAGGCCACAGTCATGGCGGCCATGCGGCTTCCATCGGTAAACCTGGTAAGGCAAGTCAAGTGACTCGTACGGTCAATGTCGACATGACGGACAACATGCGTTTCACTCCCGCAAAAATCGAAGTCAAGAAGGGTGAAACCATCAAATTCCTTGTCAAGAACAGCGGCCAGGTGCGCCATGAAATGGTCCTGGGCTCTGTCGCGGAGTTGAAGGCGCATGCTGAACAGATGCGCAAGCATCCGGAGATGGAGCACGACGACCCGAACCAGGTGCAGGTCGACCCCGGCAAAACCGGGCAGTTCATCTGGAAATTCGCCAATGCAGGAACGTTTGACTTTGCCTGTCTGCAACCCGGTCACTTTGAAGCCGGTATGGCTGGCAAGGTTGCCGTCAAGTAAATCCCCCTACTAAAGGAGTCTCAACATGAAACTGATTACTACCACTTTGGTTGCACTGAGCATGGCATTGTCTTCGGTGGCCTATGCGGATGATGCCCACCACCCCGAGAAAGCAGCGGCTGCTGCGCCGGCAGTGCTATCAAGCGGCGAAATCAAGAAGATCGACAAGGAAGCTGGCAAGGTCACCATCAAGCATGGCCCCCTGGTCAATCTGGACATGGCGCCCATGACCATGGTGTTCCGTGTCAAGGAAGCCGCCATGCTGGACAAGGTCAAGGTCGGTGACAAGGTGAATTTTGCTGCCGACAAGATCAACGGTGCGCTGACCGTAACCCAAGTTGAGCTTGCGAACTGAGTACCACCGTAGTTTGTGGCTGGGGCGGGCGCTCCAGCCACCTCAAGGCTGAGGCCCGAAAAGGACAAAGCCATCATTCAAGGAGTCTGTCATGAAGAAATCTGTTCTGTCTGTTCTGCTATCCACCGCCATCATCGTTGCGTTTCCGGTTATGGCTATTGATCACGAAAAGTCCATGGACAAGGAAATGCCAATGAAGAAAGACATGCCCATGAAGAAGGATATGCCGATGAAGGAATGCATGTCGATGAAAGAAGGAATGCCCATGAAGGAATGTCCACATATGAAGTCGGGTATGCCAATGAAGCCGGCAGCCGGGAAGGCTTCGGAAAAGTCACCGCGGGAAGATGCTATGCCAGCCCAAGACAAGCACTACCACCCTCGTGACGGCAAATAAGCATACTGAGCGGAGCAGAATGACTCTGCAATGAGTCCATCCGTTCCGCTCTCCACCCTTTTCTGGAGGGCCGTATATGGAACACCCACATGAAAACCATGAAACGCCACCTAGTTTCTGGCGCTCCCGTTTCGCGATTGGCTATCTTGTCATCGGCGCAGTCGCGGCCTATTACCTGCTAACCGAACATCT
>NZ_JAUYRO010000121.1 GCF_030696805.1 Methyloversatilis sp. | reverse complement strand
GTGCTCAAGGCCCTGCGCCTGGAGTGAGTCTTGCCTTTGCCCGGCCGGACGGGTACACCACCCCCCTCAAACCACCAGCACGACAACCACAGGACGCTCACCATGAAAACTCTCGTCACCGGCGCCGCCGGATTCATCGGATTCCACCTCTCCCGCCGTTTGCTGGCCATGGGGCATGAGGTTGTCGGGCTGGACATCGTCAACGACTACTATTCCGTGGAGATCAAGCACGCCCGCCTGGACCTGCTGAAGGCCGAGCCCACGTTCACCTTCGCCCAGATCGACATGGCGGACACCGTGGCCATGGCCACGCTCTTCGCCGAGCACGGCTTCACCCATGTGGTGAACCTGGCGGCCCAGGCCGGGGTGCGCTACTCCATCGAGAACCCGCGCGCCTACATCGACTCCAACATCGTCGGCTTCCTGAACATCCTGGAAGGCTGCCGCCACAACAAGGTCGGGCACCTGACCTATGCCTCGTCCTCGTCCGTGTATGGCATGAACACCACCATGCCGCTCAGCGTTCACGACAACGTGGACCACCCCATGAGCCTGTACGCCGCGACCAAGAAGTCCAACGAACTCATGGCCCACACCTACAGCCACCTGTACGGCCTGCCGACCACCGGACTGCGCTTCTTCACGGTTTACGGCCCGTGGGGCCGACCGGACATGGCGCTGTTCCTGTTCACCCGGGCCATTCTCGAAGGCCGGCCGATCGACGTGTTCAATCACGGCCGGATGCAGCGTGACTTCACCTATGTCGACGATATTGCCGAAGGGGTGATCCGCACGCTCGATCGCCCGGCCGAAGCCGATCCGTCGTTCGATCCGCTGGCACCGCATCCGGGCCATTCACGCGCACCTTACCGGGTGTTCAACATCGGCAATCAGGGGCCGGTGCTGCTGATGGATTTCATCGCAGCCATCGAGGACGCGGTCGGCATTAAGGCGCAGAAGAATCTGCTGCCGATGCAGCCGGGCGATGTACCGGCAACGTATGCCGACGTGTCGGAACTGACCGAGTGGACCGGCTTCATGCCGGGTACGCCGATTGGCGAAGGCGTGGCGCGCTTCGTGCGCTGGTATCGCGACTACTACCAGGTGTGAGCCGGCGTTCCTATTTCAGCGTGTAATTGACCCACCATTCGCGAGTAAACGATTCCCGCGTCAGCCTGCCCGGCATCACAAGCGACTTGAGTTTGCGTCCGTCCGCTATTGCGGCGTCATCCAGCAGCTTGTTTCCGCTGCCTTCGATGACCACGACGTTGACCAGCTCACCGTTTTCGAAGAACAACCTCAGCTTCAGCTTGCCCTCGATGTTGCGCATCTGCGCCACCCGCGGATAGACCTTGCTCGCTTCGAACGCACGCAGCAGATCGCGTCCGAAACCGTCGATCAGCGCATTCAGATCCTCGACCGGCGCGGCCGGCACCGGCGGTGCGGCGACCTGCGGTGGTGGTGCCGGCGGCGCAGGGGGCGGCGGAGGCGTGTCGATCGGCGGCAGCGGTACCGGCTCAGGTTGAACCGGCACCACGCGCTCGGCCGGTGCGGCGGGTGCCGGCGGGGCCGCCAGTATCGGCGGGGGCGGCTGACGAGGCACTTCCTTCGGCGGCTTGGGCACCGGTTTCGGCGGCGGTGGTGCCGGCGGGGGCGGTACGACCACCTGCGGAGGGGGAGGCGGCGGAGGCGGGGGCGGAGGCGGTTCGATCATGCGAACATCGACCCGGACTTCCTCGGCATCGGGCGGCTCGGGGGTGTAGCGCGACGCCTGCCACACGACGTACGCATGAAACAGGACAGACAGGACCAGCGCTGCAATCCAGAACGGTGAGCGCAGGCCGGAAAAATCCCGGAAGTAGGCGATGTATGACGGGCGAAGAAGCGAGTCTGGATTCATCTGTTGCGTGCAGACAGGGCCCGGGGCGTGTCGGAAGCGGCGAACTGCGAGGCAGCGCCGGACTTTACTTCAATTGGCCGCGCTTGTGATGCGCTCCCATCCGTGCGCGCCGGACAGACCGCGTGCGGCAGATGGCGACTGGATGCGGGCTGGAGCTGCCGGGCTACACGGATCTTGAACGCCGAACTCGGGAAAAACTCCCGGTTGTGATGCCGTCAGCGCAGCGCTGCCGCCGCCTCGGCCACCAGTGCCGGACCGCGATAGATCAGGCCGCTGTAGAGCTGCACCAACTGTGCGCCGGCGTCGATTTTTTCGCGCGCGTGGTGGCCTTCGGTGATGCCGCCGACGCCGATCAGCGCCACGCGGCCGGCCAGCCGCTGCGCCAGTGCTGCCAGCACGGCAGTGGAGCGGCTGCGTACCGGCGCGCCGGACAAGCCGCCGCTTTCAGCACCGTGAGGCAGTGTTTCAACACCTTCGCGCGACAGGGTGGTGTTGGTCGCAATCAGTGCGTCGATGTGATGGCGCACCGCGGCGTCAGCGATGGCATCGATCTGCGCCTCGTCGAGGTCGGGCGCAATTTTCAGCGCCAGCGGCACGCGCCGGCCGGCCCCGGCATCCAGTGTCTTCCGCTCGGCGTCGAGCGCGCCGAGCAGCGCGTTCAACTCGTCGCTGCCCTGCAGCTGACGCAGATTTTTCGTATTCGGGCTGGAAATGTTGACCGTGATGTAGCTCGCGTGCGCGTGTGCGCCGCGCAGGCCGATCAGGTAGTCATCGACGGCACGCTCGATCGGCGTGTCGGCGTTCTTGCCGATGTTGATGCCGAGGATGCCGCCGGCGCGCACGTAGCGCGACCGTTCGACATTGGCGATCAGTACGTCCAGCCCGAGGTTGTTGAAGCCCATGCGGTTGATGATGCCCTGCGCGGCCGGCAGTCGGAACATGCGCGGCTTGGGGTTGCCCGGCTGCGGGCGCGGCGTGATCGTGCCGATTTCGATGAAGCCGAAGCCGAGCCGGGCGAGCCCGTCGATCGCGGCGCCGTTCTTGTCGAGCCCGGCGGCCAGACCGACCGGATTCGGAAAGGTCAGGCCCATGCACTGCACCGGCCGGGCTGGCAGGTGCAGTGCCGGAATCAGCGAAGGTGCGCGCGCGAGCGTGCCCAGCGTCAGGTCGTGGGCGCGTTCGGCGTCGAGTGAAAACAGCAGCGGCCGCAGCAGCGGATAGAGCATGGGAAGAATCCGGAAAACAGGCGCAGGAAATGGACGCCGGAAGTGGAAACGGACGGCAATCCAGCGGCCGTCCTTATTCGGGAGAGAGGTCGTCGAGCAGGCGCCAGTTGCCGTTCACGCGACCTTCGAGCGGCTGGAAACGCGACTTGTAGGCCATCTTCGGGCTGTCTTCTATCCAGTAGCCGAGATAGAGGTAGCTCAGGCCGAGCAGGCGTGCCAGATCGATCTGCCACAGGATGTTGAAGGTGCCGTAGCTGGCGCCTGGCACATCGGGGTCGTAATAGGTGTACACCGATGACAGGCCGTCATCGAGGATGTCGACGATGCTGACGATGCGCAGCGGGCCATCGGTGGCATGACCTTCGCGGAATTCGATCAGCCGCGTATCGACGTGGCTTTGCAGCAGGAAGTGCGAATACTGTTCGCGCGAATCCTGATCCATGCCGCCGCCGCTGTGCCGGCTCGACTGGTAGCGCTGATACAGGTCGTAGTGTTCGTCGCGGAAGGCGAGCGGCGCTTCGCGCGTCTGCAGGTTGGCGTGGTGGGTCAGTGCGCGGCGTTGGCTGCGCGTGGATCCGAATTCCTCCACCCGCACGCGCACCGGTGTGCAGGCGCGACAGGCGTCGCAGTAGGGGCGATAGGTGAACACGCCACTGCGCCGGAACCCGGTCCGCACCAGATCGCTGTAGAGGCGCGCATCGATCAGGTTCGACGGTGTCGCCACCTGCGAGCGCGCGGTGCGCCCCGGCAGGTACGAGCAGGCATATGGCGCCGTGGCGTAGAACTGCAGCGAGGTGAAGGGGAGGTCCTTGAGAAGCGCCATCGCGTTGAACGGATTCAGATGCGGTAGTAAGGTGGAATCAGGTCAGTCGGCCAGCGTCCGGGCGGCGGGCCGTCAGCGATGCACTGTGCCATAACGCGGCAGAATTCGCGCCGCGGTATTTCACGACCGCCCATGCTGCCCAGGTGGCCGGTGTTCATCTGGCAGTCGATCAGCCCGAACCCCTGCGTTTCAAGATAGCGCGCCAGATGAACGAGCGCAATCTTGGACGCGTCGCGCTCGGTCGAGAACATCGACTCGCCGTAGAACATGCGCCCGATCGCCATGCCGTACAGACCGCCGGCCAGCCGGCCGTCGATCCATGTTTCGACGCTGTGCGCGTAGCCGCTGTGGTGCAGCGCGGTGTAGGCCGCGACCATTTCGTCGCTGATCCAGGTGCCCCCTTGACCGTCGCGCGGCGCAGCGCAGGCGCGCATCACGGTCTCGAACGCGCTGTCGCAGCGCACCTCGTAGGGCCGGTTGCGCAGCACCTTGACCATTGAGCGCGTGATGCGGATTTCCGACGGTAGCAGCACCATGCGCGGATCCGGGCTCCACCAAAGCACCGGTTGGCCGTCGGAAAACCACGGAAAGATGCCCTGACGGTAAGCGTCGATGATGCGATCCGGCGTCAGTTCGAGGCCGGCGGCGAGCAGTCCGTCGGGTTCCCGCAGCGCCCGTTCGACCGGCGGGAACGGTGCGCCCGGTTCAAGCCAGGGGATCACGGATGGTCCGTGGCCGTTTCCGGATGACGGAAAGCGACCACATGGTCGGCGTCGAGCCGTATGCCGATGAATTCGCCGATCGCGTGGTTGTGGTGCGACGGCACAAGGGACAACACCCGCCGGCCCGACGCCAGTCGCAGCGTGTACAGGAAATCCGCGCCACGGAAGGATTTTGCGAGCACCTCGGCGCGCAGCAGTGCCGCGTCGTCGTGTACCAGATCGTCCGGGCGAAGCAGCACATCGACTTGACTGTCGGCCATGCAGCGCGGGCAGTCGTCTTCGCAGGCGAACGGAAACTCGCTGCGCAGGATGCCCAGTTCGAGTTCCACCTCGTTGTCATTGCGCAGCCTGCCGGGCAGGAACACGCCCTGGCCGACGAAATCGGCTACGAAGCGGCTTTCCGGCCGGTGATAGAGGTTGTAGGCGCTGTCCCATTGCTGCAGGCGGCCGGCCTGCATCACGCCGATTTCGTCGGCGATCACGAACGCCTCCTGCTGGTCGTGCGTGACCAGAATGGCGGTGATGTTGCGTTCCTTCAGGATGTCGCGCAGCTCGATGGCGAGCCGGGAACGCAGTTCGACGTCGAGGCTGGAGAACGGCTCATCCAGCAGCAGCAGTTCCGGGTCGGGTGCCAGCGCGCGCGCCAGTGCCACGCGCTGCTGCTGGCCGCCCGATAGCTGGTGTGGAAATTTATCTGCGTGCTCGGCCAGCCCGACCACCGCCAGCATGTCGTCGGCGCGTGCGCGACGTGCGCCACGCGAACCTTCTGTCAGACCAAAGGCGACGTTGTCGGCCACGCTCAGATGCGGGAACAGTGCAAAGTCCTGGAACACCATGCCGATGCGCCTGCGTTCAGGTGCGCGATGAGTGGTGGCCGATGACACGATTTCGCCGTTGATCGCGATGGTTCCGCCCTGCAGCGGTTCGAAGCCGGCGATGGCACGCAGCACCGAGGTCTTGCCGCAGCCGGACGGGCCGAGCAGGCAGCCGATGCGACCGCGCGCCAGACTCAGCGAAAGGTCGTGCACCACTCCGGTATGGCCGTAGGCGATCCGGACGGAATCAAGCACTAGTTGTGGCATGGCATCGCAGTCTGAATGCCGTTACGCGGAAAAACCCGCCGCCGGCCGATATCGATAATAGCTCTCAATTATAATGCGGTGACTCCGCCCCCGGCACATCGTCTGTTCCGGGGGTGCCCCCTGCACGCACAACACACCGCCCCTTGCACCTGCGTCGCCTTTCACTGTTGTCGCTGATCGCTCTGCTGCTTGCGCTGCTCGTGGCTGCGCCAGTCATTTCGGTGCTGGTCAATCTGCTGCAGGGCGGCACGTCCGGAACCTGGTCGCATCTGGCATCGACCGTGCTGCCGGAATACGTCGCCACTACCCTCTGGCTGTGTCTGTGGGTCGGCCTCGGTACCGCATTGATCGGGGTGTCGACCGCCTGGGCCAGCGTGATGTGGGAATTTCCGGGCCGGCGTGTGCTCGACTGGGCACTGGTGTTGCCGCTGGCCACACCCGCTTACGTGATGGCCTACACCTACACCGACCTGCTGCAGTTCGTCGGCCCGGTGCAGACCGCGCTGCGCGACACCTTCGGCTGGGAGCGCGGCGATTACTGGTTTCCCGATGTGCGCACGACCGGCGGCGCGGCCTGCATGTTCATTGCAGTGCTTTACCCGTATGTCTATCTGCTGACCCGGCAATCGCTGCTCGAACGTGCCGCGGGCCTGACCGAAGCCGCGCGCATGCTGGGGCAGGGCGCCTGGGCGGCGTTTTTCCGCGTGTCGCTGCCGCTGGCGCGCCCGGCTATCGTGGCCGGTGTGTCGCTCGCGCTGATGGAAACGCTGGCCGATTACGGCGCAGTGAGCTATTTCGGCGTGCAGACCTTCACCACCGGCATCTACCGCGCCTGGTTTTCGCTCGGTGATCGTGTCGCCGCGGCACAGCTGGCCGCACTGTTGCTGGGCTTTGTCGCCACGCTGTTGCTGGCGGAGCGGCTGACGCGCGGCGCGGCGCGCTTCAATGACAGCGGTCGTGCCGGCGCCAGTGCGCGTCGCCACACGCTGGGCCGGGGTGCCGGCTGGCTGGTCACCCTTCTGTGCCTGCTGCCGCTGGCTGCCGGCTTCATCGTGCCGGCCGGTGTGCTGCTGAGCTGGGCGATGTCCGAAGGTGACGCACAGTTCGGCCAGCGCTTCATCCGTCTTGCGGCGAACAGCTTCACGCTGGCCGCCGTCGCCAGTGTCCTTGCCGTGGCGCTGGCACTGCTGCTCGCCTATGCCGCACGCAGCAGCCGCTCGCGCATGGTCGCGCTGGCGCGTTCCGTGGTCGGGCTTGGCTACGCCGTGCCGGGTGCGGTGATCGCGGTCGGTATCCTGATTCCGGTCACCCGGCTCGATCATGTGCTGTCCGGTCTGTGGCTGCAGTGGACCGGCAGCAACCCGGGCCTGCTGCTGACCGGCGGCGTCGGTGCGCTGATCTATGCCTATCTGGCGCGCTTTCTGACGGTGTCGCTGCAATCGGTCGAATCCGGTCTGGCGCGCATCACGCCCAGCATGGACGAGGCAGCGCGCAGCCTCGGGCTGGGCGCCGGTGCCACCCTGCGCCGCGTTCACTGGCCGATGTTGCGCGGCAGCCTGCTGACCGCCGCACTGCTGGTGTTCGTCGATGTGATGAAGGAGCTGCCGGCCACGCTGGTCATGCGCCCGTTCAACTTCGATACGCTGGCCACCCAGGCCTATACGCTGGCCAGCGACGAGCGGTTGCAGGAAGCGTCGACCGCCGCGCTCACCATCGTCGCAGTCGGATTGCTGCCGGTGATCATGCTGTCGCGACAGATCGCGCGCTCGCGCCGGGCGTGAAGCCTTATGTCCGGCCGTGCAGGGCGAGCTGCTGATGCCCGTCACGAAAGCCGTAACAGTGCTTGCCCTTCGTAGATACTCCGTTTGCCGTCAAGTCACTGTAGAGGGATTTGAGAACAGTGACGCGGAATTGAAGGGTGTGTTGTTGCGGATGCAAGCCCAGATGCCGGTGAGCATTTTGCGCATGAGCGCACACTGCGCCTGGATCT
>NZ_JAUYRO010000009.1 GCF_030696805.1 Methyloversatilis sp. | reverse complement strand
TTGATTCGTATGAGCACTTCAATTTAGTTGTCATGCGTATCTCCATCACCCCAGGTTGCCCCGAAACGACATCCACACGCCGTTACAACCATGCCGTGCCCACACCTATCGGCTGTTTGTGTTTTTAAAGAGCTTCGCTGCAATTTCGTGCAGCACAGAAATGAGACTGTAACACAATTTCGATTCTGCAACTACTTTCACACCACTTTTTCTCTCGACCTAACCGCTTGAAAATCGGTGGTTGCGGGGACAGGATTTGAACCTGTGACCTTCGGGTTATGAGCCCGACGAGCTGCCAGACTGCTCCACCCCGCGCTCGAGAGAAAAAGATTATGACTGATCGAACGAAGAAGGTCAACCCCTTCGGCAAGATTTGCTATTGATACAGGACCGCGCGCATCAGAGGTTTTCCGGCAACAACCCGGATGACGCTACGGAATGCGTGCGGAGGCTCAAGCAACTATATATATAGGCAAATGAAAAGCACCTACATCAGGAAGCACAGGCACCAGATTGAGCTTGCGCTCATCGTAGCCACTGCGGCCATCACATTCGTCGCCAGTTCGCAGGCAGAGCTTTACGAACGGTTTCACACGCAGCTCACACGTTATGAAGTCGTCCAGGCAGACGAGTTGTTCATTGCGCTGCTTGGTTTGACGGTGGCGCTAACAGTTTTTTCATTCATGCGGTGGCGCGATGCTCGACATGAGCTGGCCTCGCGTGTCGCCGTCGAAAGACGCCTGAAACTGCTGGTCACACGCAACCGCGAGTTGGCACAGGCCTTGATCGGGCTTCAAGAGGCCGAGCGTCGGCGCTTTGCACATGAGCTTCATGACCACTTCGGGCAGTGCTGCAACGCGATTCGCATCGACGCAGTTTTTTTGCGCGATCACCTTGCGAATCCATCACCGGAGAAGCGCGCGGCGGACCGTATCGCGGAATCAGCGGACGATCTTTACCAGACGGTGCGAGGATTGCTCTACGAACTGCGTCCGGCGAGTCTGGATAGCCTTGGGTTGCTCGGGGCCGTACAGTCGCTGTGCGAATCATGGGAAGAGCGTTCAACGATAAACTGCGCCCTGCTTCCACGGGGAGACCTCGATGAACTCGGTGAAGACGCGAACATTGCAATCTTCCGCATCATCCAGGAATCTCTTTCCAACGTCATGAAACACGCCAATGCCAGCCACGTCCGAATCGTCCTCGGTCATCATGCCGATACCGACACGATCGAACTTGTCATCGAGGATGACGGTGGCGGGTACGATGCAGTGAGAGTGCGCCCTGGTCTGGGCTGGCTGGGCATGGGCGAACGCGCGTCCATGCTCGGTGGCGCGCTGAAGATTGGCAAGAGCTCGCTGGGCGGTGTCATGGTGAGTTGCAGCTTTCGACATCCGGCGCACGCGGACGCCAATGAGCCCCATAAGGTCAAGGACCATGATTGAAGTACTGCTTGTCGACGACCACCCTATCGTTCGCTCAGGCTATGCACGATTGCTTGAGACGGGTCGCGACATTCACGTCGTCGCAGAAGCCGAAGATGCCGATTCGGGCTATCTCGCCTACACAGCACATTCACCCAAGGTGACGGTAACGGACCTTTCGCTGCCTGGTTCAAGCGGCATCGACCTGATACGCCGCATCAGAGCTCGTGATGCAGGTGCCAAGGTATTGGTATTCAGCGTGCACGATGAAGCAGTGGTCGTCGAGAAGGCGCTGCAGAGTGGAGCCAGCGGTTTCATCAGCAAGCGCAGCGCTCCGGAAGTGCTGCTAGAAGCAGTTCGTCACGTAGCACGCGGTGAGCGCTATCTGAGTACCGACGTCAAAAGGGCTTTCGAGCTTCGTTCGCCTGATACCGAACGCTCCATCATCAATGATCTTTCGCCGCGTGAGTTCGAGGTATTCCGGCTCCTCGCGCAGGGGTTGTCGGCCGCCGAGTGCGCCACGATGCTCAACCTGAGCCAAAAGACGGTCGCCAACTACCAGGCCCTCATCAAGGAGAAGCTCGGCGTCGGCACATCGGCAGCACTGGTGCATCTCGCGCTTAGGTTAGGCGTTGTGCCTTCGCTCGGGCCAAAAGAGGACTGAACTTCGCTCGCAAACTATCGGGAAAAATTCCCGATACCGGGAGTTTTTCCCGATCTTTCCTTTCGAGCGTTCGATATCTTCCGCTGCGGTCGCGAC
Organism: Methyloversatilis sp.; assembly: GCF_030696805.1. Lineage (GTDB taxonomy): Bacteria > Pseudomonadota > Gammaproteobacteria > Burkholderiales > Rhodocyclaceae > Methyloversatilis. The sequence continues at coordinate 32,913 of NZ_JAUYRO010000009.1, read as the reverse complement.
CTGCGACTGCAGACGCAGCGCCTCACAGAGTGGCGCGCGCCGCCACCCGAGGAGAATTCAGTTGAACAGTCATCACGGCAAAGCAGGACTGCGTCTTACGCCACTTGCGATAGCAATTGCGGGCTTTCTTGGCACCTCAGCCGCGGTCGCAGCCGATGCGCGTACGGTTGCGCCGACGGTCGAAGTTGTCGGCACGTCACCTGTCCCCGGTCTCGACCGGCCGAAAGACGAGATTCCCTCGAACGTGCAGTCGATCCGCCGGGATCGCCTGCGCGACACCGGAGCCGCAGGCTTGCCGGAGCTTCTTGGCAGCCAGCTGCAGGGCGTCAACGTCAATGAAATCCAGGGCAACCCTTACCAGGCCGACGTGAATTACCGCGGCTTCACCGCAAGCCCGTTGCTCGGCACTCCCCAAGGCCTGTCGGTGTATCAGGACGGGGTGCGCATCAACGAACCTTTCGGCGACGTGGTGAATTGGGACCTGATCCCGCGCAACGCGATCGCATCGATGGACCTGATACCGGGCTCGAACCCGTTGTTCGGCCTGAATACGCTTGGCGGCGCGCTGGCAATCCGTACGAAGGACGGCTTCAGCCATGCCGGCACCGGACTGGAAGCCTATACCGGCAGCTTCGGACGCCACGCGGTCACCGCCGAACACGGCGGCAACAACGGCGAATTGGGCTGGTACCTCACCGCCACGCGCTTCAAGGAAGACGGCTGGCGCGACTCCTCGCCGTCGGACGTGAATCAGTTCTTCGGGAAGATTTCGCATCGTTCCGCAAAACATGAGCTAGACCTGAACCTCACCCACGCAAACAGCGATCTCATCGGCAACGGTCTGACGCCACTGTCGTTCTACGAACAGCGGCGCAAATCGATCTTCACGTCACCCGACAACACCCGAAACCGGATGACCATGCTGTCGCTGAATGGCGGCTACTGGCTGGACGACGTGCACAAACTGTCAGGCACGGTCTATGTCCGCACGAACAACGTACGCACGCTCAACGGCGATGCCAATGACGAATTCGCCGCCCCGGGCGACCCGGAAGGCGTGCTCAACCGAACGCGCACGCGCCAGTTGGGCTACGGTTTCAGCGCACAGTGGGCAAAGATTCTGGAAGACCGTCAACTGGCAGTCGGCACGACCTATGACCACAGCCGTACCCGGTTCCAGCAGACCGAACAGGAAGGCGACTTCAATCTGGACCGTTCGGTGAATCCTACCGATACGGAGGAGGACCCCGACCCCAAACTGCGTGGCCGCACACAGACCTGGAGCCTGTTCGCCACCGGGACCTGGAAACCGGTGCCGGAAGCCGCCGTCTCAATGTCGGCGCGCTACAACCACACCAGCGTGAAGACCACCGACCAGCTGGATGCCACCTCGAGCCTCAACAGCGACTACACCTACAGCAAGATCAATCCGGCGATCGGCGCCACATATGCGCTGACCCCGGCAGTCACGATCTACGCCAATGCGCAGCAGGGAAATCGCGCGCCCAGTCCGATCGAGCTGGGCTGTTCCGACCCGAACGAGCCATGCAAACTGCCCAACGCCATGCAGGCTGACCCGCGGCTTGACCAGGTGGTCACCCGCGGCATCGAGTTCGGCATCCGCGGCGTTGCAGGTCCGATCCGTTGGAATGCCGCCGCGTTCGGTTCAATGAGCCGAGACGACATCCTGTTCGTGTCGAGCAACACCGTCGGCCAGGGCTACTTCAAGAACTTCGGCAAGACACAGCGACACGGCGTCGAACTGGGCATGGGGGGCGACTACGGCCAGATGGCCTGGCGGGCCGGCTACACCTGGGTGGATGCGACCTACCGCTCGGGCGAGTGCGTCGTGTCACCGGAAAACTCGGCGCAGGACGCATCCTGCGGCGCCGACAACATCCGCATCACGTCCGGCGACCGCATTCCGGGCATCGCCGAACACAGCTTCAAGCTTGGGTTGGATTGGCGCCCGACGCAGTGGCTGACGCTCGGCTCCGACATCGTGACGCACTCGGGCGTCTATGTGCGCGGCAACGAAAACAACCAGCATGACGAAGGTGGCAAGACGGCCGGATTCAGCGTGGTCAATCTGGTGGCGACCGCCCAGTTGGGTGCCGGCTGGTCGGCGTTTGCCCGCATGAACAATGTGTTCGACAAGCACTACTTTACCGCCGGCCAGATCGGCGAGAACCCCTTCGTCGGCCCGAACAACAGTTTCGATCCGGACGACAACAACTGGCGCGACGAAACCTTCTACGCGCCGGGCGCACCTCGAGCTGGCTGGATCGGCATGCGTTACCGCTTCGGCGGTTGATCGGCGTCCCTCGGGATCACGCGCAACCCAGAGCGCGAGATTGAAAAAGGGCACCTCACGGTGCCCTTTTTCAACACGAGACGTTGTGTGCTGCGGGCAGTTACTTCGCTGCCGGCGGTGTGGCCGGCGCAGCAACAGGCGGATTGACTGCACCCGCCGGCGTTGCCGAGACAGCCGGGGGCGCAATCGGAGTCGGCGTCACGGTGACGCCCTGCGCCTTCATCCGCTCGATGTACTTTCCCGCCACCGCATCCTGCGAGGCGGCCAGTAATTCCGCCGCCTTCTTGTCGCCTTCAGCCGCCTTTGCCTTCTTCTCGGCCGCGGCAGCCTTCTGTTCTTCCGTCATTTCCGGCAGCTTGGCCAGCGCTCCGGTGGTGAGCAGCGCACCGATCATCAACACCACTATCCTGTTCATGCGTAGTCCTCCGATCAGACGCGGGCCGTGACAGGCATTCCACCTGCCGGCTGTGTCGCGGGTTGAGTTTTCATCGCCTCGTCGTACCAGAGCTCGTGGTGTTCCCTGGCCCAGGTTTCGTCGACGTAGCCGGTCTTCATCCCGTCGAGCGCGCTTTCCATGCCGATGCTGCCTATATATATATGCGCGAGCGACAGTGTCATCACCAACAGAGACCCGATCAGGTGCACGATGTTGGCGGTCTGCATCACCCAACGTCCCTGCTCGAAGTTCGGGAAGTTGAGTACCAGACCGCTGATGCCGACCGTCAGTGACAGGAACACCACGCCCAGCCAGAACCAGGTCTTCTCGCCGAAGTTGAAGCGATGCGAGGGCACATGCTCACCGGTCAGCAAGCCGCCCGCCTTGCGTATCCACAGTGCGTCGATCGACTGCCACACGTTGTCCTTGATGAACAGCACGATGAACACGACCACCGACAGGATGAAAAGCGGGCCGATGAAGTTGTGCACGTTCTTGCAGACCACGGCCACGGTGGCAAACAGGGAGTAGCCGAATACCGGCAGCAGTACATGCTTGCCGAACAGCATCACCAGACCACTGACTGCAAGCACACAGAACGAAATCGCCATCGCCCAATGCGATGCGCGCTCCAGCGTATTGAAACGATGGATCAGGCGACCGGTCTTCGCGCCGGACAGCATGATCGGCCCCCTCAGCTTGAAGAACACCGCCAGCAGTATCACCATGGCGCAGAAGGCGATGCCGCCATACAACATCACTGGACCGTTGCGCAGCGCGCGCCAGGTCTGGCCGCCCGACTGGATCAGCACACCGGTTTCGACCCCCTTGACCGACGTGTAATGCGCATCGCCTGAACGCACCTCGCGCCAAACTGGTGCATTGTTCAGCGGCTGATACTGCTGACTGGTCGCCTGGTCGGCCGCATCGGCCGCCAGTGCCGGCTGCAACGGCAGCACCAACAGCGCACCGATGCAGCACAGCAGACGGACGAGCCATGAGAAGTGATGAGTCATCGCAGCCTCCTAACCGTTGATGCGGCGGTATTCGTTCTGGCTCTGGTTGCGCGCCTTGATGGTGGCTTCCCACTGCGCACGGTCACCCGCGAACGATTCGTTGTCCCACGGTTTGGTGTCGGGCTTGCCCTGATACTGGCCCTGCTTGTAGACCACCACCTGTTCGTGTTCGCCGCAGCCGACGAGCGACAGCGCCACGGCGGCAACAAGTACCGATCCCGTCAGTCGTCTCATGATTTGCCCCCCGCGTCAGGTTGCTGGGCCGGTGCGTCCGGCCTGCCGTAGGCGGTCGACCAGCCCCAGATGTCGGCGCCCTTGCCGCGCGTGGTGACACGCTGCCGATAGATGTCGGCCAGCACGTCGGCGTCGCCACCGAGCAGCGCCTTGGTCGAACAGACTTCAGCGCACAGCGGCAGCTTGCCTTCAGCGAGGCGGTTGCGGCCGTACTTGCGGAATTCGTCCTCCGACGCATTCTTCTCCGGGCCGCCGGCGCAGAAGGTGCATTTGTCCATCTTGCCGCGCAGGCCGAAAGCCCCCGCCTGCGGGAACTGCGGTGCGCCGAACGGACAGGCATAGAAGCAGTAGCCGCAACCGATGCACAGATCCTTGTCGTGCAGCACGACGCCCTCGTCGGTCCGGTAGAAGCAATCGACCGGGCACACCGCCATGCAGGGCGCGTCGGAACAGTGCATGCAGGCGACCGACATCGAGCGCTCGCCCGGCACGCCGTCGTTGATGGTCACGACGCGCCGGCGATTCACGCCCCAGGGCACTTCATGTTCGTTCTTGCACGCGGTGACGCAGCCATTGCACTCGATGCAGCGCTCTGCGTCACAGATGAATTTCATTCTTGCCATGTTGTCCTCCGTTCTCCGCCGCGGGCCCGACCAGGCGCCCGCCGCGTGGGTTGCGTCGCGCGTTTCAGGCTTTGACGATCTGGCAGACCGTGGTCTTGGTTTCCTGCATCATCGTCACCGAGTCGTAACCGTAGGTGGTGGCAGTGTTCACCGCCTCGCCGCGCACCACCGGGGCTGCACCTTCCGGATAGCTGTCGATCAGGTCCTTGCCCATCCAGTGGCCGGCAAAGTGGAACGGCAGGAAAACCGTATCGGCGCCGACCCGTTCGGTCACCATCGCCATCACCCTGATCTGGGCCCCGGTCGGTGATTTCACCCACACCATGTCCTTGTCGCGGATGCCGCGATCATTGGCTGCACGCGGGTTGATCTCGACGAACATGTCCTGCTGCAGTTCGGCCAGCCATGGGTTGGATCGCGTCTCGTCGCCACCGCCCTCGTACTCGACCAGTCGACCGGAGGTCATGATCAGCGGGTAGTCCTTGCCGACGTTGGCGAACTGGTCCTGCACGCTCTTGTAAAGCGTCGGCAGTCGCCAGAACGCCTTCTTGTCGTCGTGCGTCGGGTACTTGGCGACCAGGTCGGCACGCGGCGAGAACAGCGGTTCGCGATGCAGCGGAACGGCATCGGGGAAATTCCACACCACGGCGCGCGCCTTGGCGTTGCCGAACGGATGACAGCCGTGCTCCTTCATCGCGACGCGGATGATGCCGCCCGACGAGTCGGTCTTCCAGTTCTTGCCTTCCGCTTTCTTCTTCTCGTCGTCGGTCAGTTCGTCCCACCAGCCAAGCTTCTTCAGCAGCACATGGTCGAATTCCGGGTAGCCGAACTGCAGGTCGGCGCCCTTCGAGGCAGAGCCGTCATTGGCCAGCAGACTCACGCCATCCTTCTCGACGCCGAAGTTCGCGCGGAAGTTGCCACCGCCGTCCATCACGTGCTTCGACGTGTCATACAGATTGGGCGTACCGGGGTGCTTCATTTCCGGCGTGCCGTAGCACGGCCAGGGCAGACCGAAATACTCGCCGTCGAGCTGATAGCCGGTTTCCTTGTCGATGCCGCCCTTGGCGCGCAGCGTCTTCGGATCGAACACCTGTATGTTGCGCATATGCGCCTTCAGGCGCTCCGGCGACTGACCGCTGTAGCCGATGGTCCAGGTACCGCGGTTGATCTCGCGCAGGATGTCTTCGACGCTGGGCTCGTTGTTCGTCACCTTCACGTTCTTCGTGAATTCGTCGGCGAAACCGAATTTCTGCGCGAACAGATACATGATGGTGTGATCGGGCTTCGATTCCCACAGCGGCTCGATTACCTTCTCGCGCCACTGGATCGACCGGTTCGACGCGGTGCAGGACCCGACGCACTCGAACTGCGTTGCCGCCGGCAGCAGATAGACGCCGTCCTTGCGGCCGCTGGCCGCCATCGCAGCAGTGGCCGATGGATACGGATCGATGACCACCAGCGTATCGAGCGCCTTCATGGCCTCCAGCATGTCCTTGCCGCGCGTCTGCGAATTCGGCGCGTGGCCCCAGAACACCACGGCACGCAGGTTCGGGTCCTGGTCGATGAACTCGTTCTTCTCGGTGACGCCGTCGATCCAGCGCGACACCGTGATACCCGACTTCTCCATCAGCGCCTGCGACGCGAAGCGGCCCTTGAGCCACTCGTAGTCGACGCCCCAAACACTCGCCCAGTGCTTCCACGATCCGGTCGCAATGCCATAGTAGCCAGGCAGCGAATCCGGGTTCGGGCCGACGTCGGTTGCGCCCTGCACGTTGTCGTGACCACGGAAAATATTGGTGCCGCCACCCGATACGCCGACATTGCCGAGCGCCAACTGAAGATTGCACATCATCCGCACGATCGCGTTGCCGGTGGTGTGCTGGGTCTGACCCATGCACCACACCACGGTCGAGGGCTTGTTCTTCGCCATCGTTTCAGCGATCAACTTCACCTGTTCGTCGGGCACGCCGCTGACTTCCTCGACCTTCTCCGGTGTCCACTTCATCGCCTCGTCGCGGATCTTGTCCATGCCGTACACGCGGTCTTCGATGTACTGCTTGTCTTCCCAGCCGTTCTCGAAGATGTGGCGCATCACGCCATACAGGATGGCGATGTCGGAGCCCGAACGGATGCGCACGAAGTGGTCGGCCTTGGCCGCAGTGCGGGTGAAGCGCGGGTCGGCGACGACGATCTTCGCGCCGTTTTCCTTGGCATGCAGGATGTGCAGCAGCGACACCGGATGCGCCTCGGCGGCATTCGATCCCATGAACAGGATGGCCTTCGAGTTTTGCATGTCGTTGTAGGAGTTGGTCATCGCGCCATACCCCCACGTATTCGCCACGCCGGCCACCGTGGTCGAGTGGCAGATGCGCGCCTGGTGGTCGCAGTTGTTGGTGCCCCACATCGACACGAACTTGCGCATCATGTAAGCCTGCTCGTTGTTGTGCTTCGACGAGCCTATCCAGTACACGCTGTCCGGGCCGCTTTCTTCGCGCAGCTTCAGCAACCGGGCCGACAGTTCGGTCAGTGCGTCGTCCCACGACATGCGCACCCATTTGCCATCGACCAGCTTCATCGGGTAGCGCAGGCGGTGCTCGCCGTGGCCGTGCTCGCGGATCGACGCGCCCTTGGCGCAGTTCGCACCCATATTGATCGGGCTGTCGAACACCGGCTCCTGCCCTACCCACACGCCATTCACGACCTCGGCATCGATGGCGCAGCCGACCGAACAGTGGGTACAGATCGTGCGCTTGATTTCAACCTTGCCACCGGCCGCCGGCGTATCGGCTGCCCGGGCGCGCTCGACCATCGAGAACGGCAGTGCCGACGCAAAGGCGCCGGCACCGGCCGTCATGCCGGAGCGCTTCAGAAAGGTGCGCCGGTCCATCGTGCGCGGCACGGCAGCCGACACGGCGCGCGCGAGGCGCGAGGTGCCGCGCGGGGCACTGGCGGATTTGCGGGTCAGGGTCATGGTCGGTCTCCTCCGGTCAGACGCGTGCGGTACGGTAGTAATTTGCGATGTGCTCGGTCATTCGGTAGCCGCCCTTCCCGTTCTTTGCTGCGAGGTCGGTCGCCGGCTCGGCGTCCCCGCTCGAGCGCACCGCCATCACGGCGGCTGCGGCACCCACACCACCGATACCCGCGGTCAGCAGGAAATGCCTGCGCTTGAGGTTGGCCTTGAGGTTGTCCTTGTCAGTCATCGTGAAGTCCTCCTGTCGTGGTCACTGCGGGTTGTGCGGGGATGTGTTGTTCGGGCATGGCGTCAGGCCTCGATCTGCCGCGCTGCCGTCTCGATGTCGAGAAAGCAGCGCAGGTAGCTGCCGGCACGCCGGTAGAAATTTGCATCCGGCGCGGCGTCGAGCGCATCGATGAATGCGCCGTACCAGGGCTCGATGTGGGTCGCGAAAAAGCGGTCCTGCGCGGCGGCGCGATCCGCCTCGCTGCGCGTCGTATCAGTCAGCAGCAGGCGCATCACGTCGGCCAGTGCTGCGATGTGGTCTTCCGGGTCGGATTCCCCTGCAGCGCGCTGCAACCCGAGCAACGCAAGGTCATCGCGCAGTCTGGCCAGCGGCTTTTCATTGACGAAGCCGGCGAGATGGAAGGACGCGAACGGCACGACCTGCGGGCGGCCGACACCGCCGAACAGCGCGTCGAATTCCTCCTGTGCCGCAGCAGCGTCCATCGCCGACGACGCGGCACACAGCCCGTTCCATGCCCGCGCCATCAACATGGCTTCGGCCGAGGGCGCCCCATCGTCGGCCGGCCAGTCGCCCAGCGCGGCCAGCGTGTCCAGCAGCGCGCCATCGGGCGCCGCATGAAACAGTCGCGAAATGAGCGCGTAGTGATTGGCGCGCGCCATGTCTTCGTCGCTGACCGGGTCGCGCACGAAAGCCACCGGGCGAAGTCGGGTTTCGGTGGTCATAGATCGAATACCGAGGTTTCGCGGCCGGGGCTGTGCATCAAATCGATGACGCGGCAGTCGGCGCACATCTGCAGCCGGCGCAGCGCATCACCATCTGCAAACATCGAGTGCGCGGCCAGCTTGCCGGTCATCGCATCGATCATCTGCTTCGTACCGAAAGGCGCGCTGCAGCGAATGCAGTGGAAAGGTTCGGCTTCGTTCAGCACGCGTTCGCGCCGTACCGCGTCACCGGTCAGCAGACGCGCTTCGAGCGACAGCGCGTTTTCCGGGCAGGTATTCACGCACAGGCCGCACTGCACGCAGTTGCGTTCGAGAAAACGCAGTGCCGGCCGTTCGCCGCCATCCATCAGCGCCGATGCCGGACACGCGCCGACACAGCTCATGCACAGCGTGCAGGCCGTCAGGTCGATATTCACCGTACCGAACGGAGCGCCAGCCGGCAGTGCGATGGCTTCTGCCTTTACAGGCGCGTGACGCACCAGGTGGTCGAGACAGAATTCGAGCGCGCCGCGTTTTTCGGCCGGTAGCGCAAAAGACGCCGGCGGACAGGACATGCCGGCTTGCGCAAGCGCACCCAGCGCATGCGCAAGCGTCGCCGCGTTATCTGCCGTGACGGCGACCACTGCCGCCGCGGGGTAGCCAAGCGCCGCAAGCACGCTGCGACCGATGGCGATCTGCGCCGCGGTTGCCGCGGCGTAGGCATCCGGCTGGTCGCCTTGAGACAGAATGACGCATTGTGCAGCGCCGTAGGACAGGGCCGCGAACATCAGTTCGAGACCGACCGAGGCAACGTCATGCACGGCCACCGGCAGCACGTCAGCCGGCAGGCCGCGATGGCGTCCGGTCAGCGCGATCAGCTCTTCGCCCCGCGTTTCGCTGTGGAAAAGGATGCGCGGCGGGATGCGCGGTGCGTGACCACTTGCAGAGCGCCAGGCCTTCAGCGCCGCCTTGACGCGCAGTGCAACATCGCTCGCGGACGGGTAGGCGTAGCGCATCGCACCCGTGGGACAAACTGTCGCACACGCACCGCAACCCATGCACAGATGCGGCTCGACGAACACGCCATCACCCTCAGCGCGGATGGCCGATGTCGAACAGACGTCAATGCACTGGTTACACCCCTGCTTGCTGTTGCGGCTGTGCGCGCAGATCGACGACTTGTAGGTGAAGAACTTCGGCTTCTCGAATTCTCCGACCAGGACGGCGATCTGCTGCAGCGCGAGCGACTGGTCGAGCGGATCGCGCCCGGGTGACAGATAGCCTTGCGGCGGGTGCGGAATGCGGATCAACGCCGGCTCGCACAGGTCGAGCACGAGGTCGTAGGTTTCGCTGCGCAGCGCACCGATGGCGGCGAAATCGATGGCACCGATGTCGCGGCAGGCCGTCGCGCAGGCGCGGTGACCGGAGCAGCGCGCGGCATCCACCTGATAGTCGTAGCCGATGGCGCCTTCCGGACAGGCGTCGATGCAGGCATTGCAGCGCACACAGGCGTCGAGGTCGATTGCGTTGGCGCGTTGCCAGCTCACTTCGAAGGCACCGAGCCAGCCGGCGACCGACACGTTGCGGCCGCTGGCCACCGGGTAGTCGCGGCGCACCGGTAGCTCGCTGCGGTCGTTGGCGGTAATCAGCACATTGATCGCGAGACGCTCGCCATATTGTTGCTGCGCGCGCTGCGCCCAGCCCAGCGCGGCGCCGGCCGGACCGATGATCAGCAACTGGCCAGCGGATTCATAGCTCACCGCCGGCACCGGTGCCGGTTCGGCCAGCCGCGCGATCGCGAGCTGCGCCGCCAGCGCGGGCTGCACGTCAGCGCCGCGCGTGCTGCGTCCGGCGATGTCGCGCAGATCGATGAAGGTGACACCGGATGAGCTGCCCGCTTCGTCAGCCAGCTCGCGCAGCAGAGCCGATTCCTGCGTGCAGCCGACGATGGCTTCCGGCGTGTTGCCAAGCAGCTGCGCAAAGGTATGCGCGTCGCGCCGGCACAACTGCTGCCCGACCTCGAGCGGCGCCTCAAGAGCAAGCGCGTCGGTCAGACGTGTGATGTCGAATGGCACCGTGCCGTTGCAACTGCACAGGTGGATCGCCTTGTCGGCGTTATTCATTGTTTGTCGCTCCTCCAGCAAAGCTTTTGCAGGCTTTGTGCCAAAGAAACGACGAAAGAAATGACCTATTCCGACCGGGAACGACTTTCCGACAGATCAGCCCGCGTCGGATCATCCGACGAGCCGGACAACGCGTCAGCGTGTGGCAAGGGCAGAGACTCGGCCTCGGCCTCGGGCTCGGGCTCTGGCTCTGGCTCGTCAGGCGTCTCAGGAAGCGTGTTCGTCGCGGACGGCACGTCAGGCAACAGTTCCGGTGCCAGCACTTCGGCCGTCGGTTCGGGATCGACCACCGGGCCGAACCAGTCGGCCGGCAGCGTCGGCGACAGCGTTTCGCGCGCATGCATAAGCTGGGCGACCATCGACGCCGGCAGCGGCTCGAACACGCTGAAGTCTTCGATGTACACGTCCAGCCCGTCCATGGTGTTGAAGGGGCCGGTGTGGAACAGCTTCTTCAGCGCCGCGCGCTTCACACCCTCGTCCACCTTGTCGCCGAGAAAGCCGCGGAAGTCGGAGTCGAAGTCAAGCGATTCGACTGGCGGCAACGGCGCTTCGGACTCGGTCTGCGGCGCTGCGACGTCGGCCGCCGCAACGACGACGGGCGCGGCGTCCGCCGGCGCAGATTCGGTCGCGGCCTGCTTCAACCGCGACCAGCGGCCGAGAAAGCCGCGTACCGGATCATCGGCCATGACCGCCGCCCCCGTAGTGGGTGTTGCCGTCGCCGGTGCGTGCAAAGCGTTTCTGCCTGCGCGGCTCGGGCGCCTTCTGGAAACGGCGTGCAAAGGCTTCGATCCAGTCACGAATTTCGGGCGGCATCGGCAATCCGTCCACCTTTTCGCCGGAATCCATCCAGCGCGCCGCCTCGCCGTAACTGGCACTGAGTTGCATCGGCCGCACCGGCGGCTCGACGTCTTCGTCCTGCCGCCACATGACGAAGATACGCGGCGCCGCGGCGGTGACGTTGAGCAGGTAGTTGTCGGCTTCGTCGGTGTAGAGCGTGAAGTCGAGCGGCGGGAACATCCACTGCGTCGCCGCGCCGGAATCGGCAAAAACCACAGGTTCTGCAGGGTTTTGCGGGCCTTCGGGCTGCAGTGCGCAGGCCTCCCACGCATGGTCGGCCCACTTGTTGTGCAGTACCCTGCGCTCCATAATCACTGCCAGCCTGAGGGTGACCGGTCCGTGTTCCATCCTCTCTCCATGCACAATCTTTTTCCTGCCTTCCTGTCGAACGGGTTCGCGACCCCGAACTTCACGCCGCGCTGCCCATGAGCGAAAAGATCATACATCTGCTGGACACCCGCACTGCCGCGCGTACCGCGGCGGTCGTACCCGACCTCGCCATACCGGCCACCGGCCGGCTGGACGACACGCGCGGGCGCGCGGTGCGCGACCTGCGGATATCGGTCACCGACCGCTGCAATTTCCGCTGTGTCTACTGCATGCCGAAAAGCGTGTTTGACAAGGATTACCCGTATCTGGCCCGCGCCGAGCTGCTCAGTTTCGAAGAGATCGAACGCATCGCCACGCTGTTCGTTGCGCACGGCGTGAACAAGCTGCGCATCACCGGTGGCGAGCCGCTGCTGCGCAAGAACATCGAACAGCTGATCGAGCGGCTGGCGCGGCTGCCGGTCGAAATCACGCTCACCACCAACGGCACCCTGCTGCCACAGAAGGCGCGCGCGCTGCGCGATGCCGGACTCACGCGCGTGACGGTCAGCCTCGATGCGATGGACGACGACACCTTCCGCCGGATGAACGACGTCGACTTTCCGGTCAGCCAGGTGCTCGAAGGGATCGACGCCGCGCATGCCGCGGGGCTCATGCCGATCAAGGTGAACATGGTGGTCAAGCGCGACACCAATGACCATGCCATCGTGCCGATGGCGCGTCATTTCAAGGGCAGCGGTCACATCGTGCGCTTCATCGAATTCATGGATGTCGGCTCCAGCAATGGCTGGAAGATGGACGAAGTGCTGCCGAGTGCCGACGTCATCGCACGCATCCATGCCGACATGCCGCTGGAGCCGATCGGTGCGAACTACCCGGGAGAGGTCGCCCAGCGCTGGCGCCATGTCGATGGCAGCGGCGAGATCGGTGTCATTTCGTCGGTCACGCAGGCCTTCTGTTCAAGCTGTACGCGGGTGCGCCTGTCGACCGAAGGGAAGATCTATACCTGCCTGTTCGCCACCGAAGGCCACGACCTGCGCGCACTGCTGCGCGCGGGTCGCAGTGACGCAGACATCACGTCGGCCATCGGCGCGATCTGGCAGGCGCGCGGCGACCGCTACTCCGAAATCCGCACCGCCGACACGGCCGCCCGGCGCAAGATCGAAATGTCCTACATCGGTGGCTGACTTGGCCCGCCTCCCCAGACCCCTGCTCACCGACGCGGCCCGCCCGGCCACGATTGAAATATCCGCCATCAACGAGCGCGGCGAAACGGTACCGACCGCGATCGCGGGCGAGCACCCGCTGACGCTGTATCTGGACAAACGCGAACTGGTGACGCTGATGACGCTCGGTGGCGCGCCCGAGGCGCTGGTCATCGGCTGGCTGCGCAACCAGCGCATGCTGGCGTCCATCGACGACATCGTGTCGGTGCAGGTGGACTGGGAGGTCAATGCCGCCGCCATCACCACGCACCACGGTGTCGCCGACCTCGATGCACGCATGGCCACGCGCACCGTCACCACCGGCTGTGGCCAGGGCACGGTGTTCGGCGACCTGATGGAAGACATCGAACGCATCCGTCTGCCGGCCGATGCACGTCTGACCGAAAGCGCGCTGTACGCGATGCTCGACGTGGTGCGCACGCACGAAACCATCTACAAGCAGGCCGGCGCAGTGCACGGCTGTGCGCTGTTCCGCGGTGCCGAACTACTGTACTTCGTCGAGGACGTCGGCCGCCACAACGCGGTCGATGCCATCGCCGGCCACATGTGGCTGGATGGCGTCGACGGCGGCGACAAGATTTTCTACACCACCGGCCGGCTCACGTCGGAAATGGTGATCAAGGCAGCGCAGATGGGTATCCCCTTCCTGGTATCTCGCTCCGGGCTCACGCAGATGGGTTATGACATCGCGCGCCAGGTCGGCATCACGATGATCGGCCGCTCGCAGGGCAAGCACTACCTGCTGCTGACCGGCATGGAGCGCTTCGTGCGCGACGGGGTGGCGGCATGAAGGAGGCGATCACCGGGCTGGTGCTGGCCGGCGGACTCGGCCGTCGCATGGGCGGCATCGACAAGGGGCTGCAGGATTTCCGCGGCCGGCCGATGGTGAGCCACGTGATCGAACGGCTCGCGCCCCAGGTCGATGCACTGATCGTCAATGCCAACCAGAACAGCGAACGCTACGCCGCCTTCGGCTACCCGGTCATACCGGACGCCATCGCCGGTTACGCCGGCCCGCTGGCTGGCATGCATGCGGGCCTGAACGCCTGCCGCACGCCGCTGCTCGTGACCAGCCCGTGCGATTCGCCCTTCCTGCCGGCCGATCTGGTGGCACGCCTGGGTGAGGCACTGGAACGCGAAGGCGCAGACCTCGCGGTGGCGCGCACCGGCGAGCAGTCGCACCCGGTGTTCAGCCTGGTGCACCGTCACGTACTGCCCGGCCTGACCGATTTTCTCGACGGCGGCGGGCGCAAGGTCGACCTCTGGTACTCGGCATTGAAAGTGGTCGAAGTCAGCTTCGACGACCAGCCCGACGCCTTCGTCAACATCAACACGCTGAACGAACTGGCCGCGCTCACCGCGCGCCCCGACACACCATGACAGATCGCTTCACACCGGTCGCGGACGCCCGCGCCCACATCCTTGCCGCCTGCTCGACGGTCGCCGGCACGCAGCGCGTGCCACTGCGCGACGCGCTCGGCCGTGTGCTGGCCGCCGACGTCATTTCACCGGTCAGCGTGCCGCCGCACGACAACTCGGCGATGGACGGCTACGCGGTACGGCACGCCGACCTGTCGGCCGATGCCGACACGCGGCTCACCATCGTCGGCCAGGCGTTCGCCGGACATGGCTGGTCGGGCGAAGTCGCCGCCGGGCAGACGGTGCGCATCATGACCGGCGCGGTCATGCCTGCCGGTGCCGACACCATCGTCATCCAGGAAACCGCGCGGCTCGACGGCGATGCGGTCATCGTGCCACCGGGCCAGAAAGCCGGCCAGCACCGCCGCCGCGCCGGCGAAGACCTGCGCGCGGGTGAGCCCGCGCTGCGCGCCGGCCGCCTGCTGCGCCCGGCCGACGTCGGTCTGGCGGCATCGCTCGGCATACCCGAACTGACCGTGCACAGGCGCGTGCGCGTCGGCGTGCTGTCCACCGGCGACGAAGTGATGTCGATCGGGGAGGCGCCGCGCGAAGGCGGCATCTACGACAGCAACCGCTACACGCTGACCGGCATGCTGACGCGGCTGGGCTGCGAAGTGATCGATCTGGGGGTTGCGCGCGACACGCGCGAGGCGCTGTCCGCCGCGCTCGAATCGGCCGTTGGCGAAGTCGACGCGATCATCACCAGTGGCGGCGTGTCGGTCGGCGAGGCGGATTTCGTGCGCGAAATCCTCGCCAGCCTGGGTGAAGTCACGTTTTGGAAGATCGCCATGAAGCCGGGTCGGCCGATGGCTTTCGGCACGCTGGGCAAAGGCGCCCGCAGCACATTGCTGTTCGGCCTGCCGGGCAATCCGGTGGCCACCATGGTCACCTTCCACTTCTTCGCGCGCGACGCGCTGCTCAAGCTGATGGGCGTATCGCCCGCCAGCGCGCCCATCCATTTCGCCGCACTGAGCGACACGGCGATGAAGAAGCAGCCGGGTCGCACCGAATACCAGCGCGGCATCCTCGAACTGCGCGATGGCCGCTGGCATGTCGCGGTCACCGGCGCGCAGGGCTCGGGCATCCTGCGTTCGATGTGCGACGCCAACTGCATCATCGTGCTCGGTGACGACTGCGGCAACGTGGCGGTCGGCGATGCGGTGAGTGTCATTCCGTTCGAAGGCCTGATCTGACGGTGCCGGCCGCCGACGATCAGCCGGGCGAGGCCTCGCCCTATCTCACGGCGCGCGAAGCGGCCGCCTATCTGCACCTGAATGAGAAGACGCTGTACGCGATGATCCAGGAGGGCGGCATTCCGGCCACCAAGGTGACCGGAAAGTGGCTGTTCCCGCGTGCGCTGCTCGACGACTGGCTGCTCGAATCGACACACGGCGGCGTGCTGGCCGACCGCCTGCTGATCGCCGGCAGCGACGACCCCTGGCTGGCGCACAGCATCGCGCGGCTGGCCCAGCGCGCCGACGACGGCACGCTGATCGCCTACGGCCCGTGCGGCACGCGCAAGGGGCTGGCGCTGCTCGCCCAGCGGCGCGCCAATGCCTGCCCGATCCACTGGGGCGACGCCCAGCACGCGACGCGCCGGCATGCGCTGCTGCTGCGCGAATACACCGGCAGTTCCGGCTGGGTCATGGTGCAGCTCGCGCTGCGCGAACAGGGTGTGATGCTGTCGCGCGAGACCGCTCCGGTCGCCACGCTCGCCGACCTGCTGGCCCGCCAGCCGAAAATAATCCAGCGCGGCAGCGGCGCCGGATCGCAGCACTTCTTCGTGCAGGCCTGTACCGTCGCCGGCCTTGAGCTGCCTGCGCTGACGCAGTCCGCCGCCACCGAACGCGAAGCCGCTTTCATGGTAGCCAGCGGTACCGGCGACTGCGCACCCGGCACGCGTGCCGCCGCCGGTGAATTCGGCCTGCCCTTCCTGTCGCTCGGCACCGAGGCGCTCGACCTCGTCATGCCGCGCACGCTGTACTTCCGGGCCTTGCTGCAGCAGTTGCTGGCCGAACTTGCCGGCGCGGAAAGCACCGATCTCGCGGCCCGGTTGGGCGGTTACGACCTGGCGCCGCTCGGAAAACTCCGCGCGGCGGCTACCGAGGCGGGGTGACGCGCTGCTGTTGGGCATCGCTGCGCTCACCCCAACCTACGAGTGAAGCCACGTGATCAACCCACCCCAACCCACGAGTGGCGCCACGTGATCAGCCTGTCCCCAACCCACGAGGGACGCCACGTGATCAGCCCGTCCCCAACCCACGAGTTAAGCCGCGTGATCAGCCCGTAGGTTGGGGTGAGCGCAGCGATGCCCAACACCGACCCCTGCGCAGCGGCGCCTTCCCGCCTGCCGCCCTCGCAGTAAGTAGCGCCACCGTTCGCTCAGTTGGCGCGCGTCGCGCGTTCCTTGCAGTCTTCGTCCTTGCTGTCGTCATCGCAACCGGAGGCCGTCGGCTCTTCGCCCAGACCGACGAGTTCGACAGTCAGGATGGAACTCGACGAGCGGTCCGCACTACCTGCACCATCGGCGGCGGTGACGCCCCGATCGCTGACATTGCGCGATTCGTTTCCGGTGTTCGTGCTCGGCGCTGCAAATGTCGGTGCCGAGCTTGAAACGGTGGAAGAACCGGATACGCTGCCGCCAGCACTGATGTTGTTCAGTCCGATCACAACCTGTGCGGCGATTTCCACGTTGCCGGACGCGCGAACGCCCGCATCACCTGCATTGACTGCGCCGTTCGGCGCGGTCAGTCGAACTGTTGCATCACGAGTGTCCGGCGAACCTTTCAGCGTCGCGATACCCGATCCGGATACCGAGTTCGAGATATCGAGCACGATCGTGTCACCACGCACCTTTACCTGTGGCGGTGGTGTCGCAACTGCCGTTTTTGCTCCCTTGCCTGCATCCACGTCGCCGAACAGCGAAGTGATCTGGATGTCATCCCCACCCAACGTAAATACACGCGAAGGCCCGACCTGGAAGTCGTTCGAAATGAAAGCGTTGATCTCGCCCCGGCCGATGGCGAATATGCCCTGCTGCGATACCCTCGTCGGATCTGTGCTGCCGCCCGGCACCCCGACATTGACCCCGCCGCCGGGCGCGAGGATGTTGATGTCCCCACCCTGTTCGGTTCGAAGCTGACTGGCGAACAGGTTGACCGAGCCCTCCGACGACGTCGGAAAGAGTGCCTCATTCAGTGCATACAGCGGCGCGAATCCTTCCTTCCCTGCGCCCAGCCGGTCACCAAGTCGGCCGCCGAAGCGGATGCCTGCGTTCAGGGCCGACAGCGCAGCCGGCCGGGCATCCGCGTAGATAGCGGTGCGTTCGGTTTCCGTCTGCACGGCAATCAAGGCGAGTGCCGCATCGTCAGAAAGGTCGGGCCGGTTGTAGCGCTGACGGACGACTTCAGCCAGTCGCTGGTCAAGAACAGCGAGTCGCGCATCGATGTCTGCGCGCTCGCGTGTCCGGAGTGCAGCGAGTTCGGGGTTTGCGTCGAGCGCCTCCTCGATACTGGAATAGCCACCACCCTTGCCATTCAATGCCGCTAAAAGCGTGCTGTCGAAGATGGCCGCGCCGTCCCGAAGCAGCACCATGGCGGCCTCGAGGTCCGCAAAGGTACTGCCGACCTGGATGTCGATTGCCGCGCCGCGCTCCGGAAGATACGGATTTCCGGCGTTGCCCTGCGTCACGACGCCGAACGAATTGCCGAGTTCAAGATCGCCTCCGGCAATGATCTGCACGCGGCCTTCGCCACCGATGATCACGCCCTGCGTGGCTTCGCCGGCGACAGTGCGCAAGCTGATATCGCCGCCCGCAGTGATCTGGCTGACGTCGCCCGGCCGGCTGTGCTGGACACGCAGCGCGATGTTGTCGATGTTCCGACCAGCACTGATGCTGACCGCCTTGGGCAGGATCAGTGCGTTCGATACCGTTGCCGTCGCGCTGTCGGACGTGACGCCCGGTACCCCGGGGCCGTAGATGCTGCCACGGGCCGACGAGACCACGACAGGAACCGACGAGCGCGCGGCGAGCAGCACGGGGTCGTGTGCGTCGGCGCCCTGTTTGGCGATGTCGGTCAGGTTCTGCCATACGCCAGCGGTTGCAGTACTGAGACTGGCCAGCGGTCGTGCGGCTGTCGGTAGCAAGTCTGGCGAGATGTCCGACATGTACAGCGTAAGGAACAGTTTCAGGTCATCGCGCGCCGCCAATTGAAGATCCGCACCCGCCGACGGCAGCAGTACCAGCCTGTCGCCATCCGGTCGCGTGGTGCCACCCACGGCGAGCTCCCCTCCAAATGCGAGCAGGCGCAACGTTGGCGGCAGCACGCGCTCTTCGGTTCCGAGCGACACGAAGCCGTACAGGTTGCCACCGCCAGCAGCGTCCGACTGCGTCGTTGCGCGCAGGGTCACACCACCGCCGAGCGACATGGCTTCGAACGCACTGTTCCGAGCGTAGGTCGAGAAGCGGTTCGCGCGGTCACCCGCAAAGCCGCTTGCGGGCTGGTCCATCAAGGTCGGATTGCCGATGCCCTGCACGCTGATGCTGCCGAGCGCCGCAAGATTCGCGTTACCTTCACCGAGCGCAATGAACGGCGACACCGACGCACCGTCGGCACGCAATGCGGCACCGATTCCTCCCTGAACCGCTACGTCAAGATCGCCCCGGCCCGTGTAAAGCACGCCGCCCAGAAGATCACCCGCCACGCGGAGGTCGATGTTGCCCCCGCCCTGAACTTTCAGGTTAGCCGGATCCGCCACACTGCCGGCGGCACCGAACAGGCGTCCGTTAGTCGCAGCCACGAGACCCAGGTTAGTCACGTTGCCGCCCGCCTCGACATCAAGGTCGCCACCGCCCAGCGTACCGATACCCTGCTGGAACTGGTCGTAGCGCACCCACCAGGTCGGGTTCCGGCGCGCACCGGACGCAGTGGTCGAACTGCCGAATATCACGCCGTTATCGGCGCGCCCCGACCGGAAAAGCCACTGATTGACGAGCTGACTGGTGCCTGTCGCCTGGATGTCCCCGCTGGCGGCGATCCGGATGTCGCCGCCACCGTAGCCGTACTCAGCCTGCCGGCTGCTGCCCGACACGTTGATGTTCGAAGAGAACTGGAACTCTGCGCCGGGCGTATCGGCGCGACCGGCGGTATAGATCACCGCACGATCGGCCAGTCGCACGTCACCCGCCGTCGCGATGTCGATGCTGCCGGTACCGGTTCGCACGAAACGCGCTGCTGACAGGATCAAGTTCCCGCTGCTTTCGGGCGTCGTCGCGGCAATCGACAGCGGATCAGCGGCCGCGGCATCCGCGCCGGCCACCAGACGGTAGTTCCAGCTTTCGCCATTGGCCAGCAAACCGGCGGTCGTTGCGGTGCTGAAGCCGTCGCTGAGACTGGCGTTCAGCCGGATGTCACCGGCAGCGCGCAGCGTCAACGTACCGAGAACGCCGGCTTGTGACGCGGTGCGTAGATTCAGATCCTGACTCAGCACGATATCGCCCGGCGCCAGCACCTCGACACCGGCCAGAACGGAAGCCGTGAACGACTGGTTGTCGAGCCCAAGAGCTGCAAGCTGCGCCGCTGCACTTGAAGTGAAGGTCCGTGAAGACAGGAATACGGGAGAGCTGGTCGCCGCGATCGTGGCCAGGTTGATATCGGAAATGTTGTAGCGACGCACGCCTTCAATGGTGACCGCGGCCGCCTTGACGCCCTCTGCCTTGTCGTTCGCATGCGTCAGCACTGCACCGTCGAATGCCGCGATCCGTGTTGCGGTGTCGTCGATAGTACGTGGCGCACGAAGCAGCAACGAGCCGTCCGAGGCGTAGCGCGAGGCCGCCCTGAGGTCGAACTGCGCGCCCTCGGCAACTTCGATGCGTGCCGTCGATGTCGCTCCCGAATTTTCCGATACGCCGATTTCAATACGACCGGCGTCAGCCCCGACGCGGACCGATGCATCATCGATCTGTGCGCCGTTTGCGCCCAGCGCGACGCGCTCCGCACTGACATCGAGTACCGCGCCGCGACCGATATACACGGCGCCGCTGCCGGCGCGAGAACCGGTGTCCGCAAACAGGCGGATGCTGCCACCGCTCGGGCCGGAAGCATCAAGCACCACGCCCACGGTATCGGCAGCAGTCTGGTCCGCCAACCGGATCGAACCGTCGTTGGTCAGCAGTTCGATATGGCGGGCGCTCACGCGGGTGCCCGATGCAAGGTTGAAGTCTCCGCTCGCCACGGCCAGGCTCAGCGACTCGGCGAATTCACCGGTCGCTGCAAGCCAGCCCGCCAGACTGGCTGACCTGTCACCGAATTCCGATGCACGGATATCGATGCGACCCTGCTTCGCGGGCGCCATTGATGTTTGAGTGGCGGCGCTGCCCCTCAACGTACCCGCCACCGAAACCTCACCGGCATCGGCGATCAGGCGCACCCGCCCTGCGTCACCACCGCCTACGGCAGATACGTCCACCACCGAACCTGCTTCCATTATCACGTCGCCGCGCTTCGATGCCAGCACCACTTCGCCTGCCGACACTGCGTAGGTAGCACCGCCCAGGGCACGCACCGATCCGGCTGTCGACACGCGCGCCGCATCGGTGAGCGTCACGCCGTCGCTGGCGCCGTCACCGGTCGCACGGATATCGAGGCGTCCCGAAGGAGCAAGCACCTCGGTCGCCACTGTCACGCGATCGCCGCTAAGCGCCAGTTTGCCGGCGAGTGGCGCTTCGGCTGGCGCAGCGCCCGCTCGGTTGCCGGCCAGCAAATGCAGGTCGCCGCTTGCGCTGACCGCCTGATTCGAACCCTGGTCGGCGACGATGCGCGGTGCGGCAACCGTCAGGTCTGCGACGTACTCATGCCGCCCGACTCCGCTGGCCACGACATCGCCGCCCGCTTCGACGCGTACTTGGGCAAAGCCGGAGGTCAGGAAGGTGTTCGAGCCGGTATCGCCCAGATTCAGCGTACCGACCTTCAGTTCAAGCGCGGATCCAGCCGCCGCCGCGCCGGGTGTCGACGCTGACGTGCCGGTGCTGTTGCGAAGCGTCAGCGACTGCGCGGCCAGGCTCGCCGACGCAGGCGCGCCGGTCGCGCCGGACAGGCCGCGCAGACCCTGGGCGTCGATGACCAGCGCCGTTACGCCCTGCCAGTCCGGCGATACGTCGCCGTACAGATCGACGGTCGAGTAGCTCTTCAGCTCCAGTTGCGCAGGCGATCCCAACTGGGCAAGACGCTCAGCATTGAGCACGATGCCGGTCGCCAGATCATCGGGCGTTTCGCCCAGGCTGATCAGCGTTGCCCCCACGGTCAGCGCCGTGCGGCCGGACGTATCGTCCAGCATGACTTCACCGTTCAGCCGCGTATTGAGCGTGCCATCGAGAATCACGCTTCGACCGGACGCCTCGACACCACTCTCGATCGTCAATGTGCCGCGGGCGCCCAGCGGTTGGTCGCGTCGCAGCTGTGCCTGTTCCCCGCCGGACAAACGGAGCAGCGCCCCGTCAGCTGCTGCGCCGGCGCCAGAGATGCGCAGCGTCGGCGCCGACCCGGCTGCGCTTGATGCACCGGCCGACAATCGACTGCCTGAAGCGACCGTCAGCGTGTCTGCGGCGACCGCCAGTAACTCGGGCGCTTCGAGCTGCTGCCCACCGGTGCTGATCAGGACGCTCTGCGCGCCGGTGGTGATCAACGTCGCGTCGGTGCTTTCAGCGCGCAAGCCGCCTAGCAGAAGGCTTTCTACACCGAGACGATTCAGAGCAGCCACATCGATTCGAACGGCCGTCGCGTCGCGCTGGGCTTCACCTTGGCCCAGCACCTCCAGACGTGTCGCGGAAATATCGACCTGTGCGCCTCGACCATCCGCCATGTGTGACGCGGTGATCAGGCCCTCGAGAGCGATCGAGCGCGTCGCCGCCAGCGACACGCGCCCGGCGTCGCCGCTGCCCTGCCCGCCAGCATCGGCGAAAAACTCCGACGCTCGGGTTTCGAGGTATTCGGAACGCGCGCGCACCTGAGCACCATCGAGTATCTGGACGGCGAAGCTGCGGGACGACGCGGTCGAAACCAGCTGATCCGCACCGCCGAGCGAATCGTTCAGCAGGCGGGCACCCACGCTGACAACTCCATCGGGCGCGCCAGTCGCCCGATCCGTCGGAGCATCCAGCGAAGCACGGTCAAGCTTGACCAAAAAGCCACCTGCGAGCAAAGCGAAACGCGCCGGCAGAAGTCGATAGGTGCCGGCGGGCAGTCCGCCCGCCGCCACATCGAGGCGGATCGACTGGCCAGCCAGGGGTTGCGCACTGCCCAGGGCAGTCTGCGCGTCTTCGGGCGACACCGGCACATCCAGCCCCGGTACCACCGCATAGGTATCCGGCGAACTGGACGCGAGCAGAATGTCCTTCGAGCCGCCCGGTCCCACGATGAATTCACTTGACTGCAGGTCACCTCCGGCCGATAGGTCGATCTGTGCACCCGCCTGAACGTCGAGCGATGCACCTGACAGATTGACCGCCCGTTGTGGCAACTGGTCGATGGTGAAGGTACGACCTCCGATGTCGTACTGATAGACCTGCCCGGCTTGCGAAGTGCTGCCGTACAGCACGGTCCTTCCCTGGGCCGAAACAGACGTCACACTGCCATCAGTCAGCGTGACGCTACCGTCTACGGCCGACCGCGTACCGCGGAACCCGTCGTGATCGACGCGGGCGCTGGTAAGAGAAATTGAACCGAAAGGACTGCGCAAAGTGCCGGCTTGAACGATGCGCGGCGCAACGAGATCAAGTTTGGCCGCGGCGGCCAGCACTGCACCGGCCGGACCGTCGTTCTGCTCGATGCGCAGCGTTCCGGTGCTGGTATTGCGCAGCTCGACCGCGAATTCGCTCTGCGTGGTCGCATAGATCTGCTGCGCCCTGAGTGTCATGTCATTCGCACTCACCAGACTGCCGGCAAGCCGGTTGTCGGTCACCTGGGAACTGAGGTCCACGTCCTGCACGACGCCGCTAAAGCGAATATCGCGGTCACCGTCGAGCGTCACCAGTGCGAAATCGCGGAAGGTCACGTCGCCCTTCACGTCAATGAAGTGCGCCTTGCCGCTGAAGCGGGACTGCGCGGACGTCGGAGCCACGATGCCCGCGAAACCATCCTGCAGATTACTCAGCCGCAGCAGATAGCTGGATAGCCGCACATCGCCAGCATCAGCGGCAAGAGAGGCCGCATCGAGCGACAACACGCCGGACAGGGCCAGATTGACGGCACCATCGAAAACGAGGCTGCCTTCGGTGCCGAGCTTCACTTCGGAGAATCCGCCAGACATCAACCGGTCGGCCGACAGCCTTCCGGTGGCCAGATAGCGGTCGCTGCTGAGCGCGCTACCTGCCGCAATTGCCGGATCGGAACTTGCCGCGTTTTGGCTCAACTCCAGCGAGCGCGCTGCGTTGATCACGTCACCCGCGCCTTCCCACTGGCCGCTGACCCGGGACAGGTCCGCAGCGAAGCTGCCGCCTTGTGCCTGCGTTCCGCCGGCACGAGCGCTCACGGTGGCGTCGAACAAAATGCCTTCTCGTGCCCGCACGTTAATGTCGCCGCCGTCGCTATCTACGGTCACCGGTGTCCGACGTCCGTCGGCGAGTGACGAGAGCTGCAGCCCGGCTTCGCTGGCGCCGTCAGCGATCAGTCGCGCACCTTGCTGCGCCACGACGTAGCCTCGGTCCGACACGATGGAAATCGTCCCGCCCGACAGCACCTCACCTGTACGGAACAGGGGGTCCGGTGCGCGGCGGAACGCCCCTGACACATCCAGTCGCGCATCGGCGCCGATGTAGATCTTGCGCGTCGCGTCATAGGCCTGTCCGGATATGCTCGAAACTTGCTCCAGTTCGATGCGCCCGCCGCGGGCCAGCAGCGCGCCCTCCACACTCAACAAGCGCTCGCCCGCCAGCGTTAGGCTGCCGCGCTGCCCGACGTCGATCAGCGCGTCACGCTCGACCAAAAGATCGCCTGCAAAGCGATTCGATGCCCGCAGTTCGAGTTGAAACGGTGTCGCGACCTCGGGTGCAGGCACGGCAAGCGCCGCACTGTCCCTCAAATCATTTCGGGTTGTAAGGCTGCGTGCATTCAGCCCAAGGTCGATGACCGCAACTTGCGGCGTGATCGAGCTGCCCCGCTCGACGACAACACCGTCCACACCGGTCAGATCAAAGGACGAAAAGCCACCTTGCGACAGAAAACTGTCGTCGAGAGCCAGGCGTCCATTGCTGCTGGTCGACGCTTGCACCAGACCGGAGCCGATGCGCAGCGACGAGGTTGACAGCGACAACGTGCCGCCTTCGCCCTGCCCGCCCGACCGCAGGCCTGCGGCATCGCTCACGCCATACCCGCGCAGCTGCCCGCCGAGCACGAGGCGCGAGCTCTGCGTATTCAGTTCGACCAGACCGAGACGTCCGGTCGACAGCGCAATGCTTCCGGCGTCGCCGAATGCGGTGCGGCCCGATGTCGACACGCTGCCACCGGCCGAGACATCAATCACCGAAGCGCTGCCGAGAAGCAGATCCGATACGGAACGCAACACGATGTCACCACCGTTCGACGCGATCGCAGAAGCGTTGCCCACCAGGGGCGGGCTGCGCAGGTCATTCACCCAGTTGCCGGCGGTTGATATCGTGACGCCGTTGGCCACCCGAATATCGTGTCGTGCAGGGTCGAGCGCGAAGGCATCGTTGGGCACCTGTGCGGTGGTCAGCGCGATGCTGCCGCCGGCCGTTCGGACGTCAGTCAGCACATCGATCTCACGGGCGACCACTTCAAAGCTTCCGCCCGGCTGCAAGGTGACCGTATTACCCTGAACGGTCACCTGACCGCCGCTGTAAAGCTGGAGTCGCGAAAATCCGCGTACGCCGAACAGGTCGCTCGACAGCCATAACGACTGCGGTGTCGCAGAGGATTCCGACCAGCTGCGGTCCGGCCGCACATGGGAAAGCAGCACGTCCGGCGTCAGGAATGACAGTTCAGAATTGGCGCCGATCACCAGTCGGCCGCCTAGCGGTCGATCAACAACGTCGCGCTGGCGCGTGCCCTGCACGACCTGCCCGTCGATCCGCCCATCCAGCGCAAGTCCGTGCGCCTGCACCGTCAGCGTTCCGGCGTCCTTGCCTTCGACATAGGCGGCCTCGGCCTGCGTCCGGTTCTGACTGGCAATGTAGCGCTGGTCAGCCGCCGCCGTGGAGGCGCGAATCCAGTTGCCCTGCGCGGTCTGCAAAAGTGTGTACTGGGTGACGCCGCCGGAATTCAGCACGCTGCCACCGGATACATCGAGACGCGACTCGGCATTCGCAATCAGGTCGCCTTCCGAGCGCAACGAAATGTTCCCGCTCGTCGTGCTCTTCTCCTGCACCGTACGCTGGATGGACGGCACGTAAGCCGAGACGTCCGCAAAAGGCTGACGACCGTCACCCGGCTCGATTCCGTCGCGCAGATCCACCCAGATGCGCGTGCCGTACAGCGGCTGGTTCGGCAGTCCGTCCTCGCCCAGGCTGCGCTGCAACGGCGCATCCTTGAACTCGTCGCCGCGCAGCTCGACCTGGACGATATGGCGTTGGGTCGCTGCTTCGACATTGCGCAACCCGGATACGTCAATCACCGAGCCCTTGCCCAGGTAGATGCGGCTCGTCGCATCGGCGATCGACCGAATGCTGTAATCCACACCGGACTGCGCACTCAGGCTGATGTCACCACCATGCGCAAGCACATGTGCGCCAGCTTCTCCCGCCTGCGCGTCTTCGAGTATGACTCTGCGCCCCTCGACGGTGATGAAGGACTTCTGGAAGGTCACATCGTCACGCACCGTCGCGCCACCGGCTTCCACATCCACCGCGGTCACGCTGGCACCACCGAGACGCACGTCACCCCGTCCCTCGGTACGACTGTTCGCATCGATGATGATCGAGCCGTTCAGCGTCACAGTGCTGCTGGTTCGTACCGAGCCCTGCTGCGAAACATTCAGGCCGGCGAGCGTGATATTGCCTCGCTGTGCCAGGAGCTGTCCCGCCTGCTCATTCGTGATCTGGCCGCCGCCGTCGACTTCGACGACGATACCGCGTAGGCGGGCGTCGGTCGTATCGGTCAGATAGACAGACTTGCCGGCGGCAAACAGCACCTGTCCTTGCGGCGCAACCACAGTACCCGCATTGCGGATATCCGGTGCAGCGAACAGCACCCGCCCATTCGCCCCCACCATGATGCGGGCGCCTTCGCCGATATCGATTGCTCCGGTCGGTACCAGCTGGCCGGTGACAGGATCGGTGATGACATGCTCGGAGAACGCCGCCTGGCCCTGCTGCAGCGTCGAAGACAACGCTCGGTCGATGAGCGTTTCGTTCATCTTCAGTGTCGATGCCACCAACCCGCCCACATCAACCATGGCTCCGGGACCGAACAGGATGCCCGCCTGATTGAACAGGAACACCTGGCCATTGGCGTTCAGGTTGCCGAAGATTTCGCTGCGTGGTCCGTTAGAATCAACCAGGTTAACGACCCGGGAAGTCACATCCGGCTGCACGAAATTCACCGTGTGGCCCGACGCAATGTCGAAATTGGCCCAGTTCAGCACGGTCGCCGCGCCCGACGTCTGCTGCACTGTGAGGGTGCGCCCATCGGCCGACAGCACAGGCATGTTGGCCGCACCTCGACCGACAAATGCATTCACGTCCGACACTTGTGGCAGCGGCGCCGCCGCCATTGCCAACGGTCCGAAAGCACCAGCGAGCAGTGCAACCATGCGCCGCAAGGCACGACCACCCGCTGCCCGATTGCTGCGGCGCGCATGCTCACTGGCCGGTACCTGCATGCCAAGTGAAGTATTGAAGACCAGCCGGAAAATGTCGCGATTCATGAATACACCCCTTGCATGCGACGCTGTGCGCCGCCGGAATCAGAATTCGTATTTCGCGCGTACCGACAGACGGCGGTCGCCGTCTCGCGTACGGCCCGGGCCGGCGGCCCCGTCCTGGAAAGCCTGTGAAACATCGACGTCAAGCTTCCACTCCTTGCCAAGCGAAGTCCGCAGACCGAGCCCGGCCGACGACAGTCGCATGACATCGGGAATGCCGAATATCGTGCTGCGGTTGCGCAGCCACACGCTGTCGTAGAACACCAGACCGGACAGCTGAAGCGGGTAATCGGCCAGCGGCGCGGCGGACGGCGTGCGAAGTTCTGCGCGCAAGCGCTCGCCCTCGTCTGCGGTGCGCTCCGCCTCGAGGTAGCCGCGTACCGAATCGAAGCCCCCGGCGACCAGCTGCTCCGTATTGATCAGCGGATTCGAGCTGCGTTGCATATCTGCACGACCATAGAGCGACCAGCCGCCCGGCAGCTTCTGCAGCCGCTCCAGTCCCGCCCGCGCCACCAGGAAATCAGGGCGCGCATCGGTGCGACGGCACGCAAACTGTTCGAGACGGACACCATTGCAATCTACGGTGCGCTGATTCATCGACCGCGTACTCAGCGTCGTGCCGAAGCTGAAGCGCCATTGCCCGCCCTCATCGAGCGACACCAGGCTGTATTGGCCGGTCAAAGTGAAATAGCGCACCGGCTGATTGAGCTGGATCAGGTTGGAAAAAAGCCCGGTGTTCTGTTCACTGTCCTTCCAGTCGGCGCCCACACTCAGGTTGTGAAACCAGCTGGTTGCGCCGCGCGTCGGCAGAGGCATCACCAGACGCACGCCCGCTGTGTCGCCCTTGGCCACCGCCGAGGTGTCGAAAGCGGTGAGCACGTCGCTGTTTGAGCGGGCAAAGAACGCTGCCAGCGTCAGTCCGCGTGCGTTCAGAGGTGCCGAATACGACAGGCCGAACACTTCGACGTCGTCGCGATTGCTCGGCGAGACGAAGTAGCTCAGGCCGATGGAATGGCGACGCTGGAAAAGGTTGTCATAGCGCAGGCTGGCCTCCAGTCGTCCGGTCTCGGTATCTGCCGTGCGCTTGTTGTTCAGCTCAATGCTGCCGTGCAATGGGCGCCGGTCATCGAGCTTGAGCTCGACTTCAACTGAACCGGGCGCGGCGCCTGCGCGCAGCAATGGCGTGATCGTGACGTCCGCCGATCGACTTGCGGCAGCCAGTTGTTCCTGCACTTCATCGAACTGCGGCACCCGGCCTTCAGCCATTTCGGGCAGTTGTGCCTTCAGTTGGCTTGGCAGGGTGTACTCGGCACCGCTCACCTTCAACCTGCCTATGGATTGCTCGACGACTTCGAGCCGCACCACGCCTTCCGCAACATCCTGCGCCGGAAGACTGACCAGTACCGTCAGATAGCCAGCCTGTTGATAGGCTTTCTCAAGCGCATCGCGCGCGGCTTCGATATCGGCTGCCGATCGCGCAGGCCCGAGATAGGGCAACACGGCTGCTTCGATATCCTGCACTGGCAGCACCGTATTGCCTTCGACTGCGAACTCCATCACGTCGAAGCGCGCCGCCCGGGCGTCCTGGGCAAGCAGCGTACCGGGCACACACACGGTCAACGCAATCATGGCCAGACACCACCGCTTGACGTGACGGCACGCGATACCGATCGACCACGACCTGGCGAAAAAGGGGGACATATTCCGAATGATTCTGTGCATCGTATTGCCGTGACACGCCCGGCGCATCAGGGCGCAAGGCGAAAAGTGACGACGACCTTGCCGGTCGCCACATCGAATTGAAAAAGGGCCTGCCGAAGCAGGCCCTTTCCCTGTTGCATCACGCGTACTCTGCGCGTACCACCATGCTTACGGCGCGCCGTTACCGAAGAACTGCGGCGCACGGCAGGTGTTGCCGGCGCGGCTGTACTTGGTCACGAAGAAGTTGCCGATGAATTCACCACCCGGCGATGTCAGTTCAGGGAACAGACCTTCCGTCGGCAGCGAGCCGTAAGCATTGCCAGCCGAATTGATGCGGGTGGCGAGCTGGTACGGCGCTGTGTCCGACGTCGAATCCCAGTTGCCGGTGTAACGCGGGCTGCCGGCGAATTCGATGAAGGTACGGATAAATGCCAGCTTGTCGCCGGACGGCGACGCAATGCTGTCGCCTTGCTCGTTGACCACCCCGGTCGTGCGGTACTGCATCGTGACTTCGGAAACAAAGTCATAGCGACCGGCGATCAAGTTGGCCTTGCTCGGTGCAGTGCCGGTACCCGGGCCTGCGTGGAGGGTCTGGGTGTGCGCATTGAACACGCCAGCGCCGTCGATGTGGCGGAAGCTGAAGCGACCGGTGCCGGCGCCAGCCGCGTTCGGGAACACGGCCGCATTCGGGTAGCTGTCGAGCGACAGCGTGCCGATCGCCTTGCTGCCGGCAGGCAGGCTCCACTGATAGAACACTTCCTTGCCCAGCGCCGGATCATAGATGCGGACTTTGTGGTTGCCGCCGTTCTCGGCGATCGTCAGGCAGTTGCGCACGTCGCCCGAAGTCGGGTTTTCAACCACGGTGAAGCCGGCCGAACCGTCGATCAGGTACGGGTTGTTCACACTGCCGGCCGGGTTTTCAGCGGTCGGCGGGATAAGCGTTGCAGAGTAATCCCCCACAAAACCTGCACTCGAATTGAATCGAGCCGGCTCTGTCGAGCCGCCTGCAGCAAAGCTGCACGGGAAGTTGTTGAAATACCAGTTGTACGACGTCTGCGTACCCGACCCTTCAACGCGGCGGCACACGACTACTGGACCTTCGATCGACGAATCGACGCGGCTCCAGTCGTCGATGGCGCCCGAAAGCATGGCGCCGTAGGCCGCGCGGGAAATGACCGTCGTGGCGGGCACCGAATTCGTGGCAACCAGACCCATCATCAGCGCATTCACCGCGACACCCGGGATGCGGCCCGCTTCGTTCGGCGCCAGTTCCGGTTGATCGTTCTCGGTGTTCAGCGGCTCCTTGAACAGCGCGGGCTCAACGTCGGACACGCCGAAGTCAGGAACCCAGCCAGTGTTAAGCGACGTACCTGCATTCTCGGCGCCCGGGTCAAGGCCGAAAGCCGAGCACAGGAAGGGCGAAGTCTGCGTACCCGAGCCTTGAGGACAATTGTTCACGTTGATCGTGAACACGCGTTGTGCGCGAGCCACAGGATTCACACCCCAGACCGAACCACCACGCGAGCGCTTCACGAACAACACGCGCTGACCAGCCAGAGGCAAACCGGCACGAACGGTGCCTGCGAAGGCGCGGAAGTCGCGGTCCGAACCATTGCGGTTCTCGTAGAAGGTGACGTCACCCGTGAAGATCGACGTGGCGATGTCCTGCAGGAAGTTGTCCGGTGCCGTGGCGCCCGACAGGTAGATGACTTCATAGGGAACCGTCGGGTTGCTACCACTGGACGGCAGCCGCGGATTCGTCGCGAGGTCGATCGTCAGGGCGCTGGCGCTGAAGGCCGAAAAGGCCAGTGCGCAGCCGGCAACGAGGGATTTCAGTTTCATGGAATTCTCCGAAATAGGGTGGGATCAGACGTTGCGGCGGCGGGCGGCGAAGCCGATCAGGCCGAGGCCGGCAAGCAGCAACGCATAGGTTTCAGGTTCCGGCACGGCCGAAATCTGCAGGCGGTATTGGCCATCGTCGCCGAGGAAGACGCTCGACGTAACTTGCTGACCTTCCTGAACCAGCGCACCGAAACGACCCGATGTGCCAGATGAGCCGGTACCGGCGGTTGCGCCCCAGAACACATACATGTCGAGAGCGTCTCCAAGCTTCCCGCTATTGGAACTCGAGGCTCCATTGAGGTTTGACCCGAGGTTGCCTGAGTATCCGACCCCGTCGGCTACAGCAGACAAGCCATAGCCGTCAAAAGCGGTGTTCTGGTCACCTTCAGCCGTATGCGTACCAGCCGGGTTGGCCGTACGGTTGTTTGCCGGAACGAAACCATCAAGCGACAGGCCCGCATTGCCGAGACGGCCAGTATTCATCTGCGTCGGCGTGACGCCGTCAGACACAGTGGTGAGAAGACGGCGCTGGCCATTGTTGTCCCATGCCAGCACGTTCCACACCGAACTGCTTGCCGAAGCAAGGTTCAGGTAGGTCGCGAAACCAGGCAGCACCGCTTCAAACAGCACTCCACCGGTCGTGCCAAGAACATCCACCGCGCGGCTGGTTGTGGCCGCGGTCGGGCCGGTACCGATGACGCTGTTCAGGCGCACATCATTGCCGAGGAAAGAAGCAAAACCGGCTTGCTCCAGATCGTAGGTGTAACCCACGCCGGCTACGTCGTCCCACACATTGAGAATGAACTCGGAGTTGCCGCCGGCACCGCCCTGGATCGTGGCGTGCGCACCTGCGGTGGCAACCAGCGTCAAAGCAGCGACGAGCGCTTTCATCTTGAACATATAAATCTCCTTGAGAAAATCGTGGGTGGTATCCGACTCACGCCGGATCGCCCTGCTCCACGAGGAAGCGAATCGAGAATGACGGGCTCGCGTTACACCCGACCGAAGTGGGTAGTGCCAATGAATGAGCCGTTCGGACTATCTGCTGTAAAGAATTCCGTCCGTTGACCTGGTCGCGACGTTAGCGAGTGAAGATGACGAAACCGTTTCAGTCGAGCGTCCATTTCGTAGTCCGAACGGCTCATCGCAAATGGTCCTGTTTCCGAAAATCGTTTCTGAGAAAGGGTTTCGAGAATGATCCGTAGAAGCCGAAAATCGCCTGAAACCGTCGGTTTATTACAAGTTGCGTGGCTGCCCGAGCATTTGCGGGTAGTGCTTTCGGTGTAAAGCAGGCCGGCAGAATGCGGCGGTGCATCAGAAAAAATGTGTAACGTCGCGTCA
The DNA here is from genome assembly GCF_030696805.1 of Methyloversatilis sp. Classification (GTDB taxonomy): domain Bacteria; phylum Pseudomonadota; class Gammaproteobacteria; order Burkholderiales; family Rhodocyclaceae; genus Methyloversatilis. The sequence goes on along the minus strand of NZ_JAUYRO010000009.1, from coordinate 697 downwards.
CCGCAGGCCGGCATTTCTCGCAGGGGCGAAGCGGGAGCTTCCGCGAGCAGTGCTCGCCGCTTGCAGACCCGGCCGGCCGTGGACCGGCTCCACGAAAACCGCAGTGCTGCCCGCCCTTCGTAGGAGCGGCCGCGATACGCACTTTGCTCATGCACCATCCTGTGTTCGAAGAGGGGATCGCCTGCGGGGCAGGCTCCTACGAGAACCGCGATGGTGTTCGCTTTTCGTAGAAGCGGACCCTGTCCGCGATACGGACTTCGATCACGCGGTGCCGCATCTCGGAGACCGGAATCGCCTGCGGGGCAGGCTCCTACGAAAACCGCGATGGTGTTCGCTTTTCGTAGGAGCGGACCCTGTCCGCGATACGGACGTCGATCACGCGGTGCCGCATCTCGGAGACCGGGATCGCCTGCGGGGGCGGCGCGGGGGTTTCGGCGAGCACCGCTCGCCGCCCGCAGAGCCGGTCGGCCATGCAGGGCCGACCGTGGGACGGCTCCTACGAAAACCGTGACGGTGTTCGCTTTTCGTAGGAACGGACCCTGTCCGCGATACGGACGTTGATCACGCGGTGCCGCATCTCGGCGACCGGGATCGCCTGCGGGGGCGGCGCGGGGGTTTCGGCGAGCACCGCTCGCCGCCCGCAGAGCCGGTCGGCCATGCAGGGCCGACCGTGGGACGGCTCCTACGAAAGCCGCGG
>NZ_JAUYRO010000001.1 GCF_030696805.1 Methyloversatilis sp. | reverse complement strand
CGGCTCTGCGGGCGGCGAGCGGTGCTCGCCGAAATCCCCGCTCCGCCCCTGCAGGCGATCCGGTCTCCGAACACGCAACATCGCATGCTCGACGTGCGCATCGCGGACGGGGTCCGCTCCTACGAAGGGCAACACCGTCGCGGTTTTCGTAGGAGCCGTCCCACGGTCGGCCCTGCATGGCCGGCCGGCTCTGCGGGCGGCGAGCGGTGCTCGCCGAAATCCCCGCTCCGCCCCTGCAGGCGATCCGGTCTCCGAACGCACGATGTCGCGTGATCAACGCGCGTATCGCGGACGGGGTCCGCTCCTGCGAAGGGCAACACCGTCGCGGTTTTCGTAGGAGCCTGCCGCGGCCGTTCCTGCGTGCTCGGGGTTTTCCCATTCGGTCCAGCATTTCAGGTGCTCTTATGTCGTTAGGCTATTCCGGGCACCCCTCGGCTGCTAATATTGCATTTTTATGACGGAGGGTTCAGCAATGAGGCAGCGACTCGGCGGTGGGAAATGTGGTGCGGAAGTTATTGTAGAGCGATCGCCACAACCGTCGTGGACGTCTTCGGTCGATATGCTGAAGCGGCTGCTCGACCTTCCGTCCGATGCCATCTTCATGGGCTTCGGGCTTGAATGCCGCATCTCCCTCAGATACTTCTGCCGCTCCTCGAACCAGCACGCGCGGGCTGATAATCACTGGCTCGATTCGCCCGAGACCGCTGTCACCTTCTCCAACTGGTCCGACGCCCAGAACGCGGAAGCCTCTTACCCCACCTCGCGGCTGGTGTTGATGTTCGATCTGGGCGACGAGATCCGCGTATTCCCGGCTCGGTAATCCGTTGCCGGTGAGCCTGGCGCAGATCGGCGGACGCGCCCGCGCTACACTCGACGGCCAGATAATTCAGGCCCGATTGATTTCCATGAAGTTTGACGTGATCGTGATCGGTGCCGGCGCAGCGGGCATGATGTGCGCCGCCACGGCCGGCGCGCGCGCACGATCGGTGTTGTTGATCGACCATGCGGCGAAGCTGGCCGAGAAGATCCGCATTTCGGGCGGCGGGCGCTGCAATTTCACCAACCGTGATCTCACGCCAGCGAGCTTCCTGTCGCAGAACCCGCATTTCTGCCGCTCGGCGCTGTCGCGTTACACGCCGCAGCACTTCATCGCACTGGTCGAGCGCCACGGCATCGCGTATCACGAAAAAACACTGGGCCAACTGTTCTGCGACGACTCGTCGATGCAGATCATCGATATGTTGAAGGCTGAGTGCGACGCGGCCGGCGTGCGCTGGCAGACGCCGTCGGCAGTGACTGCGGTCGCGCGCACCGACGAGGGGTTTCGCGTCGACACCGACGACGGTCCGCGCGAGTGCGCCTCGCTGGTCGTGGCGACCGGAGGGCTGACGGTGCCGAAGATCGGCGCCACTCCCTTCGGCTACCGGCTGGCCGAACAGTTCGGATTGGCGGTGGTGCCGCCGAAGCCGGCGCTGGTGCCGCTGGCGCTTGACCCGGCTTGGCTGGCGCGCTTCGGCGAGCTGTCGGGCGCGTCTTTCGATTCGGCGGCGTCGTGCCACGGTCCGGCGTTCCGCGAACAGACCTTGCTCACGCATCGCGGCCTGTCGGGCCCGGCGATTCTTCAGGCGTCGAGTTACTGGCAGCAGGCGGGCGCGCGCGAGCCTGTGGCCATTGATCTGTTGCCCGATGTGCATGACGCCGAAGCCTGGCTGCACGGCGCACGCGCCGGCCGACAGACGCTGGCGACCCTGCTCGCCGATCATCTGCCGAAGCGTTTCGCACAGCAGTGGGTGGATGTCGAAGGCGCGGGCAGCTGGAACGCCGCGCTGGTCGAGTTGCCGCGCGCGGCGCTGGGCGACATCGCGCGCTGCCTCAAGGGTTGGCTGATTCAGCCTGCCGGCACGCTGGGCTACAACAAGGCGGAAGTGACGCTGGGCGGCGTGGATACGCGCGGGCTCGACCAGAAAACCATGGCTGCCCGTGCAGTCCCCGGGCTGTTTTTCATCGGGGAGGTGGTCGATGTAACCGGCTGGCTCGGGGGCTACAACTTCCAGTGGGCGTGGTCGTCCGGCTGGTGCGCGGGGCAGGCCGTCTGAGCCATTGATGCGCGTCGCCCAGACATGCGCCACCGGCAAGGTCTGATTGAATCTGATCGAGCGCTGTCGTGGATAGCCATCACGCAGTGCCGCGCATCGCCTGCAATGCCGATCAACAGAGCGCGCGAAGTGTCGAATCCGATGAAAAATTTCGGGGTGCTGCGATGGTGGCGTGCAGGACCCTGACTACAGGGTGTTTGCAAGCGTGTCACATTGACGAGAGCGCAATGCCAGGCTTGTCGGGGATGAAGGTGTCTGAGATACGTGTGAAATAAAATTCTTTTCCGACAAGCATTTGCGGACGATATAAAGCTCATTGGCATGTTTAGACGATGCGCTCTCGATCGTTATCCATGTGGCCGCAACGCGCATTCAACATCATGCCGCGATGGATATCGCCCCGCGGCGGCGATCGTTACTGCAATAAACGTTGAAATAGCATTTGCGTCGCTTCGTTAAATCCCGTATAAGCACTGCTGTAGGTGATTTCAAGCATGAACGTGTTGTGCGTCGGTTCTCGATTTTCAAGTCAGTACTCCGCTTGCCATATTCCCCTTGAGGTTTCCCTGCACTATGGTCACCGCACATCGCGATGGCCTGTTTAAATCTGTATTCAAAGGAATTGAAAATGGCAACTGGTACTGTTAAGTGGTTCAACGACGCCAAGGGTTTTGGTTTTATTTCGCCGGACGACGGTGGTGAAGACCTGTTCGCGCACTTCTCCGCCATCCAAGGCAACGGCTTCAAGTCGCTCCAGGAAAACCAGAAGGTTTCCTTCGAAGTGACCCGCGGCCCGAAGGGTCTGCAAGCCTCGGAAATCAAGCCGCTCTGATTTTTCAGACAGCGTGATGCCGCCGCAAGGCGGTCTCCGATGAAAAAAGCGCACTGCAAAGTGCGCTTTTTTTTCGTCTGCGTTTTCAGCCAGGCAACTGCAGGCGGTGAGCAGTGCAGTTTTTTCGGGTGAGCCGAGAGTAGCGAAGTTTTTTGTGGGAGCGGCGGCCCCGCCGCGATACGCACGCTGCACAACGATGGTCACGGCTCGATCGCGGCGAGGCCGCCGCTCCCACAGCCCTCCGGCCACTTGGGTACGCGCTCGGCGAGCAGTGTTCGCCGAAACCCCACTCCGGCCTCGCCGCTCTGCAGATTCCCGTACTTATTTCTCGTTGGCGTGGGCGGCGAGTTTCAGCCAGGTTTCGACGACGGTATCCGGATTCAGTGACATGCTCTGGATGCCTTCGTCCATCAGCCACAGTGCGAAGTCGGCGTGGTCGGACGGGCCCTGTCCGCAGATGCCGACATACTTGCCCATCTTGTTGGCGGTGCGGATGGCCATCGACAGCAACATCTTGACCGCCGGGTCGCGCTCGTCGAAGGCACCCGCGACGAGACCTGAATCGCGATCCAGTCCGAGCGTGAGCTGCGTCAGGTCATTGGAGCCGATCGAGAAGCCGTCGAAGTACTCGAGGAACTGTTCGGCCAGCAGCGCGTTGGACGGAATCTCGCACATCATGATGAGGCGCAGGCCGTTCTCGCCGCGCTTCAGGCCGTGTTCGCCGAGCAGCTTCACCACTTCAGCCGCTTCGCCCAGATTGCGCACGAAGGGCACCATGATTTCGACGTTGGTCAGGCCGAGCTCGTTGCGCACGTAGCGCATGGCGCGGCATTCCAGTTCGAAGCAGTCGCGGAAGCTGTGCGCGATGTAGCGCGAGGCGCCGCGGAAACCGAGCATCGGGTTTTCTTCGTCCGGCTCGTAGATGTCGCCGCCGAGCAGCTTCTTGTATTCGTTCGACTTGAAATCCGACAGGCGCACGATGACCGGCTTGGGCCAGAAGGCGGCGCCGATGGTGGCCACGCCCTCGACCAGCTTGTCGACGAAGAAGGCTTCGGGGTTCGCGTAGCCGCGCGCGCGGCGACGGATTTCCTCGCGCAGCCGGGCCGGTGCCTGGTCGATTTCAAGGATGGCCTTCGGGTGGATGCCGATCGTGTTGTTGATGACGAATTCGAGCCGCGCCAGACCCACGCCTTCGTTCGGCAACTGCGCGAAATCGAACGCCAGTTCGGGATTGCCGACGTTCATCATGATCTTCAGATCGAGGTCGGGCAGGTTCGACAGGTCGGACGTGACCACTTCGAAATCCAGTCGGCCGCGATAGATGTTGCCGGTGTCGCCCTCGGCGCAGCTGGCAGTGACCAGTTCGCCCTCGGCCAGTGTCTCGGTCGCGTCGCCGCAGCCGACGATGGCCGGAATGCCCAGCTCGCGCGCGATGATGGCGGCGTGGCAGGTGCGCCCGCCGCGGTTGGTCACGATGGCGGCCGCTTTCTTCATGACCGGTTCCCAGTTCGGGTCGGTCATGTCGGTGACCAGCACGTCGCCGGCCTGCACCTTGTCCATTTCGGACGAACTTTCGACAATGCGCACCGGGCCGGCGCCGATCTTCTGGCCGATGGCGCGGCCGCTGGCCAGCACCTTGCCGTACTGCTTCAGGCGGAATTTATGCTGCGTCATGCCGGATTCGTGCGACTTCACGGTCTCCGGGCGCGCCTGCAGGATGTAGAGCTGGCTGTCGATGCCGTCCAGGCCCCACTCGATGTCCATCGGGCGGCCGTAGTGCCCCTCGATCGTCATCGCGTAGCGCGCCAGTTCCAGCACCTGCGCGTCAGTCAGCGAAAAGCGCTGGCGGTCGGCGTCGGTGACATCGACGGTCTGCACGCTGCGGCCGGCCGACGCACTGGCGGTGAATTCCATCTTGATCATCTTGCTGCCGAGGGTGCGGCGGATGACCGCCGGGCGACCCTGGGCCAGCATGGGCTTGTGCACGTAGAACTCGTCAGGATTCACCGCGCCCTGCACGACGGTTTCACCCAGACCGTAGCTGGACGTGATGAACACAACGTCGCGGAAACCCGATTCGGTGTCGAGCGTGAACATGACGCCGGCTGCGCCCTTGTCGGAACGCACCATGCGCTGCACGCCGGCTGACAGCGCGACGCCCGCGTGCATGAAGCCCTTGTGCGCGCGGTAGCTGATCGCGCGGTCGTTGTAGAGCGAGGCGAACACTTCGCGGATCGCGTGCAGCACGTGGTCGATGCCGGAAATGTTCAGGAAGGTTTCCTGCTGGCCGGCGAAGGATGCGTCCGGCAGGTCTTCTGCGGTGGCCGAACTGCGCACCGCGAACGAGCCGTTGCCGGCGGCATCCAGTTCGGCATACGAGGCGCGGATGCCGGCTTCGAGTGCGGCCGGGAAGGGCGTGTCCATCATCCACTGACGGATCTGCGCGCCGGTGCGCGCGAGGGCATTCACGTCATCCACATCCAGCGCTTCGAGAGCGGCGTGGATGCGATCGGCCAGTGCGTCCTGTGCGAGAAACTCGCGGAAGGCCTCTGCCGTGGTGGCAAAGCCGCCGGGTACGCGCACTGACTTGGGCAACTGGCTGATCATTTCGCCCAGTGACGCATTCTTGCCACCGACGCTTTCGACGTCGGTCATGCGCAGCTGTTCGAACGGGATGACATAGCGAGACATGGGTATCCTCTCTTGAACATGGGGCGATCGCTTGTTGCGGCGATCGTGCAGTTTTCCGATGCACCGGATCAGTGCGCGGAAACCCGGTATTTTAGTTAATGTCGGTGGTGCACTGCGGAAAATTTTGCGCCGACTGTGCGGTTTGCGCACCGAACTGGATCAGAACACATCATGAGAACCGTCTTCTTCATTTCCGACAGTACCGGCATCACGGCCGAAACGCTCGGCCGCAGCCTGCTTTCGCAGTTCGAGGGCGTGAAGTTCCGGCACACCCGCGTGCCTTTCGTCGATTCGGTCGACAACGCGCTCGACTGCGTCGAACGCATCACCGAATCGCAGATGCGCGACGGCGTGCGGCCCATTGTGGTCACGTCCATCGTCAATGCCGAGGTGGCGCGCACCGTGCGCCAGGCCGACGCGCTCTTTCTCGATCTGTTCGAGCACTTCGTCGGGCCGCTGGAAGATGAGCTGGGGCAGGCGGCCAATCACAACGTCGGCCGGCAGAAGGGCGCGGAAGAAAGCGCCGATTACCAGAACCGTATCGAGGCGATCAATTTTTCGCTGGCGCACGATGACGGCATGTCGCACAAGGAACTGGAAAAGGCCGACGTGATTCTGGTCGGCGTGTCGCGCTCGGGCAAGACGCCGACCAGCCTTTACATGGCGATGCAGTTCGGCGTGAAGGTCGCCAACTACCCGCTGATTCCGGAAGATTTCGAGCGCGGCAAGCTGCCAACCGAACTGGTGAAGTACCGCAGCAAGCTGTTCGGCCTGACCATCGCGCCGGAGCGGCTGTCGCAGATCCGCGAAGAGCGGCGGCGCGGCAGCAAGTACGCCTCGCTCTCCAACTGCCGCTACGAAGTCGATGCGGCGCAGAAGCTGATGCGCATGGAAGGCATACGCTGGCTCGAATCGACCCACAAATCGATTGAGGAGATTGCCGCCGTCGTGCTGCAGGCGGTGCATGTCGAGGACGACAGCTGACGCGCCGCGGACGCCGGGTGTTGCTCTGTGGCGCTTTGTGGTGCAATGGCCGCCCGCACGATCCCGCTCCGCCCCATGTTCAATCCCACCCGCGACCAGGCCCGGCAGTTTTTTCTCGACACCTGGGCCAAGCGCAACAGCGGCCAGCCGCTGACGCAGATGGAAACCATCGCGCTGACGCTGATCGGCCGCCACCCGGAATACCACGCGCTGCTCGACCAGGGCGAGCGCGCGCTCACCCGCGAATACCCGCCGGAACTGGGTGAGACGAATCCCTTCCTGCACCTGTCGCTGCATCTGGCGATCGAAGAGCAACTGGCCATCGACCAGCCACCCGGGCTGCGCGCCGCCTTCGAGGCGCAGCGCGCGAAGATGGGTGACGAACACGAGGCGCTGCACCGGGTGCTCGACTGCCTGGGCGAGAGCATCTGGCGCGCCCAGCGCGACCGCCAGCCGCCCGACGGCGCCGCCTATGTGGCCTGTGTGCGCGCCGGGCTCGACGATTGAATTCAATTCTCCAATGACACAATGACCGACAAGACCGGACACATCCTTCCCACCGAATTCCACGGCCAGCCCGCGCTGTCACTCGAAGCGGCCGACGGCGCGCGCTGCGTCGTCAGCCTGTTCGGCGGCCACATCCTGTCCTGGGTACCCGCGGGCGGCAAGGAGCGGCTCTACCTGTCGCCCGATGCGCGCTTTGACGGGGAGGCGGCAATCCGCGGCGGTATCCCGGTCATCTTTCCGCAGTTCGCAGCGCGCGGCGACGGCCCGCGCCACGGCTTTGCGCGCACCCGGGTGTGGCAACTGACCGAACAGCGGGCGGCGGCCGATTTCGTCACCGTGACGCTGACGCTGCGGGACGACGCGGCGACGCGCGCGCTGTGGCCGCACGCCTTCCTGCTGGAACTGACCGTGATGCTGAGCGGCAACCGGCTCGACCTCGAACTGAGCGCGGAAAACACCGGAGATGCGCCGTTCATGTTCGCCGCCGCGCTGCACACCTATCTGCGCGTCGGCGAAGTCGAAAACTGCCGCGTCGAAGGTTTGCGCGGCAAGCGCTACCTCGATGCGACTGCGGGCGATCGGGCGACCCTGGACAAGTTCGATGCGGTGGTGGTCGAGGACGAAATCGACCGCGTGTATGTCGGCGCGCCCGACAGCGTCGTGCTGAACGAACCCGGCCGCGCGCTCGGACTGCAGAGCACCGGCTTTCCCGATCTTGTCGTGTGGAACCCTTGGGAACACAAGGCGCGCGCACTGTCCGACCTGCCGGACCGAGACTTCCGACATTTTCTGTGCCTCGAACCGGCACTGGCCGACAAGCCGCTGGAACTGGCGCCGGGCGCGCTGTGGAGCGGGCTGCACACGCTGGTCGCGGCTTGAGGGCTGGATTCAAGATTCAAGGTGCAAGGTGCCGCTGGAGCGGTGTGCTTGTTTTCGGCTTGCGCTGAAGGGCTCTCGCGGGGGGCCTGGCGTGGGGGCGCTCAGCCGGCGTCTTCGCGGATCCAGCCGATGCGTCCCTGCGTGGCGTCATTCAGGCGCGCCACGAAGTCTGCGGCCGACGGTTCGGGCAGGCTGATGCGCATGTCGACCAGTGAGTCGTGGCTCACCGCGCCCAGCGTGGCACCCGCCGCGTCGATCTCGCGCCGCACCGTGCCTTCGAGCGCATAGGGCAGGGTGCAGCGCAGCGTGATGCGGCGGGTCAGCGGCACCTTGATCGCCGTGAGCAGCGCCTGCGCCACCGCGTCGGTGTAGGCGCGCACCAGACCGCCGGCGCCCAGATTGATGCCGCCGTAGTAGCGCACCACGGTTGCCAGCACGCCTTCCAGATCCTGATGACGCAGCACTTCGAGCATCGGCCGCCCGGCCGTGCCGCTGGGCTCACCGTCATCGACCGCCGCCGACTGTCCGCCCGCCAGCAACGCCCAGCACACATGCGTCGCACCCGGGTGCTGCCGCCACAGCTCGATCACCCGTGCCTGCGCCGCCGCGCGGTCGCGCATCGGCTCGACGCAACCGATAAAGCGGCTCTTCTTGATGAGCAGTTCGCTGTGAACCGCGGCGGCAAGGGTGTTCGACATGGCGGCGCAGCTTACCGGCAGTGCCTGCCGCGCGATACCCGTCTCCGAACATGCAGCATCACAGAAACCACGTTCTGATCGCGGACAGGGTCCGCTCCTACGAACGGCACCACCGTCGCGGTTTACGTAGGAGCCTGTCCTGCAGGCGATGCCGGTCTCCGATGACGCGGCGCCGCGTGATCAACGCACGCATCGCGGACAGGGTCCGCTCCTGCGAACGGCACCACCGTCGCGGTTTTCGTAGGAGCCGTCCCACGGTCGGCCCTGCATGGCCGACCGGCTCCGCGGGCGGCGAGCGGTGCTCGCCGAAACCCCCGCTCCGCCCCTGCAGGCGATGCCGGTCTCCGATGACGCGACGCCGCGTGATCAACGCGCGGATCGCGGACGGGGTCTGCTCCTGCGAAGGGCACCACCGTCGCGGTTTTCGTAGGAGCCGTCCCACGGTCGGCCCTGCATGGCCGACCGGCTCCGCGGGCGGCGAGCGGTGCTCGCCGAAACCCCCGCTCCGCCCCTG
>NZ_JAUYRO010000081.1 GCF_030696805.1 Methyloversatilis sp. | reverse complement strand
ACAGGACCGTGAAACGCAGCCGCGCCAATGATAGTGAGTACTACGCTCGCGAAAGTAGGTCAGTGCCAGGCTACCCTACGCATCAACACATAACGCCCGATCACAAAACAACGTGATCGGGCGTTCGTGTTTGAAGCATTGAACTCAGCCTCCGCCAAATCAACTTCTCGCTGTAAATCTTTAAACTAGACGCCCTCATGATTGCGTTCGGATGAATTTGAATCAAGCCGAGCAGGAAACGCCTCGCGCCTTCTCCGGTGTCGACCGGCTATACGGACCCGGGGCGCACAGCGCGCTCGAGCGCGCCGCCATACTCGTCGTTGGCATCGGCGGCGTCGGTTCATGGGCAGCCGAAGCGTTGGCACGAAACGGCGTCGGCCGTATCGCACTTGCAGATCTCGATCACGTTGCCGAATCGAACATCAACCGCCAGATACAGGCGCTCGTTCCTACCCTTGGAATGGCCAAGACTGAAGCAATGGCGCAACGCATCGCCGCCATAAATCCAGCTTGTGTTGTAACGTCAATCGAGGATTTTGTGTCGCCGGACAATGTCGCGGAGATACTTCGGGTGCCGTACGATGCAGTCATTGACTGCACCGATCAGGTGTCGGCCAAGGTTGCCATGGCGCTGCACTGCCTCGCGATGCGTATCCGGCTGTTCATGGCGGGTGCCGCGGGCGGTCGAATTGATCCGACGCGCATCCGGTGCGCCGATCTCGGGGCCGCACACGGCGATGCGTTACTGGCACGCGTACGCCAGCTGCTGCGCAAGAGCGGGCAGATAAACTTGCTCGACAAGGTGCCATTCGGCATCGACGTGGTGTTCTCGTCTGAGCCGATGCGCCGCCCGAACGCGCAAAACTGCAATACCGGGAGCGCGCCGCAAGGACTGAGCTGTGCCGGGTATGGCTCCAGCGTATGCGTGACCGGAGGGTTCGGCTTCGCGCTTGCCGCGGCAACGATCGAGCATCTTCTCGCTCACCGACCCGCCGCATGAAATGCTCGCTGTGTGCAGCAATGCAAGACTTCTACCCCGAAGCCCTGTACACTCCGTGTGTGCCTAACCAATAGGCACCTTCCGTCGTCACACTGACGACAGGAGGCACCCGCCTCCCTACTGGAAGTCACTCATTTGTCTGCCTGTATTGGTGTCACTCAGCTTGAGCGACGGGCCGTCGCTGGAGATCTGTTTGAACACTGAAGTCGATTTCGCCGGGCTGGGCCTGGCTGAACCGTTGTTGCGCGCCATTTCGGAAGAGGGCTACACGCAACCCACCCCCATTCAACAAAAGGCCATTCCGCTTGTCATGGCGGGGCGCGACCTTCTGGCCGCCGCGCAGACGGGTACCGGCAAGACTGCAGGGTTCACGCTGCCTATCCTGCACACGCTGATCAACCGCCCGGTGAAGATTCCGCCCGGCCGTCCGCGTGTCCTTGTGCTTACACCGACACGGGAACTGGCTGCGCAGGTCGAAGAATCGGTACGCACCTACGGCGTGCACGCCGGCATGCGCTCGATGGTCATCTTCGGTGGCGTTGGCATGAACCCGCAACTGCAGGGGCTGAAGCAGCGCGTCGACATTCTCGTCGCCACTCCTGGCCGTCTGCTTGATCACCTCGGTGAAAAGACGCTCGATCTGTCCGGTGTCGAAATCTTCGTACTCGATGAAGCCGATCGCATGCTGGACATGGGTTTCATCCGTGATATCCGGAAGGTCATCGCCGCATTGCCGAAGACCCGCCAGACATTGCTTTTCTCAGCCACCTTCTCGCCGGAAATCCGCGAGCTTGCGCATGGCTTGTTGAACAATGCCGCTGAGGTTGAAGTCGCGCCACGCAACACGACCGCCGAGCGCGTGGATCAGAGCGTCTACATGGTCGAGCAGAAGCAGAAGCGCCATCTGCTTGCGCATTTGATCAATGCGGGCGAATGGACACAGGTGCTGGTGTTTACGCGCACCAAGCATGGCGCCAACCGGCTGGCCGAACAGCTCGACAAGCAGGGCATCAGCGCGCTGGCCATCCACGGCAACAAGAGCCAGAACGCACGCACTCGCGCGCTGGCCGATTTCAAGAGCAATTCGCTGCGCGTGCTTGTCGCGACCGACATCGCCGCGCGCGGGCTGGACATTGACCAATTGCCGCACGTCGTAAATTTCGAACTGCCCAGCGTACCGGAGGATTATGTTCACCGCATCGGCCGTACCGGCCGTGCCGGCGCCAGCGGATCCGCCGTTTCTTTGGTGGATCGTGAAGAGGTCAAGCTGTTGAGCGCGATCGAAAAGGTTACCCGTCAGGCCATCCCCAAAGCGACCGCTGAAGGCTTCGTGCCCGGCGTCGTGGTCGAGGAGCCGGATCGCGGCCCTCGTCCGCCGGGCCGCGGTGCGCGCAACACCGACGCGCCGCGTCGCAAACCCGCCGCAGGCAATGCGCCGCGCGCCAGCGGTGATCGACCGGCACGTGCTGCACAGCCCAAGGCTGCAGGCGGCGCACCAGCACCGCGTGGAGCCGGTCGCGGCCCGGGCGGCGGCGCACCACGCAACGGCAATACCGCGGGTCGTACGTCCGGGTCGGGCAACAGCGGTGGCGGCAACCGCGCACCGGCGCGAACGCACGACGACGACGATGACAACCGCGGCAACCGCATCCAGCCAGCGGCGGCCGCGCCGCGCGAGGTGAATGGCAATGTGATGCCGCGTGCGGGCGATGCCCGTCGAGGCGATGCGCGCCGTCCGCAGGCGCCGGCGCTCTTTTCGCCGCGCAACCGCTCGGGTTCGCGCTGAAACTCGCGTTCGGGCGATGGTAATGCAGGGTCTGCGAGCCGACGGTAACCGGGCGCAACGGGATGCGTGAAAGCGCGCTGCGCGTCCTGAAGGACGTGTTCGGTCATCCTGGTTTCCGGGGTGCCCAGGGCGACATCGTCGAACATGTCGCCAGTGGCGGTGACGCGCTGGTGCTGATGCCCACCGGTGGCGGCAAGTCGCTGTGCTATCAGGTGCCGGCGATGCTCCGACCAGGAACGGCGGTGGTGGTGTCGCCGCTGATCGCGCTGATGCAGGATCAGGTGGCGGCGCTGACGCTGCTCGGCGTACGCGCCGCCTTCCTCAATTCCACGCTCGATCTCGATCAGGTACGCGACGTCGAGCGACGCCTGCTCGATGGGTCGCTCGACCTGCTGTACGTCGCACCCGAACGGCTGAACACGCCGCGCTGCCTCGATCTGCTGAGCCATATCCGACCGGCATTGTTCGCCATCGACGAAGCCCACTGCGTGGCTCAGTGGGGGCACGACTTTCGCCCCGAGTATCTGCAACTGTCGGTGCTGCACGAGCGCTTCCCCGACGTGCCGCGCATTGCGCTGACGGCAACCGCGGACCCGGCGACCCGCGCGGAAATCATCGAACGGCTTGCGTTGCAGGATTCGCGTGTCTTCGTGTCCAGCTTCGACCGTCCGAACATCCGCTACACCATCGTGGACAAGGACGACGCACGCAAGCAGCTGCTGCGCTTCATCCGCACCGAACATCCGGACGACGCCGGTATCGTTTACTGCCTGTCTCGCAAGAAGGTGGACGAAACCGCCGAGTGGCTGGTTGCGCAGGGGGTTAAGGCGCTGCCCTACCATGCCGGCATGGACACGCGGGCGCGTGCTGTCAATCAGGCACGCTTTCAGCGCGAGGACGGTATCGTGGTCGTCGCTACAATCGCCTTCGGCATGGGTATCGACAAGCCGGACGTGCGCTTCGTCGCCCATCTCGACCTGCCGCGTTCGATCGAAGGGTACTACCAGGAAACTGGTCGCGCCGGTCGCGACGGCACGGCGGCAGACGCCTGGATGGCTTACGGTCTGGCCGATGTCGTGCAGCAGCGTCGATTCATCGATCAGTCGGAAGGCAATGAAGCTTTCCGGCGTATTTCCAGCAGCAAGCTGGATGCATTGCTCGGCCTGTGCGAAACCGCGCACTGCCGGCGTGTGCATCTGCTGGCCTATTTCGGTGAGCAGGGCACTCCGTGCGGCAACTGCGACAACTGCCTGAACCCGCCGGAAACCTGGGACGCCACGGTGGCGTCGCAAAAGGCGCTGTCCACCATTTACCGCACCGGCAACCGTTTCGGCGCCACCCACCTGATCGATGTGCTGCGCGGCAAGGACACCGAGCGCATCCGCCAGTGGAGTCACGACAAGCTGACGGTGCACGGGATCGGCAAGGCGGAAGACGAAAACCTGTGGCGCAGCGTGTTCCGTCAGCTGGTGGCCCTCGGGTTTGCGCGCGTGGATCAGGAATCCTTTGGCGCCCTGGTGCTCACCGACGCCGCCCGCCCGGTGCTGCGCGGCGAACGGACGGTGATGATGCGGCGCATCGTCGAGCGCATGAAGGAATCCGGCGCACGGCGCAGTCGGGCGGCCGCTCCGATCTCTACGGAAGGCGTCGATGCCGACCTGCTCAGCGCCTTGAAAGCCTGGCGCCTCGACGAGGCGCGTACCCAGTCGGTCCCGGCCTACGTCGTCCTGCACGACAGCACGCTGATCGAACTGGCGCGCAACCGGCCGGCAGACTGCGACGAGCTCGCCGACATCGCTGGCTTCGGCAGCCGAAAGATCGAGCGATACGGCGAAACCTTGGTCAGATTGATCTCCGAGTTCGCCGGGTGATCGTTGCTCTCAAATTGCTGCACTGCATTAGTGCGATCGTGTCTGGCTGCGCCAAGCCGGTGCGAGTCAGGGATGGTCTTAGATTTTAGTTTTATTTAAAACAAATACTTAATCGATCTCGAATTGGTGGCCCCGATGTTGCATTCCCTTCGATGGATATCGTTATCAACGAAGGAGTGCATCATGCATTGCAACATTCGATCTCTTCTCCCTCGAATTGCCCTGTGTTCGACCCTGCTCGTTGTGCTGCCCGTCGAGGCACACGACGCGCATGCTGCGTGCGCCGACACAAACGGTACTGTGACAGGCTCTGCTTGCAACGAAGTCCGGGCGTCGTCGATGCAGAACGCCCGACAGAGCTACCCGCTTGCCGGCTTGCTCGATCAGTCTTCCGAATCCGGCCTTGGACTCGCCTTTGCGGCCGTCATGATCGGCGCGCTTGCACTGCGGGTCGGGCTGCGCTGACGCACAGGCGACTCAGGGCGCTTCAATCCAGAGGAAGCCGTCCCGGTTGGGCATGCGTAACGCAGCCAGCCGCGCGGCATCCAACATCGTGTCGGCGGTGATGAGGCCATTGGCGTGAAGCAGCCATGCACTCAGCGCATACACCTCGTCGGCACTCAACGTACCCGGTGCACCCATCGGCTTGGCGCGGCGGATGAAATCAAACAATGTGGTGGCATACGGCCAGTAGCTGCCAATCGTCTTGTCGGCTGCCGAATGGTCGAGCGGCCGGCTCGCACCCGTCAGTTCCTCTGCCGTGCCGCCGCGCCCGTCCTTGCCGTGGCAGCCGGCGCAATGTCGCGCAAACAGGCGCGCGCCTTCTGCAACGGATCCTTGCCCGGACGGCAGGCCGCGACCGTCCGGAAACACGTTGAGCATCTGTGCAGTGAGCGTGTCGGCAGCGACCGGCATGCCCAGCTTCGGCGCCTCGATGAGCGGGGGCAACGGCGTGGCACAGCCGGTCAGCAACGCGGTCAGCGCTGCGCTTTTAATAAGTATGCGAAACCAGTCCATCGTCCTCAATCGCCCAAGCCACGATCGCGTGGTAATGGAAATAGCCGGCCCGACCGCGTTCCGCGATCAGCGCAGCGCGCTCCGGCTGTACGTTGCCGGCTTCATCGGTCGCTCGGCTTTTCAGCACCGCCGGTTTGCCGTCCCAACGCCACGGCAGGCGAAAGCGCGTGAAGCAATGCGGCAGTGCCGGTGACTGCAGCGCCGCGTCGGTCCAGTGGCGACCGTTGTCGGCCGACACCTCGACCCGCGCGATGCGCCCGTGACCGCTCCAGGCCAGACCGCTGATCTGATACACGTCCGGCTGGCGCAATGTCTGGCCATGCGACGGCGAAGTGATCAAAGACTTGCAGCCCATCGTGAAGGTGAACTGGCGCGCCTTGCCCGAAGGCAGCAGTTCGGTGTATTTCGACGTTTCGTTGCGCGACATCACCGGTCGGTCGGCAACTTCAAGCCGCTGCAGCCACTTCACGTGCAGTACGCCTTCCCAGCCGGGCACGATGAGCCGCATCGGATAACCATTTTCCGGGCGCAGCCGTTCGCCGTTCTGGTACAGCCCGATCAGGCAGTCGTCGAGCATCTTGCCGAGCGGAATGCTCATGTTCATCGCCCCGGCATCCGCCCCTTCGGCGATCACCCACGAGGCTTCCGGATCCACCCCGGCCTCGTCGAGCAGGATGGACAGCGGCACACCGGTCCATTCGGCGCACGACACCAGGCCATGCACCGATCCGGCCGGGCGCTGTATCGGTTCGGTGTGCCAGCCTGCGTTGCTGTTGCCGCCGCATTCGATGAACAGCAACTGAGAGCGCATCGGATAGCGCAGCAGCGATTTCATATCGAAGCTCAGCGGTTGGCGCACCCGGCCATGCACGATCAGGCGGTGCCGGGCCGGATCGATCTGGGGCACGCCGTTGTGGTGGCGCTCGAAATGCAGGCCGTTCGGTGTGATCGTGCCTTCGAGGTCTTCCAGCGGTGTGAACGACACGCCGTTTCCGGCAACCGCGCGGTTGGCGCCGATCCGCCGTGCGGTGTAGCGCTCGTGCTGCGAAGGCTGTCCGTAGGCAGAAAAGGGCTGACCTGGCACATGTAGCCAGGGCAGATCACCGCCGGTCTGTGCCGCCCGTGGGCCGGTCACTGTCGTGGCACCTGCCAGAGCGGCGCCCCGCTTCAGAAAACGGCGCCGGTCAAGCGCGCCCCCGCCTGCATCAACGGGCGCTGTGTCGGGGCTGCTGTTCGTACGTCGTGTCATCGCGTCCGCTACAGAAACAGGGTCAGCACGCCAGTGTAGCCGTACAACTGATCGTGCGAAATTTCGCCGCCGGCGAAGAAACCGGCGACTGGCAGACCTGGAAACACGGCTTCCAGCATGTCTGGTTCGGCATTGTCGTTGCCGAACATGTGCTCGCCACGCGCCGCGCACGACACATACAACGCCGCTTTCGGCGGTGCATCGAGCGAGTCGCGCAGTTCGTGCAGCATGCGCATCATGTCGGCGCGTGCGCAGTCGCCGTCGCGCCGGTAGAAGCGGATGCGCTGCCCGACCTCGACGCCGTCGTTGATGGCGAACACGCCGCTCGCCGGGTCGAGCGCAATCACATTGCGTACCCGGAACTCCGCGTCGTTGCGCCCCGGAATTCCCAGTCCGGGAAGGATGTATCGCGCAGCACGGCGCAGGTCCTGACCGAGCGAGGTGCCGGCGGCTTCGAGAAAGGCATCGAGCGCCGGCCGACCGTCGATCTCGGTCACCACGTTCTGGTCGCAGGCGGTGACGATGCGCGCCTGGCCGACGGCGCAGCAGCCCTGGGTCAGCCGGGTCGTGATGCTCACCTGCTCGTTGAAGGCGACGCCGCTGATGCCGCCATACAGCGCGCCATTGGCGATCATCGGCGCCTGGCCGCGCGACAGCGCCAGACCGCCGGTAATGAAACCGCTCGACACCTTGGTTGCCATGTCGGTGATGAGGTCGCTCATGTCCGGCGTCGACGGGTCGGCGTGTACGACCGCAAAGTATGGCTGCTCGCGCCCCGCATCCGTGCCCAGCATGTTGGGCAGGCGATCGCGTCCGGAAAAGACCTGGAAGCTGCCCTCGGGCAGGCAGGCAACCAGCAGCGCCAGACCGGGATGGTTCTGTGCGGCGCTGCTTCGGCCGATCACGCCGAGCGAACAGGTGCCGACCCAGTTGGGGATGCCGGTCAGCAGCGTCAGCCGGTCGATCATGGCCTGGACGTCGCTGCCGTATTGGTCGGTGAAATAAACGAAACCGAGATTGGCGCCGCCGGGAATGTCCAGCGCGCCGAGGGCCCGGTCCATCGCAACCGGCCAGTCTTCGTGAAAGGCGGTGCTCGCTGCAAAGGTATTCACGGACTAGTTCCTGCGGCTGTTATCCATCGCTGGGTGGAGCGGGGCTGACGACCGGTGCCGCGGCAGGCGAGGTGGGCGCACTGTTCTGCATCACCGACCACGGCCACATGGCCGCATTGCCGAAGGCCTGCATCGGGTTTGCTGCAGCGGCAGCCGAAGGCGGTGCGGAGCCGCCGGCCTGTGCCGCCATCGCCTGCATCGTGGCCAGTGTGGCGCGCTGCACTTCCAGCCCCTGGATGCTGGTCTGCAGCATGCTCATGTTCATGCGCAGCCAGCCTTCCACTGCCTTGAGATCGGCTATCCGCTTGTCGAGTTCGCCGACGTCGAGCGTAGGCGTCACGAAACCGGGTACCGGAAAGGGCATCTGCCCCCATACCGAGCGGAGAAATTCCATCGGATCGTACTGGGAAGGATCGCCAGCCATGTCATCACCTCTGTCGCAGAATGTCGACAAAGCATAGCAGCGGCGCGCCGGGTGAGCGTGCTTCCCGTCCCCGGATGGTTCAGGCGCTACACGCAAAGCCGACGCACAAAAGAAAACGCGGCCTTTGCAGACCGCGTCAAGGGACACAACGTGCACAACGCCTTCATTCTGTTAAATGGGATGTTGGGCAGCAATCGTCCTTTTGGTCTAGAACTGCTGCTGTTCAGGCTTTCAATGCCTCCTTCAGTTTGAACTGGATCAGCGTGCGGAGCTTGGCCGGCATGACCGGCTTGAGCAGCAGGTGGTGGCCGAGATCGCGCGCTTCCTCCAGTCGTTCCGGCGTTGCACTGCCGGTCACAAGAATGGCCGGAATCTCGATGCCGAAGTGTCTGCGCACGGCGGTCACCACTTCCGGCCCGATTTCCCCGTCGCGCAGCTGATAGTCGGCGATGATCAGATCGGGCGGTGCGTCACGTGCGGTGACCTGCGCCATTGCCTCGGCCGCGGTGCCGGCAATCAACGCTTCCGCACCCCAGCTGCCGAGCAGCGCGCTCATGCCATCGACGATGCTCGCCTCGTCGTCGATAACCAGAATGCAGCGCCCGCCGAGATCAGCCTGGCTGCGTTCGACACGGGCCGCTGTGACACGCACGACTGGCGCACGGCCCATCGGAACATCAACCCGGAACACCGTTCCGCGACCAGGTCGTGATGACAGGCTGACCGGATGACCGAGCAGCGCTGCCAGTCGCTGCACGATGGACAAGCCGAGGCCGAGCCCCTTGCGACGGTCGCGCTCTGCATTCGCCAGCTGCACGAACTCTTCGAAGATGCGCGCCTGATCGTCCGGTGCAATGCCCATGCCGGTATCCCACACTTCGAATCGAAGTGTGCCCTTGCGCAGCCGGGTGCTGACCAGCACGCCACCAGTGCGCGTGTAGCGCATGGCATTGGAGATAAGGTTTCGCAGGATGCGTTCGAGCAGCACCGGGTCGCTGCGTACCCATGCGCTGCGTGACGGCATGCGGAACGACAGGCCGCGATCAAACGCTTCCGGCTCGAAGTCCATGCGCAGACGGTCAAACAGCGCGGTGACCGACACGTCGGTAATTTCCGGCTTCACCTTGCCGGAGTCGATCTTCGAAATGTCGAGCAACTCGTTGAACAGGCCTTCCAGCGCCTCGACCGAACTGCTGATGCTGGTCACCAGATTGGCGACGTCGGGCTCGCGTGCCTTGGCCGACAGGGCTGCCGCAAAAAGACCCATCGCATGCAGCGGCTGGCGCAGGTCATGGCTGGCCGCAGCGAAGAACTGGCTTTTCGCACGGCTGGCCTGATCGGCACGGTCGCGTGCCTGCGAAAGTTCGACGTTCTGTGCCTCCAGCCGCTTGCTCAGCACCTCATTGGCATAGCGGCTGCGCAGCGCGCGTTCGATCAGTGCATTGAAATTGCGGCCCACTTTCCACAACGCGACCATCAGGACGGTCACGATGAATGCGATCAGCAGGTCGTAACGACCGCCTTCCCAGATATAGCGGGCAATCACCGGCAGCAGCGTCGTGAACAGGAAGGCGTAGTAGCTCGGCAGATGCATCGAGGTGATGGCGACGGCCACGCCGCACACCGACACCAGCAGCGACATGAGCACGATCTGCTGTTGTGGCGCATCCGGACTGAAGAACAGCCACAGCGTGGAACTCCACAGCACACCCGAAACCACTGCGCCGACCATCCAGTAGTTGCCCCAGCGCGGGGCCTCGTCAGCGTTCGGGGCGGCGCGGTTATACATCCGCAGCAGCACGAGACGCGAAATCTGGTTGGCCACCGACGCGGCAAACCAGAGCGCGACCGTCATCAGCGGGAAGGCGGTGTACATGGTGACCGCCACCAGCGCCGAGCCGAGCATCTGGCCGCCGAAGGCAGTGCGCAGGTTCGCATACAGCATGTCGATCTGGGTGGCGCGCACCTGTTTGTCGAGCAGTGACTGTTCATGCGCATCGAGCAGGGCCGCCGCATCGCCGCGTTCGCGGGTCAGCGATTCGATCGTCGTCTTTTCGGGCACTGGAGTGCCCGGCTGCACCGTCATTGCGTGCCGCCCGACGGTCCGAGCTTGAGGCCAATGCGGCTCGCCGCGACAACTGCCTGGGTACGATTGGTGGCGCCCAGCGCCTTCAGGATTGCAGTAATGTGTACCTTTACCGTGCCCTCGGCCAGATTCAGTTCGCGGCAGATTTCCTTGTTCGGCATACCCTGAACCATCAGCGTCAGCACCTCGGACTGACGTTCGGTCAAGCCGATGTCCGATGCGGTCTGCGGCTTGCGCGGGGCGTCATCGCGGCGCGGTGCGCCGAGACCGTATTCGCCAGCGATCGCCTGGCGCGGTACATACACACCACCCGACAGCACCAGGCGCAGTGCGCCCAGCAGCACTTCATTGCTGCTCGACTTCGGGATGAAACCCATGGCGCCTTCGTCGAGTGACGAGATGACGGTGTCCGTGTCGTCGAAGCCGGACAGCACAACGATGGGCAGTGCAGGCTGCGCCGAGCGGAACGTGCGCAACGCACTCATGCCGCTGCAGCCCGGTAGCGTCAGATCGAGCAGCGCAAGGTCTAGATCCGGATGCTGATCGGCCAGCGCCAGTCCGCTCTCCAGATCCGATGCGTCATACAGCCGGATGTCGGCGGCGAGGCCGGGCAACACGTGGCGCAGTGCCTCGCGGATCAACGGATGGTCATCAACGATCAGTATCTTCATGGTGCTTGCGCAGGGATGTCGGCTGCCAGCTTACCTTTTCACAGGCAGTCATGATGGCGGAAACGACACGATGCCGCGATGAAATATATAACTTTAGACGTAGTCTTTATGGATGAACCAGGCAGGGTTTGTGCGCGATTAGAATCGACACGCTGCACATCCGTAATGCTTCGTGGGCTCGCATCATGTGAGCCAGCGCGGTCACACTGCGGTCAGCCGGGTAAAGGAGGTTCGTTTGAGTTGCATACTGGTCATTGACGATCACGCGCTGGTGCGCGAGGGGCTGGCGCAGACGCTTTCCCGGCTTGGTGGCGCCCTCAGTGTCATCGAGGCAACGGGCGCGGCTCATGCGCTCACGCTGATCGACGAACGCGACGACATCGATCTGGTGATCACCGACCTGATCATGCCGGGCATGAATGGCTTTTCCCTGCTCGCGACGCTGCGCGAGCGCGATCCTTCGCTACCGGTGCTGGTGGTGTCGGCACTGTGCGATAGACCGACTGTTTCCCGCGCGATGCGTCAGGGAGCATCGGGTTTCGTGTCGAAAGGCGATTCGGGCGCGCAACTGGTTGCGGCAGTGCGCGAAGTGCTCGATGGCAATCTCTACACGCCGCCCGCGCGGACGAAGGTCGTCGATGCGCCAGCGACCAACGGCCTGACGCGTGCGCAGCAGCGAGTGCTGCTACTGTTGGCCGAGGGATGCAGCAATCGTGAAATCGCCGAATCGCTTGGTTTGGCCGAAGGCACGGTCAAGGTGCACGTCAGCCGCATCCTGAGTGCTTACAAAGTCGGGTCGCGTTCCCAGCTTCTGATTGCACTGGCACGCGAGCAAACCCGAAGGCGCTCGCACTGACCGGCGGCCGGCATCACCCGATCGGTCAGTGAGCGCCGATCGCGGCGTCCACTTCGCGTCGCGACTGCACCTGGGGGTGCTCTTCCATCGTGTCTTCGGCGTCGATATCCACCTCTTCGTGCTCGATGCGCAGGATGTCGAGTACCGGTGCGGCAACCCGTCGGCAGGCATTGGCCAGCGGTGACGGAAGGGTGTCCGGAATACGCTTCTGCAGCAATTGCTTCGACGACGAAATCGCGAACACCGGCTCAAGAATGCGGTTGCGGTAGGCGCCCAGCTGGGCTTCGACCGTGCGATCGGCTGCTTCGCGCGCCCAGCTGTTGGTCGGCCACTGCATCGGCAGCGCCAGCGCGCGCGGGAAGGCTTCCAGGTCCTGCTGCACCGTGCGCATGTCCTCGTGCGAATCGCGGAACGGCAACAGAACGAGATGGGCCAGGCTGTACAGATGGCGATCCATGTCACTGCGGTTGGCACCGCCATCGATGACGCCGATCCACTTGTTCAGGCCGCGGATCTTCTCAACCACCTTGGCCAGCGCATCGCGTGACCGCGCATCGGCGGTCAGGTAGCGGCGGCCTTCCGGATCCAGCGGTTCGCGCCCGATGTCGGTCAACACACACACCGAACGCTGGTTAAGCAGCCCCAGGCCCTGACAGAGCATGTGCGACAGCGTGGTCTTGCCGGTGCCGCCCTTGTTGCCGATGACACAGATGATTTCAGCCATATTGATGGTCCCCGTCGCATCCAGTGCAATTCGATGAGTGATTGTTACGCGACAAGCCCGCCCGCATCGCCCGGAACTGCGGCCGGAACCGGCGCCAATTCCGCATTCGCGCCGCTTGCGGCTGGTTCGTTCTTGCTGCGTCGGCAAGCAAAGCTATACACATACAGCTCGCGTGCACCGGGCTCGCCCTCGACCACGCGGTCCGCGCTCAGCCCCGGTATTTCGAAGCTGTTGGCGATCAGCAGCGCACCGGGGCGCATTTCCAGCGCTGCCTTGCGCCCCAGCTTCGGCATCGGCACCGGTGACAGGAAGGCATACACCACGTCGAAGTGACCAAGGTGGGCCGACCACAGATCATCGCGGCGTATCGTCACGTTCGGCAGGTGGCGGTTGCGCAGGTGAGCGATCAGCCAGGGCAGCGGTGCGTTCTCGATGCCGGTGAAGCGGCAGTCCGGGCGCGACATGGCCAGCCGGCGCAACAGACTGCCGGTACCGCAGCCCAGATCGACCAGATGGACCGGCCTGTCCTGCGGCAGCGTCAGGAGCAGCGCGCGTGCGGTCGCCTGATTGGTCAGAAACAGCGGTACGCGCGTCCGGAAGGTCGACCAGAAGATGGCCGACAGTGCGAGGAAGGCGAACAGATACCACGCGGGCGCAATGCCGAGCGCGCGCGCTCCGACCACCAGCGGTGAAAAAAGCAGGTGGATGATGACCCACCACCGCGGCGCGCCCATGGCCAGCGCAAGCGCGGCGGCGATGCCGCCCTGCATGATGACGACCGCCGTCAGGCCGGCGGGCGGCGACACCGTGTACAGCAAGGCAAACACGGCAACGGCCCACGCAATGAACTGCACGGTGAGGGCGCGGAACAGGTGCATGGCGGATGGCCCACGGAACGCAATGCGACAACGGTACTCCGTGTGATGCCGGTCACAGACCCCGAAAAGCGAGTCCAATTTGCCGCATTCCCGGGTTTCTCCCGAGGGCCCCGCGTCGGCAGTCGGCCAGCGCACCCGGCAAGATATTCAGCTGTCGGTTGCGCGCTGCAACGCTGCCAGCCACACCAGTGCATGGGCGGCTCCGTCGCCGCACATGTCGGCCGAAGGTTGCAGGCCGCCGCAGCAGGCCGGGCGCTCGGGCAAGCCGAAAATGCGGCAGCGCTCGTGTTCGTCAAGCTGGATGCAGCGCACACCGGCTGGCTTGCCGTGCGGCATGCCCGGAATCGGACTGGAAATGGAGGGCGCGATGCAGCAGGCGCCGCAGCCGTCGCGGCACTTCATGGCAACGGGCGCGGCGTGCGTCGGTCGGCGTCGTGCTGCGCAAGCAGCTTGCGCACCGGCGCCGGCAGCGCCGCCTCCGTGGCGTCGTCCAGCGGCTGCCAGTGCAGCGGGGCTTCACCTGCCAGCAAAGGCGCTGCGCTGCCTACAACGGTTATATGCAGCGGCACCAGATGCAATTCGAAATGGGTGAAGCCGTGAATGACCGGTGCCATCACCTCGACCACGTGGTCCGGCAGACCGTGGTTCGCCAGCCAACGGCTGGCTTCAGTCTCTGCGTCGGTCAGGTTTTGCGCTGCCAGTTCCGGCAGGCTCAGCAGGCCGCCCCAGATGCCCTGGCCCGGGCGGCGTTCCAGCAGCACGCGGCCCGCGCATTCGATCAACAGCGCAAAACGCAGCCGCTGCGGTCGTACCTTCGCCGGCCGCGGCGCCGGGAATTCGCGCTGGCGGCCGTCCCGACGAGCCACGCAGCGCTCGCGCAGCGGGCAGTCGCTGCAGCGTGGGCGGCCGCGCGTGCACACGGTGGCGCCCAGATCCATCAAGGCTTGCGTGTAGGCCACACCGTCGCTCGCCGGCATCAGTTCGCGCGCCTGCGCCCACATCTGCTGTTCGACCGCGCGCGTGCCCGGAAAGCCTTCGATGCCGAACACGCGGGCGAACACCCGCTTCACGTTGCCGTCGAGTATCGGTTCGTGCGCGCCGAAGCAGAAGGTGGCGATGGCGGCCGCGGTCGAGCGGCCGACGCCGGGCAGGCTGGCGATGTCATCGATCGCCGCCGGGAAGCGCCCCTCGAAGCGCTGGATGATCTCGCGCGCAGCGCGGTGCAGGTTACGCGCGCGCGCGTAGTAGCCCAAGCCGCTCCATGATTCCATGACGCTGCCTTCTTCAGCGGCCGCGAGGGCTGCCAGCGTCGGGAAGCGAGCCATGAAGCGGGCGTAATAGCCGATCACAGTCTGCACCTGGGTTTGCTGCAGCATGATTTCCGACACCCATACCCCGTACGCATCGCCGTGCTGCCAGGGCAGGTCGTGGCGGCCGTGCAGACGCTGCCAGCGCACCAGCGTCGGAGCGAAAGTGTCGGCCTGCGTGTGGGGGGATTCGTCGGTTTGTGTCGCCATGTCGTGTCGCGAGGCGTGATTCGGCAGCGGATTGTAGGCGTCCGGCGCTGGCCGGCTGCGCAAAAGCAGCGATAATCCGTGCTCACAAATGTTAGTCCGTCTGATGACCTACCCGTCCGTCCGACCCGCGCGCACCGCCGCGCAGGCAGTGCCATGCCCGATCAGCCGCCCGGACGCGACCGCGCCGTCCTCCGCACCGCGATGAACAACCCCACGCGCGACAGCCGCGCCTTCCGCGACGCGCTGGGGCTGTTCGCCACCGGCATCACCATCGTCACCACCCGTGCGCCCAACGGCGATCCGGTCGGTCTGACGGTGAACTCCTTCAATTCCGTGTCGCTGGAACCCCCGCTGGTGCTATGGAGCCTGATGTGTGGCTCGCCAAGTGAAGAGGCCTTCCGCGCCTGCTCGCATTACGCCATCCATGTGCTGGGTGCGCAGCAGCAGGCGCTGTCGAGCCGTTTCGCCGGCAGTCGAGAACAGCGCTTCGCCGGGCTTGCCACGGGTCAGGGACTCGGGAGCGCCCCGTTGCTGGAAGGGTGTCTCGCGCGTTTCGAATGCCGCAACGACATCCAGTACGCCGGTGGCGACCACCTCATTTTCGTCGGCCGGGTGGAACGCTTCGAGCGCAGTGCCGGTGATCCGCTGCTGTATTTCGGCGGTGGCTATCGCGGTATCGACAAGCCGGAAGACAAGCCCTGATCACCATGCGTAGCCCAGCCCGAGCAGCAAGGTCGAATCGACGGCCTTGCGGCCGGGGGCCGGCGTGCGCTCCCAATCGGCATTGAGTTGGGCCGACGCGGTCATGCCGGCCGCAATCGGCAGACGCACGCCGGTTTTCGAGCGGATGGTCAGCTGCTGGGTATCGGCGACGCTCCAGAAGCCGTCCTGGTCGTGGAACAGTTCGGCGCGCCGGTCGAATACCCAGTGTGCTGCGCGCACGCCCCAGCCCAGCGCCGGATAGTCGTCGTCCTGGCTGACGATGCGGTCCACATTGACGTAATCGAGACCGGTGCGCAGCGAAAGCCTTGTCTGCTCGTCCTCGAAGATCTGCCAGCCGTAGCCGCCACCGACCGTGGTGCGCAGCTGGATGTCCTTGATCTTGTCCTGCTCGAACGAGGTTCGCGCGTAGATGAACTGACGTTCATTGACGAAGTGGTCATAGTTGCCGTTGAGCAGCCACTGCTGCGCCGTCTTTACACCCCGGTCCTTGCGCCGGTCCACCTTCATGCCCAGTCCCCAGGCGTAGCCCTTGGCGCGCGCGTCCAGCGCGCCATCACCGTAGATGCGGTCGTTCTCGGCATTGCCACGCACCAGTGCGGCCGACAGATTGACCCGGCCGCTGTAGCTCACGCCATTGCCGGATTGTTCCGGTGTTGGATTGATGAAGGCGATGTCCTCCCGCTTCACATTGCCTTCGGTACCCGGATTCGACAGCGCCACCTTGTCGGTGCCGCTGGCAGCAAGTTGTGCACTGTTCAGCAGGTCGCCGCCTGCAGTCATCACGGTGACGGGTTCCGAGGTGCGCAGGCTTTTCACGAGGTCCCAGCGCAGGCGCAACTCGCCGGCGTAGTCGGTGCGCACGACCAGTTCGTTGCCCGCCTTGGACACGATGCGACCGGTGATGCGATCACCGTTGGTCAATTCGATTTCGTCGGCGTGGCCGGCCGAACTCAGCATCAATGCAGGAAAAAAAAGGGCAAGCAATGGCGGCAGGCGTCGCAGGCGCATGGAAATCTCCCGGATTGTGTGACGTGCGGACCGACTGTTCGTCGGCCTGGAGATCGGGTCATGGACCCGGCGTGCAGGCCCGGCGCTGAGGACACCCGGGTCTGCTGAAATGCGGAGAAAAAACGGCTTCCAGTCTAGTGGTGCAGCGTTTGGCTGGCTGTAGGAAAAGAGGAAGCGCAGGATCGCGACGACCGCGGGTGGCGGCTTAGCGGACAGAGGGGAAGGTGGTGGGGGGCGTCGAAAGCGCCTGGAGCGGGTGATGGGAATCGAACCCACGTATGCAGCTTGGGAAGCTGCCGTTCTGCCATTGAACTACACCCGCGGCACGCAGAATTGTACGCCGGAACGGCAGCGCATCCAGCGACCGCGGTGCGCTGCCGTGGTCGC
>NZ_JAUYRO010000058.1 GCF_030696805.1 Methyloversatilis sp. | reverse complement strand
TTCGGCGAGCTTGCCGACGGTGCCAACGCGCTGATCTACCTTGGACGGGGCGACAACACGAACGCAGCCCTGTCGGGCGCGGCCATGATTCCCTTTATCGGCTGGGGCGCCACGACGGCGAAGGTTGTGGGGAGGGTGGATAATGCAGCGGAGGTGGCGAAGGGGGCAGGTGAGGCAAGCAGCCTTGTGAAGGCGGTTTTAGAAATTATGATTTAATTCAAAGGGTTGGGCGTGGAAAATTGGACGTTTTTGAAAAATCTTGCATCTTGCGGGCATCTACGCCCAGCGACCAGAAAGCTAGGAGCGGAACACAAATGAAAACCCCGGCTCAAGGCCGGGGTGGGTATTCTAGGTCTTAAGTGAAGGGTCGTAGACTTTCATCCATTGGAACCCTTCATCAACCTTACGCTTAGTATAGAAACTTGAAGGCGCGCTCGTCAAGCGTAGCGGTTCGCACCCGGCATCGGGCCAAGAGATAAATTCGCAGGGAGAAAAATGCCAAAAACGCTTCTGTACCGCCCGACCCTTATCGACCAGCTAATTAGCAACGAGCGCATCAACAGCTACCAGAGCGTCTTCCAGCCCTCCAATGACGTCGAACTTATGGGTGTTTACCTCTGGAATGCCCACGTGAGTAGTGCAATCTACCCCATCATCGGGGCAACTGAGATCTCCTTGCGCAACGCCGTTGATCGGGCGTTGCGTGCGCACCTTGGGAATTTCTGGTGGTCAGGAGCAAAGCTTCGGTACCGATCCTTCGCCCCAGGCGTCTCTCCTCCGCAACCGGTTAAAGCGGTACGCGACAACTTCGTCAAAGCTACGCGGAAGTTCGTCGCTGAGCAGCGCAGCCGATACGGCGTGACCGGCGCTGTCGCTCCAAACCACCATGGAGTGATGGCCAAGACGGAATTCTCAACATGGGGCTTCATGCTGGACCAAGAGTTTATGGGCAATAGCTTGATTTGGCCAAGCCGTCTGGGTACCGTCTTTGCCGGTGCTTGGCCGAGTTCACATGCAGCTTCTACCCTCTCCTATGCTCACGACTTGGTTTCAACCGTCCGCGATTTTCGAAACCGCTTGTTCCACCACGAACCCGCGTGGAAACGATTCGGCGTACGGTCGGAGGCGGATGCACTGATACACCTGCAGGAAAAGATCGGGAAAATTGAGAGTCTGCTGGCGTTGATCCATCCCGAGAACCTCCGATTATTTGAAAAGAACGGATTTCTCAACATTGCTCGGCGCGCGTGCACTTCTCACGAGATACGGCGATTTCAGCATCTTACGCAGACGTACAAAGTGAACTCCTTGGGGAAGCTTCAGTCTTTGGTAGCTCGCGGGGGGCTCGATAACAGCGTAATCCGGGCAAAGCTCTATTCGGGCCAGCAGCGACAATTTCTTGTTACACCGGTTTAAGCGTGTCGCACGCAAGCTAAGTGATTCCTCGCTGTTTGGGAGAGATGCCTTCAGTGAATACAAGTCCGGGATGGGAGCCCCGTCAGGGGTTCGTACGGGAGAGAGCGCTATCGCGCTGGAGGAAAATCGGGTCGGGTTCATCTCCAGTGTAGCAAAGCCGGGCGCGCCTCCAACATGAATTTCATAAATTACGTTTTAATTCAACGATTTGGGTGGGCAAAATTGAGTGTTTTTGGATAATCTTGTCTCTAATGAGACAAGTAGGCGCTGTTCTTGTCTCTAGTGAGACGACGTGTCTTCCTGAAGTGAGACGGATGACGATAAGTCACTGAAATGACGCAATAGGCATTCTTGTCTCTAATGAGAATCTACGGCTTTTTCTTGGCTCACTTTTCCGTGCCTTTAAGGGTGTCAAACCCTCGCTATCCGAAGGCTAAGAATCCAAAGAAGAGCGCCCCTAGATTTGGTCCAAGGGCGCTGGTGAGAGAAGACCGCGGGAGCTGCTCAGATCTTGGTCTCGCGTACGACAATTGCATAGCCGCCGAAGGGATCAGGGACAGCTACTCGTTCTTTGAGGATGCCCTCGTTTAAGGCAGCAGCACGCGCTGCGAGGGCACGCAGCTTGAGCATGCGATCGCTAGGCTCTTGCGGCTGATTGGTCGGCGCAGTTTGAGCTTCCAAAACAGATCCTTTCGAAGAAGATTATTGGCGGTTGATCACAACAGATCTGCGTACTGCTGTACGAATCTGCGACTAAATAGCAGTGCCCAATGGCCATGAAGGACTGTTTGAGGGGTTAGGGCCTAAGGGGTATAGCGTTTGCGGGAGCCCACAGACCGCAAAATGGCTCGTCCGGCCACGCGGCGCCGTGGGACTCCCTCTCAATTACCTATACGCAAGGGAAAAGAGGTAAGGATATGAACACCGTAGCGCTCATCGACGACATCGCCATCGAACAAGGCAGCGACAACCCTTATGCTGACCTTGGTCGGCCCGATGCCGACGAAATGCGGGTGAAGGCTGAACTCGCGCACCAGATCGCCCAGATGATCAAGAGCCGGCGCCTGACGCAGCAACGGGCGGCCGAACTGCTGGGCATGCCTCAGCCCAAGCTCTCTGAGATGCTACGCGGCAAGTTCCGAGGCATCAGCCAGGCCAAGATGAAGGAATGCTTGGTCTGACGGCCAAAATCAGTGACAGGGTGTCTTGGCTAAAATGACGGAGATTCGGGACGGGGACGAGGAGAGCCTTCCGCAGGGTCGGGGGCAATTCCCCAGTGCGGTCCTCGTCATGACTCAAGCCCTTGCACCAAGAGCGCGCGGCATTTTTAGTGAAAATGTTAAGAAATTTCACTTTTTAAGACTATTTCAGCAGTCGCTGAAATAGGGTGGGCAACTGAAAGTCCTCTCCGGAGTAGAACTGGCTGACAGCCAGGGGCACTAGGTAAGTTGTCACTTGACAACCCGAGTGCGGTGACCTAAGGTACGTGAGTCGAATGAAGCGTAGAGAACACCCGAACAAAGAGATTGAACGGGCGGTGCGCCTAGCGGAAGCTGCTGGGTGGCGCATCGTTCTCGGAGGTAGCCACGCATGGGGGAAGATGTATTGCCCTTACAACACCGACGATTGTCGATGCGGGGACTTCTGCATTACGAGTATTTGGAGCACGCCTAAAAGTCCGGAGAACCATGCAAAAGCTCTCTGCAGGGTCGTGGCCGGGTGCACGGGAAAGACCGAAGCAAAGGGGCCTCGGTTCACGTAAGGCTAAGAGCGGGGAAATGATGGAATTTAGTTTTGTTTTGAAATATCGGCTTGCTGAGAGCAATCAGGATCTCGATGACGTAATCGAGCGACTGGCCGAGGCGGGTTGTGACGATTCTTTGATCGGAACAGGGACGGCCGGCCGAATTGCCTTGGACTTCACGAGAGAGGCTGAAAGCGCCGACGCTGCAGTATTCAGCGCCCTGTCAGACGTGAAGCGAGCGCTTCCTGACGCTGAGCTGATTGAAGCCGGTCCCGATTATGTTGGATTGTCTGATATTGCCAACATAATCGGAGTGAGCCGGCAGTATATGCGTAAGCTCTGGACAGAAAATTCATCGAGTTTCCCCCCTCCTGTTCATGCGGGAAGCGCATCGCTTTGGCATTTGGCAGACGTTTTGAATTGGCTAAGCGCTAAAGGGAGTTTCGAGAGCGAGAAAGCAGGAATCCTACAGATTGCGGATACGGCTATGCAAGTCAATATCGCTAAGGGGCAATCGCGGACCAAATTGGATAGCTGCAAGCTGTTTTTACCCTTGGTAGCTTGATTTTGTACATAGAGGCCGCGCTATTCAACCATTTTGGACTAAGCAAAAGGAAAGGGCCCCTGCAGAAGAGGGGCCTTTCTGTTTTTGCTACACTCCCGATCGGGTGGCCGACAGGAGCGGCGTCCGGCGCCTGAGAAACATCGGGTCACGCTGCTGTCAATCCTGGCCTCCCTAAAGGAGGTGATGCGGGTGAAGCTCTCACTCGTGTTCAAACAACTTAGACTCACCTATTAATTGGAGTCCGGCATCAACCTTACTCACAGTATAGAAACTTGACCAGGTGATCTGTTAGGGAAACGCTGATCAAAGCCACCCTTCCGGGATTTTTCGTCCGTGAGGCAGCAACTCCGAAATTCGCATCGTCATGACATCGAATTTCGGCTCTTTTTCAGCCCCGAATCATCGACCCGAGGCCCTTTCGGGGTTCATC
>NZ_JAUYRO010000045.1 GCF_030696805.1 Methyloversatilis sp. | reverse complement strand
TGCGGATTCCGATTCATTCCGGCCGGGTATTCCGATTTGAAGCCGGCCACCGTTCCGATCTGATGTCGGCCACCATTCCGATTTGAAGCCGGCCGGGGTTCCGATCAATCTCCGGCCGGTTTTCGGAGAGTTTGGCGTTTTCGTTTGGGTCAGTCCCTCGGGCATCAGGCCCCTCGCAATCGAGGGAAGCCGGATGCCTGCCAAGAGAGAACTGACCATGCGACAGATACGACAGATGCTGCGGCTTGCCCGAGATGGGGTGAGCGCGCGGGAGATCGGACGCACGCTCGGCGTGGCGCGCAGCACGATCCAAGATAACCTCAAGCGCGCCGCGACCGCCGGGCTTGCCTGGCCATTGGCCGGCGATCTGACGGACGCCGTTCTCGAGCAGCGCCTGTTCGCCCATGCCGGCGTGAAGAGCGGCTTCCGCCGCCGCGTCGAGCCGGACTGGGCCTGCCTCGTCTGCGAGTTGAAGCGGCCCGGCGTCAACCTGATGGTGCTCTGGGAGGAGTACCGCGACGCTCATCCCGACGGCTACGGCTACAGCCGCTTCTGCGATCTGTACCGGGAGTTCGAACGCCGCCTGTCGCCGACCATGCGCCAGGATCATCCCGCCGGCGACAAGGTCTTCGTCGATTACTCCGGCAAGAAGCTCTCGATCGTCGATCGGACCACCGGTGTCGTGCGGGAGGCCGAGATCTTCGTCGCCGTGCTGGGCGCCTCGAACTACACCTATGCCGAAGCGACCTGGACGCAGACGCTGCCCGACTGGATCGAGGCCCATGTCCGGATGTTCCGCTTCCTCGGTGGCGTGCCGCGCCTCGTCGTGCCCGACAACCTGAAGTCCGGCGTCCAGAGAGCCTCGTTCTACGATCCCGAGATCAACCGCAGCTACGGGATGATGGCCGCCCATTACGGCGTCGGCATTCTGCCGGCCCGCCCGCGCAAGCCCCGCGACAAGGCGAAGGTCGAAGCCGGCGTGCGCTTCGCCCAGAGCTATATCCTTGGGCGGCTGCGTCGGCAGACCTTCTTCTCGCTGGCCGAGGCGAATGCCGCGATCGCCGCCATGGTGGAGCGCATCAACGCCCACGTCATGCGCAGGCTCGGCGTCAGCCGTCGGCATCTGTTCGAGACCGTCGAGCGGCCCGTGCTGGCGCTGCTACCGGACGCCGACTACCAGTTCGCGGAATGGCGCCTGGCGCGGGTCTCCCTCGATTATCATGTCGAGTTCGACGGCTTCTTCTACTCGGTACCCCATGGCCTGATCCGCGAGCAGGTCGATATCCGCGCAACGACCCGGACGATCGAGCTGTTCCACCGGGGTCAGCGCATCGCCGCACACCAGCGTCGTCATGGCGGGCGCCGGCATGGCACAGATCCCGATCACATGCCCAGCGCGCATCGGCGCTACGCCGAGTGGACGCCGGAGCGCTTCCGGCGCTGGGGCGCCTCGATCGGCCCCAACACGGAGGGGCTTGTTATCGTCATCCTGGCCAACCGGCCTCATCCCGAGCAGGGCTTCCGCACCTGCCTGGGCATCCTGCGCCTGTTCAAGGATATCGCGCCCGAACGCGCCGAGATCGTCGCTGCCCGCGCCGTCGCCATCGGCGCGCTCACCTACAAGAGCATCAGCGCGATCATCGCCAACAGGACCGACCGCAAAACGCCGACGGACGACGTGGTCATCGATCACCCCAATCTCCGCGGCCCCGGCTACTTCCATTGAAGGAACGACCATCATGCTGATCCATCCCACCCTCGATCTGCTCACCAGCCTCGGGCTCCACGGCATGGCCAAGGGCTTCCGCGATCTCGATGCCCAGCCCGAGGCCAGCCGTCTCGAACATGCCGAATGGCTCGGGCTGCTGCTCGAACAGGAGAAGACGCTGCGCCAGCAGAAGCGCTTCGAGAGCCGGGCCCGTGCCGCCAGATTGCGTCATGCCGCCAGCGTCGAGGACGTCGATTATCGCGCTGTCCGCGGGCTCGACCGCGCGCTCTTCCTTAAGCTTGCCGCCGGCGACTGGATCCGCTCACGGCACAATCTCCTGATCACCGGCCCCTGCGGCGTCGGCAAGAGCTGGCTCTCCTGCGCGCTGGGCCACAAGGCTTGCCGGGAAGACTTCTCCGTCGCCTATCACCGCGTGCCGCGTCTTCTCGCAGCCCTGGCGCTGGCGCGTGGCGATGGACGCTACGCTCGAATGCTGCGCACCATCGCCCGCCTCGATCTGCTCATCCTCGACGACTGGGGACCCGAGCCGCTCGATGCCGAGCAGCGTCGCGACCTCCTCGAAATCGTCGAGGACCGATACGAGGCGCGATCGATCATCGTGACCAGCCAGCTTCCCGTCGATCGCTGGTACGAGCTCATCGGCAATCCCACCATCGCCGACGCCATCCTCGACCGTCTCGTTCACAACGCCTACCGCATCGACCTCAAGGGCGAGAGCCTGCGAAAAACCAAACAGAGCAGCATCGCTCAGCCTGCCGCTTGACCTTCGACGAACCGCAAAACATCATCCCCTCGACCCATGCGAATGACGCCAAGGGTGGCCGGCTTCAAATCGGAAGACCCGGCCGGCTTGAGATTGGAATGCATGGCCGGCTTCGTCGGTATCCGCA
>NZ_JAUYRO010000109.1 GCF_030696805.1 Methyloversatilis sp. | reverse complement strand
AATCTCACCGCTTCCGCCAGTAATTATTTTGCTTGCAGCACAAACACATACGCCTCGCAGACGCCAGGGTGAAGGTGTTCGGAAAGTGGTCGGGCGACGGATACCGCTGGCGAAAGCGCCCATATCTGACGCATCGACCAGCCGACTTTGTCATCCTCTCCGTCCGCCGTCACAGCACCCGTGCGTAAAGCGAGATGACGCCGATGCACACCCCGTTCAGCAGCAGTCCGCAGCGCATCATCGAGCCTGCGGACACGTAGCCGGTGCCGAATACCAGCGCGTTCGGGGGCGTGGCGACCGGAAGCATGAAGGCGCAGGAGGCCGAAATCGCGATGGCCGCAGACAGCGCGCGCGGATCGAGGCCGAAGTCGGGCGCTAGCACGGCGAAAACCGGAACAAGCAGCGCGGCGCTGGCGGTGTTGCTGACCAGTTCGGTCAGCATGACCACGAAGGCGATGATGCCCAGCAGCACCAGCCAGTCGGGTGTGCCGCGCAGCAGGTCGGTCAGCGCGTTGGCCAGAAAGCGGCTCGCGCCACTCGAACCCATCAGGGCGCTCAGCGCCAGTCCGCCGCCGAACAGCAGCAGCACGCCCCACTGCGTACGGGATTCGATGTCCGGCCAGTCGATGGCGCGGCTGACCACCAACAGCACGATGGCGGCCAGCGCGACCACGGCGTCGATGTCCTCTTCGACGCCCAGCGCGCGTGCCAGCGGCGCACCGAATACCCAGCCCGTTACGGCGAACGCGAATACCGAAGCCGTTGCGATGCGTCCGGGCGTCCAGCCATCGACGCCTTCCTCTGCCGGCAGTTCGATGCGTCCGCCGAGCGCCGGGCGCAGTACAAGCCACAGCGTCGCCGCCATCAGCGGCAGCAGCACGAGGACCAGCGGCATCCCGAAGCGCATCCATTCGGCAAAGCCGATGCCGGCCTGGGCGGCGGCGATGGCGTTCGGCGGACTGCCAACCAGCGTGCCGATGCCGCCTATGCTGGCGCTGTAGGCCACGCCCAGCAGCACGAAGGTGCGTTCGCGCGGATCGGCGTCCGGGCCGAGCAGACCGAGTGCCAGCGGCAGCATCATGGCTGCGGTGGCGGTGTTGCTGATCCACATCGACAGCAGCGCAGTCAGCGCAAACAGCAGGGCCAGTGAGCTCACCCTGCGCCCGCCGGACAGTGCGAGCACCCGGCGGGCGAGCCAGCGGTCCAGCCCGTGCTGCGCGAGCGCCGCCGCCAGCGCGAAGCCGCCGAGGAACAGGAAAATGATGGGGTGCGCGAATGACGCCAGTGCCTTCGACGGCGTCATGCCGGCAAACAGCACCGCCAGCAGCGGTACCAGCAGCGCGGTCAGCGTCAGCGGCAGGGCCTGCGTCATCCACAGTGAGCCAGTCAGCGCAAAGATGGCCAGCGCGGCGCGCAATGCGGGGTCGTCGGGTGCGAACAGCGCAACGGCGATGGCGAGCGTGAGGCAGGCGGCGATGCGCCACGGCGATGCGGTCATCTTGAGGGCGGGAATGGAAAGTGGTGGCGTCAAGAATACCTGCGGAGATGCGTGCGAGCGTACGACGCGAAAGAGTGCCGGTCTGCCCGATGCGCCCGGGCGACGGACCTGCGCCGGTTGCATCCTCATTGCGTCACGAGGCTGACGTCTGGTCCGGCCAACGCCCGTCCGCAGGACGCATCCGGTGCGCCGCGAATCGTACGGATACGCCTGGTCAGCATTCCACCGGATGCGGCGCTTCTCTCTTCGGCATCCCGGACCGCTTCTCCCATTAGTGCCGGGTGTCCGCCGAAAGGGGCAAATTCACACTCCGATGGTCAGGCCGCATACCAGAGCACGGCGAAGTAGTGACACGCCGTGCCGGCCATGACAAAAAGATGCCATGCAAAATGACCGTACTGCAGCCTGGAGTCAGTGGCATAGAACACGACGCCGGCGGTGTAGAACACGCCCCCGGCAAGCAACCACAACAGCCCGGACAACGGGACCCGGGTGACCATAGGATCGACTGCGATCACGACAAGCCAGCCCATCAGGAGGTAGAGGCCGGTCGAAAGAACGGGGTGGGACGCCTTGCCGACGGCCTTGAACACGATGCCTGCAACGGCAATGGACCAGACCAGACCAAACAAAGTCCAGCCCCATGCGCCACGGAGGACGCCCAGACTGAATGGTGCGTACGTGCCGGCGATGAGGAGGAAGATCGAAGAGTGATCCAGGACTCGAAAGACGCGCTTGGCCTTTCCGGCCGGAAGCGCGTGATAGAGGGTCGACGCCAGGTAGAGCAGCAAGACGGTTGCCGCGAAGATGATCACGCCGACAATGAAGGCGGCGTCGTCCTGTCGTACTGCGTGGACAATGAGTACCGGAGTTCCGATGAGCGCTGCGAGCAGTCCGATGGCATGACTCGAGCTGTTTGCGATTTCCTCCGCGTGCGATTGCTCGCGCTTGAGGTTCGCACGCGACGGCTGCATTTTGGATCCCGGGGAGTCTTAACGACGCAGCAGGAAAAACCCGGCTCGTGGCAGGTGCCTGCGTCCGGCCAACGCCAGACTGAATTCGATCTTCATCGCATTACTCCCGTTGCAGCCGCTTCGTCGGTGTCTTCGGCGCCCGCGCGGACATCCCCGATGGCTTCGGCGGATCCTGCCTTGCACGTAAACTTTGGAGCCCCCGCGCAGCGTGAATCAGTCGATTCGGCTGCCTGGTCTTTGCTTTTCCAGCGTCACCACGGTTGCGGCGCTCACCTTCAGACCCTCAGCCGCATCCTCTCACGCATCCGCGGGAGAGCGGATGGAGCCGCGTCAGCCGCAACTCCCCACCGCCCCGCAGGCGGTGCAGAAGTCGCAGCCGTCCTTGCGGATGACCGACTGATTGCCGCATTCGCCGCACAGCGCACCCTGCATCAGCCTGGGCTCGTCGTCGCCGCGCGGTGATTCGAGGATGCCCATTTCGCGCATCGGGTAGCCAGCTTCGTCAAGGATGCCCAGCATGGCGTAACGGTGGATGATCAGCCGGGCGACGTAGGCGACGGTCGAGGGCCAGTTCTGCTGCCGGCGGGTGCCCGGCACGAAGGCCATGAAGTCACCCAGCGGTTCCGGGTAGCTGATGAGCTTGCGCAGCTTCATGCCGATCCAGGCCGGGTCCATCACGCGCATGTCGAGCGCGAGGATGCGTGTGAGGCCGTCGAGCGCGCGCGGGTAATTGCCCGACAGCCACACCGAGTACGGACGGGTTTCGCCGCCGGGCAGCGTGATTTCCTTCAGACCCAGCACAAAGTCTTCGCCGGTGGCCGGGTTGCTGATGTCGACAGTCCAGCTCAGCGTGCCGTCGGTGCCGGTCTTCGGCTCCTGCAGCGCGAACAGCGTGTCGAGCACCGGCGTCGGGGCTTCGCGTTCGAGGGCGCCCAGCTTGTCGCAGCGGTAGCGGATCACGTTGGCGAAGGCCGCCACCACGCCCGGCATGCGGCGATGCTCGCCGCTGGGCGGCAGGGGCATGTCGAAACCCTGGTCGCTGGCGGTGCGCGCCAGCACGTCGAGCTTGAGCTTGAGCCAGCCGGGGTCATTGGCACGCATGTCCATCGACAGCGTCTTCGCGACGGCACCCAGACCGCGCGGCTGGTCAGCGCCATTGACCCACACCTCGAACGGCAGGGTCTGCATGCGGCCGTCCGGGCCTTCGTTTTCGATGTGACCGACGAACAGCGCGAATTCGCCGCCCGGCGTCTTCAGCATGTAGGTCCAGCTCGGGTTGCCGTCCGCCATGTCGGGCCGGCCGGGCCAGCGCAGGCTGGACAGCACAGGCGCCGGCAGCGCGCCGATCGACAGACGCTGGTTGGTGCCGGTGATGATTTCGACGTCGTGCGGCTGCTTCTTTTCTTCCGTCTTCGGCGCGTCGACCGACAGCACGCTGCCCAGCACGCTGTTCGGTCGGTAGGTGGCGAGGCCCTTCAGGCCGGCTTTCCAGGCGGCGAGGTAGAGATCTTCGAAGTCGGCGTACGGATAGTCGGCCGGCACATTCACCGTCTTGGAGATCGACGTATCAATATAGGGGGCGACCGCTGCGACCATGTCCTTGTGCGCCGCGGCCGAAATTTCCAGCGCGGTGACGAACCAGGGCGGCAACTTCGTCACGTCGCCGCCGAGGTGCCGGTACATGCGCCAGGCGAAGTCCTCGACCGCATATTCCTTGAAGGTGCCGTCGGCCATGCGCTTCTTGCGCGTGTAGGTCCACGAGAACGGCGGCTCGATGCCGTTGCGCGCGTTGTCGGCAAAGGCGAGCGAAATGGTGCCGGTGGGCGCGATCGACAGCAGGTGCGAATTGCGCAGGCCGTGCTTGCGGATCTGCTCCTTCACCTCGGCCGGCAGGCGCGACGCGAAGTTGCCGCCCGACAGATACATGTCTGCGTTGAACAGCGGGAAGCTGCCGCGCTCCTTCGCCAGTTCGACCGATGCCAGGTAGGACGCATCGCGCATCACTTCGGAAATGCGTGACGCCATCAGTCGTGCTTCCTGCGTGTCGTAGCGCTGGCGCAGCATGATCAGCGCGTCGCCCAGGCCGGTGAAGCCGAGGCCGACGCGTCGCTTCGCCATGGCTTCATCGTGCTGCTGCGGCAGCGGCCAGTGGGTCACTTCGAGCACGTTGTCCAGCATGCGGATGGCCACCGCGCACACTTCGGCGAAGCCGTCGAAATCGAATTCGGCTGTTTCGCTGAACGGCTTCTTCACAAAACGCGTCAGGTTGATCGAACCCAGATCGCAGCAGCCATAGGGCGGCAGCGGCTGTTCGGCGCACGGGTTGGTCGCCTCGATGCTTTCGCAGTAGTACAGGTTGTTGTCGCGGTTGATGCGGTCGAGGAACAGGATGCCCGGCTCGGCGTGGTCGTAGGTCGAGCGCATGATCTGGTCCCACAGCTCGCGCGCCCGCGGCTTGGCATAGACCCACAGGCCGTCTTCGCGCTGGTACGCGCCAGCGGCCTTGATGTCGCTGGCCGGCTCGGCCTTGTGCACCAGTTCGACCGTGCCGTCGGCTTCGACCGCCTTCATGAACGTGTCGGTCACGCCGACCGACACATTGAAGTTGGTCAGATCGCCACTGTCCTTGGCGTGGATGAACTGCTCGATGTCCGGGTGATCGCAACGCAGCACGCCCATCTGTGCGCCGCGACGGCTGCCGGCCGATTCGACCGTTTCGCACGAGCGATCGAACACGCGCATGTAACTGACCGGGCCGGACGCACGCGACTGCGTGCCGCGCACGCGCGCGCCGACCGGGCGGATGCTGGAGAAGTCGTAGCCCACGCCGCCACCGCGGCGCATGGTTTCAGCGGCCTGCGCGAGCGCGGTGTAGATGCCCGGGCGCTGGTCTTCGACTTCGGTGATCGAGTCGCCGACCGGCTGCACGAAGCAGTTGATCAATGTTGCGGTGAGCTGGGTGCCGGCGGCCGAACTGATGCGTCCGGCGGGCACGAAGCCACGCTCCTGCGCGTCGAGGAATTTCGCTTCCCAGTGCGCGCGGCGGTCTTCTGCCTCGGCCTGCGCGAGCGCCTTCGCCACCCGACGGCGCACTTCGGCCACCGTCGTTTCGCCGCCCTTGGCGTATTTTTCGATCAATACTTCGCTGGAAATTTCCTGCTCCGGCAGGCAGGCGATTTTTTCTTCTTCGGTCAGCGGGACCAGGTCGATCTGTTGCATGGGGGAGTCTCCTGACATCGGTTCACCGAACTTTACGCTTCGGTGACATGCGGCGACAGCCTTGACAGCCCGCCCGCCGGGCGGTCGTCCGCCTGCCGTCTGGCCTTGCGGACGATGACGACAGCGCGCTGCGCGATTGCACTGCAACATGACCCGGAAAGCCCGGCTGGCTGTGGAAGTGTGCCGTTGCGAAACGGCCTTTGCAGGAGCGGCCCCTGTGGGAGCGGCGGCCTCGCCGCGTTCAGTGCCGCGATGGTCGCTGTGCAACGTGCGTATTGCGGCGAGGGCGGCGCGGGGGTTTCGGCGAGCACTGCTCGCCGCCCGCAGAGCCGGCTGGCCATGCAGGGCCAGCAGTGGATCGCCGCTCCCACAGGAACCCTCCCAAAGCCACTCTTGCACCTACGCCCTGGGCACGCGCACCGCAAACACACTGCCTTGGCCGATGCGCGAACGCACGGTCAGCGGGTGACCCAGCAATTCCGCCTGCTTGCGTGCCAGCGCCAGACCCAGTCCCTGACCTTCATCGTGCCGGGTCTGGCGGTCGTCGAAGCGGCGGTAGGGAATGAAGATCTGCGGGATCAGGTCTTCGGCGATGCCCGGCCCGGTGTCCCACACCTGCAGTTCCACCTCGTCGCCACGCGAGCGGCTGGCGACCAGCACGCGGCCGCGGTCGGTGTAGCGCACCGCGTTCGACACCAGATTGTCGAGAATGGAACGCAGCATCATCGGGTCACTGTCCACGGTGGCGCGGGCCGGCCGGATCACCAGTTCGATCCCCTTGTCACGCGCCAGCGGGCCGAACTGGGCGGCGCACGACGCCAACACCTCGGCCAGCGGCAACGCGCGGCGCAGCACGCGCGCCTCGCCGGCTTCCAGCCGCGACAGTTCGATCAGACGCGACAGCTGGTTGCTCATCGCGCGCACCGCTTCGTCGACGCCGGCGCAGGCTTCATTCAAGGTCGCGTGGCTCACTTCGTCTTCACGCAGCGAGCGCAGATAGCGCATGTGCAGGCCGACCGCATGCACCGGCTGGCGCAG
Organism: Methyloversatilis sp.; assembly: GCF_030696805.1. Taxonomy (GTDB): domain Bacteria; phylum Pseudomonadota; class Gammaproteobacteria; order Burkholderiales; family Rhodocyclaceae; genus Methyloversatilis. The sequence continues at coordinate 2,628 of NZ_JAUYRO010000109.1, read as the reverse complement.
GTCGTGCGTCACGCCGGCCAGAAAGAGGTTCTTGGCACGCATCGCCGCCTGCACCGCGTCGCGCTCGCGCCGCAGCGTGTCGGCCAGGCGCGCGTTCTGGCGCGTCAGCAGCAGGGCATTGCGCATCGTGGCGTGGGCGTTGCGGCCGAAGGAAATGAGCACCGCGAGGTAGAACACGATGGTCAAGCCGCCGGCAATATTGATGGCGCCGCCAATCAGCCACGACTTGACGACGAACGGAACGAGGGCGCACACCAGATATAGATTGAGCGCGCTCGGCAGTGCCGTGGTGGCGGTGACGGCGCCGCCGGCCATGCCGACCAGCATGGCGACGCTGAAGAAGTCCATGAACGGGTCGCGCCCTTCGTAACCCAGCCAGGGCAGCACCCCCCAGGCCAGACCGGTCAGCGCGGCGACAGTCGTGTAGACGCGCTCGGCGCGGTCGAGCTGATGACCGGCCAGCACGGCGCGTTGCGGCTGCATCCAGCGCACGTAGAGGGCGCGCAGGGCGACCAGCAGACAGACGACGGCCAGCCATATCCAGACCGCCGAATGCCCCTCGGCGCTCACCAGCACCGCAGCCGCGGTACTCGCCACGGCAACGTTGCCGGCGACGATGGTGGGCGTATGACCGAACAACACGCCCAGCAGGTCGCGCCGGACCGCATCGCGCTCGTCCGCGCTGTCATCCGTGCAGTCGTGTGCGGCGAGCGGTATCGACGTCATCGCCATGGTATTTTCCGGCGCATGGAAGCCCGCGAGATTAGCATCGTCGTTGCCGAAGACCACGCCCTGGTGCGCCAGGGGCTGCGTCTGATGCTGTCGCGTGCGCCACGGGTGCGCTGGCTGGGTGAAACGGGTGATGGCGAAGGCGCGCTGCGGCTTGCCCGTGAGCTCAAGCCGGACGTACTGCTGCTCGATCTGGGTCTGCCGCGGCTCGACGGGCTCGAAGTGATGCAGGCCATCGCCGCCGCCCATCTGCCGACCCGCGTGCTGGTCGTGACGGCGCGTCAGGACGCTGCGACCGTGCAGGCCGCGCTGTCTTTCGGTGCGCATGGATACATGCTGAAGACCGATGACGCGGACGCGCTGGTGTCGGCCATCCACACCGTGGGCGACGGGGGCTACCACGTCAGCCCGGAACTGGCGACCTTGTTCGGCCATGGCACGACGACAGCACACGATGGCCTGACCAGTCGCGAAATGGACATCGCCAGCCATGTCGGACGCGGCCTGTCGAGCAAGCAGATCGGCGCCGAACTGGGCATTTCCGAACATACGGTACGCAAGCATCGGGAAAACATCGCCCGCAAGCTCGGCCTGCGCAACGCGGCCGAGCTGGTTGCCTGGTCGATCCGCCAGCGCCTTCCCGAGGCGTGACCCGGCCGTCGTAACCGGCCGTGATCCAGTTCCTGCTCTTCGTCATGTCCTGGCGCGCACTACGCGCATGTTCGTATTTACCGCCCAAGGGGCTGCGCGCCTAATTCCCTCCTGAAATTTCCGGCTGCGCGTCGGCCGAATTCCGCCCAGTGAGCGTTTCAAGGTGCGGAATTCGAAACGGTCATGGTCCGGACGTCACGAGCGGGCAGGCGCCCGCCGGGATCCACAACAAGGAGGTTCAGATGACTATTTCCATTTTCGGCGCGCTGCGAAGTGCAGTGTTTTCCCTGTGCTTGTGGACGGGTGCGGCATGCGCCGTGCCGATCACCTTCCAGACGACCGGCTCGTCCGTGCAGACCTATTTCGAGGGGCATCCGCTGGCGACCGCGCGTTCCCGCCTGGACGGGCTGAGTGGCGCGCTCGATCTCACGCGCGACACGCCGGTGCTGGCCAACTACTTCAAGCTGTTCGCGGGCACCGGGCCGGCAGACGAATCCGGCGTGAGCGGCATCCAGTACCGGACCCACGCGCTGAGCATGACCGTCATGGGCATCACCCGATCGTTCGAGGTCGACATCGGCATGCAGGAAATCGCCAATGGCCAGTACCAGCTTTATGCCTTCGATTTGCCGACGCTGACCTTCGACCTGGGCGCGACCGGCGTGCTGACCGTGACACCTGACCCGCTGCGCACCCAGTCGGTGCAGTTTCTGGCCAACACACCGCTGTACCACTTCCGTGATGTACGCGCGAATTTCGAGCTGACCGGGCCGCTTGTTTCGGCCGTTCCGGAACCCGGCTCGCTGGCGCTGACCGGGCTCGCGGTCGGCTTCCTGTGCGTGATGCGGCGACGCCGGAACGTTCTTTGCACAAATTGACGGATTTCAGCGGCATTTCGAGCGCGGCCGCAAGCGGACGTGACGAATCAAACAACGCCCCTGTCACATCGACTTACAATAATGTAGGAATTATTCCTACGAACGACCGCAAAGCACGGTCGTGGCAGCAACCGGGAGTCACACCATGAAGATCGCTCAACGCCGTCGCAACCTGCCCCGGTTGCGCACCCTGGTGGCCAATCTGCACCGCCCGCACGGGCTCGCAATCGGCATGGCGAGCCTGCCGCTGCTGATGTCGCCGGCGGCGTGGGCGCAGGCGATCCAGGCCGACGGCCGGACGCTGACGACGGTGAGCACGGCCGGCGCGGTGACCGACATCCGGACCGGCACGATTGCGGGCAATTCCGGT
>NZ_JAUYRO010000055.1 GCF_030696805.1 Methyloversatilis sp. | reverse complement strand
GACCCGACCTGCTCGCGCAGACCGGGGAACATCAACCTGCTTAAGCGATGATCTTGGCAACCACGCCCGCACCCACCGTACGACCGCCTTCGCGGATCGCAAAGCGCAGACCTTCTTCCATCGCGATCGGCGCAATCAGCTTCACCGTGATCGATACGTTGTCGCCCGGCATCACCATCTCCGTGCCTTCCGGCAGTTCGATCGATCCCGTCACGTCCGTCGTGCGGAAGTAAAACTGCGGACGGTAGCCATTGAAGAACGGCGTGTGACGACCGCCTTCGTCCTTCGACAGCACATAGATCTCCGCCGTGAAGTGCGTGTGCGGCTTGATCGAACCCGGCTTGGCCAGAACCTGACCACGCTCGACGTCTTCCCGCTTGGTGCCGCGCAGCAGCACGCCAACGTTGTCACCCGCCTGACCTTGGTCCAGCAGCTTGCGGAACATTTCAACACCGGTGCACGTCGTCTTCACCGTGTCCTTGATGCCGACGATCTCGATTTCCTCACCGACTTTCACAATGCCCCGCTCGATACGACCGGTCACCACCGTGCCGCGCCCCGAGATCGAGAACACGTCTTCGATCGGCATCAGGAACGCGCCGTCAATCGCACGCTCCGGCGTCGGGATGTAGCTATCCAGCGCATCGGCCAGCGCCATGATCGCGCCTTCGCCCAGCTCCGTCTTGTCGCCTTCGAGCGCCTTGAGCGCCGAGCCCTTGACGATCGGCACATCGTCGCCAGGAAAGTCGTACTTCGACAGCAGTTCCCGCACTTCCATCTCGACGAGCTCGAGTAGCTCGGCATCGTCGACCATGTCGCACTTGTTCAGGAACACCACGATGTACGGCACACCCACCTGGCGGGCCAGCAGGATGTGTTCGCGTGTCTGCGGCATCGGGCCGTCAGCGGCCGAACACACCAGGATCGCGCCATCCATCTGCGCAGCACCCGTGATCATGTTCTTCACATAGTCAGCGTGACCCGGGCAATCAACGTGCGCGTAGTGACGCGCCGCCGTTTCGTACTCAACGTGTGCCGTATTGATCGTGATGCCGCGTGCCTTTTCTTCCGGCGCCGCATCAATCTGGTCGTACGCCTTCGCTTCGCCACCGAACTTCGACGACAGAATCGTCGTGATCGCCGCCGTCAGCGTCGTCTTGCCATGATCAACGTGCCCAATCGTCCCCACGTTCACGTGCGGCTTGGTACGTTCAAACTTTCCCTTTGCCAT
>NZ_JAUYRO010000053.1 GCF_030696805.1 Methyloversatilis sp. | reverse complement strand
CTGGTCGATGCGTCAGATATGGGCGCTTTCGCCAGCGGTATCCGTCGCCCGACCACTTTCCGAACACCTTCACCCTGGCGTCTGCGAGGCGTATGTGTTTGTGCTGCAAGCAAAATAATTACTGGCGGAAGCGGTGAGATTCGAACTCACGGAAGGCTTTCACCTTCGCCGGTTTTCAAGACCGGTGCATTCAACCGCTCTGCCACGCTTCCGCTGCACTGCTTGCGATGAATATCGAGGTGTCAGACAGCGCGACACCACGGTTTCATTCGGGGCCGGATATTAACACGCGTCCAATGCGTTGAAACTTAACGACCTGTGCGATAGTCTTTAGTGTGTTAATCATCCTTCGGGGTCACGCCATGCAACCGCAATTCCAGACCATCCAGACTGCCGGCACCGCAAGCGCCGGGCAGAACCGCGTACTGCGCAACACCTACATGATGCTGGCCGCGTCGATGGTACCGACACTGCTCGGCGCCGTCGTGGGCATCCAGATGAACTTCTCGTTCATGGCGGGTAGCCCGATCCTGTCGCTCGTTCTGTTCCTCGGCGTCGCATGGGGCTTCATGTGGGCGATCGAGAAGAACAAGAACAGCGGCCTAGGCGTCGCGCTGCTGCTTGGCTTCACCTTCTTCATGGGTCTGATGCTGAGCCGCATCCTGCAGGTCGCGCTGGGCTTCTCGAACGGCGGATCGCTGATCGCGATGGCCGCGGGCGGCACGGCGGTCACCTTCTTCACGCTGGCGTCGATCGCCAGCACGACGAAGCGCGACTTCTCGAACATGGGCAGCTTCCTGATGGTCGGCATGATCGTGCTGCTGCTCGCCATCGTTGCCAACATCTTCCTGAAGATGCCGGTGCTGTCGCTGGCGATCTCGGGCGGCATCGTGATGATCTCGGCGGCCTGGATGTTGTACGACGTGCAGCGCATCGTGCGCGGCGGCGAAACCAACTATGTGTCGGCGTCGCTGTCGGTTTATCTGAACCTGTACAACATGTTCGTCAGCCTGCTGCACCTGCTGATGGCCCTGACCGGCCAGCGCGACTGAACCCGGCAGTACGGAATGAAGAAGGCGGCTTCGGCCGCCTTCTTCATTTCTGCCATCGCCGACGACCGGGTCAGCGCTCGATCAGCGCGATCGACTCGACGTGCGAGGTCTGCGGGAACATGTTGGCGATCCCCGCGCCGCGGAAGCGATAACCCTTTTCGTTGACCAGCACCGCCACATCGCGCGCCAGCGTGGCCGCGCTGCACGACACGTACACGATGCGTTGCAGTGCCCCTGCGGCATCTGCCCGGGGCAGCGCCTTGACCAGATCGAAGGCGCCTTCACGCGGCGGATCGATCACCATCTTGTCGAAGTGGCCGAGCTCCGCAAGGCTCTCGGGTGTCGCCTTGAACAGGTTTGCGACACGAAAACTCGCGCGCGATGCCAGACCGTTCGCCTCGGCATTGCGCGCGGCGCGCTGCACCAGCGCATCGGCGCCTTCCACACCGACCACGTCGGCGCCGAGCGCCGCAATCGGCAGCGAAAAATTGCCCAGGCCGCAGAACATGTCGGCGATGCGCTCGCCCGGCTGGGGCGCCAGCATCGACATCGCGCGGCGCAGCAGCGAGCGGTTCATGCCGTGATTGACCTGCGTGAATTCGGACGGCGCAAAGGCCAGACGCACGCCGAAATCCGGCAGTTCGTACGCCAGCTCCGGCATCGGCAACGGCCAGAACGGTGCCAGCGTGTCGGGGCCGCCCGGCTGGACATAGATGGACATCCGCTGCGTGTCGGAAAACGCGCGCAGCGCAGCTTCGTCTTCCGCCGACAACGGCGCAAGCACTCGAAACACCAGAACGGTCATCTGCTGCGCACCCTCGCCGCCGATCGCCACCTCGACCTGCGGCACGCGATCACAGATCGAAAACCCGTTTATCAGCTCGCGCAGCGGCAACAGCAATGCCGACATGTGCGGCGGCAGCACCTCGCACGACGACATGTTCGTCACATGGCTCGACTTGCGTTCGCGAAAACCCACCAGCACGCCGCCCTTGCGCGACACGTGACGCACCGACAGGCGTGCCCGGTAACGGTAACCCCAGCCGGGGCCGATCAGGGGCGTGAACACCGTCTCGGGCTTCACGCGGCCGATATGCCAGAGCGCATCTTCCAGCACGCGCTGCTTGACCGACGCCTGCGCGGAGACGTCAAGGTGCTGCATGCTGCAGCCGCCGCAGGTACCGAAGTAACGGCAGCGCGGCTGCACGCGCTGCGGGCTGTGCTTGAGGATGCGGCTGATCTGCGCCAGCTCGTACGACGGCTTGCGGACATAGGGCGAAAAATCGATCAGTTCGCCTGTCAGCGCGCCATCCACGAAGATCACCTTGCCTTCGAAGTGCGTGACGCCACGACCTTCGTGGTCCATCGATTCGATACGGACGACCGGCATCGTTCAACCTTGCATGATTCTGGGGGGACGCGGATTTTACCCGCTGCGCGCGCGCTTTCCGGTGCATCGGAGATAATCCGCGCCATGGACAAGACACTGCTCGGCGGGCTGAGCCCGCGTACCTTCCTGCGTGACCACTGGCAGAAGAAGCCGCTGCTGGTGCGCGGCGCCATCCCCGGCTTCGACGGGCTGCTCAGCCGCGACGCGCTGTTCGATCTGGCGCGTGACGAAGACGTGGAATCGCGCTTCATCGCACACGACACCAGCGGCTGGCAACTCGAACGCGGCCCGCTGCCTAAGCACCTGCTGAAGCGGCCGAAGGCGCAGCCCTGGACGGTGCTGGTGCAGGGCCTGAACCTCGTGCTGCCGCAGGCCGATGCCCTGATGCGCCGTTTCGCCTTCATTCCTTATGCGCGGCTCGACGACGTCATGGTGAGTTATGCCACCGATGGCGGCGGCGTCGGTCCGCATTTCGATTCCTACGACGTGTTCCTGCTGCAGGGGAGCGGCCGGCGCCGCTGGCAGATCAGCGCGCAGCAGGATCTGACGCTGGTCGATGGCGCACCGCTGCGCATCCTGCGCGACTTCGTGCCCGAGCAGGAGTGGCTGCTCGAACCCGGTGATCTGCTCTACCTGCCGCCGCACTACGCGCACAACGGTGTCGCAGACGGCGAATGCACCACGTATTCGATCGGCTTCCGCGCCCCGTCGGCGCATGAACTTGGCACGGCCTTCCTCGACCACCTGCGCGACCGGCTGTGCCTCGATGGCATGTATGCCGACCCGGATCTCGCGTTGCAGGACGACCCGGCCAGACTGCCGACAGCGATGATCGATCGCGTCGCCGACATGCTTGGCGCCATCCGCTGGTCGCGCAGCGACGTCGAACAGTTCCTCGGCAGCTATCTGTCCGAGCCGAAGCAGCACGTGTTCTTCGATCCGCCGGAAGACACGCTGAGTCTGAAGCGCTTCGCACAGAAAGTCGCGAAGCACGGTGTGCGTCTCGACACCCGCACACAGCTGCTGCGCAGCGGCCGCCATGTGTGGATCAACGGTGAGGCGGTCGATGTGCCTCCCGGTAGCGGCGACGCGCTCACCGCGCTTGCCCGCGATCGCGCGCTGGTCGCGGTACCCGATCATTCCGGCACGCTGGCGCTGCTGCACGACTGGTATGGCGACGGCTTTTTGCACCCGGGGGCGCGCGGTGTCTGACGACGCCGAGCCGCTGCGCTTCACCGACCGGGCGGGCTATCAGGCCGCGGTGGTGCAGTTGCTCGACCGCAGCCGGCTCGGCCTCGACATTTTCGACGTCGATCTGGTGGACACCGCTCTCGCGAGCTCGCCCCGCGTGGCGCAGCTGTCCGACGCGCTGACGCGCGACCCGGCGATGACCGTGCGCATCGTGCTGCACGACGTCGATGCGCTGCAGCATCGCATGCCGAGACTCTGGAATTTGTGCGCTGCGCAATCTCATCGGATGCATATCCGGCAGACCCCGCGCACCCTGCGACACCTGACCGAAACCTTCATGCTCAGCACTAACGGCCCCCTGTTGATTCGCACGCACAGCATGCATTTCCGCGGCAAGCTGCTGGTCGGCGACGTGCTGGAAAACGCCGGTTACAAGCAGCGCTTCGGCGAATTGTGGGAGGCCTGTTCATGTTGCATCAGCACAACAAAGTTCGGCCTGTAAGGTCATGTTTCCCGCACGCTTCCTTGATACATGACGCCCGTGCTACTATTTTGGGCTGATCGATGCTGCACGTTCGATCTTGTCAGACAGAATTTTTGTTGTCGCCATCAGCCAAGGAAATCAAAATGAAACAGTCCCTCCTCGCCGCCGCTCTGCTTGCCCTGACCCTCGCCGCCTGCTCGAAGCCGGAAGAAGCACCGGCACCGGTTGCCGAACCCGCTCCGGCTGCTGCCCCGGCTGACGCTGCTGCTGCTGCTGATGCCGCCGCACCGGCCGCCGCCGCAGCTGATGCTGCTGCTGCCACCGCAACCGATGCCGCCGCTACCGCGACCGACGCTGCTGCCACCGCAACCGACGCCGCTGGCGAAGCTGCCAAGGCTGCCGGCGAAGCCGTTGATGCCGCTGCCGACGCTGCCAAGGCTGCTGCTGAAGAAATGAAGAAGTAATTCTTCACTGCATGATGAAAAAGGCCGGCGTGATGCCGGCTTTTTTTCGTCTGTCGTCTATCCGCAGCCAACCGCGCGGTCCTTGTCTGATAACGCGGGACGCTCGAGGACGGACGCCAATTGTCAGTTCGATTGTCTTTTCAGTTCGCCGGCGTCTCCGCCGCATCCTGCAGGCTTTCTGTCAGCGGCTGGATCAGCGGTGAGTCTGGCGGCAGCAGCTTCAGCAGTCGCTCCCAGTGCTTGCGTGCGCCCGCCTTGTCGCCGCGCTGCATCGCCGCACTGCCGGCCAGCGCCAACGCCTTCGGATGATCCGGATCGATTTCCAGCGCCTTTGCCAGCATGGCTTCCGGCTCGCCTGACAGCTGTCGTCCCTTGCTCATCGCGAGCACATCGGCGTAGTCGGTCCACACTTGGGCGTCACCGCTGACGATCTTCACCAGATTCGCATATGCCGCAGTCGCCTCGTCGAAGCGCTGCATTGCGCTGTACGAGCGCGCCAGCATCTGCCAGCCATCGGCGTTGTCTGGCTCGCTCTTCATGCGTTCCGCGAGTTGATCGACCATCGCTTTGATGCGCTCCGGGGTGATTTCTTCCTGGCCCATGGCCTGCTGCTCGCTCGGACTGCTGCGCGGCGCATCCACGGCTTCCGGGTTGCCGAGGGCCAGATAGACCGGCACGGCGAACGCGGGCACCGCAAGGGCCGACACGATGGCCACCCAGCGGCCGGAACGGCGTACCGACGTCGGCGCAGCACCGGCTTCATCGAGCACCCGACGCTCCAGTTCCGCGCATGAAATGCGGTATTGCGCATCGTCGATCAGGCCGGCCGCCAGATCGCGGTCGAGTTCGGCGAGGGCATCACGGTGGATGGCCAGCGTAAGCGCACGCTGAGCTTCGGGGACTGCGCCGGCACGACCGCGCAGCAAAGGGGCAAGCACGAAGGCAAGCGCCAGGGCGAGCATCAGCCCGGCGCCGATCAAGAACTGCGTCAAACCTGTTTCTCCTCGCCGGCCAGCAACGCGCGAGCGCGTTGTTGTTCATCGGCACTCAATGTATTGGCAGCCGCCGCCTGAACCGTGCGACGGCGCAAACGACGGGCAAGCAGCAGCACGACCACCAGCAGCAGCACGAATGGCCCGGCCCACAGCAGCACCGTGGTGGCCTTCAGCGGTGGGCGGTAGAGCACGAAGTCGCCATAGCGCTCGACCATGTAGTCGAGAATCTCGCGATCAGTGCGTCCGGCGGCGATCTGCTCGCGCACCTGCTTCTTCAGGTCCATCGCCAGATCAGCGTGCGAATCGGCGATGTTCTGATTCTGGCAGACGAGGCAACGCAGTTCTTCGCCGAGATGCTGCACGCGGGCCTCGACCGCCGGATCATCGGCCAGTGTCGGCGCCTGATCGGCGTGCGCAGGCAGCAGCGCGCAGATCGACAGCGCGATCAGCAGGAACAGGTGGCGCATGTCAGGAGGCCTCGAGTTGCCGGATGCGCGGCAGGATATCGTCGCGCAGCAGCGCAGGCGTCAGCGGGCCGGTGTGCTTGTGGCGGATCACGCCCTGGCGGTCGATGATGAAGGTTTCCGGCGTGCCGTACACACCGAAGTCAATCGCGATGCGGCCGTCGCGGTCATGCGCCGACAGCAGGTAGGGGTCGCCGTAATCGGCCAGCCACTTCAGGCCCGCGTCGCGTTCATCCTTGTAGTGCAGACCGATCATCGCGACGGCGCCGGTCTTCGCGAGCTCGACCAGCAGCGGATGCTCCTGCCGGCACGACACGCACCACGAAGCCCACACATTCATCAGCCAAACCTTGCCCTTCATGTCGGCCGGCGAGAAAGTCTTGTCCGGCGCACCCAACTGGGCGACGCTGAACGCTGGCACTGCGCGGCCGATCAACGGGCTGGGCACCTCGCGCGGATTCAGGAACAGGCCGGCAAACAGGAAACCGGCGAGCACGACGAACAGGCCGAGCGGCCAAAGATAGCGACTCATGCGTGCTGTTCCTGCGCCGGCCCGGGTTTCACCGCCGTTGCAGGCGCTTCGGCGGGCTGCTGCCCGTCACGTTGCGCGAGCTTGCGGTAGCGACGGTCAGCCGCTGCGAGCGAACCGCCAAGGGCCATGATGAGCGCGCCGACCCAGATCCAGTTGATGAAGGGTTTGTAGAAGATGCGCACGATCCAGGCGCTGCCATCCGGCAGCGGCTCGCCCATCGACACGTAGATGTCGCGGGTGATGCCCGAATCGATCGCCGCTTCGGTCATCGGCATCTGCGACACGCGGTACATGCGCTTTTCCGGATACATCATCGCAACCGGTCGGCCGTCGCGCGTCATTTCGATGCGTCCGCGTGCGGCGTCGTAATTCGGCCCTTCGTGCGCAAATGCGCCATCGAAACGGAAGGTGTAGCCGGCCAGCGTCGCCGTCTGCCCGGGCGCCATCTTCAGGTCGATGTTCTGTTCGAAACCCTTGACCAGCGTGATCCCGACGATGGTAACCGCGATGCCAAGATGGGCGAACCACATGCCCCACCAGCCGCCGGGCAGTGCCCGGGCGCGGGCGAACCAGTTGCCGTCACCGGTGCGACCGCGCAGCCGCTCGACCAGATGCTGCACGCTGGTCGCGACGATCCACACCACGATGAAAGTACCCAGACCGAGCATCGGTGAAAAACCGCCCGACATGACCATCATGATGACCGTGCTGACCACACTGACCGCGAAGGCCCAACGCAGGCGGGTCACCAGGCTTGGTGCGCCGTCCTTCTTCCAGCGCACGAACGGCCCGATCGCCATCAGGAAGGCGACCGGTGTCATCAGCGGCACGAATACCGCGTCGAAGTACGGCGCGCCCACTGAAATCTTGCCCATGCCCAGCGCGTCGAGAAACAGCGGGTACAGCGTACCGAGCAGCACTGCCGACGTGGCCACTGCCAGCAGCACGTTGTTGCCGAGCAGCGCGGTTTCGCGCGAAATGAACGCAAAGCCGCCGCCCAGACCGACCGACGGCGCACGGATCGCAAACAGCAGCAGCGACGTACCGATGACGAACACCAGCAGCGCGAGGATGAATACGCCTCGTTCCGGGTCGGTCGCGAACGCGTGCACCGAGGTCAGCACGCCCGAGCGCACGAGGAAGGTGCCGAGCAGCGACAGCGAAAAAGCCGAGATCGCCAGCAGCACGGTCCAGCTCTTGAAGGCGCCGCGCTTTTCGGTCACCGCCAGCGAATGGATGAGCGCCGTGCCGACCAGCCAGGGCATGAAGGACGCGTTTTCGACCGGGTCCCAGAACCACCAGCCGCCCCAGCCCAGTTCGTAATACGCCCAATAGCTGCCGAGCGCGATGCCCAGCGTAAGGAACACCCAGGCGACCGTAGTCCATGGCCTCGACCAGCGCGCCCAGGCCGCGTCGAGCCGGCCGCCGATCAGCGCCGCGATCGCGAAGGCGAAGGCGACCGAAAAGCCGACATAGCCCATGTAGAGCATCGGCGGGTGGAAAATCATCCCCGGATCCTGCAGCAGCGGATTCAGGTCGCGACCATCGACCGCGGCAGGCAGCAACCGGTCGAACGGGTTCGAGCTGCCCAGCATGAAGGCGAGAAAGCCGACCGTGATCAAGCCGAGCACTGCCAGCACGCGCGCGACCATGTCCGGCGGCAGGCGGCGCGAGAACACGCTTACCGCCAGCGCCCACCCCGCCAGCATGAACACCCACAGCAGCAGCGAGCCTTCGTGGCTGCCCCACGAGGCGGCAATGCGGTATTCCAGCGGCAACGTCGAATTCGAGTTGGTCGCGACGTTCAGCACGGAAAAGTCATTCAGGATGAAGGACTGGATCAGGCACACGAAAGCAAACGTGACGAACACGAAAACGCCCTGGGTCAGCGGGCGCGCCGCCGACATCAGCCGGGCGTCGCCTCGGTGCGCGCCGATCAGCGGCAGGATGCCCAGAAGCAGCGACAGCGCCAGCGCGATGGACAGCGAAAAATTACCTAATTCGGGATACATGCGTACTCAACCCCTGAAACCGGGCACGCCAGGGCGCGCCGATGTTGAACTTCACTGGACGACCGTGCCCTGCGCCTTCTTCGCCTGTTCGAGCGCGTGTGCCGCTTCAGGCGGCATGTAGTTCTCATCGTGTTTTGCCAGCACTTCGCTGGCGGCGAACACACCGCCGTCGTTCAACTTGCCCTGCGCCACCACGCCCTTGCCCTCCTTGAACAGGTCGGGCAACGCGCCGCTGTAAGTGACCGGAATCTTGTGCGCCGTGTCCGTCACCACGAACTTGACCGACGTGCCGTCGTCGCCGCGTTGCAGGCTGCCCTCCTCCACCATGCCACCGATGCGGAAGGTGCGGCCCTGCGGCGCTTCGCGCGCCGCCACCTGGCTCGGCGTGAAGAAGAAAACCATGTTGTCCTCGAATGCGGTCAGCACCAGCGTGGCCGCGCCGGCCAGCGCGATCACGCCGACAGCGATCAGGGCAAAGCGCTTTTGACGCGGTTTCATGCGCGCCCCCGCCGTTCGGCATCAATGCGTTCGATGGCCACGTCGCGAGCCGCGCCAGCGCGCGCTGCGCGCATGCGGCGCGCGACCAGCACCAGTTCGGCGGCGACCAGCAGCGCGGTCACCGCGTACGAGCCCCACACGAAGAATCCGTAACCGCCCATCGCCCAGAAGTGGTTGGCGCTTTCCCAATTCATGCCTTGCTGCCTCCTGCTGTTGCATTGCCGAGTTGGCGAACCCAGTCGGTGTGCCGCTCGCGTTCAATCATGATGGCGCGCACGCGCACCAGCGCGACACCTATCGTGTAAGCCCACGCCGCCAGCGCCATCAGCAGCATGCCGGTGAGCATGGTGCTGGCCATCGACGGTGACTGCGTCAGGCTTACAGACGCCCCCTGATGCAAGGTGTTCCACCACTTCACCGAAAAATAGATGATCGGCACGTTGATCGCGCCAACGATGGCGATCAGCGCACCGGCGCGATCCGCCCGGCGCGGGTCGTCAATGGCCGCCTGCAGCGCCATGTAGCCGCAGTACAGGAAGAACAGGATGAGTTCCGACGTGAGTCGCGCGTCCCACACCCAGTAGGTGCCCCAGGTCGGCTTGCCCCACAGCGCACCGGTCCACAACGCGATGAAGGCCCACAGCGCGCCGGTCGGCGCCAGCGCGCTCGACATCATGAAAGACAGCCGGGTGTTGAAGATGAGCCCGACCGCGCACCAGAAGGCCATCACAAGATAGATCACCATCGACATCCACGCAGCCGGTACGTGGATGAAGATGATGCGGTAGCTGTCGCCCTGCGTGGCGTCGGTCGGCGCGATGAAGAAGCCGGTGTAGAGACCGGCGATCGTCAGCCCGATCGCGATGATCCAGGTCGGCCACAGCAGCTTGCCGGCGAGCGGGAAGAAGGTTTGCGGACTGGCGTAGTAAAAAAGGCTGAAGCCGGACGACGGTGCGCGCGTGGCAGTAAGCGGTGAGTCAGACATCAGCGGTTTCGGGTTGATCCGGGTTCAGGTTGGCCGGTGGGGTGACCGGGGTGTGGCAGGGAATGGCGGTCGTACGTTGCAGGCCCGGTCACCTCTGAAAGCGACCGCCTGCCACATCAGCGGCCGACAGTTTAACCGACTCGCTGCTTTGGCCCGAATGCGGCAAAAACAGTTCAATCCTGAGCGATCCGCAGCGCGGTAGCGCTGGCCAGCGGGCACACCGCCAGTGCGACCAGCAGCACCGCCGACAGCAGCGCCAGATGCGACTGTATGCCCAGCCCGGCACGCCAGGCATCGAGCGCGCCGGCGCCGAAGATCAGCACCGGCACGTAAAGCGGCAGCACCAGCAGCGCGATCAGCGCACCGCCACCACGCAGGCCCAGCGTCAGCGAGGCGCCGACTGCGCCGAGCAGAGACAGCGACGGCGTACCGACCAGCAGCGTAGCGCAGACGATCAGGGTTTCGTCGGCTGACAGGTTGAACTGCAGCCCGATCAGCGGCGCAATCACGACCAGCGGCAGGCCGGTCAGCAGCCAGTAGGCGCACACCTTGCCCAGCACGATGACGGGCAGCGGCTCGACCGACAGCAGCATCTGTTCCAGCGTGCCGTCGGCTTCGTCCGATTCGAACAGCCGGCTGACCGACAGCAGTGTGGCCAGCAGCGCGGCGACCCACATGACGCCGGCCGCAATGTGGCTCAGTTGCTCAGGTTCCGGCCCTACACCCAACGGAAACAGGCTGGTCACCAGCAGGAAGAAGCCGAGCGCAGTCAGCACGTCGGAGCGTCGTCGCCAGGCCAGCAGCAGGTCGCGGCGCACCACCGACACGAACAGGCTCAGCATGCGTACTCGTCCAGATTGAATGTCTGCCGGCGCTCGGCATCGATGTCCACCGGCTGATGCGTGGTGTAGATCAGCGCGCCACCACGTCGCAGATGCGCCGCCATCGCTGCAGCGAGCACCGCGACGGCGCGCACGTCGAGCGCGGTGAAGGGTTCGTCGAGTATCCACAGCGCACTGCGCGTATCGGCCAGCAGGCGCGCCAGCGCCACGCGCCGGCGTTGACCCTGCGACAGGCTGCGCGCCGGCACATCGAGACGCGCGGCCAGTCCGATGTCTGCCAGCGCCTCGAGCAGCACCGTGTCGGCGATGCGCTCGCCGGCGATGGCGGCACTCGCATGCAGGTTCTCAAGCGGCGTGAAATCGTCCTTCACGCCGTTGCGGTGACCCAGGTACAGCATGCCGCCGCGCCAATCGTCGCGCACCGACCGGGCGGGCTGGCCACGCCAGCGCACCTCGCCCGATTCCGGTTCGGACAGGCCGCAAAGAATGCGCAGCAGGCTGGTCTTGCCGCTGCCGTTGGCACCCGCGACATGCACCAGTTCGCCTTCGCCGACCGTCAGGTCGAGCCCGGCGAACAGCCGCGCGCGACCACGCATGCAGGTCAGGGCGCGGGTTTCGAGCAGCGGGGCGGAAGATTCAGACATTGACGGTTCGGACAGCAGGAACGGAGCGGTGACGGATGGGCAGCCGTGAATTATCCGTTAAAGCGCTGCGCGAAGGTCTGGTGATGTGAGCGGGCCGGGTTGCCGGCATCGCGTCGCGGCCCGGAGGGCGACAAGGCAACTCGCGAGAACACGTAAAAGGCAACGACAAACAAAGAAAAACGGCTCGCGAAGGAGTCGCGAGCCGCACAAAAGAACCGGTTCAGTCCGCTGGCAAACCGGCCTCCCCATTGCCCCCCTGCCACCGGCCACCGTCCGAGGAGCCGTCGGGCGGTGGCCACAGAGCTGGCACGGAAGTTCTAGCAGGGGATGTGCCAGTTAAATAAAATATCTCAAGTCTTTGATTTCATTATGCTCGCCCATCCGGCCCCGGCTTTCACATCCAGCAGACGTTGCACAATGCATCGCCTCGGGCTATTCATGCCAGCCCGATGGACGCAAACCCGCATGAAACTGACCGATGCGCCGTTCGCATTACCGTTGAAATCCGCAACGCAACGTTTCAATATGCAATTGATGAAACTGTTGCCCCGATCGCTGCACGGCAAGATCCTGCTCGGCTACATCGTGCTCGGCGGCCTGTTCGTGCTGCTGGTGTTCGCCGCACTCGAACAGGTGCGCGACCTGCTGTCTCACGTCGACGACGAATACAAGGTCACGCGCATGCACGATGTGGTGCGCGAGGCGCGCCGGCTTGAAAAGAATTACCTGCTGTTCCGCAAGCCATCGGAACTGAAGGCGGCGGTGAGCAAGGCGGAAGAGGCGCTGACGCTGATCGGGCGCGACCGCCCGCTGATGCAGCGCGCCGCACCCGGCTTTGCGCTCGACGAACTGGAGCAGTCGCTGTCTGACTGGCGCGACCTGCTGGACGACCGCCTGCAGCGCCGCATCAAGCCGACCGACCCGATTTCGCCGCTGGAAGAGCGCATGGAGGCGGTTGGCAAACAGGTGTTCGACAGCAGTGAGCGCCTGTCCGACCAGGCGCGCGAAGCCATGCGCAGCGCGCTGACCGGTCAGGAATCGCGGCTGTACGTGATCATGTTCGCCGCCATCGTGCTGGTTCTGGGCATCGGCCAACTGGTGACCCGACGCGTCGTGGTGCCGCTGCGCGAGGTCGAAAGCGATCTCGCGCGGGTCGGTACCGGCAATCTGGCGCGCCTCACGCCGCGCGATCACGATGACGAGATCGCGGCGCTGGTCGACGCCTTCAACCGTGCGCTCGGCGACCTTGAAGAACGCCAGCTCGCCGTGCTGCGCACCGCGCGGCTGGCCTCGCTGGGCACCATGCTGTCCGGCGTGGCACACGAGCTGAACAACCCGCTGTCCAATATTTCGCTCAACGCCCAGCTGCTGCTCGAAGAACCCGAGCGGGGCGACGCCACCCCGCTCAATGCGTTTGTCGAACAGATCGACGATCAGGTGCAGCGCGCCCAGCGCATCGTGCGCACGCTGCTGGCCTTCGCGCGCGACAGCCACTTCGCGCTGGTCCGCCAGCCGCTGCGCCCACTGGTCGAGGAAACCATCGCGCTGCTGCGCGCCGAACAGCCGGACGCGGGCGACGCCGTCACGCTGCACATCGATCCGGCGCTGGAAATCCACGCCGACGGCCAGCGCATCCAGCAGGCGCTGCTCAATCTGATCCGCAATGCCCTTGAAGCCTGTGACGAAACTGCAACCACGCCGCACATCGTGGTCAGCGGCACGCAGCGCGACGGCGGCACGGCGATCGACGTGTGCGACAACGGCCCCGGCATTGCGCCGGGCAATCTGCAGCGCGTGTTCGACCCTTTCTTCACGACCAAACCGGTCGGCAAGGGCTCCGGACTCGGGCTGTTCGTGGTGCATGAAATCGCAGCCGAACACGGCGGTCGGGTCAGCATCGCTCGCGAACCGGACGGCGGCGCCTGCGTCACGGTCTGGATACCGGCGGAGGAAACATCATGAGTGGAGCACGCGTACTGCTGGTCGATGACGAGGCAGTTGCCCGCGAAGGGCTGGCCACTGCCCTGCGGCGCGACGGCTTCGATGTCACCACCGCCGACAACGGCGACAGTGCGCTGGCGCTGCTGCGCGCGCGTGATTTCGAGGTGATGCTGACCGACCTGCGCATGCCCGGCATGGACGGCCTTGATCTGTTGCGCCGCGCGCGCGAGGCCTGGCCCGACATGGAGGTGCTCGTGGTGACCGGCTTTGCGACCACCGAATCGGCGGTCGAGGCCATGCGCACCGGCGCCTTCTATTACATCTCCAAGCCATTCCGGCTGGGCGAGGTGCGCAAGCTGGTGCGCGAGGCGGCCGACAAGGCGCAGCTGCGCGCCGAAAACCACCGTCTGCGCCAATTGGTCGAGCAGGCCGCCGAAGAACGCATCATCACGCGCGACGGCGGCATGCGCGCCATTCTCGACATTGCGCGCGGCGTGGCGCCGACCGACTGCAATGTGCTCATCGTCGGCGAGACCGGCACCGGCAAGGAGTTGCTGGCGCGCCACCTGCACGCGCACAGCCGACGTGCCGGCGGGCCTTTCGTGGCGGTCAATTGCGGCGCGCTCACCGAAGACCTGCTGGCCAACGAACTGTTCGGTCACGAAAAGGGCGCCTACACAGGCGCCCAGCAATCGCGCGGCGGTCTGGTCGAGGCGGCACAGAGCGGCACGCTGTTTCTCGATGAAGTGACCGAAATGTCGGCGGCGATGCAGGTCAAGCTGCTGCGCCTGCTGCAGGAGCGGGAATACATGCGGGTCGGCGGTACCGAGCCGGTGCGTGCCGATGTGCGCTTTCTCGCGGCCACCAATCGCGAACCGCGCAGCGCGGTCGAAGCAGGCACCTTCCGGCAGGACATCTATTTCCGGCTCAATGTGGTCACGCTGCAGTTGCCGCCGCTGCGCGCCCGGCGCGAAGACATTCCGCTGCTGGCTCAGCAGTTCCTTCGCCGCGCCGCACTGGCGATGGGCAAGCCGGTGACGGCCATCGCGCCATCGGCGATGCAGAAGCTGTGCGCCTACGACTACCCGGGCAATGTGCGCGAGCTTGAAAACCTGATTGAGCGCGGCGTGGCACTGGCCAGCGGCAGCATGCTGGGCGAGGCGGACCTGCCGGCCGGATTTGCCGCGTCGGTGGTTCATCGCGACGCGGGCAGCCGCGCGGGCGGCGAAATCCGAACGCTGGAAAGCGTCGAGCGCTCGCACATCCTCGACGTGCTGGCCGAAGTCGGCGGCAACCGCGCCATGGCAGCGCGCCTGCTCGGCATCGACCGCGTGTCGCTGTGGCGCAAGCTGCGTCGCTATGAAGAACTGGGGCTGATCGAAGCCGGCGACGTCGACGGCGCACTGCGGGTGCGCGACGCGCCTGCCTGATTGCACCAGATCGGTGCTCGCACCGTCTGCGTGCATCGGCCGATCGCAGGCAAACCCGCGCCGGTGCATGAAAGGCGACCGGTGCACCGTTTGGCACGCTTGATGCAGGACTGGCGCATCGCTTCGACGTGCGCACCGTGTTCGCCAACCTCCACCACCTGTCGCATCACGCTGCATGGCGGCACCAGCTTGAAATGTTGCTGGAATCGGCCGGCGAGGGCATCTATGGCATCGACCAGCGGGGCCGCTGCATTTTCATCAATCGCGCCGGTGCCGAGTTGATCGGCTTCGACGCCGACGAAGTGCTCGGTCGCAACATGCACTACCTGATCCATCACGCGCATTCCGACGGCCGCTGTTACGAAGTCGAGGACTGCCCGATCTTCCGCGCCTTCCAGGAAGGGCGCGGCGTGCGGGTCGAATCCGAAGTGCTGTGGCGGCGCGACGGCAGTGCCTTTCCAGCCGAGTACACGTCCTACCCGATCCGCGACGCCGGCCAGATCGTCGGCGCCGTGGTCACCTTTGCCGACATCAGCGAACGCAAGCAGGCCGAGGCGGTGCTGCGCGCCAACCATGCCGAACTGGAACGACGCGTGTCGGAGCGCACCGCCGCACTGTCGCAGGCCAATGAGCGGCTGCAGCAGTCGCACGGCGCGCTGCAGCGGCTGTCGGCCCATCTGCAGCAGGTGCGCGAGGACGAGCGCGCCCACATCGCACGCGAAATCCACGACGAACTGGGGGCCTCGCTGACCGCGCTGCAGTTCGACCTGAACTGGCTGCGCGCCAAGGTGGCGCGCGACGACACGCTTGAGCGCAAATTCGACGACATGGTGGGCGTCACCCAGCAGGCGCTGGGTGCGGTGCGGCGCATCCTGACCGACCTGCGGCCCGGCGTGCTCGACCACCTCGGTCTGTGGGCGGCGATCGAATGGCAGCTGCAGGAAATGCAGGCGCGCAGCGGCGTGCGCTGCACGCTGAATGTGCATGACGCCGGGCCGGAGCGCCGGCTCGGACGCAGCGCCGAAGTGGCGGTATATCGCGTGGTGCAGGAAGTGCTGACCAATATCGCGCGCCATGCCGGCGCCACCGAAGTGCAGGTGGACGTGACCAGCACCGCCAGCCGCATCGAGCTGCAGATCCGCGACAACGGTCGCGGCATGCAGGTGCCGGCACAGCCCACCTCGTTCGGCCTGCTCGGCATGTACGAACGCACCCGCGTGCTGGGCGGCGAATTGCAGATCGACAGCGCACCGGGCGCCGGCACGACGGTCACGCTGCGCGTACCGGATTCGACCCGATGAATTCCTTTACGGACGCTACCCGCCCCACGCGCGTCGTCATCGTTGACGATCATCTGATGTTGCGCCGGGGCATCGCGCAGATCCTCGGTGAAAACCCGGCCATCGCCGTCGTCGGCGAAGCGGCTGGCGGCCCGGACCTGATGCGCCTGTTGCGCACCGACGGCGCCGACGTGGTGCTGCTCGACATCGCGCTCAATGACCGGGATGGCTTCGATGTGCTGAAGCAGCTGCGCAGCGAATTCCCGCAGGTCGCGGTGCTGATGCTGTCCACTTATCCCGAGTCACAGTTCGGCGTGCGCGCGCTCAAGAGCGGCGCTGCGGGCTACCTGAACAAGGGCTGTTCGACCGAACAGCTGTTCGACGCCATCGCCCGCGTCGCGCGCGGCGGCCTGTTCGTGACACCCGAACTGGCCGAGCGGCTGGCCTTCGGCGTACGCAGCGAAACCCCCGCCAGCCCTCTCGACAGCCTGTCGAACCGCGAAATGCAGGTGCTCAAGCTGCTTGCCAGCGGCCACAGCGTGGGGGACATCGCACGCGAACTGTCGCTGTCGGCCAACACCATCAGCACCTATCGGGCACGGTTGTTCGAAAAACTCGACATCAAGAACCCGGTCGAACTGGTGAGCTTCGCCGCCCGCCATCAACTGGTGACGCTGTGATCTTTTGCGCCTGACCGGCAGGCAAGGGACACTTGCCGAGGCGCTGTGGGACGGCTGCCGTGGGTGCGGTGCTGTGGGATGTCCCTGTGGGAGTTGTCCCTGTGGGAGTTGTCCCTGTGGGAGCGGCGGCCTCGCCGCGATACGCACGCTGCACAACGATGGTCGCGGCGAGGCCGCCGCTCCAACAGTGGGGGGTGCTGCTTCAGGGGCCACTCCATGGCAGGCCGCAGCCCGGGGCTGTTCGCCTGCGCCCGCCAGCACTGACTCATCCGGGAGACCTGCCATGCCAATGCCCGCCCACCCCAAGGCCCTGCTGATCGATCTGGCGGGCGTGCTGCATGTCGGCGACCAGGTCATTCCCGGTTCGATCGAAGCGCTCGCCCGGCTGAATGCCGCCGGTCTGCCGCTGCTCTTCCTGACCAACACGACGCGCACGCCGCTGCGCACGCTGGTCGCGAAGATGAATGCTCTCGGCTTCGCCATGCAGGAGGACGAACTGCTGACCGCACCGGGCGCCACGCTGAATCTGGTGCGTTCGCGCGGGCTGCATCCGCACTGGGTGGTGCATCCCGACCTGCGCAGCGAAGTCGGGCCGAATGCCGCAGAGCCCGACGCTGTCGTGCTGGGCGATGCCGGCCCCTGCTTCGACTATGCACTGCTGAACACCGCCTTCCGCCTGATCCAGCGCGGCCTGCCCTTCATCGCCATGGCGCGCAATCGCACTTTCAAGGAAGAAGACGGCCTGTCGCTCGACATGGGCGCCTTCGTTGCCGCACTCGAATACAGCACCGGCGTGACGCCGGAAATCGCTGGCAAACCTGCGGCGCCCTTCTTCCAGGCCGCGCTCGACCGCCTGGGGGTGGCGGCCGCCGACGCCATCATGGTCGGCGACGACCTGCGCGACGACATCGGCGGTGCGCAGGCGCTGGGCATCGCCGGCGTGCTGGTGCGCACCGGCAAGTATTCACCCGCTGACGAAAGTCACCCGGACATCCGCCCGGATGCCACCCACGACGATTTCGCCCGCCTCGTCGCGTGCCTTTCGTAGGAGCGGACCCTGTCCGCGGTGCATGCGTCGATCAATCGCCCCGCGCCTTGCGGTCCCGCTCGCGCAGTGCGGCCAGTTTTTCGGCGATCTTCGCTTCCATGCCGCGATCGGTCGGCTGGTACCACTGCGGCTCGGGCATCCCGTCGGGCAGGTAGCGCTCACCCGCCGCGTAGCCGTCCTGCTCGCTGTGCGCGTAGCGGTACTCGGCGCCAAAGCCCATGCTTTTCATCATTTTCGTCGGCGCGTTGCGCAGGTGCAGCGGCACCGGGCGCGAACCGTCTTCGGCGACGAAGCGGCGGGCCGCGTTGTAGGCCATGTAGACCGCGTTCGACTTGGCGGCGCAGGCGAGAAAAATGACCGCTTGGGCAAGTGCGAGCTCGCCTTCGGGCGAACCGAGCCGCTCGTAGGTCTGGCAAGCCTGCAGCGACAGTTCCAGCCCGCGCGGGTCGGCCAGACCGATGTCCTCGACCGCCATGCGCACGATGCGCCGGCCCAGGTAGAGCGGATCGGCGCCACCGTCAAGCATGCGCACGAACCAGTACAGCGCGGCATCTGGGTTGGAGCCACGCACCGACTTGTGCAGCGCTGAAATCTGGTCGTAGAAGGCGTCGCCACCCTTGTCGAAGCGGCGCAGATTGCGCGACAGCGTGCTGTCGACGAACGCTGCAGTGACCGGATCGACTTTGGCGGTGCGCGCAGCGGTGTCGAGTTGTTCCAGAAGATTCAGCAACTTGCGGGCATCACCATCGGCAAAGCCGATCAACCGGGCGCGTGCGTCGTCGTCGAAAGCCAGCCCGTTCAGGGCGCCGGTGCGGGCGCGCTCGAACAACGCCTGCAATTCGTCTTCGTTCAGGCTCTGCAATACGTACACGGCGGCGCGCGACAGCAGCGCGGAGTTGACCTCGAAACTCGGGTTCTCGGTCGTTGCCCCGATGAAGGTGACGGTGCCCGATTCGACATACGGCAGGAAGGCGTCCTGCTGCGCCTTGTTGAAGCGATGCACCTCATCGACGAACAGGATGGTGCGACGACCAGTGCTGGCCGCGACTGTTTCGGCGCGCTGCATGGCTTCTCGGATGTCCTTCACGCCGGCGAACACCGCCGACAGCGCGGTGAACTCGGCGTCGAAGGCGGTCGCCATCAGGCGCGCCAGCGTGGTCTTGCCGACCCCCGGCGGGCCCCACAGGATCATCGAGTGCGGAATGCCGGATTCGAAGGCGAGGCGCAGCGGCTTGCCCGGCCCGAGCAGGTGCTGCTGACCGATCACCTCGTCCGGCGTGCGCGGGCGCAGCAATTCGGCCAGCGGCGCGTGGGCCGAACTTTTCGCTTCGCCCTGCGCAGCACCTGCGCGCGCGGGCGGCACCGGTTCGTCCGGCGTGCCGAAGAGGTCAGCCATGCGCCGGGGCCAGATTCACTTCTTCGCGTCGTCGCCGATCACGTCGGCGCCGGCGGGTGGTGTGAAGCGGAACTGTGCTTCATCGAGCTTCGGGTTGCGTTCGAAGCTGTTGAAACGCAGCAAGGTGGTCTGACCGAAGCTGTCGCGCAGCACCATGCCGCGTAGCATGCCGTCGGAGAAGCCGATGCGTACCGACTCGAAACCACCCTCGGCTGCATTGGGTTTGGCATCCACCCAAGTCAGCCCGTCCTCGACACCGCCTTCGCGTAATTCGAAATTGCGTTCGAGCTCGTTGCGACCGGCCAGCAGCGCAGCCGGCGTCGATGCCAGCGCATCGCCCAGCGTCTTCACCGTGACCTGGTTCAGGTCGCGGTCATGCACCCACAGTTTTTCGCCGTCGCCGACCAGCAACTGGTAGTAGGGCTTGTCGTAGGTCCAGCGGAACTTGCCCGGGCGCGAAAACGCCATCGTGCCGCTCGCTTCCTGCGGCTTGCGACCGGACTTAGCGCTCACCCGCTGCTCGAAGCTCGCGCGGCCCGACTGGGTCGATTCGATGAACGACCGCATTTGCTCGATGCCGCTGGCGGCCGAAGCCGGCAGCGCCAGCAGACACAAAGCGCCAACAACGGATGCCAGCCATGGATGCACCATGATCATTCCTCCCGCACCGGCGCAAGCACTTCGCGACCGCCGGTGGCATTCATGGGTGACACGAGCCCGGACTTCTCCATCTGCTCGATCAGGCGCGCGGCGCGGTTGTAGCCGATGCGCAGGTGACGCTGCACCAGCGAAATCGACGGCCGGCGCGTCTTGACGACCACTTCGACCGCCTGATCGTACAAAGGGTCCGCTTCGCCGCCGGCAGCACCACCCGCACCTTCGAGCTGCAGTTCGCCACCGTCGTCGTCGGTGGCGCCGGTCAGCAGGCCTTCGATGTAATCCGGCGCGCCGGTGCTCTTCAGGTGATTGACCACCTTGTGCACCTCGCCGTCGGCGACAAAGGCGCCATGCACGCGCGTCGGCAGCCCGGTACCGGGCGCGAGGTAGAGCATGTCGCCCTGGCCGAGCAGCGCCTCGGCACCCATCTGGTCGAGGATGGTGCGCGAGTCGATCTTGCTCGACACCTGGAACGCGATGCGGGTCGGGATATTCGCCTTGATCAGGCCGGTGATCACATCGACGCTCGGCCGCTGCGTCGCCAGTATCAGGTGAATGCCGGCCGCACGCGCCTTCTGCGCCAGCCGGGCGATCAGCTCTTCGATTTTCTTGCCGGCCACCATCATCAGGTCGGCCAGTTCGTCGATGACAACCACGATCATCGGCATGGTCTGCAGCGGTTCGGGCGTGTCCGGCGTGATCGAGAACGGATTGTTGAGCGGCACACCGGCCTTTTCGGCTTCCAGCAGGCGGGCGTTGAAGCCGGCCAGATTGCGCACACCAAGCGTCGACATCAGCTTGTAGCGGCGGTCCATCTCACCGACGCACCAGTTGAGTGCATTTGCGGCATGGCGCATGTCGGTCACCACTGGCGCCAGCAGATGCGGAATGCCTTCGTAGACCGACAGTTCCAGCATCTTCGGGTCGATCATGATGAGCCGGATGCGACTCGGATCGGCCTTGTACAGCAGCGACAGGATCATCGCATTGATCGCGACCGACTTGCCCGAGCCGGTCGTACCGGCGACCAGCACATGCGGCATGCGCGCCAGATCCGCCACCACGGGCAGGCCGCCGATGTCCTTCCCGAGCGCCATCGTGAGCGGGCTGGCCATGTCGTGGTAGGCGACGGAACCGAGGATTTCCGACAGACGCACGATCTGCCGGCGTGCGTTGGGGATTTCCAGCCCCATGCAGCTCTTGCCCGGAATCGTTTCGACCACCCGGATGCTGGTGACCGACAGCGCACGCGCCAGATCCTTCACCAGGCCGACGATCTGGCTGCCCTTGACGCCGGTGGCCGGCTCGATTTCATAGCGCGTGACGACCGGGCCCGGATAGGCGGCCAGCACCTTCACCTCGACATTGAAGTCGGCCAGCTTGCGTTCGATCTGGCGCGAAATGAGTTCCAGCGTTTCCGGACTGGGCGGTTCGATGTCCGGCTTCGCTTCGTCGAGCAGGGCGAGCGGCGGCAGCGATCCGGGCAGGTTGGCGAACAGCGTCTGCTGGCGCTCCTGATTGACCCGTTCCGACTGCTGCACCTCGACTTCGGGCACTTCGATGCGGATCGGTTCGCGCCTGCGCGACGGCTTGCGCCGCTCGGCCTCGACCACCGCTTCGCGCTGCTCGGCCACCTGCTGGCCGAGCCGGCGGTCGCGCCAGGTGGTGAAGGCACGCATGCTGCCGAACCACACGCGTTCCATCGTCCTGCCGACCGCCTCGGCCGCGCCCAGCCAGGTGACACCGGTCATGCCGCTCAGACCGACGCCGAGCGACACCAGCAGCAGCAGCGTGCCGCCGGTGAAGCCGAAGCCGCTGCTCAGCAGTTGCCCGAGTTCGTTGCCCAGCATGCCGCCCGGTCCGACCGGCAGATCGGCCGACAGGCTGTGGAAGCGCACCGCTTCGAGCGCGCTGCTCGACAGCAGCACCAGCAGGAAGCCGCCCAGCGCGACGTAAAGCGGGCGGCGATCGAGCCGGCGCTCGCTCGCGCGTGACAACCAGACGCAGCCGCCGATCAGCAGGGCCACCCACCACCAGGCCGACAGCCCGAACAGGAACAGCGCCAGATCGGCCAGCCAAGCACCGAAACGACCGGCCGGGTTGGACAGGACTTCAGTTGCGGCGGCATGCGACCAGCCGGGGTCGGCGCGGTCGTAACCGCCCAGTGCCATGACAAGGTAGAGCGCCGCGGCGGCAAGGACCAGCCAGCGGGCCTCGTGCAGCACGGCAGCGATGCGTTCGGGAAGAGGAAGTTGCTGAGCGTCTTTCGCCACAGGGGAGATGGCGCGGGGCCGGGGTGAAAACAAGCCCGATTATAAGACGCGGGCCGCATCAGCGGCCCGAGTCGGACAACGGCAACCTGCAGACGTCAAACGGTTTCGAGCCGCTCGCGCAGGTGAATCTTGCCATTCGCCTCTTCGATCAGGCCCTGCAGGTGCAGGTCCTTCATGACGCGCGATACCATTTCGCGCGAGGCGCCGATCATCTTGGCGATGTCCTGCTTGGAAATCTTGCGGTTCACGACCTTCTGGCCATCCACCTCGTCGGCCATTTCGAGCAGCAGGCGTGCAACACGACCATAGACGTCCATCAGCGCAAGGCTTTCGATCTTGCGATCGGCAGTGCGCAGCCGGGCCACCAGATTGCGCATGATGAACATCGACACGTCGAAGTTCTCCTGCAGCACGCGCTTGAAGTCGCTCTTGG
This sequence comes from Methyloversatilis sp., assembly GCF_030696805.1. Classification (GTDB taxonomy): domain Bacteria; phylum Pseudomonadota; class Gammaproteobacteria; order Burkholderiales; family Rhodocyclaceae; genus Methyloversatilis. Next base: position 172,435 of record NZ_JAUYRO010000053.1, on the reverse strand, counting down.
CAATGACGATCAGGTCGCTCGGCACCACCGATACCACGGTGGCCGAACGCGGATTGTCGTCCAGCACGCCCATTTCGCCGAACAACTCGCCCGGGCCGAGCATCGACAGGATGACCTCGCGGCCCTCCTCGTCGCTCACCAGCACCTTGAGGCTGCCGGACAGGATGAGATAGACAAAATCCGTCTTGTCACCGGCGCGGACCACAATGGAACCGCGCGGCACGCGCCGCATGTTGGATACCTTGGCGACCGGGTCGAGTGAGCTGTCGGGCAACCCGCTGAACATCGAAAACGTGCGCAAAGCCGTAACTGAAACGGGGTGAGCCGTTACCATCTCAAGACCTCCTGATGCGAGCATGCCTGACAGGAACAGGCTGCGCCGCTTTGAATGGATCGTCGCGCCTGTGGTCATTCTCCGGGCAACTGCGTCGTCGCCGGAGGTGGGGTTGAGCCACAAACACTGATGCGGCCCTGATTATAGGGACTTTTCCACAGTGGAAACAAATTGCCCCAATATCTGTCTTGTTTATCGGGCGGATGACACAAGAACTTGAGAGCGTTTGTGCACAGGCGCGATCGCTATAATCCGTCGCTTCCGCTCTTCGCTGTTTCCGGCGCGCCCGGCTTCGCAGAGCGCCCGCGATTTCAGGCGCTGGCAGTTTTCAAGCTTCGTCGATCTTCCACCTCACCGGAATCAAGTCATGGCTTCACGGCACTCGCGTCTTCTCATCCTCGGCTCCGGCCCCGCCGGCTACACCGCTGCGGTCTATGCCGCGCGCGCCAATCTCAAACCCGTGCTGATCACCGGCATGGCCCAGGGCGGCCAGCTGATGACCACGACCGATGTCGACAACTGGCCGGCGGATGCCGAAGGCGTGCAGGGTCCGGACCTGATGGCGCGTTTCCAGCGCCACGCCGAACGCTTCGAAACCGAATTGCTGTTTGACCATATCCACACTGCCCACCTGACCGAAAAGCCGATCCGGCTGGTCGGCGACAACGGCGAATACACCTGCGACGCGCTGATCATTGCGACCGGCGCCAGCGCCAAGTATCTCGGCCTGCCGTCGGAAGAGACCTTCGCCGGCAGGGGCGTGTCGGCCTGCGCCACCTGCGACGGCTTCTTCTACCGCAACCAGGATGTCGCAGTCATCGGCGGCGGCAACACCGCGGTCGAAGAGGCGCTGTACCTGTCCAACATCGCGCGCCACGTGACCGTGGTGCACCGTCGCGACAAGTTCAAGTCCGAGAAAATCCTGCAGGACAAGCTGTTTGACAAGCAGAAGCAGGGCAAGGTGACGATCCGCTGGCACAGCACGCTGGACGAGGTGCTGGGCGACAAGACCGGCGTGACCGGCATGCGCGTCAAATCGACCCTCGACGGCACGACCGAAGACCTGCAGCTGTCCGGCGTATTCATCGCGATCGGCCACCAGCCGAATACCTCGCTGTTCGAGGGCCAGCTCGACATGGAAGGTGGTTACATCGTCACCAAGGCCGGGCGTCAGGGCGATTTCACGGCAACCAGCATCCCCGGCGTATTTGCCGCCGGCGACGTGCAGGACCACATTTACCGTCAGGCAGTCACCAGCGCCGGTACCGGCTGCATGGCCGCGCTCGATGCGGAGCGCTACCTCGACAGCCTTGGTCTGGCCTGAACCCCGGTGGACATGAAGCGCGATGTCGTCCAACAAAAGGCGGCGCCACCCGGCGCCGGCGCTGCCCGACGCTGAAGATATCGCGCTGTTCAGGCAGGCGGTGGAAGGCGTGCATCGTCTGCACACGGACCGCATCCTGCTCGAAACCCCGCCGCCGCGCGCCTGGCCCGTGCAGCGTGAAGCGGACGACCGGTCGGTGCTTGCCGAATCCATCCGCGGGCCGCTGTCGACCGATCTTCGTCTTGAAGGCGGCGAGGAGCCGTCGTTCCTGCGCGCCGGCCTGGGCAAGCACGTGCTGCGCGACCTGCGACGCGGCCGCTGGGTGTCTCAAGGACAGATCGACCTGCACGGCGCCACGCGAGATGCCGCGCACGATCTGGTGGTCGGTTTCATGCACGATGCGCATCGGCGCGGCCTGCGCTGCGTGCGGGTGATACACGGCAAGGGACTCGGTTCGCCCGGACGGGAACCGGTGCTGAAAGGATTGGTGCTGGGTTGGCTGATGCACCGCCAGGAAGTACTGGCCTTTTGTCAGGCCCGGCCGCACGAAGGCGGCGCGGGAGCCTTGATGGTGCTGCTCAAACCGATGTCCGGCCAGTAGTTCCGGGGGCCGCGGAACCCGGCGGCGTCAGATGGCTTCTTCGCCCGACTCGCCGGTACGGATGCGGATGACCTGTTCGACCGAGGTCACGAAAATCTTGCCGTCGCCGATCTTGCCGGTGCGGGCGGCCTTGATGATGGCCTCGACCGCGCGATCGACGGTTTCGTCCGCCACGATGACTTCGATCTTGATCTTGGGCAGGAAATCGACGACGTATTCGGCGCCCCGGTACAGTTCGGTGTGGCCTTTCTGCCGGCCGAAACCCTTCACTTCTGTCACCGTCAGACCGGTCACGCCCACTTCGGACAACCCTTCACGGACCTCGTCGAGCTTGAATGGCTTGATGACGGCTTCGATTTTTTTCATGATGCGTTCTCCTCGCTAAGGCCGCGAAGTATAAAGGCTTCAGGCCTCACTGACAGCGCCGTTAACCGGCCATCGTCAGCGGTCGCGGGGAGGTTCGACATGAAGGGCATGGTGTTCACCGAATTCATCGATATGGTCGAGGCGCGTTACTCGCCAGAATTGATGGACGAAGTCATCGAGGCGGCGGCACCGCCGAATGCAGGCGCCTACACCGCTGTGGGGCAGTACGACCACCATGAACTGGTGAAAATGGTGATCGAGCTGTCTGCGCGAACCGGCACGACGGTGCCGGAACTGGTGCGCACCTTCGGCGAATACCTGTTCGGGCGTTTCCACACAGGCTACGGCCACCTTTTCACGGGATTGAATGACGCCTTCCACATGCTGTCGAGCATCGAATCCATCATCCATCCCGAAGTGCGCAAGCTCTACCCGGATGCCCGACCGCCGCGCTTCGACATCGGTGGCGACGGCATCAACACGCTGGAAATGACCTACCGCTCGGACCGCCACTTCGGCGACCTCGCGGAAGGCTTGATCACCGCCTGCATCGCGCACTTCAACGAGAACATCGGCATCCGCCGCGAAGACATTTCGGATGCGCCCGGCAGCGTCATCCGCTTCACGCTCACCCGCGGCGAGGCATGAGCGAACAGGGCAGCACACCGCCGGACGGCAAGGTCGCGCTGTACGAGCGCCGGCTGGCGCGCGAGCGTGCCGCGCGGCATGCGGCCGAAAAACTGCTTGAAGACAAGGCACGAGAGCTGTTCGACAGCAACGAGGCGCTGCGTGGCCTCGCCGTCTCGCTTGAAACCCAGGTCGCCGAACGGACCGCCAGATTGTCCGAAGCGCTGGCACGGGCCGAACAGGCCGACCGCGCGAAATCCGACTTCCTCGCCACGATGAGCCATGAAATCCGCACGCCGATGAATGGCGTGATCGGCATGGCCCAGCTGCTGGCAGCATCCGAGCTGGACGGCGAACAAAGGCAGTACGTCGATACGATTCTCGAATGCGGTGATTCGCTGCTCGGTCTGATCAGCGACATCCTCGATTTCAGCAAGATCGAGGCGGGCAGTCTGGAGCTGGACATCCACGCCAGCACGCTGTCCGACCTGCACGACAGCGTGCTGTCGATCACCCGGCCGCAGGCAAGGGCGAAGTCGCTGTCACTTGAACTCGACTCGGCGATCGCACCGGACACCCACGCCATGATCGACGCGGGCCGGCTGCGTCAGGTGCTGGTCAATCTGGTCGGCAACGCCATCAAGTTCACCGCCACCGGATCGGTCGCACTGCGCGTGCGGCCGGCACCGATGGCCGACGGCACACCGGGTGTCGAGTGGGCCGTCATCGACACCGGCGTCGGCATCGCGGACGACAAGCGCGCCCGGCTGTTCCGCCCGTTCTCCCAGGTCGACACCTCCACCACCCGCCACTTCGGCGGCACCGGTCTCGGGCTGGCGATCAGCCAGCGGCTGGTGCAGGCCATGGGCGGCCTGATCGTCGTCGACAGCGCGCCCGGCGCCGGCAGTACCTTCAGTTTCGTGCTGCCGCTGACCGAAGCCAGCGCCGGCAAACCCGCGGCAAGCGTGATCGAAGAGGCGCCACGCCTGCCCGCCGGTCTGCGCGTGCTGGTGGCCGACGACAACGGGGTCAACCGCCTGCTGGTGCAGCGCCTGCTGCAGCGTCTCGGTGTCGAACCCGATCTCGCGAACGACGGCGCAGAAGCGCTCGGCCTGTGGTCGGAACGTGGCCACGACGTGATCCTGATGGACATGAGCATGCCGGTGATGGACGGCCTCGAAGCCACCCGCACCATCCGCGCGCACGCCGGAGCGCAGCCGCGCATCATCGCGCTGACCGCCAACGCCTTCGAGTTCGACCGCCGCAAGTGCCTGGACGCCGGCATGGACGACTTTCTCGCCAAGCCGATCAACTTTGCGCAGTTGATGGAAAAGCTGAAGGCATTCTGACCGACCGCACGGCGCAGCGCTCCTTGACCTCGTGCGCCGCGCAGCACGGGCGCACCCACGCATCACGAAACCATCACGTTTCGTACCTAGACTCCCGCGGTTACCTTTCCGGAGCCGTCGCATGAGTGCCATGTCGCGATTTGTGGTGGTTCCCCCTGTGCGGCCGTGGTGTTTTTCGCTCGTGCTGATCGCTCTCGCCGGTGCGGCGCAAGGTGTCGAAATGCAGCGCGCGCCGGCGGCCGATGCGACCCTGTTCGGCGACGAGCCGGGTCTGGCCAACGGTTCCGGTTCTCATCTGTTCATCGGTGCCACGGCGGCCGGTTTTTCAAGACGCGCCCTGGTGCGCTTCGACCTCTCCGAAGTTCCGCCCGGATCGACCGTCCGGTCTGCCTCACTGCGTGTGGTGATCGACCGCATCGCCAATGGCGCACCCGACGACAGTGTTGCGAGCCTGCACCGGCTGCTCGCCTCGTGGGGTGAGGGCGCTTCGGGTTCAGGCGGCGGCGGCAACGGCGGCGGCGAGGTTGCGGTGGCCGGCGACGTCACCTGGACGCAGCGCTTCTATTCGGCCGCCTCGCCCCAGACCTGGAGCACCCCGGGTGGCGACTTTGCGGCGGAAAGCGCATCGATTCCGATGGTCTCGACCGGCGGCTTCGTGTGGGCAGGCACGCCGGAAATGCTGGCCGATCTTCAGGGATGGGTGAATGATCCTGCATCGAACCACGGCTGGTTGATCCGCGGTTCCGAAGCGGCGACGCGCTCCGCCAAGCGATTGGTCAGTCGGGAAGGCGGGGTGAATGTGCCGCTGCTGACCCTCGAATACGATCCGCCGGTCGCTGCGTCGGGTGATGTGCCTCTTCCCGCCTGGGCGCTGGGCGCACTGGCTGCTTCCCTGCTTGGCGCTGCGGTCAGGCCACGACTGCGCAAACGTGAATCGGAAACTTCGAAACCGTGATGGAGGGCAAGCCCGAAAATGAATCAGCCGGTGCCATGGCGTTCTGGCGAGTCGGCTTGTTCGCGCTGATCTTCGCCGCGCTGCAGTGGGGCTGGTCGGTGCAGCAGGACAGTGCAGTGTTCCGGCTTTGGGTCGAGGATCTCAATGTGCGCGCCGCCGTCGTGCTGATCGCCGCCGTCCAGCCGGACAGCGGCGCCGCGGCGGCCGGACCGCGCGTGCAGGCACCGGGTGGTGGCATCAATGTACTGCAGGGTTGCGACGGCGCCGAACTGCTGTGGCTGATGACTGCCGCCTTCGCCGTGGCACCGCTCGCCTGGCGCTGGCGGCTGGCTGGCTGGCTGGCCGGACTGCTGCTCGCGTGGCTGCTCAACGTCACGCGCATCACGGCGCTGTTCTTCGCCTGGCGCAGCGATCCGCGCTGGTTCGACTGGCTGCACAACTACATCGGGCCCATCGTGCTGGTGGCGCTGCTGGCGCTGTATTTCCAGTGGGTCATGCAGCGCGCGCCCGTCGCCGAACCGGAACCGGACATCGGCTACCGATGAATCCGCGCAGTCTTGCACCGCGCTTCATCGCATCGCTGTGCATCGTGGGCGCGCTGGTGCTGTGGCAGGGCGAAGCGATGATGCAGCGCCTGCTGCCGTCGATCGCGCTGACGATGGACCTGATCGATCGTCATCACAACGTGCTGTCTCTCGACATCACGAAAACCGGCGCCGACACGGTGATCCGCCTAGAAGCCGGCATCCGTCAGCTGATCCTGACCGGCACGCATGTGACCTACGCCGACCCGCGCGCCCGTGCCGTCATCACCACGCCACTGGCGACCTTCTGGCTGGCGCCCAGCATGACCCTGGCGCTGTTGATGGCGTGGCCTGCATCGAGCACGGCAGCGACGCTGATGCGACTTGCGCTCGCCATCCCGGCGCTGGCATTCGTCCTCCTGCTCGACGCGCCCTTCGTCCTGGATGCGCTTTTGTGGGGGCTGCATCGCGACGCCCACGACCCGCACGGCACCTCGACGATACTTGTGTGGAGCGCCTTTCTGAAGGCTGGCGGACGATTTCTGCTGGGCGCCGCCGCTGCCGCCGCGGTCATCGCCGCAAGCCACACCCTCGCAGAAGGATGGCGTTCGAGGACATCACGCTGACACAAGGATGGAACAAAGCCCCGCCAGGGTGACAGCACCCGCCCCCGCCCTGAATACCGATATGCCGCACTTGCGTCGATCATTTCTGCTGCGTTGGCTGTTCGGCGCGCTGGTCGCGTCGGCGTTTGCCCATCCGGCCGCCCACGCCGCCCCGCGTCACGTCGATGCCGACGTGGCCGCGGCGCTTGCACGGGGCGAGGCGCCACGGGTGATCGTCGAGTTGGTCGACGACGGGAGCGTGCCGGAGATCAGCGCGGTGCAGCGGCGTCGCGACACGATGAAGACGGCGGTGATCGCCGCGTTGCCGGCCGACCGCATCAGCGTGCGCCGCCGCTACAGCACGATGCCCCTGCTGGCGCTCACACTGAAGGATGCGGATGCGCTGCGCGCGCTTCGAAGCGACGACCGGGTCGCCGCCATATTCATCGACAAGCGGCGCAAGGCGATCGGCGCGCAGGCGCTGCCGCTGATCGGCCAGCCGGCGGCAGTCAGTACGGGGTATCAGGGCGCGGGCACGGCAGTAGCCGTGCTCGATACCGGTGTCGATTTCATCTTGGGCCCGTTCGGCGGCTGCACGGCTGTCGGCGTGCCGGCCGGCCCGTGCAGGGTGGTCGCGGCGTACGAAGCGGCCATCGAAGACAATGCGCGCGACGACAACGGGCATGGCAGCAAGGTCGCGATGACGACGCTGATGGTCGCGCCGCAATCGTCCATCGTCGCCATCGACGTGTTCGAACCCGACGGCGCCTGGGATTCCGACGTGATCGAGGGCATGGACTGGGCGATTTCGCAGCGCACGGCCTACAACATCGTCGCGCTCAATCTGAGCCTGGGCGACACCCTGCAGAATGCCGTCACCTGCACGCGGACACCCTACGTCGCTGCGGTGCGCCGGGCTCGCAATGCCGGGCTGGTGGTGGTGATCGCCGCCGGCAACGACAGCTACACGGCGGGTGTCGCCGAACCCGCCTGCGTCGCCAACGCCGTGGCCGTCGGCGCGACCTACGACGCCAACGTCGGCCAGCGCGCCTTCGGCGGCTGCACCGACAGCACGACCGCGGCCGACAAGGTGACCTGCTATTCGAACAGCGGCGAGCCGCTCGATCTGCTCGCGCCGGGCTCGGTCATCAGCGTCGGCGGCAACACGCTGGACGGCACCTCCTTCGCCGCCCCCATCGTGGCCGGCGCCATCGCCGTGCTGAAGCAGCGCTTCCCGCTCGATACGGCGGAACAGATCGAAAGCCGCCTGGTACTCAGCGGCACCACGGTGACCGATGCGCGCAACGGCCTGCAGCGGCCGCGGCTGGCACTGGGCGCCGCGCTGGCGGGCGTCGGCACCGAAAGCAACGACGCCTTTGCGGCTGCTCGCGTGCTCAATGGCGTATCGGACAGCGACAGCGGCAGCAATTTGCTGGCCAGCAGCGAAACGGGTGAGCCGGCGCACGACGGCATCGAGGCGACGCGCTCGCTGTGGTGGGTATGGACCGCGCCAGCTTCAGGCATCCTGACGCTGGACACCAACGGCAGCAATTTCGACACCATGCTGGCGATCTACACCGGCAATGCACTGTCGTCGCTGGCGCTGCTTGCGAGTGATGACGACGGCGGTGCCGGCGTGCAGAGCCGACTGGAAACACTGGTGTCCGCCGGCACCACCTACCGCATCGCGGTCGATGGCTTCGAAGCCGCCACCGGCAGCGTGGTGCTCAACCTCGCTTTCGACGACCGGGCCGAACAGACCATCGTGTTTCCGGCGCCCGACAACGTCTGGCTGGACCAGGGCAGCGTCGCGCTCGACGCGCTCGCCAGTTCCGGCCTCGCGGTGAGCTACGCCTCGGTCACGCCAGCCACTTGCAGCGTTGGTGGAAGCCCCGGCGCCGCCTTCGCCACGCTGATCGCCGCCGGCCCGTGCAGCCTCACCGCCAGTCAGCCCGGCAATGGCGACTTCTTCGCCGCCGCGTCGGTCACGATGACCTTCACCATCAGGCTGGCGCGCGCCGTGCAGACCATCACCTTCCCGACCCCACCCGCCTTCGCCCTCGACGCCGGCCCCGCCGCCCTCGCCGCCAGCGCAAGTTCAGGTCTCGCGGTGAGCTATCTGAGCCTGACACCGAACGTGTGCAGCACCGCCGGCAATCTGGCCAGCCTGCTCGCCACCGGCACCTGCACCGTGCAGGCCAGCCAGTCCGGCAACGACAGCTGGCTCGCCGCTGCACCGGTCAGCATGACCTTCGCCGTCACTGCGGCCGCGGCGACCAGCCCGAGCGACGGCGATGTGCCATTGCCCGGCTGGGCGCTGGCCAGTCTGGCCGCGGCGCTGGCGGGGAGTGTCTGGCGGCGCGGTCGTTGAGCACTCGGGGCAGGCGCACGCCTCTCAAGCGCGCAAGCCTGCGCGGCACAACCCGATTGACCCCGGCGATCCGGCAACCATCAAGGTGACGGGTCACCTCCAGGCTTCAGGCGAAGTCATCCGGTGCGAACATTCCGGACGCGTGCGGCAAGGGTGGAGCAGGACGGCGCGGCGAAAACACCGCAGTTGCCGTACCGTCCTCGTCATCCCTCCGCAGACCGAAAAACATGAACGGGATGGATCGCATCCGGTTGATCATCTCGACCAGCCGGATGCCGTTCGCCTTTGCCATCACGGACTGCACCAGGCGCCGTGTCGTGCTGAGTGCCAAGCAATGCAGCTCGGCGATCAGTGCCACCGGCATGCCCTGTGCAATGCAAATGGCCACCTTCGCTTCCGCTCTCGTCAGGTCAAAAGCGCTGGCCAGAATGCTCGAGTCAGACTGAAGATCGCCTTTCAGTTCATGCACCACCGCCAGCAGCACCGGACACGAACTGAAAGCCGACGTCTCATTATCCTGCAGCAGCATCATGCCCGCGACACGCAACCCTGCCGGCCGCGCAATACCGACATGTTCGCTGGCAGCGAATGTGGGATGGGGTCCGGCCGACAATCGCGCAGCGTCCGCCTCGCGATAAAGCTTGTCGGCCAGTGCTCGCAAGGCCCGGTCGTCCTCTGCGTGTGCGAGCGCAACGCGACCTTCACGCTCCGATAACGCTGAACCAGACGACATCAGCGAGCGGGCAGGCCGGTTCGCGAAAAGCACCCTGCACTCGCCATCCAGCAAAACGATCGGCGAACCGAGGTGCCGCATCACGAGTTCAGCCGCCGCATGCTGGCGTCCGAGCCGCGCGTGCAACTGCGCAAACGCGTAGGCTTTTGCGATGTGAAAGGAAAGAAGGTCGCAGGCCAGAAAATCATCTGCTGCCAGCGGCCCCAGTTCTGCGCGCCGTGTGACCAACAGACTGACGGCCTTGTCACCGCTCGCAATCAGTTTGATGCCACTGACCCAGCGCCCTTCGCCGGGCGGCAGAAACGCCTGGTAGAAGGGGTCGCTGCAAACGGATGCATCGTCGACCCGTTCATGACAGTGAACCCAGCACCCCGGGCTCGTTGCGTGCAGACGATCCAGCAGCGGATCACCCAGGCTGACTCGACTTTTGAATGCACGCCGCGCCTCGGGCGGCACGCCCCCAACTTCGACATGGAACACAAGCTCTCGCCGCGACACCTCGATTTCGCATAGCGCAACCGTGTTGGCTCGAACCACGCGCTTCACGTCTGACAGCGCGTACGCCCAGGTCGCCTCCGAACTTCCGGTCGCAGCGCGATATAGCTGCTCGATGACCCGACGCAGCTCCTTTCCTTGTTCCATGCCCAACCTCCTTACCTCATACCCGCCCGCAACGCCGCACATGGATCGAAGTCAGGTGGCCTGCAACCAACACTCGCCGCCAGTGTGGCCCGAACTCAGGTAGAGGATGGCAGGCGCTACGCCGCTCAGGCGCTTCCACCCGGCCAGCGACCTGCACGCTTTGCTGCGGTGCCCTGGCAACCGGCGACCGCACCAATATGAATGCCCGCCCCCCGCGCAAGTCTCGACGGGCCCAGGGCCTCACCGCGACTGCATCGCATACCGAGAAAGATGAAGGGCAAGGACAGCACGCGACTCACCACCTCGCTCTGTCGGGTGCAGCCCATTTTCGCGAGCATGGACTTCACCTGGCTGCGTATCGTGCTCACCGCCTTGCAGCGGCGCTCCGCGATCTGCTCCACTGAAAGACCCAACGCAAACGCGATGGCGATCCGCGCCTCCGCGCGTGTAAGACCGAAGGCGCTCGCAACGACCGCCGGATCGGGCTCTGACAGCCCGCGCTGTTCATGAGCGACCGCAAGCAAGGCCGGATTCCCCCCGAAAGCGCCTATCGTGCGCTCGGGCAGCAGCGAACTGAGCATCATGCCGAGCACGCGGCTCCTCTCGGGCTGCGCCACACCTTCGTGGCCGCTCACCGCCAGCGGCAGGTAAGCACTGGCCGGAAAGCGGTCGTCGCCCGCCTTGCCGAACAACGACTTCGCCACCGCACGGAAGGCCCGGTCGTTATCCGGATGCCGCAAGGCCAGGCGGCCATCCAGCGCGTACAGCGCGCCGCCGGACGACATCAGCGACCCCGCGCTGCGGTTCGAAAATCTAATGTGGCATTCGCCATCGAGCAGGAACACCGGCACGCTGAGCTGATGCAGCGCTGCCGAAACCACGCCCGGGCCATCGTCCGGCGGCGCGCGCAGTTGATTGAGGCGATACGCCTTGGTGACATGCCAGGCAAGCCGTTCGCACAGCACGAACGCATCGCCCACCAGCGGCCCCTGATCCAGCCGTCGCGTCACCGCGAAGATCACCGCCACATCCCCCTCTTCCATCAGCTTGATGCCGCTGCTCCAGCGCCCGCCATAGGGCAGCAGGAACTCCTGATAGAAAGGGTCGGCAGCGACGAAATCGTCGTCGAACACCTCATGACAATGCGCCCAGCGCCCCGCTGCCATGGGCAGCAAACGCGCCAGCCGCGGATCGATCAGGTGATAGCTGCGTGTGTAATCGAGCAGCGCCTCCGGCGGCGCATCGCCCGCCTCGGCATGGAAGAGCAGCGCGCTCCGCGAAACGTCCATGGTCAGCAGCAACACCGCATGCGCCTGAAGCACGCGCAGCATCCCCGCCAGCGCCTGCGCCCAACTCACGCCGGCAAGGCCGGCTCCCGCCTCGTAAAGCCGCGCAACGACCTCGTCCAGCTCCGAGCCCTGTTCCATGACACCTCCGAACGACGCATCACCCATGCAAAGCCGGGCCGCATGGTGGCGGAAACGATGCTTACATGATGTTACATGCGATCGGGGTATGAGCCTCTCATCCGGATGGAGGAGACGATGGGCTCACAGGCTCGAGTTTGGCCCGATCGAGGAACACTTACCCAATTTGGGGGATGAATGGGTTGTGGTCGGTGTCTAAATTGTAAATCCGACAATGAATTCGAGAAATTAACGTGAGCTATAACGCACAGACGGATGTTTGAAATACGCCATCACTCGTTGCGGCGTTTCCTCGGGAAACTCCATGAATGTCTGCGCCTTTTCCAGCAGGGAAAACCTAGTCTGCGCGCGATCACTCAGCCGGAGCCGGGTTTTGACCTCCCTGTTCAGGTATTCATCAGGGTTGAGTTCCGGCTAGTACGACGCCAGGTAAAACACTTTGATTTTCTCCCGGTGCTCTTTAAGCCATCCGGTAATCGGTCTGGCGTGATGAAGGCGCAGGATATCCAGTACCAGAAAAACCTTGCGGGTACTGTCGGAAATGCAACCTTACAAGAATCCGATCATCTGGTCCGTGTTCATTACTCCTTTAATGAATTTGAACCGCACCGGTCAATGAATGCTGACGGCCAAAATCAATGTCAGTCCGTTTCGCTCGCTCGGAGCCGCCAGCACGGATGTCTGATCCAAGGTCGCGTCGGTTCGCAACCAGTGTCCGTCCTCGGCCACGGTCGTCTCGGCGCCCCGGTAGATTGTGTTCTCCACGGCCTAAGCGCACGCCATAATTTGCGTGTAGGTCTCGTTGAGCCAACACTCGACTTTGAGCGCGTTTTGTTCCAGCGCGCCCTTTATCGGCCGCTATGGCGCGTAGCCCCAATGCAGCAAGTACTCTCGCGCGGTGCGGATCCGCATATCGATACGTCCTGAGCGTACCCAGGAAGCTCTAGAGTGTCATTCTTTTCCATACACGAATTACATCCTAATCGGCCTATTTATTACCCTGTTAATAGCCAAGGAGAGATAAATGAAATACGCAAAGAGTACTATATTGCTTGGAGCTTCAACAATTCTTGGTGGGTGCGCTGGTCTGGACTTTGGAGAGCAAGGACTCTCTTTCTTCGAACCAAAACCATATTTGTTCGTATCAGTGAATAAGGACTGCGTTTCTACCGCTACATTAATCTCTCTTCCTGGTGACAAAAAGTTCGTGAAGTTCAAAACTGGTTATGGATCGTCAGACCTCTCTGTTGCCCTTTCCAACGGAATCCTGACTAATGCTGGGCAAAAGGTAGACGCGAAAGTACCAGAAACAATCACCTCAATCGCGAGCCTTGGCACTGCGATTGCGACATTGTCTGCCGAGAAAGGAGTAAAGCAGGCCATATGCGAGCCCTCTGCAATTCTGTATCCGGTAATGAATGGCGTTCCGGACCTTAAATCCCCTGCTGTATTTCCAATACAAATTAAGATGGTTGAAGGCGGGGTCACAAAGTAGCCTGACACTGCACACACCATCAGTCGAGAGGCACTGTGCAAAAGCGTGCGGTCCCTCACTTTTATGTTAGAAGTTTCATTTCACATCAGAGGGAGGGGCTGATATGAATAGACGGAAATTTATTAATTTTGCACACGCTTTAGGTCTCTCAGGTTGGTTTGGAGAGATGGCGTTCGCTCAAGCGACCACGATTCGTACGCGCAAGTCCGCAACGACATCCGCTGCTGTTGTGGATATAGACACCCTTCGAAAGGGTGTCGAAATGTTAGCAAGCGATTCGGCCTCAACTGAATACAAAAGCTGGATGTATTGGGCAAACAGCCATGGCACACCGGGCACAGTACCTCCAGCTATGGCAAAAGTATGGTCGCAATGCCACCACGGAACCCTACATTTCCTAACGTGGCACAGAGCTTATGTTTTCTTCTTCGAATCGGTGATTCGGGAGATCACACAACAGAATGATTTCGCACTTCCATACTGGGATTGGTACGGCTCAAACGGCATTCCTAAATCATTTGGAGAGCCCACTAATTCGGGCAAGAAAAACCCGTTATTCCATAGTCAACGGGCATTTCGATCGCGCACCCTAATACGAGACTCATTGCAGCAACCTACTTTTGAAGCCTTTCAGAGTAGTCTAGAAGGTAACCCACATGGGACAGTGCATGTTATGGTTGGTGGTGAAATGGGTTCAGTCGGTACTTCAGCCCGCGATCCGGTGTTCTGGGCGCACCACACAAATATAGATCGCATGTGGGACGTGTGGCTTGCCTTTGATAGCTCACGCAAAAACCCAACCGACGTAAACTGGCTCAAGCAGCGCTTTGCATTTGATGTTGATGGGAATAAGGCACTTGTCGTTAGTGATATGCTAAGCAGCAATATGCTTGGATATCGCTATGATAGTGTCGCCGTGACCGGCCCAACAGATCCAATCCCACCTCGCCCTATAATTAGCCAAATCGTTCAAGCAGAAACGGGGAACGTTTCGGGGATGACACCACAGGCGCTAGCTACAAAAAAGAAGGTTCTGCTCTCTGGCGAATCCTTGAACATTCAATTTCTAATTCCAGCCAAAAGTAAAGATAAGATTTCCACAATGGCTACTGCTCCGGCTGGAAAGTCAGCCCAACTCAGTGTTGTTTTGGAAGGAGTGCGAGTAACTGACCTTGGTTTAAAGCACGGCTTTGAATATCGGGTGTACGCCAATTTACCCAAGCAAACAGGCTCGCAGCATCAGCACAGAGACTTTTATCTCGGAGTCATAAATTCTTTCCAACTCGGTCATCATGCCAAGCACGGAACCTCAATTATCTACCAGATATCTCCCTTGGCAGCGCGTCAAGCTAAGAATTCGACATGGTCGATTTCTGAAGTAAGCTTGTCATTGGTATCGGACGATAATGAGGAAAAGCGGCCACTGGTTGAAATTGATAATGTAAGGCTGATGATATCGCCCGAACCGTTAATGTGATTATAAAATGGAAGGTAGATTGGCCGATTCGGATATCATTCACGCATATAAAAGATTGGCGCTCCAACAGGCTGGTGAGAAACCCCTCTCCTGTTTCCGGGTGCGGGTTTTGAGGCAGACTTCCACCTCGAATCGTCTTCCTACTTTTCCAGATTTTCCATGCGCGGCCAAGAGAATCCCCAGACGTCGATGTTCAGCTACGTGAGCCTTGAGCATCGTGTTCCGGAGGACCATCCGCTGCGCGCCCTGCGTGCGCTGGTCGACGGCATTCTCGCGAACATGAGTACGTTGTTCGACCAACGCTATTCGCCTACCGGCCTCCCGCCTATCCCGCCCGAGCAGTTGCTGCGCGCACTGCTCCTGCAGATTCTTTTCACCCTCCAAAGCGAGCGCCAGTTCGTCGAGCAACTCGAATTCAACCCGTTTCACTGGTTCATCAGCCTGGGCATGGACGATGTGGTGCGTGTGGGAACTGGGGTCGTAGCAACATTTCCGCGGGAGTCAGTTCAAACCCGGTGCGATTCAACCTTTTTTTAAAGGCGCACAGACGCCTCAACTCCACGTAGACCACTTATGCTCCATGGAACTGACAAGTTTTGATCAAAGTTGTTTGGAACTGCTTGAGGCATCGCCGCGTACCCAGTCACGAGACTCAATGCGGTCCGCGATAAATCACCTGCGTCGCGCTAAGGTTCTCTTGCCGGTTGATTGCCCTATGGCCGGGCTTTCGCTGCTATACGGCAGAGGAAGAGGCCGCGTCAGCTCTGATGCATTGCTTAAAAGAACGACGATATGTGAACGCGGAGCGTCTGAACCCGAAGAGTCATAAGAAAAAGAACGCCGTGATCCCTTTTCTTACGATCCTTAAGAAGTTCTACGACGAGTCGCTCGGCATTCATGGTGCTGAGCCGGAAATTCAGCTGAGAACCCTGGACGGCGTCAAGCAGCTATTTGTCGCAATCCCGATCACTTTAAACGGACAAAAAACGGAGTTCTTGCCCACCCCACCGCTCAATTTTTCCGTAGTCAATGAAGCCAAACGCTTCTCCTATAGCGAGCATGTCAATGACTACATTAAATCTTGTGGCGCTCAGGAAGTGGACAACCGCTTACCTGAACTCGCAAACAAGCGCAACCTTTTGCTTTATGCCGGCCCGAAAGGCTATCCGCATGAGCTTGAAGTAACGGATAAATTTTTCCCTGCCTACTGCGCGCGGGTGACTACCATGTTGAGGGGATATTTGCTTATTCAACCTCATACTGAGAAGCAACCGTATGTGCAGCAGTCGTTAGATTCATTTCTTGAAATGCTTGGATTACTTACTTTTGATGAGGCGGTCTAACAGGCTGGTGAGCAATAGTCAAAAATCATCCCCATACCGATTCGTAATCGGATACCGCCAATCCTTCCCGAACCCCCGCTCGGTCACCCTCACCCCCGGCGGCGCCTGTCTGCGCTTGTATTCATTGCGCTTCAGCAACCCGATCACCCGTTTCACATCCGCTTCGGCAAAACCTTGCGCGATGATTTCGCGCGGTGATTCGTCGCGTTCCATATAGGCCTGGATGATGGCATCGAGGATTTCGTAGCTGGGCAGGCTGTCCTGGTCGGTCTGGTCGGGGCGCAGTTCGGCGGACGGGGCGCGGGTCAGGATGTTGTCGGGGATGTCGGGGCGCTGCCGGTTGCGCCAGGCGCACAGGCGATAGACGAAGGTTTTGTAGATGTCCTTGATCACGGCGAAGCCGCCGGCCAGGTCGCCGTACAGCGTGGAATAGCCGACGGCCATTTCGCTCTTGTTGCCGGTGGTGAGCACGATGGCGCCGGTCTTGTTGGACAGGGCCATCAGCACGATCATGCGGGCGCGCGCCTGCACGTTTTCTTCGGTGGTGTCGGCCGCGGCGTCGCCGAACAGTGGCTTCAGCATCTGCTCGAAGGTGGCCATGGCCGGGGCGATCGACACTTCGTCGTAGCGCACGCCCAGATTGCGCACCAGTGCGCGCGAATCGTCGAGGCTCATCTGCGCGGTGTAGGGCGAGGGCATCATGACGGCGCGCACGTTTCCGGCGCCTATGGCGTCTACGGCGATGCACAGCGTCAGTGCGGAATCGACGCCGCCGGACAGGCCGATCAGCGCCTGCTTGAAGCCGTTCTTGCCGAGGTAGTCGCGCACGCCGAGCACCAGCGTTTCGTAACAGTCCTGCTCGACCGGGGTGACCGGCGGCAGCGGCTGGGCGACGATGTCGCCGTCGCTGAAATCGACCGTGGCGAAGTGTTCGGCGCAATGCGGCGCGCGCCAGGCGAGGCGGCCGAGCCGGTCGAGCGCGAACGAGGCGCCGTCGAACACCAGTTCGTCCTGACCACCGACCAGATTGCAGTACACCGCGGGCATGCCCGTCGCGAGCACACGTTCGGCCAGCACCTGTTCGCGCGTGACCGGCTTGTCGACGTGATAGGGCGAGGCGTTGAGCACGGCCAGCAGCTGGGCACCCGCGGCCGCCGCAGCTTCCGGCGCGCCGGCCTTCCACACGTCGGCGCAGATGTTCACGCCGACCTTTACGCCGGCGATGTCGACCACCAGCGGGGCCGTGCCCTCGTCGAAATAACGCTGTTCGTCGAACACTTCGTAATTGGGCAGGCGTTGCTTGAAATAGGTCGCTTCGACGCGGCCGCCGCGCACGATGCTGGCGGCGTTGTACAGGTGTTCGCCCGTCGCATGCGGGTGACCGACCAGCAGCGCAAGGCCGGCCGGCGCTTCGGCCGCCAGACGCGCCAGCGCGGCGGCACAGGCGCGGATGAAGTCCGGCCGCAGCAAAAGGTCTTCAGGCGGATAGCCGCACAGCGCCAGTTCGGGTGTCAGCAGCAGTTGGGCGCCCTGCTCCACCGCGCGCTGCGCGACGTCGAGAATGAGGCGGGCGTTGTGGTCAAGGTCGCCGACCACGCAGTTGATCTGCGCAACCGCAATGCGGAGGGTGCTCATGGCCTCACTCCATGCGCAGGAAGTGTTCGCGGTAGAACTTCAGTTCGTCGATCGATTCGTAAATGTCGGCCAGCGCCTCGTGCCGCTGCGCCTTCTTGAACTGCGCCGCGAGCTCGGGCCGCCAGCGCTTGCACAGCTCCTTCAGCGCTGACACATCGAGATTGCGGTAGTGGAACCAGGCTTCGAGCTGCGGCATGTGGCGGGCGAGGAAGCGGCGGTCCTGGCAGATCGAGTTGCCGCAGATCGGGCTGGTGCGCTCGGGCAGGTACTGGCTCAGAAACGCGATCATGTCGGTTTCGGCGGCGGCTTCCGTAACGGTCGAGGCGCGCACGCGCTCGGTCAGGCCCGACTTGCCGTGCGTGCTGGTATTCCATTTGTCCATGCCGGCGAGCACCTCGTCCGACTGGTGCACGACGATCACCGGCCCTTCGGCGACCACTTCCAGATGCGCGTCGGTGACCACGCAGGCCAGTTCGATGACGCGGTCGCTGTCCGGATAGAGACCGGTCATTTCCATGTCCAGCCAGACGAGGTAGGTGGGGTCCTGTGCCATAATCGAGAAAATTTCCAAGCGGGATTAATGCGTTCGTCCGAACGCGGATCGGCCTGATTTTGTCACACTCACGTGGCCTGGACTGAGTCTAAACAAAGACTCGGCCGGACAGGAACCGCATCCACCCGAGGCTCTCCATCATGCTGACCGAAATCTTCATCCTTGCACTCGTGCTGACCACCGGCGTGCGCCTGTGGCTCGCGACCCGCCACCGCGCGCACATCGCGGCGCACCGCGCCGAAGTGCCGCAGGCCTTCCGCGACAGCATTCCGCTGGACGCCCACCAGAAAGCAGCCGACTACACGATGGCGCGCGTGAGCCTTGCCCGCGCGGACGTGGTGGTGAGCGCACTGTGGCTGCTGGTGCTGACGCTGGGCGGCGGGCTGCAGTGGTTCTACGACCTTGCCGGAAGCCTTGCTGGCGAGGGCCTGCTGCGCGACCTGGTGTTCGTCGGCCTGCTGACCCTGGCGTCCGGTGTGATCGACCTGCCGTTCACGCTGTACCGCACCTTCGTCATCGAAGCGCGCTTCGGCTTCAACAAGATGACGCCCGCCATGTTCTTCGGCGACCTGATCAAGCACGGCCTGGTGGCGGCCGCCATCGGCGCGCCGGTGCTGGCCGCGGTACTGTGGATCATGGACAGCCTGGGCAGTGCCTGGTGGGTGTACGCCTGGGCGTTCTGGCTGGCGTTCAGCCTGGCCGCGATGTTGCTGTACCCGACGCTGATCGCGCCGCTGTTCAACAAGTTCGAGCCGATGCCCGACGGTGAGCTGCGCAGCCGCATCGAAGGCCTGCTCGAGCGCTGCGGTTTTCGCGCCGACGGCCTGTTCGTCATGGATGGCTCGCGCCGCTCGGCGCACGGCAACGCCTACTTCACCGGCTTCGGCAAGGGCAAGCGCATCGTGTTCTTCGACACCTTGCTCAACCGGCTCGGCGGCGACGAGATCGAAGCCGTGCTGGCGCACGAACTGGGCCACTACAAGCATCACCACATCTGGAAGCGGGTGGCGCTGATCGGCGGCGGCAGTCTGGCCTTCTTCGCCCTGCTTGGCTGGCTGATCGATCAGTCGTGGTTCTACGCGCAACTGGGGGTGACCAGCGAGGGCAACGTGATCGCACTGATGCTGTTCGCGCTGGTGATGCCGGTGTTCTCCTTCCCGCTGTCGCCCATCATGTCGCTGATGTCGCGCAAGCATGAATTCGAAGCTGACGCCTACGCCGCGGCGCAGACGCGTTCCGGCTGGCTGGTGTCGGCGCTGGTGAAGCTGTACCGCGACAACGCCTCGACGCTTACGCCCGATCCGCTGTATTCCAGCTTCTATGATTCGCACCCGCCCGCCGCATTGCGCGTGGCGAAATTGCAGACGCTCTGACCCCTCAGGAACTCATGGACGCACACGAACTTGCACAACAGCACTGCACGCCGCAGAAGGGCGCGCACAAACGACTGACCGGCGACACGCTTGCCACCCACCTGCGCGGCGTGCCGGGCTGGATTGAGGCGGACAACCACATTTCCAAGGACTTCCAGTTCGCCGATTACGGGCAGGTGATCGGGTTCGTGAACCAGGTGGCGGAACTGGCGGCAGCCGAAGATCATCACCCGGACATCATGTTCGGCTTCAACCGGGTGCGCGTGGTGTTCACGACGCACAGCGTGCGCGGCGTATCGATCAATGACCTGATCTGCGCCGCCCGCATCGAAGCGATGCGCGACCTTTGAACACCGTTCCAGGTCGCGTCGTGTCGGCGCACGGCCGGCACTATATGGTGCGGCTCGACGACGGACAGGTGCTGCAGGCCTTTCCGCGCGGCAAACGTTCCGAAGTCGCCTGCGGTGACCGGGTCGAGCTGTCGCTGCAGGCGGATCAGGCGCGCATCGAACGCATTCACGAACGGCGCAGCCTGCTTTACCGCAAGGATGCCTTCAAGCAGAAGACGGTCGCCGCCAACGTTGACCAGGTGGTGATCGTCACCGCGACCGAACCCGGCTTCAACGCCGACCTGGTGGCGCGCATCCTCATTGCGATCGGTGCGCAGGACGTCGACGGGCTGATCGTGCTCAACAAGTGCGACCTTGCCGAGGGCCTCGCGGGCGCCCGTGCGCAACTCGCCGGCTTCGCCGCCATGGGTTACACGGTGCTCGAGCTGTCGGCGAAGCAGGACGTGTCGCTGCTTGCCAGCCATCTGAAGGGCCGGCTGAACGTGTTCATCGGCCAGTCCGGCATGGGCAAGTCGACGCTGGTCAACGCGCTGATCCCCGGTGCCGCGGCGGCGACGCGCGAGATATCGGCTGCGCTCGATTCCGGCAAGCACACCACGACCTACGCCCGCCTGTACGAACTGCCGGGCGGCGGCGAACTGATCGACAGCCCCGGCCTGCAGGAATTCGGCCTGTCGCACCTCGACGTGCCGGCGCTGGAATACGCCTTCGTCGACTTCCGTCCCTGGCTCGGCAAGTGCCGCTTCCGCGATTGCGCGCATGACCGCGAGCCCGACTGCGCCCTGCGCGACAACGTCGCCCCCGGACGCATGTCGCTCTATCGCATCCTGCGGAACGAACTGCAGCGGCCGCTGTATTGAACCGGATCTGATCCGTTTCCTGATCGCATTTCCCATCCGGTTCTGAATTGGGAACAGGCCCTGTCCGGGAGATTTTCGATCCGCACCCCCGCCCGCAAGCAGGTAGTCCCCGTCCTACAGCCGTGGGCACCCTGCACGTCTAGCATCCGGCCGGTCGCATCAATTCGATACCGGAGCCGTACCCATGCCCAGGATGAACGTCACTGTTTCACTGCGTTACGACGTCGGCACCGCGGGCAGCCTGGCGCTGCGCATCCTGCCCGCCGCCACTCCGCAGCAAAGGGTGAGCGGCGAGTCGCTGGTGTCGTCGCTCGGCGCCCGCAGCCGCATCGTCAATGGCCGCCTCGGCCAGCGCGTACTGCACGTGCAGGCGCCGCCCGGCCCACTTGAAATCGACTATTCGGCGCGCGTGCTGACCACCCATCACGTGGCCGACCCGACCACGCTGGCCGAAATCGGCGTCGCCGAACTGCCTTTCGACGTACTGCCCTTCCTGCACGAAAGCCCGTTCTGCCAGACCGAGCCGCTGGTCCGTCTGGCCTTTCGCACCTTCGGCCGCATCAAACCCGGCTTCGGGCGCGTGGCCACGCTGTGCGAGTGCGTACGTGACCGCACGTGCTTCGATCCGGCCCAGACCGGCGCCGACAAGTCGGTCATGGACACCCTGCTGGACAAGAGCGGCGCAAGCGAACACTTTGCCCATCTGGCAATTGCGCTGTGCCGCGCGCTCTACATTCCGGCGCGGCTGGTCAGCGTGACCGGTCCGGGCAGCAGTTCGGGACAAGGGCTGTCCGGTCTGCACTGCTGCATCGAGGTGTTTCTGGGAGATCGCTGGTATCTGTTCGATCCGGCCGGCACGGCGCCGATCGGCCGTCTGATCCGCATCGGCACCGGACGCGACGCCAGCGATCTGCCGGCCATCAGCATGCAGGGCGAGGCGCAGCAGACGGCTGGCCGTCTGCTGATCACGACGCTGTGCGACGCCAGCGACATGCAATCCGACGCCTCGGACGCGCTGCGGGCGATTTCGACCGCAGCGCCCGACCTGACGCGCGGCGGATCTCTGGCCGAGCAGGACGGACGACGTCAGGCCTGATTTTCAGGCCCGATGTCCGGTCCTGCGATCACTGCAGCATGAAGGTTTCGTATTCCAGCCGGGCGAGCTTGCGGTCCAGCGCATACAGCCCGAACAGCAACGTCAGCAGCACCGACAGGGCGTAGCCATAGCCGTAGAAGCTGGCGCCCAGCTTGAAAAACAGCGCGGTGAACACGATGTTCGACACGCAGAAGAAGGCGCACAGGCCGAGAATGAGCCGGCGCTGGTCCAGATAGAAGAACACGTTCAGCAGCGCCAGCAGGCCGACCTGCAGACTGGCCGCCAGCGTCTGGATGTACAGCAGCGGCAGATACAGCTCGGAAATCTCCAGCAGCGCGAATACGGCCGGGCCGGCCACGATGGCGGCCAGCATGGCCAGCGTCTGGATCTTGCCGATTTCGGCCAGGCCTTGGCGGATCGAATAGACCATTTCGTCGCGCATGTCCTCGATGTATTCGAGCGATCCGCCGGCACGCACCGCGTCGAAGAACCGGTCGTAGTACTCGACGAAGTCGGTTTCGATGCGCACCAGGAACACCGCCATGCCGGGGATGATCGACAGGTAGGCCATGAACACCGGTAGATCGTAGATGACCGAGGCGCGCAGCGGCCCGATGATGGCGTCCGACGTTTCCGGCCAGCTCCAGAACATGAACTTGTCGGCCCACACGCCGAGGTTGTACAGCAGGCCGATCGCCATCAGCGTCGGATAGCGCGTACTGCGGTCGGCGAACTCGTACGAAATGGTGACCGCCGAGCGGTAGTGCCACGACGTCATGATCCACATGCCGACCAGCAACACGAAGTGACCCAGCACGAAGCCGCCGAGCAGGCCTTCCAGCCCCCACGGCCGGGCCAGCAGCGCAGCCGTGACGGTGATCGCGTAACCCAGTGCGTACAGCAGCAGGATGGCGCGGTACATCTTCAGCCCGGACAGGAAGATCGTGGCGACCCAGATGCCGCACAGCAGCACGAAGCCCGACAGCATCAGCAGCCGGTAGGCGACCGACAGGCCGGAAAACAGCGTGAACGCCAGCACCAGCCCGATGATGCCGGCCAGCGCGATCACCCACAGCAGCAAACCGTTGAAGTTCGACATGATGATGTCGTCGCGCTTCTCGAACAGGCGGTCCGACACGAAACGGGTGAACGCCAGCTGCACGAGGCCGGTCAGGATGAGCGAGGTGGCGATGAGATAGGTCACCGACACCTGGAACTGCGTGACCAGGAATTCGGGCACCACGACGGCACGCGACAGCAGGCCGACCATCAGGATGCCGACGATGGACAGCACCCACGGTCCGGACCCGATCACCCCGGCGTAGCTGTAAGCCTGCGCCAGCCCGAGCAGGCTGTCCTTCTTCAGCAGTTTGCGCAGTTCGAAACCGATGCCGGCCATCAGCGCGCTCCATGCCCGAACGGGCAGCCACCGCCGGTGCGCCCCTCGCGCGCCAGCGCCTGCGTATAGACCTCGCGGTAGCGGTCGAACATCTGCGTGTCGCTGTAATAGCGTTCGACGCGCGCGATGCCGGCCTGCTGCGCGGACACCCAGGCGACCGGATCGCCGAGCAGTTCGAGCGCCGCATCGGCCAGCGCCTGCGGGTCGGCGATGCCGACCACGCGACCGGCCGCACCGAGCGCCTCGTCTTCCTCGCCCAAACCGTACATCAGTTGCCGGCATGAACCGACATCGGTCGACACCGCCGGTACGCCCGCCGCAAAGCCTTCCAGCAGCACCAGCGGCAGCGCCTCGGAAATCGACGACAGCACGACCAGGCCGATCTTCGGCATCAATTCGTCGATCTTCTGCATGCCGAGAAAGCGCACGTTCTCCGTCAGGCCCAGACTGTCGACCAGATTGCGGCACTCTTCGGCATAGGCCGGATCTTCTTCGGCCGGCCCAGCGATCCAGCCCTGTGCCTCGGGCATGCGATTCACCACGCGACGCATCGCGCGGATGAAGGTCTTGATGTCCTTGATCGGCACCACGCGGCCGATCAGGCACAGCACCGGCGGCACGCTTTCCGGCCGCTGTTCGCGCAGCGGCGCCAGCTTGTGGATCGCCACGCCATTCGGAATGTTGCGCGTGCGCGCCGCATCGGCTCCGTCGGCGACCTGGCGCAGGCGGTTGATTTCATACAGCGCGATGATGGGGTCGGCCGCGCCATACGTCAGCCGGCCCAGCCATTCGAAAAAGCGTATCCACAACTGGCGGAAATAGCTCAGTTCGGAGGAATCCTTCTGGAACACGTTGCGGTTGTCGCGTATCCACTCGTTCTGGTACAGGTCGATCTTGCGTTCCTTGGTGTAGATGCCGTGCTCCGACAGCACGAGCGGCCGGCCGGTCGATTGCGCCAGCATGGCGCCGAGGAAACCGGCGTATCCGGTCGACACGCTGTGATACACCCTGGCCGGAATCAGTCCGTGCGCAACGCGCGCGAGCTGCCACAGCGGCTGGTGCATGATGCGCACGGTCCAGAAATAGTCGACGAAGCTGGGGTCGCTGCAGTACTTGCGGTAGCGGTCGGTCACGATGTCCCACGACGCTTCGCTGCGCAGAAAGTCGTCGAGGCTTACCCGCCCGCCCGGACTGATTTCCCGGCATGCCGCGCCGAACAGGTCGAGCGCGTCGCCACCGCTGCGGAAGGCGTCGTGCAGGGCCGCCATGCGGGCGAAACCTTCGGTGTCGCCCGCCATGCCGGTCTTGCGGTCGTGTGCGCTGGCGCTGCCCAGGTCGTCGTGCAGGTAGTGGGTTTCGATGTGCTTCACGTTGTCCGGCAGCGTGTAGCGCATGTCGCCGTAATCGCTGCGCCGGCTGCCGATGAACACGACGGCGAACGTGAGGTCGGGGAAGGCGCGGATGATCTGGTTCACCCAGCTCGACACGCCGCCCGATACGTACGGAAACGTGCCTTCGAGCAACAGCGCCACATCGACGCTCGCGGGTTTTGTCAGGCCTGTCATGCGTGCCCCCAGAATCGCAGTACCGGCTGCAGGCGCGAAAGGCCCTCCCAGTCCTGCATGCTTGCCAGCAGGCTTTTCACCCGCGCGTAGTCACGCCGGGCGAACGCCAGCTCGGCCAGATAGGGCACCACGCGCGACGCCGGCAGGCCCAGCTCGCGCGCGCGCCGATAGGCGGCATCGGCTTCGTCGAAGCGTTGCAACTGTTGCAGCAGCCGGCCGTGCTGCAGGTGCAGCGCCGGATCGTCGGTCAGCCCCTGCAGCGCCGTTTCGGTGTGGCGCAGTGCTTCGCCGACCGCGTAATCAAGCAGGTCGCCCTGCACCAGACCCTGATAAATGAGTTCCCAGTAAAGCGCGGCGAGCTGATGCGCGACCGTGCTGCGTTCCGCGACGTCGCCGCTGGCCGCGAGGCGCTGGCGCGCTTCGTGGATGGAGGCGTTGAGCTGCTTTTCGCGCCCGTCGAGCAAGCCGTAGGCGAGCAGGCGCAGGTCGTCTTCGGCGTCGCCCAGCAGTTCGCGCAGTACCGGCGAGCCGATGCGCGACGGCGCGTGCGACAGCGCCACCATGGCGCGCAGGCGCTGCGGCACCGGCGCACGTTCGTTCTTCAGGAACTGGCGCACGCCGGCCTGGCGGAATCCCGCAGACGACTTTTCGCTGCTTTCGTGCGTATCGAGATCGGGCAGGCGCACCGCGGTGAAACGCTGCGGCGCACGCAGCCGCGGCAGCAGGTGGCGCAGCAGCGCACCGATGACCACACCGACGAAACCGAGCAGCGGCACGAAGAAGATGCAGCTGAACAGCAGCGCCAGCACGCTGGCGCGCGGTCTCGACTGGCGCGCCGGAATCAGCAGGTAGACGGCCAGCGCAAGCAGGCCGCTGGCCGGCGCGTGAATGGCCAGGTAGGCCAGCAATGCCTGATCGGCGTGCTCGATCACAAGCAGCGCCTGCAGGGCGCCCAGCTCGGTCAGCAGGGCCATCAGGCCGAATTTGCTAGCGCCCATGGCGACCTTTCAGCAGGCGTTCCAGCAGCGTCAGAGGTTCGATCGTATCGATCAGATTGATGCGGCTGCCGACGCCGCTGGCATCCAGTCCGCCACTGCGGTGCTGCGCCAGCCATGCATCGATGCGTGCGAGATAGCCTTCGACCGCTGCGCTGCCGGCAAGCGGCATCAGCGTGATCAGCTGCGAACCGGCAGCGCTGCGCACCAGCCAGACCACATCGAGGGAGCGCTGGATGCGGCTGATCTGCAGCGCCAGATCGTCTTCCGGCGCAGCGGCCGGAAAATCGAGCGTGACCAGCGCGCTGGCCACGCCGGATTCGACCCGCACGCGCCACATGCGCGCCAGTTCGAAGGCGAAATCCGGCGGGCAGTCGGGGTACACCGCGCGGATCGGTGCCGCCAGTTCGCTCGCCGACAGGCCGTCGGCGTAATAGCCGAGCAGCAGGTTGAGCATCTGCAGCGTTTCGTCATGCAGCGCAAAGAAGGGCATGCCGTCGACCACCAGCAACGCGCGCATGTCGCCACCCATGTCGGTCAGCGGCGCGACGACCAGGTAGCGCGAGCCGCTGAGTGCGCGTTCCCCGTCGAGTGCAATGTGAGCAAGGCGGCGCCGTTCGCAGGCAAAGCCGATCAACGGATCCGCCATGTCGATGTCGAACGGCGCGCCCAGATGAACCGGCGCGGTGCCGTCCGCATGGCCGTTCTGATCGACCTGCAACAAGGCGGCGCGCTCGATCTGGCAGTACTGGGACACCAGCCGCAGCAGCTCGGCCGCACCGGGCAGCAAGGTCCCCGCTGCCGCCGGTGCCGACGCCAGACCGCGCAGGCTGACCAGCGCATCGCGCATCGACACCGGGCGCGAAATGAGGTCCTGCTCCAGCCGGTCATGCGACAGGCGCAGCAGATAGTGCTGGTGCGTCAGGTATTCGAGCCGCTGTTCGAGATAGGCCTGCACGCTTTCGGCCCGCCGCACGCGACCACGCCACAGCGAAGAGAACTCGCCGCAGATCATTACAGTGATCAGCCAGCCCAGAAAGTAAAGCTTGGGCAGTTCGCCCAGCGCCACGCCCAGCTCGGCGAACACGAACCAGGCCCCGAATACGATGGCGCTGCCAGCCAGACCCGGTATCGGCCCGTAGCGCAACGCCACCAGCACCGGGCCCAGCCACACCCACGCGAACTGCGAACGCAGGAAGAAGGGGTCGAGCGGATTCAGCCAGAACGCCAGTGCGAGTGCCAGCACCGGCAGCACCAGGGTTTCGGTCAGCGCCGATGCGCCGGCCCCGGAGCCGGTCGGCGTGAAGCGTTCGATGATGCGCCGAACCAGCGGCTCATCAACCCGGCGGATGACCGGCTTTTCGCCGGGCGCGCGCGGATTCATTTATTTCAGGGCCGGCACGAGCAGCGACTTGATCAGTTCCTGCGCCACGCCGGACAAGGATTCACGGCTCCAGCCGCTCTTGCCGCCGACGCCGCTCCACACCACCTTGCCGCCGTCGACCTCGACAATCTGCAGCGCCACGCCGACCGCCGGTTCGCCATCGACGCCGACCTTGTAGCGCCACTCGTCGACGGTACCGCTGACCGCGTAGCGCGCGCCCTGCTCCTTCGCCCAGTCCATCGCCTTGTCGGCGTCCTTCGGCTTGCCGGATTCGAACAGGTTGTCGTTCTGCAGGCTCACCGGGTAGCGCTTCAGGTTGGCCACGCCGAGCGCACGCAGCAGACCTTCAGTGACGCTTTCGGCGCGCTGGCCGGCGAACGGCGTTTCGGTCGCGTTGGCGAATGGCAGCACCACCCAGGCGGCGCTCTTGTCGGCGCCGGACGGCGGCGAGTGGTCGATGACGGCGCAGCCGCCGAGCAGCGTGACGGCGGCCAGCAGGCCGAGAGTGCGGTGGATCAGGCGGGTCATGGTGTGTCTCCCTGTACGAAAAATGACGGCTTTCAGAAGAACAGCCGGTAGTGAAGCGAAAATTCGGTGGTGCGCGCGAACAGCCCGCCACCGCCCTTGTTCTGTCGCCAGGACAGCGAAAAATGGTCGGTGCCGAGCACGCTGCCCGCCAGCCCGAGGGCCACGTCGTAACCGGCACCCGACACGCTGTTGTTGAGCACGCCGACCGATCCGAAGGGCCGCAGCGCCTTGGTGTAGTCGCGCACCAGCCGCACGTTGTGGGTGAGGCGCACGCCGTGCAGGTCGAAGCTTTGCGGCCGCAGCGCGGTGGCGTCAGACGCACTGGCGAAGAACAGCCGGTTCTTGATATCTACGGCACGCGCATCGGCAAGATCAATGTCGGACGGGTTGAAGCGGTAACCCGCCACATAGGCGCTGACTTCGAGGTCGGGCAGTTCGGTGCGGATCGAGTGCACGTATTCCGCCAGCCACAGACGGCCGCGGCCGATGTCGAGATCGTTCTGCGCCTGGTAGCGGTAGCGCGACAGTTGCAGACCGATGCGGTCGTAACGCGACACCCGGTAGGTGCCGCGAAGTTCGACCTGATCGCGCATGCCGGCGACGCGCAGCCCGAGGTTTTCGGTGGCCGGCATGTTCAGGCCGATGCCCAGCGATCCGGACAGGCGCCGGTCGATGCGTTGTTCACGCTCAATGGCGAACGGATGAATCGTTTCGAAGCCGTCGCGCTGACCGACGGTGATGCGGGTCACGCCGTCGTCGTGCGCCCAGGCCAGCCGTCCGAGCAGGTATTCGCGTTCGTCCGGCACCGCCGAGAAATCGACGTTGTCGCCGCGGCCGCGCGTGATCGAACCGAACTCGACGCTGAACCGCAGGTCGGGCGCGACACCGATGTCGAGCGTGGCCGACTGCTGGCGCTCGTCGATGCCGGCCAGTTCCCGCTGTGCGATGTCAAGGTCGAAGCGGTCGGCGTAATCGAGCAGCGCGTCGCTCAGTTGCAGGTGCAGCGGCGCGTCGTCGCGCTGTGCGTCCATCGTTTCGAAGGCGGCCGTCTGGGCACGCCGCACGTCGCCGACCATACGCGCGCTGTTGACGCGGTCGTAGCGCGGCAGGCGTTCGTCCCACTGCTCGAGCAGCGCGCCGACCGCCGCGACGTCGCCCTGACCGAGCGCGGCCGTGATGTCGGCCCACAGTGGACGGTTCAGCGCGCGACCGTACTGGTGCCACAGAAAGCCGCGCACCGCCTCGTACTCGCCGTGATCGATGAACCAGGACAGCGCCAGTTCCTTCGCCGCGGGCAGCCATTCGCCGTCGGGCGCGCGATCGAGCCGCAGCACCTCGCGCAGCAGCGCATGCGATGCGTCGCCCGGCTGCTGCGCGCGCGCCAGGCGCACGCGCGCCAGTCGCTGCAACTGCGCGATGTCGTCGGCGGCGAGCACCCGCAACTTCGGCCGCTCGGCGCGCCACAGCTGTTCGCGCAGCCGCCAGGCGCGCTCCGTTTCCTGATTCTGTTCCAGTGCATCGGCAACGTTCATCATCCAGAGGAAGTCGCCGCGCTGCGCGCCGATGCGCGGCAGCAGATAGCGTTCGAGCGCAGTCTGCGGGCGCGACAGCGCCTGCCAGGACGCAGCCAGCGCGTCATGCAGCAAGGGCTCGCGCGCCCACGCCTGTTCGTGGCGCGCCAGCAGTTCGCGCAGCGCCAGCGTGTCGTTGCCATCGATGAACAGCCACAGCAGCGCCGAGCGCACGTCGACCGAGCCCGGGTCGATGGCCAGCGCGGCGCTGAAATCGTCCAGCGCCTGTGCCTTGCGGCCGGCGGCCTGATGCCAGCGCGCACGGATCTGCAGGAACAGCGGAAGCTGTTCGGCATCACGCCGCTGGGCGTCCGACAGCTCACCGATGATGCGGCCGATGTCCTGCGACCGGCCGGTGAACACATACAGATCCAGCGTGCGCATCAGCCACGTTCGATCGCCGTAGTGGCGCCAGCCGCGCTCAGCCTCGCGCGCCGCCTGCAGCGGTGCGACATCCAGCAGCAGTTCGACCAGATCCTGCAGTTCGGACACCTCGACATCGTCGAAGCGCGTGATGCGGGCCAGCGCATCGCGCGCCCGGTCGTCGTCCTGCAGTAGCTGTGCCAGCGACGAATACAGCCGCCAGTAATCGCGATCTGCGTCGGTCGCCGCCGGGCGGGCCGCTTCGAGCGCGGCCATCGCTTCATCGAAGCGGTTGCGCGAAATCAGCAGCGCCGCGCGGCGCGATGTGCGACGCACATCCGGCGTGGCGGTGGCATCGATGCGTGCCAGCGTGGCCAGTGCGAGATCGATGTCGGCTGCGCGTTCGGCCAGATCGGCCAGCGCAACCAGCACCGGCAGCGGCGGGTTTGCACCGGCCACGCCCTGCAGGAATTCGATGCCCTCGCGCGGTTTGCCGAGCCGTTCATAGGTGGCGATGATGGCGCTCAGCAGGCGGCTGTCGCCGGGTTGGCGCGCAATGCGGTGACGCAGGCCGGCCAGCAGCGCTTCGTCGTCGAGCAGACCGGGCGCCAGCCTGAGCACTGCGTCCCACGCGTCTTCGCGACCGGTGCGCCGGGCGATGACCAGCCACTGGTCCAGCCCTTCCTGCGGCTTGCCGGCCCACTCGGACGACGTGGCCAGGCGCTCGCGCCAGATCATGCTGTCGGGCGCCTGGCGCACCGCCGATGCGGCGACGCGCTGTGCGTCGTCGAGCTGGCGGTTGCCGAGAAAGGCTTCGAAACCGAGCGTGTAGATACGGTCATCGAATGGCAGATCGGGCACGCCATTCGTCGCCACCCGCCAGGGCTGGGCATCGAAGCCGGACTGCGCCAGCAGCGTGCGGCGCAGTTGCTGCTGCAGCGACAGCTTCAGCATGGCGCGCGCAAAGCGCGCTGCCGCGTCGGGACGGTTGGCGGCGCGCGCCAGCGTGACCAGGTAGTACAGCACTTCGGTGTCGCCCGACAGTTCGCCCAGTTCGCGTTCGGCCGTTTCGAGCGCCAGCGCCAGCAAGTTGCCCGACTGCAGGATGCGGATGGCCTGCAGGTAGAGCTGGCGGCGGTTTGCGGCATCAGGTTCGGCGGCACGCAGCAACAGCAGGATTTTCGCGGCGTTCTGGTATTCGCCGTGACCCAGCAATTCCTTCGCCGCCTCGCGATAGATGCGCGCGTCGGGGCGCGCCCCTTCGCGCGTGAAGCCCGACAGCAATTCCAGCGCCAGCACCGCCTGCCCCCAGGACAGCGCACGTTCGACCAGCGCCATGCGGTTCTGGTCGGTCAGGCCGTCGATCAGCACGGTGCGGCGCAGCTTTTCGGGCAGGGTCGCCTCGAGTTCGGCGCGCCGTGCAGATCCGGGCAGGCTGGCCAGCAGCTCGCTTTCGAACACCGTCCATTCGACCCAGCGCGCTTCGGTGCCAGCGGCGCCGGCTGGCGTAGCGGACAGCAGCGGCGCGAGCGCGAAGCGCGCACCGTCGTAGTCGCGCCGTGCCAGCGCCTGTCGCACCAGCGCCAGGCGCAGTTCGGGATTGTCCGGGTCGGTGCGCAACAGATTGCGCAGATAGGCGATGGTCAGCGTGTCGCCGCGGGTCGCGTTCAGCGTGTATTGCACCAGCTCGCGATACGGATAGAGCACGACCAGCAACAGCGCCACCAGCAGCGCGATGCCCAGCAGCACATGCGGCGCGACCAGCCGCGGCCGCTCAAGCGAGGCGGCAGCGTAACTCGATCGTCGCAGCATGCGCGGTCAGTCTGAAGTGTGAAAGTGCTGCGTCGCGACGGTAGGGCTTGAGCGCCTTGCCATCGGCGCTGGCGGTGCAGTGGTCGATGTTCGCGAGCACGAATTCAAGCGGAACGTGGGCGCGCAGGTCCAGCACCAGCCGGTCGCCGTCGCGCGTCATGGCGGCGATACGCCCGTTGCTGCTCGACAGCGCGGG
The DNA here is from genome assembly GCF_030696805.1 of Methyloversatilis sp. Taxonomy (GTDB): domain Bacteria; phylum Pseudomonadota; class Gammaproteobacteria; order Burkholderiales; family Rhodocyclaceae; genus Methyloversatilis. The sequence goes on along the minus strand of NZ_JAUYRO010000053.1, from coordinate 140,582 downwards.
TGCCGCTGGCGCCGTCGGCAGCAGGCCGAAGCTCGCCTGATCGGCGGCCAGATGCAGATAGCGGCCTTCCGGCCCGGCGGTGTAACCGGCCACACCAGACGCTGCGGCGAGATCCGGATAACCCAGTTCGGTCGGCAGGCGCAGCGTGCGCAGATGCGACGCATTGCGCACCAGGTAACGCTGGCCGTCCAGCGAGCGCGCCAGCACCAGATCGTTGAAGTTCATCGCGATGCGCACGTACTCGCTCGGAAAGACCGGGTGAACGTCCTGCGCAAGCGCATGGCGATACACCTTGTGCAGCGCGTCGAGCGCCGCCCGCTTGCTGGCCGAATACGTGTGGTAGTAGATGTTGATCGGCTTCAGCCGGCGCGGTGCGCCGGTGTAGTCGAAGGTTTCGATGACGCGTTCGAAGCCGTAGAACGGGCCGGTCCACAAGTTCGTGTAGACGTTTTCGTTCATGATCGGCGCATGCACATGGAAGCGCCGGCCCTGCCAAGACCCCAGCGCGGACACCGCGGCAAGACTGGCGTAGTTGCGGGTAGCCACCGTGTAGCCGCCGTTCATCTGCACCATGCCTGCCGCGTCGACGATGTCCAGCGCAGCTTCGGTCGGCGACGCATCGCCGGTCCACAACATCAGCCCGACTGGTTTGCCGGGCGGTGCCAGACGGCTGCGGATGTATTCGCTCGAACCCAGTATTTCGCGCTGCAGGCTCGGCACATAGCCCTTGGGTGCCAGCGAATAGCCCTGCAGCGACTCGCGCACTTCGCCGCGTTCCACGCTGTCCCAGAAGAAGGGATGCGTATAGCTGTGCGATGCAATTTCGACATGCGGCAACGCGAACATGCGGCGCGCCACCTCTTCCATCAGCGGCGACTCTTTCGGATACGCGCCCTGCGGGCTGGTTTCGACCTCGATCACCGACATCGCATGCGGCACGGCGTAGCGCTTGAGCACCTCGTCGAGCAGCACTTCAGCAGCCAGACGGCGGCCCGGCATTTCGGCACGCGACGGAAAACCATCGCCGTCGATGTGCGCGAAGAACATGCGGCGGCCGGCGGCCGTCGTGGTGTCGGCGACCGGCAACGCGGGTAGCGCCAGCGCCTGGCGGATGAAGGCGAAGGGTTCGACGATCCAGCGCGACTGCTCGTCCTCGCCCGGCAGCACGCGCACAACGAAGGGATTCAGCACATAGCCGCCCCACGCGGTGAAGGCCGCCGCGTCGTAGTGCGTACCGTTTGCGTCCGACAGGCGCAGCAGCGCCCGTGCCCCGGGCGCCGACACCCGTATCGCCTCGACGCCCCGTCGCTCCGGCAGCGCCGGCGACTCGTAGCCGATCAACGCATCGGCGGTGACGACCTTCAGCGCCCCTTTCGGCGGTCCGGCGTCTTCGAGCCCCGCGGCGCGGACGAAGCTGCCTGCCGGCTGGAACCCGAAACTGCCGAACATCGCAACCCGCGTACCTTCGGCGATGCGCGCGGCCAGCCAGTTCGCCAGCGCGCCGGTACGATCCGGCGCCACGTAGCCATCGAACCAGGCGACGACGCCAGCGTAGTCGCCGGCGGACACCACGTCCGGCAGGCTGCCGTTGACGTCGACATACTCGGCCACATAGCCCAGATGATTGACCGGCATTTCAGCGTAACGGTGCGCATTCGACGAATTGATGCGCGACGACTCACGGCTGTTGTAGAGGAACATCACCTTGCGCGGCAGCACTTCGATCAGGCCGACTCCGGTGGTTTCGAGCGCGGCATCGGTCACGTAGGGCACGATGCCGTGCGACAGGATGCGTTTTGCCGTGTCGCGCGCCAGCGCGCGGTCTGTCGGCGCGACGTAGTCGATCGCCAGCACTGCGGCGCCGTGCTGCTCGCGTGCCGCAACGAGTTGGCCAAGCAGCCAGTCGCGATCCGCCTGCGACACCTCGACATAGCGCTTCTTCTTCGCGTCCCAGCCGCGGTACAGCGATTCGGCGGCCACCGCAAACACCTCGCCCTGCAGCGCGGGCATCAGTTCAAAGCCGCGGTTCATGATGAGACGGATGCCCGGAAAGCGTGCTCGCATCGTGCGGATCACCGCCACCAGTCCGGCCTGCTGCGCCGCAACGTCTGCGGTTTTCACCAGGTAGTAGGAATCGAGCGTGTCGAGAAAAAAGCCGCGGTAGCCGCGCGCCCACAGCGGTGCAATGACCTGTTCGGCGAAGAAGGCCGGCCAGTCCGGCTGCGCCTGATCGATCACGATGGACTGCCAGTCGGTGTTGCTGCCAATGCGCCATGCTGCGGGAATACGCGAGGCGTAGCCGCGCGACGGATGCACTTCGCCGACGCTGACATAGGCGAACAGTTCGCTGCCGGTACCGTCTGCCTTGCCAGCCCGGTAGGCGATCGGATCGAAGCCGTGATCGGGCTCGACCACCGCAATGTCGAACGCCTTGAGCGAAGCCAGCGGCGCTTGCTTGCCATAGTGCAGTGCGATGGAAGGCAGATCCGCCGCGCGCGCTGTAGCCACACATGCGAAGCTTGCAGCGACCAGACACAGCAGGAAACAAAGCACGCCTCGCAGTGCCCTGGGCATCAGGGCAGGCGGCGTATAGCACGCATCGGTTGCGCGTGCGCAAGGCCAGTCGGCTTGGGCGGACATGCTCCGGACAGGTTCGTGGCTGGAATCCGGATTAACGACGTCCCTGCGGGAACCTTTAGCTTTGCGGGCGGGCCGGCAGAAACGCCAGAAAGGACAACGTACCTGTGCGGCGCAACGCGCGCTGCGGCGCGGTGTGCCAGGCCCCGAGCGATATCAGCCCGGTATCCAGTCCGGCGAGGGCAGCGCGTGGAAGGCCTCACGCAGGCTTTCGCCCCAGCGGCTGCGGATCATTTCGAAGTAGGCGTTGTCGGCGTCGATGCGCAGGCTGGAGCACACCTTGAGTCCGTCGCGGCGCAGCACCAGCAGGTCGAGCGGCAGCCCGACCGACAGGTTGGACCGTATCGTCGAATCCATCGATATCAACGCACACTTGGCCGCATCGTCGAGCAAGGTTTCCGGGCGGATCACGCGGTCGATGATGGGCTTGCCGTACTTTGCCTCGCCGATCTGGAAATACGGCGTATCGCGTGTCGCCTCGATGAAATTGCCTGCCGAGTAGATCTGGAACAGCCTGGGCAATTCGCCCAGTATCTGACCACCGAGGATGAAGGAGGCGTTGAATTCGATGCCGAATTCCTGCAGCGCATCGGCGTCGCGCGCATACACCTCGCGCAGGCAGTCGCCGACATGGCGGGCCGCTTCGAACAGATTGGAAACGGTGTACAGATTCGGCCCGTCGGTGGCCAGGCGCTCGCGCAACAGGCTCACCAGCGTCTGGGTCACCGCCAGATTGCCGGCGCTCATCAGCACGAGCACGCGTTCGCCCGCCCGCTCAAACACATTCATCTTGCGGAAGGTATTGATGTGATCGACCCCCGCATTGGTGCGTGAATCCGACAGGCAGACCAGCCCGGCGTCGAGCAGCATGCCCACGCAGTAAGTCATGGCAGAAGTTCCGGCAGGTGTGGGAGAGGAATGTTATCCGTGTCGGCTGGCCTGTGCGCGGTGCGGCCCGAAAAGCCACAGCCATGCGAGTCCATCCGGAAAGGCCGACGGTTCAGTGGCGGTGCACAGACACCCGCGTCACTGTCATCACGGCATGGTCAGCCGTGTCGCTCAGACGCACCGGGCAGGCATCGAGATGATCGCGACCGACGGCCAGTCGGCAGTAGCCCTGCCCGGCCAGCGATCGTTCGAGCACATCGACGCTGACCCAGCCGGCTTCGCCGCCGGCGGCGGGGCCGCTGGCGAGCCAGACGTCGACCCAGGTGTGCGGTGCAGCCCATTCTCCGGCCGTGTCGACCAGATAGCCGCTGACGAAACGCGCCGGCAGGCCGGCGGCGCGGCAGCATGCGATGAAGGCATGCGCGATATCGGCGCCGCAACCGCGCCCGGCTTCGAATGCACTGGCGGCGCCGGCCGGCGGCACGCATTCAGGCTGGTGGCGTACCGCGCCGCAGATCGCGCCGCTCAGGTCGAGCAATTCGCCCACGGTGTCGCGGCGCGCGCGAAGATGGGTGGCCGCCATCGCATGTGCCTGTTCATCGCTTTCCGTCAGGCGGCTGGTCGCCAGATAGGACAGCGGCGACAGCGTGCCCGCATCACGCGGCATCCATGCGGCATCGTCGGTCATGCGAACCGTACCGCTGACCAGGATGGACAACTCACTGTGCGGGCGGTCCAGTGTCAGGAGGTGACCGACATTGCCGTGCGCATCGATCGACCGGCGCGCGCTGCCGGGCGCCTGAACCTTCCAGGCCAGCGCACGCTGGGTCGAATCCTCGCGCGGCGTCAGCCGCAACTGCTGGATGCTGTATGGAACCGGCCGCGTAAAGCGCAGCGTTGTTTCGTGGCGGATGTCGAGCAGCATGATCATCTCCTCTGATATCGGCAGAAAAGTCGCCGTCGGGCTGCCCCCCGGACGACGTGCCCCCTCTGGGGGCGGGACGGTCGCAGGACGGCCCAGGGGGCGGTCAATTCGACGACATCGGCACCAGGAAGTCTTCGGACACCCGGTTGCCCAGATCGATGACACGTACGATGAACTGCGTCAGGTATTCGTGCAGGCCACGCGTGAACACGTCTTCGATGCGGCCGAACTTCAGGCTGGCATGAAGTTCACCAGCACGCCGCTCGGTTTCGCTCGAACGGTAGTTCGACAGCGCGCTCAGGTTTTCGAACACTTCGTCCAGGCTCGTACGCAGGGAGCGTGGCATCTGGTCATTCAAGATGAGCAGCTCGGCCACCTTGACCGGCGTGATCATGTCGCGATAGACCTTGCGATACACCTCGAACGCGGACACCGAGCGCAGCAGCGCGCTCCATTGGTAGTAGTCGGCAGCGGTGTCGGGCGGCGCCGCACCATCGACCAGCATGTGGTACTTCACGTCGATGAAGCGCGCGGTCGCGTCGGCCCGTTCGAGGAAGGTGCCGAGGCGGATGAAGTGAAAGGCCTCGTCGCGCAGCATGGTGCCCAGCGTGACGCCGCGCGAAAGATGTGAGCGGAACTTCACCCATTCGAAAAACTCGCCGATTTCACTCCCGGCGAGCTTCCAGCGCGGGTAGTCGCGCATTTTGAGCCAGGTGTCGTTGGTGGTTTCCCACATTTCCGACGTGATGGTGCCGCGCACCGCATGGGCGTTTTCGCGCGCCATGCGCAGGCAACTCATGATCGACGATGAATTCGTGCCGTCGAACACCATGAATTCGAGCACCGACTCCATGGTCGCTGCACTGTGCTTGGCGCGAAACGCGTCTTCCAGACCGGTGATCGACAGCGTCGCCCCCCAACCGGCGTCAATGCCCCCGTCGGCCTGGGGCACCATGGACATGCGGTAATTCACGTCCAGCATGCGGGCGACGTTCTCGGCGCGCTCAATGTAGCGGGCCATCCAGTAGAGGTGATCTGCGGTGCGGCTCAGCATGGTGACTCGATCCAGTTATCCGCATAGGCAAAATGCGACGCTTGCGCGCCGCGCCCAGGGGTGTAGCGGGCGTTTCGGCGAGCATTGCTCGCCGCCCGCGCAACCGGTCGGCTGTGCAAAGCCGAACGTGGGCCAGCGCAGCCCCCCCGGCAGGGGTGAGGCAGGGGTTTCGCAGCACATGTGCTGCGCCTGCCGAACGGGCCGCCCGTGCAAAGCCGGCCCTGCGCGAAGGAAGTGAGCGTGGGGGCTTCCATTCTCAGACCTCCAGTATCCAGGTATCTTTGGTGCCGCCGCCCTGCGACGAATTCACCACCAGGGATCCTTCGCGCAGCGCCACGCGGGTCAGGCCGCCCGGAACCATGTTGATGTCCTTGCCCGACAGAACGAACGGGCGCAGGTCGATGTGGCGTGGCGCGATGCCGGCATCGACGAAGGTCGGGCAGGCAGACAGCGCAAGCGTAGGCTGGGCGATGTAGCGATCCGGCGTGTCGATGATGAGCTGCCGGAAGCGTTCGATTTCCTCTTTCGTGGCACGCGGGCCGATCAGCATGCCGTAGCCGCCTGCACCGTGCGTTTCCTTGACGACCAGTTCGCCCAGATGAGAGAGCACGTAAGCCAGATCGTCCGGCTTGCGGCACATGAACGTCGGTACATTGTTCAGCAGAGGTTCTTCGCCGAGATAGAAGCGGATCATGTCCGGCACATAGGGATAGATCGACTTGTCGTCGGCCACTCCGGTACCGATCGCATTGGCCAGCGTGACATGTCCGTCGCGATAGACCTGCAGCAGCCCCGGCACGCCAAGCATGGAATCGGGCCGGAAGGCGAGCGGGTCAAGGAAGTCGTCGTCGATGCGGCGGTAGATCACGTCCACCCGCTGCGGACCCTGGGTGGTGCGCATGTACAGGTGCTCGTCGCGCACGAACAGGTCCTGCCCCTCGACCAGCTCGACGCCCATCTGCTGCGCGAGGAAGGCGTGTTCGAAGTAGGCCGAGTTGTAGGCGCCCGGCGTGAGCACGACGACAGTCGGGTCGATCACCCCGGCCGGTGCGACAGCGCGCAGATTGGTCAGCAGCATGTCCGGGTAGTGCTCGACCGGTGCCACGCGGTAGCGCGAAAACAGCTCCGGGAACAGCCGCATCATCATCCGCCGGTCTTCCAGCATGTAGGACACGCCGGAGGGCACGCGCAGATTGTCTTCCAGCACGTAGAACTCGCCAGCGCCGGCCCGCACCACGTCGACCCCGGCGATGTGCGCATAGATGCCGCCGGGCACATCGACGCCCTGCATTTCCGGGCGGTACTGGCTGTTGGACAGTATCTGTTCGGCCGGTACGTGACCGGCCTTGATGATTTCCTGATCGTGATAGACGTCGTTCAGGAACATGTTCAGCGCCTTGACCCGCTGGCGCAGGCCGGCTGCGAGCTGCTTCCATTCCTGCGCCGGAATGATGCGCGGCACGATGTCGAACGGAATCAGGCGTTCCTTGCCGGACTCTTCGCCATAGACGGCGAAGGTGATGCCGACGCGGTGAAAGACGAGGTCGGCTTCGGCCCGCTTCTGGGCAATGCGCTCGGGAGGCGTTTCCGCAAGCCACTTCTTGTATCCGGCGTAGTGACTTCGCACCGTGCCGTCGGCACTGTTCATTTCGTCATAGATCGACGACGGATTTGCCATGATCGTGTTGTCTCGGTGGTGATGTGGCGCTTGTGCTGACTTCATCCGGAGCACAGCGAGAAATGTGCCATGCCCCAAAGCCGCGTCCATACTTGAAAACCCCTGCCCCGAATGGGTTTTTGCACCACAACGGTGCGGCACCCGGATTCATCTGGTGCAGAGCCGCAAAACAAAACGCCCCGCGGGGTGCGGGGCGTTCAGGAGTGTTGGAGCGACCCGCACTCAGATGCGTTCGATGATGCCGGCAATGCCCTGACCGCCGCCGATGCACATCGTGATCAGGCCATAGCGGCCGCCCGTGCGCTGCAGTTCGTACAGGCACTTGACGGTGAGGACCGCACCCGTCGCACCGACCGGATGACCGAGGCCCACTGCGCCGCCATTGACATTCACCTTGGCCGGATCGAGACCCAGTTCGCGCGTGACGCACATTGCCTGCACAGCAAACGCCTCGTTCGATTCGATCACGTCAAGATCGGACGCCTTCAGGCCGGCGCGCGCGAGCGCCAGCTTGACGGCAGGAATCGGGCCCGTGCCCATGATGCTGGGCGCGACGCCGGCAACCGCATAGGACACCAGGCGGGCCAGCGGCTTGGCACCGGAACGGGCAGCGGCGCCCGCTTCCATCATGACGATGGCGGCCGCGCCGTCGTTGATGCCCGAAGCATTGCCGGCAGTCACCGAGCCGTCCTTCTTGAACACCGGGCGCAGTTTGGCCATGCCTTCGACCGTGGCGTCGCGGCGGAAATGCTCATCGGTGTCGATGACCGTCGTGCCCTTCTTGGTCTGCACTTCAAGCGGTGCGATCTGCGACTTGAAATGGCCGGCATCGGTTGCGGCGGCAGCGCGGCGGTGCGACTCGACGGCGAACGCGTCCTGATCTTCACGACCGAAACCGAACTGGCTGGCAACGTTCTCGGCCGTGATGCCCATGTGGGTCGTTTCGAACGGATCGGTCAGTGCGCCGACCATCATGTCGATCATCTTGGTGTCGTTCATGCGGGCGCCCCAGCGCGCAGCGGGCATCAGGTAACCGCCGCGGCTCATGGTTTCCACGCCTCCGCCGACCGCACATTCGGCGTCGCCAAGCTGGATGGCATTGGCGGCCGACACGATGGCCTGGAAGCCGGACCCGCACAGGCGGTTCACGCCCATTGCGCAGGATTCCTGGGCCATGCCGGCATTGAGTGCGACCACGCGCGACACGTACATGTCGCGTGCTTCGGTGTGGATCACGTTGCCGAACACCAGATGCTGTGCTTCCTTGGCATCGACACCGGCGCGCGCAAAGGCGGCCTTGACGACGTGCGCGCCCAGATCACATGCCGTGAAATCCTTCAGCGAACCGCCGTAGGCGCCGATCGGCGTACGCGCAGCACCCACGATCACCACTTCTCTCTTGTCAGCCATCGCCACAACCTCCCTTGAAATCAGTTTCTGAACACGTTTCGAATCAGTTTCCGATATAGCCGGCCAGCGTCAGCAAGCCAAGCAGGATCAGACAAAACACCAGTGTGCGCCAGACCAGGCCAATCGCGCTTTGCATCAGATCAACATCGGCGTCATTGCCCATGCCCAGTTCGGGCCGGTCGGCCACCTCGCCCAGTTCGAACAGCGGCGCGCCAAGCTTGACGCCCAGTGCGCCGGCGCCACTGGCCAGCAGGATGCCGGCCGCCTGTTCGGGCCACTTTGCCGCCTGCGTACGCCAGCAATGCACCGCATCCTCGAAATCGCCGACGATGGCGAACGTGGCGGCGGTCATGCGCACGGGTACCCAGTCCAGCCATTCGTACATGCGGCGCGCAAAGCGGCCGAATGCACCGAATTCGATGTTTTCCCGCCGCGCCCACGACCATGACAGGCGTTCGGTGAGACGATACAGCAGCGGGCCGGTCGGTCCGGGCAGCAGTGCGAACAGCGCGAGCGGAGCAAGCACGTGCCGATGCGCCGCGAGGATGCCCTGCTCGATCGACAGCCGGGCGATTTCCTCGGTCTTCAGGCGGTCGGTATTGCGCTGCAGCCAGTCCGACAGCTCGCGTCGCGCTGAGTCCGGGTCGTCGGCGCGCAATGCATCGGCAATCGCCTCGAAATGATGGCTGAACTGGCGGAAACCCATGGTGGCATAAAGCACCAATACATTGAGCGCCCAGCCGAGCAAGGGGTTGATCCACACCAGCACGAGGTAGAGACACCACACCGCGAACACCGGCAGGCCGACAGCGAGTACCCACGCAATCACGCCATGCCGGGCTTCACCGGCATTGAGCCGCTGCTCGAACCAGAAGGCGTAGCGCGCAAGCGGCCCCGCCACTACGCGTTCGTAGGACAGCGGTTTGAATTGCTCGATCAGGAGTGCGACGAAGAGAGACAGCCAAGTCATGAAGAAGCGTCAGTTGCCATGCCAGCCTGCGGACGATAGCACACCGCGGAATCCGGCGCCGGGCGGGCGTCAGCGGTCAGAAGTCAACACAGCCCGTTGTCACCGCCGCAGTGGATGATCGGCGCGCAGGTGCTCGGCGAAACTGACGATCATGCCCGCGGTCGCGCCCCAGATGTCGTAGCCCTGCCACGGCATGGCCCAGTATTCGCGCATCACACCTTCGTGCTCAATGCGACCGCGCTTGCGGTTGGACGGATCGAGCAGGAAGGACAGCGGGGTTTCGAAGGCCTCGGCAACCTCGAACGGGTCGAGCTGCAACGCAAGCGGCGTACGCAGCAGGGCGACCACCGGCGTCACGCGGAATCCGCTCGCCGTGATGAAATAGTCGGGCAGGCGTCCGAGCAGCTCGACCTGTTCGGCCGCCAGACCGATTTCTTCCTGCGCTTCGCGCAACGCGGTGGCTTCGGGCGACACATCGCCGGGGTCGACCCGGCCACCCGGAAACGCGATCTGGCCCGGGTGATCGTAAAGATGCGCGCTACGCCGGGTCAGCAGCAGGGTAGGCTCGGCGCCGCCAATCACCACCGGCACCAGGACGGCGGCCGGCGTGAAGCCGGCGAAGCGCTCGTCGATCGGACACGGCGGCAGTGCGCGCAGGCGACTGCGCAAACCTTGCGGATCGAAACCGGCGGTCGAAAGCAGGAGCGTGTCCATCAGAAGCGCTGCTTCAGCGTCATGATCTGGCCCGAGCGCTGCATGTCCATGCGGTTCAGAAAACTCATGCCCAGCAGCACATGCGGCATGTCGGCTTCCATCACTGCCGCCTCGACATTGCTCAGTGTCACGCTGCCCAGTTTGACGCTGGCCAGCTTGACCCGCCAGGCGCGCACCACGCCATTGGCGGTCTGCACCGTGATGACCGGGGCGGACGCCGTGCGGATGTTGGCGCGCAGGGCGTCGCTGCGCCCGAGCGCGATGACCGTGGCGCCGGTATCGAGCAGGAAACGCACCGGCGTGCCGTTGATGGCGCCGTCGGACAGGAAGTGCCCCTGCGAATCGGCGTTCAGGTGGATGGCGACTGCGCCGGCATCGCTGCTGCGCGACGAGGCGACGTTTTCGCCGATGCGCAGCTGCACGCGCCTGCCTTCGACTTCAACCCACGCGCTGTCGCGGTCAACCGACAACAACCGGATGCCTTCCGGCGACCGGGCTCCGACGGCAAGCGTGCGCGGCGCGCCGCCATCGACCACCAGCACCGCCTTGCCGCCAAACACGCCCGCCAGCGAGAGGTCCGCCGAGTAGGCAGAACCGCTCGCCAGCGACAGAAGCATCGCTAGAATGTGCGCAGGAGGTCTATTGATGAAGCCCATTGCAGTTTTCCGTCACAGCCTGACCGAGGGGCCAGGGCATATCGCAACATACATGAAAGGCATAGGCCGCGAAATCAAGGTGGTCGCCATCGACCGCGGCGATACCGTTCCGGCTGATCCGACCCCATTCTCGGGCCTGTGTTTCATGGGCGGCCCGATGAGTGTTAACGACCCGCTACCCTGGATACCTGAGGTGCTGGCGCTGATCCGCCGCGCGATGGATGCCGACATCCCGGTCATCGGCCACTGCCTGGGTGGGCAGCTGATGACGAAGGCGCTCGGCGGTACGGTGGGCGCCAATCCGGTCAAGGAGATCGGCTGGCGCCAAGTCACGCTGAGCGGCCCGGCTGCGCGCGAGTGGTTCGGCGACCGGGAGGGCTTCCTGTCATTTCACTGGCACGGTGAAACTTTTTCGCTGCCCGACGGTGCCAGCCATCTGCTGGCGTCGGACGCCTGCACCAATCAGGCGTGGGCGATCGGCAAGCATCTGGCGATGCAGTGCCACATCGAAATGACCGAAGCGATGATCCGCGAGTGGTGTGTCGGCGGGCAGAAGGAAATCCACGAAGCGTCGGCCCAGCCGACGGTGCAATCTGCCGACGACATGCAGCAGGACATCGAGGCGCGCGTGGCGGCGCTGCACGCCGTCGCAGAATGCGCCTACGCGAAGTGGAGCGAAGGTCTGAAGGACTGAAGTGCGCCGCCGGCTGACGCGGCAGCGCGCCGCTCAGTCGCGGAAATTGCCGAACTGCAGCGGAATATCGGTCACCTGCTTGCGCAGCAGCGCGATCGCGTCCTGCAGCACGTCCCGCTTGGCGCCGGTGACGCGCACTTCTTCGCCCTGGATGCTGCCCTGCACCTTGAGCTTGCTGTCCTTGAGGATGCGCACGATCTTCTTCGCCGATTCGCTCTCGATGCCCACCTTGAGCTTCAGTTCCTGCTTCGACTTGTTGCCGCTGATCTTCTGCGCGTCGCCACGCTCGATCGAACGCACGTCGATGTTGCGCTTGGCGAACTTGGCGAGCAGCACGTCGTAGACCTGGTCGAGCTTGAAGTCGTCGTCGGCAAACAGCGTCAACAGCTTGTCACCCTGCTCGACGCGCGCATCCGATCCCTTGAAGTCGAAGCGGTTGGCAATTTCCTTGTTGGCCTGATCGACCGCATTGCGCAGTTCGACCATGTCGATTTCGGAACTGATGTCGAAGGAAGGCATGCGTCGGTTCCCGGAAGTGTCCGCTCAGCCGAAGTGGCAGACGTAGTGATAGGGCTCGCCGGCCACTTCGATGTCGAACGACGAGTTGCCCGGCACATTGTAGGACTCGCCTGCACCGTAAGTCTTCCATTCGGCCTCACCCTTCAGGCGCACACGGCAGCTGCCTGCCACGCCTTCCATGATTTCCGGTGCGCCGGTGTTGAAGGTGAGTGTGGCCGGCAGGATGACGCCGACCGACTTCTTCGTGCCGTCGGCGAACTGGATGCTGTGGCTGACGCACTTGCCGTCGAAATAGACGTTGGCCTTCTTGACGACATTGACGTTGTCGAACTGGGACATGCTTCCGTTCCTGTAAGTGGGTATGCGTCCGGAGACTTACTTGCCGCGCTTGATCGCCGCGTTGGCGGCAATGCGCATGCGCAGCGCGTTCAGCTTGATGAAACCGGCCGCGTCCTTCTGGTCGTAGGCACCGGCGTCGTCCTCGAAGGTGGCGATGGTCGGATCGAACAGCGAATCGGTCTTCGAATCGCGCGCCACGACAATCACATTGCCCTTGTACAGCTTTACGCGGACCCAGCCATTGACCGATTGCTGCGTGTGGTCGATCAGTGCCTGCAGCGCGCGGCGCTCCGGGCTCCACCAGTAGCCGGTGTAGATGATGCTGGCGTAGCGCGGCATCAGGTCGTCCTTCAGATGGGCGACTTCACGGTCCAGCGTGATCGACTCGATGGCGCGGTGGGCGCGCAGCAGGATGGTGCCGCCCGGTGTTTCGTAGCAGCCGCGCGACTTCATGCCGACGTAGCGGTTCTCCACCAGATCGAGGCGGCCGATGCCGTGCTTGCCACCGATCTGGTTCAGCGTGGCCAGCAACTCGTGCGCCGGCATGCGGGTGCCGTTGATGCTCACCAGGTCGCCGCGCTCGAATTCGAGGTCGAGGTATTCGGCCGCATCCGGCGCCGCTTCCGGCGACACCGTCCAGCGCCACATCGATTCTTCGGCTTCGGCCGACGGATCTTCCAGATGACGGCCTTCGTAGCTGATGTGCAGCAGGTTGGCGTCCATCGAGTACGGCGAGCCACCCTGCTTGTGCTTCATTTCGATCGGTATGCCGTGTGTTTCGGCGTAGGCAAGCAGCTTTTCGCGCGACAGCAGATCCCACTCGCGCCAAGGCGCGATCACCTTCACATTCGGCATCAGTGCGTAGGCGCCGAGTTCAAAACGCACCTGGTCATTGCCCTTGCCGGTCGCGCCGTGTGAAATGGCGGTGGCGCCGGTTTCGCGCGCGATGTCGATCAGGCGCTTGGCGATCAGCGGACGCGCGATCGAGGTGCCGAGCAGGTACTCGCCTTCATAGATCGTGTTGGCGCGGAACATCGGAAACACGAAGTCGCGCACGAACTCCTCGCGCAAGTCGTCGATGTAGATGTTCTCCGGCTTGATGCCCAGTTTGATCGCCTTGGCACGCGCCGGTTCGAGCTCTTCACCCTGTCCGAGATCGGCGGTGAAGGTCACGATCTCGCACTGATATACATCCTGCAGCCACTTCAGGATGACCGAGGTGTCCAGGCCGCCCGAATAGGCCAGGACCACTTTCTTGATGTCGCCGCTTGTCATCGTGCCACTCATCGTCTTCGTCTTTCGCTTTCAGTAGATTCGTCGATTCAGCTGCCGGACACGCGGCCCAGCAACAGGAATTCCATCAGCGCCTTCTGCGCGTGCAGGCGGTTTTCGGCTTCTTCCCAAACCACCGAATGCGGGCCGTCGATCACGTCTGCACTGACCTCTTCACCACGATGCGCCGGCAGACAGTGCATGAACAGCGAATCCGGCTTCGCGGCCTTCATCATGTCGGCGTCTACTTGCCAGTCGGCGAACGCCGCGGCACGCGCCTCGTTCTCCGCCTCCCAGCCCATCGAGGTCCATACGTCGGTGGTCACCAGATCGGCCTCGCGCGCGGCGTCCATCGGGTCGGCAAAGCATTCGTGGTGATCGGTCCCGACGCCGGCGCGCTCCGGCTCCACTTCGTAGCCGGGCGGTGTTGAAATGTTCAGCTTGAAGTCGAACAGCTCGGCCGCCTGCATCCAGGTGTGGCACATATTGTTGGAGTCACCGATCCACGCCACCGTGCGGCCGGATATCTCGCCGCGGTGCTCGATCCAGGTGTAGATGTCGGCCAGCACCTGGCACGGGTGGTATTCGTTGGTCAGACCGTTGATGACCGGCACGCGCGAGTTGGCGGCGAAGCGCTCGATGATGGTCTGTTCGAAGGTGCGGATCATGACCACGTCGCACATGCGCGAAATGACCTGCGCTGCGTCTTCCACCGGCTCACCGCGACCGAGCTGCGAATCGCGCGTATTCAGGTAGATGGCGCTGCCACCCATCTGATGCATGCCGGCTTCGAACGACAACCGCGTGCGCGTGCTCTGTTTTTCGAAAATCATCACCAGCGTGCGGTCCTGCAGCGGCCAGTACTGCTCATAGCGCTTGAACTTGTCCTTGATCCAGCGCGTGCGCGCGAACACGTAATCCAGTTCTTCGCGCGACAGGTCGGTGAGCTGCAGAAAGTGTCTGGGTCGGGTCATCGTCAGGCAGCGAGCTGTGAGCCCGCGAGAAAGTTGCGAATGAGGGGCGTGAGGCGCTGCACCAGTTCCTGGCTGTCGGCATCGGAATAGATCAGCGGCGGCACCAGACGGATGGTGCTTTCCGACGTGACGTTGATCAGCACGCCCGCCTCAAGCGCCCGCGCGACCAGCGCACCGCACGGCCGATCGAGTTCGACACCGATCATCATGCCGACGCCACGAATATCCTTCACGCCGGCGGTGTCGGCCAGTGCCGTACGGAAGGCGGTGCGGATGGCGTCGCCTTGACGCACGGCGTTTTCCATGAGGCCATCGCGCTCGATCACGTGCAGCGTGGTCAGTGCGGCGGCGCAGGCCAGCGGATTGCCGCCGAAGGTCGATCCGTGCGTTCCGGGCTTGAATACGCCGGCTGCCGGGCCACGCGCCACGCAGGCACCGATCGGGACACCGGAACCCAGACCCTTGGCCAGCGTCATCACATCCGGCTCGATGCCGGCATGCTGGAAGGCAAACCAACTGCCGGTGCGGCCGACGCCGCTCTGTACTTCGTCGACCATCATCAACCACTGATGCTGGGTACACAATTCGCGCAGTTCGCGCACGTAGTCCAGGTCTGCCGGGTGGATGCCGCCCTCGCCCTGAACGGGTTCAAACAGCACGGCCACCACATTGCGGTTGTGTTCGGCAATCGCTTTCACGGCAGCGATGTCGCTGAACGGCACGCGGTAGAAACCCGGTGTCAGCGGTTCGAACCCGGCCTGCACCTTGCGGTTGCCGGTGGCCGACAACGTGGCCAGCGTGCGGCCGTGAAAGGCGTGCTCCATGACGATGATGCCGGGCAGTTCAACGCCGCGCTGATGCCCGTACAAACGTGCCAGCTTGATCGCCGCCTCGTTGGCCTCGCAACCGGAGTTGCAGAAGAACACCTCATCCATGCCCGACAGTGCTGCCAGACGGTCCGACAGATCTTCCTGTGCAGTCACCCGGTACAGGTTCGAGCAATGGATCATCTCGGCGGCCTGGCGGGAGATCGCCTGCACCAGATCTGGGTGGCCATGGCCCAGCGTGTTGACCGCCACGCCCGCCATCGCGTCCAGATACTCGCGTCCGGCGTCGTCATACAGGCGAGCGCCCTTGCCGTGCGTGAAGGCGACCGGCTGCCGGCCGTAGGTATTCATCAGATGCGTCATCGAAAGCTCCGCGACCGCGTGGCGAGTGCGCCGTGAGGCGCACTATGGAAAACGAAAAAAGCACGGCGGCTCGCGCCGCCGTGCTTGATCAAGCCACGATTTTAGTGCAAAGCCGTCACGCTGTGTAGCGCCAAACCTTCATGTTGCGGCGCACATCGTCACCGCAGCGCAGCAACGAACGCGGGTGACACATCGCGTCAGAGCCCCCTGAAGCCGGCGTCACCAGCGCTAGCGTCCTGATCCAGAAAGGATCATCCGTAAGTGCGATGCGCAGGCATCAATCTGGCACAAAGCGTGCTAGCACTGAGCAACCCATGTAGATCTGCTTGAGCTTGCGTTCGGCATCGTCAGCCGACGTACCTGGAATGCTCAGGTTCTCCATCAACACGCCAGTGCGTGTGCGAATGGTGAATCCGAACCGTGCTACCGGAGACCGCACCGTCGAAGGCTTCGCTGCCCTGTGAGCGCGCATGGGTGAATTAAGCATAAATCGCAATCTCGTCATGGAGATAGCGCGAGTATAGAAACTAGTTGGTAACTTTACAATTCGTTCCGATTGTTTTTAAAGGATTTCTCGGTTGACTCGCTTTGCCTGCAAGCGCATGCATCTGCGGCTTCGGTCAAGAATTCCACTGCACAGGTCGTAAATCCGATATGAGCGCCGTCCCGCACATTGAAGCTACAACTTTAACGATTGCCGATTCTCCGGCGAACGAAGTCTTGTCGACACGCACTGCCGAGGACGCATTGCGTGAAGGAAACCGGGCACCACGCAGTTTCACCATCATCGGCGCTACCGCCAATGGCAAGCCATTCCGCCCCAGCGATTGGTGCGACCGCCTGTGCGGCGTGATGTCGTCATTCGGCAGCCAGCGCAAGATGCGGTATTCGCCATTTGTGCGACCGGGTTGCTGGATTACCGGGGAAAAGTGTGTCTTCGTCGATGCACGGCTGTATGTACTCGAACCGCTGGCCTACAATTTTCTGATGCACTTCGCGCGTGACAACGGCTTGCGTGTCGACTTTGAAGTCAGCGACACGCTGTCCTGACCGGCACGGCACGGTCGCGAAGGACATGCCGCGTCCGGAATGAAGACTGCCGCCAGCACGGAAGTCCCGGAAGATGTATGAATTCCGGATCGGGATCCGGACGACACACCGACGAATCAGGTCGTCGTTCCGGAAAAACTGCCGGACAAAACAAAAAAGCCGACCAGAAGGTCGGCTTTTTCTTTCAAATCGACGCTCAGGCGGCAGCGGCCATCGACTTGATTGCACCGGACAGGCGGCTCTTGTGGCGGGCAGCCTTGTTCTTGTGAATGATGTTCTTGTCGGCGATGCTGTCGATCGTCGTCTGTGCCTTCAGGAAAATCGCCTGCGCAGCCTGCTTGTCGCCAGCGAGAATCGCCTTGCGGACGTTCTTGATCGCCGTGCGCAGTTCAGAGCGCTGGCTGGTGTTGTGATCGCGACGAACGTTTGCCTGACGGGCGCGCTTGCGTGCTTGTGCTGAATTGGCCATGTTGCGAACTCGTGTTCGGGAAAACACGCGAGTATACGTAAGCTGCCCGTATGGCGCAAGCCCTCGGCGACACCTCCGGCAACCACGTTGGCGAAGCGCGCTCTGGTAAGGTGCGCGCTGATCCGGCATCGCCTCCATTCGATGAATCTGCTCCGCACACTCGCGACTGTCAGCAGCATGACGCTGCTATCGCGCATCCTCGGTTTCGCACGCGACTTCTTCATCGCACGCGCTTTCGGTGCGGGCGCAGCGACCGACGCCTTTTTCGTCGCCTTCCGCCTGCCCAACCTGTTGCGCCGCATGTTCGCCGAAGGCGCGTTTTCGCAGGCCTTCGTACCCATTCTCGGCGAGTACCGCAATCGGCGCGGCACAGAAGACACCCGGGCGCTGATCGATCGGGTGGCGACCCTGCTCGCGCTCATCGTCACCGGTGTGACGCTGCTCGGCATCCTCGGCGCGCCCTGGCTGATCTACATATCGGCGCCGGGCTTCGCGGCAGACGCAGAAAAGTTCGACCTGACGGTCATGCTGACCCGCATCACCTTCCCCTACATCCTTTTCATGTCGCTGGTGGCCATGGCCGGCGGCGTGCTGAACACCTTCAGCCGTTTCGCGATACCTGCATTCACGCCGGTGCTGCTGAACCTGAGCTTCATCGGCATGAGCCTGTTCGCGGCGCCCTTTTTCGATCCGCCGGTGCTGGCGCTGGCCTGGGCGGTATTCATCGGTGGCGTGCTGCAACTTGCGTTGCAGGTGCCGGCGCTGATGCGCATCGGGATGCTGCCGCGCATCAGGCTCGATCTGCAGGACCCGGGCGTGCGGCGTGTATTCAAGTTGATGCTGCCGGCCATCCTCGGCGTGTCGGTGTCGCAGATTTCATTGCTCATCAACACCATCTTCGCGTCCTTCCTCGAGAGCGGATCGGTGTCGTGGCTGTATTACGCAGACCGCCTGATGGAATTTCCAGCCGGTCTGCTCGGCGTGGCGCTGGGTACCATCCTGCTGCCCTCGCTTTCGCGCAGCCATGCAGACGGCAATGCCGGCGAATTTTCCGGCCTGCTCGACTGGGGCCTGCGGCTGACCCTGATGCTCACGCTGCCCGCTGCGCTGGCGCTCGCCCTGCTCGCCACGCCGCTTGTTGCGACGCTGTTCCACCACGGCCAGTTTACGGCGCACGATGTGCTGCAGACGCGCAACGCACTGGTCGCCTACAGTGTCGGCCTGACGGGGCTGATCCTCGTGAAAGTGCTCGCGCCGGGCTTTTATTCGCGCCAGGACATCCGCACGCCGGTGAAAATCGCGCTCGGTGTGCTGGTGCTGACGCAACTGATGAACCTCGCCTTCATCAAACCGCTGGCGCACGCCGGGCTGGCGCTGTCGATCGGTCTTGCTTCGCTGGTCAATGCCGCACTGCTGTATCGCGGCCTGCGGCGCATCGGCGCCTACCTGCCGGCACCCGGATGGACCGCTTTCTGGCTGAAAATCCTCGTGGCGCTGGCCGTCATGGGCGGCGTGCTGTACATCAGCGCCGATCTTGCCGGCGACTGGCTGCGCGCAGGTACGATGACGCGCATCCTGAACCTGACGTGGATCGTTCTGGCGGGCGCAGGTGCCTACTTCGCCACGCTGTTTGCACTGGGTTTCCGGCTGCGCGACTTTTCGCGGCGCGCAGCATCCTGACTGGAGGGAAAGCATGAAACTGACGAGCAACACCTTCGCAGACAACAGCCGCATTCCGGGCGAAAACGCCTTCTGCATTCCGGCTGACACCGGCCACGCCTGCCTGGGCGCGAACCGCAATCCGCATCTCGCCTGGTCCGGCCTGCCGACCGGCACCCGATCGCTGGTGCTGATCTGCAACGACCCGGACGTACCGACCCGGCCGGACGACGTCAATCAGGAAGGACGCACCGTCCCCGCCAGCCTGCCGCGCACCGATTTTTCGCACTGGGTGCTGGTGGATCTCGCCCCGGCCGGGGAAATCGCCGAGGGCGAGTTTTCGTCCGACGTGACCCCCTGCGGCAAGCCAGGTCCGACCGGACCGCGCGGCACCCGCCAGGGCATCAACGACTACACGGCCTGGTTTGCCGCAGATGAGCAGATGAAGGGCGATTACCACGGCTACGACGGCCCTTGCCCGCCGTGGAACGACGAAGTCCTGCATCACTACGTGTTCACGCTGTACGCGCTGGACGTCGAGCGGCTGCCGGTCGACGGACGTTTCACGGCCGCCGATGCACTCAAGGCGATGGCTGGCCATGTACTCGGTGAAGCGAAGCTGACCGGAGTGTACTCGCTGAACCCGGCCGTCGCCGGCTGACGCGCAGCTGGCGCCTTCAGGCCTCGTCCGGCTCCGGATCATCGACCGCCGTGTCGCGCTGCGCGCGGATGCCGGCGATCACGTCGGCCGGCGCCGCCGCGGCGATGCGCGGCGTCGCACATTCGACGTCGCCGCACTGCGCGCGGTGACGCAACGCATGGTCGATCAGCACCAGCGCCAGCATGGCTTCAGCCACCGGTGTTGCGCGAATGCCGACACACGGATCGTGCCGGCCGTGCGTATTCACGATGACCGGGTTGCCCGCATTGTCGATCGAATGTCGATCGAGCCGAATGCTCGACGTCGGCTTGATGGCGATCGACACACGCACGTCCTGACCGGTCGAAATGCCGCCGAGCACACCGCCGGCGTTGTTCGACAGATAGCCCTGCGGCGACATTTCGTCCGAGTGTTCGGTGCCGCGCTGCTCGACGCTCGCAAAACCGGCGCCGATCTCCACACCCTTGACCGCATTGATGCCCATCATCGCGTGCGCGATGTCTGCATCAAGCCTGTCATACACTGGCTCGCCCCAGCCGACCGGCACACCGGATGCGATGACATCGATGCGCGCGCCGCAGGAATCGCCCGACTTGCGCAGCGTGTCCATGAAGGCCTCAAGCTCGGGAACGATGGCTGCGTCGGGGGCGAAGAAGGGGTTGTCGGCAATTGCCGTGCGGTCACGGTAAGTGATGCGCAGCGGGCCGAGCTGGCTCATCCAGCCGTGGATGTCGATGCCATGACGCTCCTTCAGCCACTTGCGCGCGATCGCGCCGGCCGCCACGCGCACGGCCGTCTCGCGCGCCGAAGAACGACCGCCGCCGCGGTGGTCGCGGATGCCGTACTTCTGCCAGTAGGCGTAGTCGGCGTGACCCGGGCGGAAGGTTTCGGCGATGTTGCCGTAGTCCTTCGAACGCTGGTCCTGGTTGCGGATCAGCAATGCGATCGGCGTGCCGGTCGTCATACCCTCGAACACGCCGGACAGGATTTCCACCTCGTCCGGCTCGCGTCGCTGCGTCACGTGACGCGATGTACCGGGCTTGCGCCGATCAAGTTCATGCTGGATGTCGGCCGCGGTCAGCGCCAGCCCCGGCGGGCAGCCATCGACCACGCAGCCGATGGCCGGGCCATGCGATTCACCGAAGGACGTGACACAGAACAGCGTGCCCAAAGTGTTGCCGGACATGGGAAAACCCGCGATTTTTCAAGGCGTGGAGTTTACCATGCGCCCCGGTCGCGCCTTTCCGGCGCAGGCCACCCGTGATCGCATCCGCCTTCGTCATGACACAACGCTTCGCCCTCGTCATCGTGCTCACCATCGTCGCCGGCCTGTGGCTGGACGGACAGGCCTTCGCCTGGGCACAGCCGGTGGTGTCCATCTGGACCTGGATGCTGTTCGGCCTGCTGTGCTGGCGCGCCGACGCCGACCATCGCCGCTTGTGGCTGGTTTGCCTGGCGTGGGCGACCTTCGGCGAAATCGTGCTGGCGCTGGTATGGGGGCTGTACGAATACCGGCTCGGCAATCTGCCGCTGTTCGTACCGCCCGGCCACGTGCTGCTGTTCGCGCTCGGCATGTGGCTCACGGAGCGGCTGCCCGCAGCACTGCCGGATGCCGTTCCCGCGTTGGGCGCCGGTCTGGTCCTGTCCTTCGCGTGGTTTGAAGCCGACACCATCAGCCTGTTGCTGTTTGCCTTCTTCCTGTTGTGCGTTCGCTACGGTCCGTCACCACGGTTGTACGGCACCATGTTCGCACTCGCACTGCTGATGGAACTGTACGGCACGGCGATGGGCAACTGGACCTGGGCGCTGCTCGTGCCGGGGCTGCCGTTTAGCGCCGCCAATCCACCGATCGCCGCCGGTGCGTTCTACTGCGTGCTGGACTGGCTGGCGGCGCTGGCGATGCGTCGGGACGACGATGCCGCGACGGTCGAAGCGCGCTGAGTCCGGACTCCGCTGAGCTTAAAGCCCGGTCATCCGCCGCACCGCGGCGAAATACATGCGGTAGGGCAGCAGTCGCAGCAGCAGAAGCCAGCGCGTGAAGCGACGCGGAAAGTGGATGTGGAAATCACCGCGGGCGAGGCCGTTCAGGATGTGCCCGGCCGCCTCGTCGGCGGAAATGAGCGCGGGCATGTTGAAGTCGTTCTGCGCGGTCAGCGGCGTTTCGACGAAGCCGGGGCAGACCAGATGCACACCCAGCCCGCGCGGCCGTACGTCCATGAAGAGCGTTTCGGCGAAGTTGATCAGCGCCGCCTTGGTCGCACCGTAGATGATGGCCTTGGGCAGGCCGCGATATCCCGCCACGCTGGACAGGATGACGAGCGCACCCGACTGCGCGGCAAGCATGTCGGGCAGCACCGCGGCACAGCCCTTCATGACGGCGGCAACATTGGTGTTGAGTGTTGCATCGATGTCCGCCGGATCCAGTTCCCAGGCCCGCACCGCCTGATAGCGCGCGGCGACGAACAGCACGGCATCGATGCCACCCCAGCTTGCGGTCAGCGTGGCGGCCGCATGAGCCAGCGCGTCGGGTTCGGCCACGTCGAGCGGCAGCGCGACCGCCTGGTCAGACAACGAACACAGCGTTGCGAGCTTGTCGGCGCTGCGCGCCGACAGCGCCACCCGCGCACCCTGCGCCATCAGCCGGCGCGCCAGCGCTTCGCCGATGCCGGACGACGCACCGATGAGCCAGACGCGCTTGCCCGACCAGTCGGCCAGCGGTGGGTTGAGCGGCGCGAACATCAGGGTGCACCGCGGGTGAACGACAACGTCACCTCGCCGAGGTGGATGCCGAACTTGCTCATTGCCGAGCGGTTCAGCATGACCTTGTCGTCAATCATGTACATCCAGTCGTCGAAGTCGACGTTGTAGACGCTGCCATCGACCGGCAGCGCCAGTACATACCGCCAGCGCAGCGCACTGCCATTCGCCTCGCCGGTCGCCTCGCCGACCACGTCGTCGGCGCGGCCGGTATAGCGGCCATTGCCGAGATCCCTGATGGTCCACACGCGGCGGCTGGTCGTACCATCGCTCCACGAGAAGTGTTCGTCCAGCGTGCCGGTATCGCCTTCCCAGCGCGCCTCTATACGCACCGTGAAGCGCTTGATCACTTCGCCGCCGCGGTCCTGGAACATCCCCCAGCCATTGACCGTGCCATTGAAGTAAGTACGCAGGTCCATGGCCGGCGTCTGGCCTGCATAGCGATCAACGGCCACGCCGCCGCACCCGGCCACCAGCACGGCGGCACACAGCGCACCGATGAAGCTCCGCATCCGCCACAGCATCGATCTCACGATTTCAGTCCTCCATATCCGGCTTCCGTTCCGGTTGCCGTTTCGTTCGTCAATTCGGGTTCCACTTCCGGTTCAAGCCAGTCCGCATGGCGCCACAGCAGCACGCAAGCGGCCGCCTTGAGCGCCAGTGGCACCAGGCCATAGACCGCCGCCAGCGCCAGTCGTGCATCAGCGTCGGTGGCGCCTGGCTGATAGCCGAGCAGGCCGAGCAGCGGCAGTGCCAGACCGGCGGCCAGTGCCAGATTCATCTTGGTGACGAAGTTCCACACGCCGAAGCTGCCGCCAGCCGACAGCGGCTCATCGCGCCGGCCGACCAGGCCGGCCACCAGCGCCGCCGGCAACGCGAGGTCGGCACCCAGCGCGATGCCCGATGCGGCACAGATCAGCATGAAGGCCGTGTCGTCGCCCGGGCCGAGCGTGAACGCCCAGGCGAAGACCGATATCGCCAGCACCATCGACGCCGCCCAGCTGCGTGCGCGACCGTAGCGGTCCGACAGGCGCGTCCACAGCGGCAGCGCCAGTACGCCGGCAACGAAATACAGCGCCAGAAACAGACCTTCCCGCTGCGCTGCGCCGAGTACGTCGGCGATGAAGAACAACACCAATGTGGCCGGAATGGCGGACGCGATGCCATTGAGCGCAAACACCACTAGAAGACGGCGGAAGCGCCGGTTCTGCAGTACCTCGCCCAGCACGGCGCGCAGCGGCTCGTGTCGCAGCGGCCGCACATGGCTTGCTTCCGGCACGGCAAACAGCGTGATGACCGCGCTCACCGCCAGCAAGGGCAGCCAGTAGAGCACCGCCTGCCAAAGACCCTGTGCCGCATCCGGCGCCAGCAGGCCGGGCGCGATGGACGCCGCCACGACGCCAACCAGCGCGCAGCCTTCGCGCACCGCGACCAGTCGGGTGCCGAGTGCCGGCGTTGCCGATAGTTCGGCGCCCCAGGCGTAATAGTTGATGGTGCTGATGCTGTAGCCGGCATAGACCAGTGCCAGCGCACCGATCAGCCAGAACACCGGGTCGGTGCCTTCGGGCGGGCGCACCAGTGCGAGCAGCCCGAGCGCCAGCGGCAGCAGACCTATCCACACCAGTCGGCGGCGACTCCGCGCACGATCACTGGCAGCGCCAATCAGCGGGTCGATCAGGGCGTCGAGCAAGCGCGCTGCGAACAGCACGATGCCCAGTACCGTCAGCGATACGCCGAAACTGTCTGCGTAAAGCTTCGGTATGTGGACGTAAATGGGCAACGCCGCGGCGGCCAGTGGCGCGCCGAGCACGCCATAGGCAAACAGGCGAGACGATCTCAACTTGAAGGGAGCGATTCGGCCAGCAGGCGGGTGCGCAGCCTGGGCTCACGCGTGCGGGCGTCAAGCCATATGGCGAAGAAGGCGTCGGATAGCGCCGTGTCCTCGATCGCCGGCAGTTCGACACCCTGGTGGAAGAAACGCGCGCTGCCGTCAGGCATCTTCACGCCGGTCAGCACGTCGCCTTCCTTCACGTCGGGAAACACGCCCGTCAAGGTGTCCTTCCAGCGTGCCAGCCGCTTCTTGTCACGCTCGCCCAGCCGCTTGATCTCGTCAATGCTCGCTTCCGCCAGCTTGTAGCCCTCGAACGAACGGGCGTAGCGGAGGCTCAGCGCGAAACCGCCGTCCGGCGAATAGGTGCCGCCGCTGGCCCACAGCGAAGCGTCGTACAGCTTGAAACCGAACCAGCGCATTTCCCCCTTGCCGAGCGGCTTCAGGTCGGGCAGCAAGTCGCCGGCACCCGCCAGAGGCTGGGCGGAGGCAATGCCGGCGACCATCAACAGCAAGACAAGAATTCGGCGCATCAGGTTTTCTCCAGATGAAATTGATGAACGTCGATCGAACCGGCACGAAAGCCCGCCTCGCAGTAAGCGAGATAGAAGCGCCACAGCCGCTGGAAGCGCCGATCGAAGCCCAGCGCGCGCAAGGCGTCGGTGCGCGCTTCGAAAATGGCGCGCCAGCGTGCCAGGGTGAGCGCATAGTCCAGCCCGAAACGGAAATCGTCGCGTACCTGCAGGCCGGCCTTTTCCGCCTGCTGCACGAACACGCTGGGCGACGGCAGCATGCCGCCGGGGAAAATATACTGCTGGATGAAGTCAGTGCCTTTACGGTAACGCGCAAACAGATCGTCGGCGATGCTGATCGTCTGGACCACCGCCTGTCCGCCGGATGCCAGCAGGCTGTCGAGCTTCGCGAAATAGGTCGGCCACCAGCGCTCGCCGACCGCCTCGAGCATTTCGATCGATACGATGTGCGAAGCCTTGCCGCGCAGGTCACGGTAATCACGCAATTCGCAGGTCGCGCGGTCGGCATAGCCGCCACGCTCGGCGCGCTGTCGTGCCCATGCAAGTTGTGCGGGCGACAGTGTGACGCCGTGCACGCGCGCACCGGAACGCTGCGCGGCGACCTCGGCGAAACCACCCCAGCCGCAACCGATCTCGATCACGCTGTCGTCGGCCGACAGCCCCATCACGCGCGCAATGCGCTGGTACTTGGCGCGCTGCGCCGTTTCCAGGTCGCGTCGGGTGTCGCCCTCGTACAGTGCGCTCGAGTAGGTCATGCTGCCATCCAGCCACAGGCCGTAGAACTCGTTGCCCAGATCGTAGTGAGCGACGATGTTGCGGCGGCTGCCGCGTCGTGTATTGGCACGTCCGAGATGTCGCATGCGCGCAAACACCAGCGCGAGCAGATTGCCATGCACCGCACGCTGCAGCGCGTCGCGGTTCTGCGCGAACAGCGTCAGGACGCGGCCGAGCTCGTCGGTGTCCCACAGGCCGTCGAACCACGCTTCGCCGAGACCGATGTCGCCACGCGCGATCACGCGGTCGAACACTCCCCAGTCGCGAACGCGCATTTCAACCGGCTCGCCCCGGCCGCCGAAAGACACCATTTCGCCGTCCGGCAGCGACATCATCAGCCAGCCGTGCTCGATGCGTTCAAGCAGTTTGAATACGTGGCGCGCGGCCGATGGAAGCTTTCCGTGTCGCGCAAGCGCGATGATGGCATCCGGTTGGTTCATCGGGTCAATTCCTGTACTGGAGGAGCGGGTTTTCTGAAAAAGGGCACGTTTGCGCGCCACAGGTGAAATGCCTGAATGTGTATGCGCGCGATCACGCCCAGCGTCATCAGCGGGAAAGCCGCCAGCGCACGCCACGCCACGGCGCGACTCATCGGCACGGCGCGCCCTGAGACACGCGTGCGCAACTGCCGATCCGTGCCTTCGAAGTAGTCGATCGCGACCGCATGCTGGGTGTCGCGCTGATCGAAACGGAAGCGATAGCGACCGCTGACCGGAAAGAAGGGCGACACGTGGAAAACCTTGCGCGTTTCCAGCCACTCGCCATTCAGGATGGGGCGACGGTCGTCATGCGACACGAGGTAGGCATGGCGTTCGCCGAAGGTGTTGCTGACCTCGCACAGCACGGCGCGCAAGGCACCGTCGGCGTCGTGACAAAACCAGAAGCTGACCGGGTTGAACACATAACCGAACAGCCGCGGCATGGTTTGCAGGATGACTTCCCCATCGACGCCGGCCAGCCCCTCATGCGCCAGCAATTCGCGTATCCAGGGCAGCGGATGCGATCCGTCTCGCGCACCGTGATCACGGTAGTGCAGCGACAACGGCGCCCAGCGGTTCAGTGCGAGCATCGGAATCTTCGCCTTGCCCAGTGCATCGAGGCGAAAACGCATGAAGAACAACTGGTACGCAAAGCGGCGACGGACCTGTGCGGTCCGCTCGTGCATGACAGCGCCGCGGCACAGGCTGACATCGCTTGCAGCCATCATGCGGCAAGCACCGGTTCGCTGCGTTGCCAGGGCACGTCGGCACCGAGCTGACGCGCCACGCGCACCGCCGATGACAGGCCGTCCTCGTGAAAACCGTAGCCGGTCCACGCGCCGCAGAACCAGATGCGATCGCGGCCCTGTATTTCCGGCAGCCGCTGCTGCGCATCGATCGCCGGACCGTCGAACAGCGGGTGCGCATACTCGATGCGCGCGATCACGCTGGCCGGATCGGGTTCGATGAACGGGTTCAGCGTCACCACGACAGGCTGCCTGAACGGCAGCGGCTGCAAACGATTCATCAGGTAGGACACGCTGACCGGCCGCTCGTCGGGCGCGCCTTCGCCCGCCAGGTAATTCCACGCTGACCAGACGCGCCGGTTGCGCGGCAGCAACTGTGTGTCTGTGTGCAGCACCGCGTGATTGGGCTGGTAACGTATGGCGCCAAGCAGCCGCTGTTCGGCAGGGGTCGCGGATTCGCCCAGCAGGGCGAGCGACTCATCGGAATGACTGGCCATCACAACCTGATCGAAGCAGGTAGAGGCGCCAGCCGCATCGATCCACACGCCCTCTTCGGTCCGACGCACGCGGGTCACTGCTGCTGCGCGTCGTACGTCGACGAGCAGCGCCGCAATCTTCTTCACGTACTCGCGCGAGCCGCCGCGCACGGTGAGCCACTGCGGTCGATCATTCACGCGCAGCAATCCGTGGTTGTGGCAGAACCGGGCAAACGTGGCGAGCGGGTAAGCCATCATCGTATGGGTCGGGCAGGACCAGATTGCTGCCGCCATCGGCAGCAAATACCAGTCCCGGAAGGACTCGCTATAGCGATGCTTCACCAGAAACTCACCGAGCGACAGGTGCTCTGCGCTGCCGTTGGCCGCACGCTCGGTCACTTCGCTGTTGAAGCGCATGATGTCCTGCAACATTCGCCAGAACTTCGGCCGGGCGAGATTCGCCGGTTGGGCGAACACCGTGGCGAGGCTGCTGCCGCTCCATTCGATGCCGGAGTCGCGCAGACTGACACCGAAGCTCATTTCGCTGTCCGCGATGTCCACGCCCAGATGAGCGAAAAGGCTGCACAGGTGCGGGTAGGTCGCCCGGTTGAATACGATGAAACCGGTGTCCACCGGATGGCGCACTCCATCCAGTTCAACATCAAGCGTGTTCGAGTGACCGCCGAGACGGTCATGCTGTTCGAACAGCGTGACGTGGTGTTCGCGCGACAGCAGCCATGCGGCTGCGAGCCCGGAAATTCCGGAACCCACGACTGCAATTCTCATAATTCTCCTGGAACCGCCTTGGGTGATATGCGGCCGGCACCCGCCGCCGCAGCAAAGCGTAACTTTACCTTGACACTACCCATGAACGGCAAATGGACATCGACATTATCGTGCCAGCGCAGCCTCTATGGCAGCGATCATTTCGGGCGATTCCGGCGCAACATTGCTCGGAAAAGACGTGATCGTGCTGCCATCTTTTGCGATCAGATACTTGTGGAAATTCCATGCCGGTTCGACGCCGGTCAGGCGTGTGAGGTCTGCGTAGAAGGGGTGCCGCTGCGCGCCCTTCACAGCGGTTTTCGAAAACATCGGAAACTTGACCCCATAGGTCATGCTGCAGAACTCTGCGATGTCCTTGTTGCTGCCCGGCTCCTGATTGCCGAAATCGTTTGACGGGAAACCAAGCACCGTAAGACCGCGCGCGCCGAAGCGTGACTGCAGTTTTTCCAGGCCTTCGTACTGGCGGGTAAAGCCGCAGCGACTTGCGGTATTGACGACAAGCAGCACACGGCCGCTGAATTCGCACAGCGATCTCGGCTTGCCATCAAGCAGGCCGGGCAGCGATCGGTCAAGCAGCGTCGGACAGGTTTCGGCCATGGCGGCTCCGGTCGTCAGTGTGAAGACAGCAGCAAGCAACCAGTCAGCGCGACGCACGACTGGGCTCACAACAGCGAACCGCCGTTTCGGAAAACGCCGGCGGCAGGAAATGAATGCCCGTTACCGCGCGGTGCAGGTGAATGAGCGTTTCGTTGGGGGTCGGCTTATGCACAGACGTGGCCGGTTCAGCCAACGCGACCTGCGCCGTCTTTGCCGTAACCGACGGCTCATCCGTGCCGGGCATCCGTGCCACGCACGTGCTGCTGAAAGCACCCATTCCTGCGAAAAACAGACCGGCTACAGCAGTGTGCTTCATGACTGACTCCCCTATTTTGTCCTGGACAAAACTATCTGTCGCTCTTAATCTAGGGCGCATTGAACGTCGTGTCAATGGTTTGTCCAGGACAATATGAAACATGATGCCAACGGCTCCGGTCGAATGACGATCAGCGCCGTCGAACGCGAAACAGGCCTTCCCAAAGATACGCTGCGCGTGTGGGAGAGACGCTATGGATTTCCCCAGCCTGCCCGCGATGAATCTGGCGAGCGTTTGTATACGCCCGAAGACGTCAATCGGTTGCGCCTGATCCGCAGATTGCTGGATCAGGGCTGGCGGCCAGGCAAGCTGCTGGCCGCCAGCGAGGCGGAACTGCAGCGGATTGTCGAAGCTGAGCGCGGCACAGGTGTGCCGGTCGCACCGGATGGCGGCGTACCGACCGACGACGTACTGGCAGCGATACGACGGCACGATGTGCCCGCACTGCGCGACCTGTTTCAGCGCAGCTTGCTCGAAAGAGGTCTGCAGGGACTGGTTTCGGGTCTTGTCGCACCGCTCAACGTGGTTATCGGCGAAGCCTGGATACGCGGCGAACTGGGCGTACCCGAAGAACATTTCTACACCGAGCAGGTGCAGAGCTTCCTGCGCGGTGCCCTTGCCAGCTACACCCGGCCGGCCACGCCGCCGCGCGTGTTGCTGACCACACTGCCGGAAGAGGAACATGGCCTCGGCCTGCTGATGGTGGAGGTGATGCTTGCGTCTGAAGGCGCGCAGTGCTGTTCGCTCGGGCCCCGCATGCCACTGACCGACATCCGCGCATCGGCCTTGACCTCGGCGGCCGACATCGTGGCGCTCTCCTTCAGCGCTGCCTATCCGCTGCGCCAGGCACTCGCCGGCGTTCGTACCCTGCGTGAATCACTGCCGGACACCGTGGACATCTGGGTCGGCGGCGCGGGTGCGCACGAGCGACTGGCGAGCATCCCGGGCGTATCGGTGATCGGCGCCATCCGCAGCGTGCCCGACACACTGGCCGAGTGGCGCGCGGCCCGGCTGCCGGATTCGCCGACCACGCCCCTCAACTGAGTTCCGCACTTACCCGGCGCGCGCTAACCGGCCGGGAATTTCTCCTGAAATATGCACCGAGCACGCCCCGCCAGCTCGATAACGGCCCATTCGTCCGTCTATTTCATCCATCCTCAACGCGCTGAACGTGGTTTGATCTCACCGGTCGTACACGTACAGCATTCATCATGCTGACTTGTGCTCGCGTAAAATGGCGTTTTCCCGAGGAGCCCGCCCATGCTCTACCCTGAACTGTTCAAGTCACTTGAATCCGCCCGCTGGGACATGGACAAAGACGTGCCTTGGGACGGTTTCGACGCGTCGCGGCTGTCGGACGAACAGGCGCTGACCATCAAGATGAATGCCATCACCGAGTGGTCCGCGCTGCCGGCAACCGAAATGTTCCTGCGCGACAACCGCGACGATTCCGACTTCTGCGCCTTCATGTCGGTGTGGTTCTACGAGGAACAGAAGCATTCGCTGGTGCTGCTCGAATACCTGCGCCGCTTCCGGCCCGACCTGTCACCGACCGAGCAGGAACTGCACGAAGTACGCTTCGAGTTCGATCCCGCACCGGCACTGGAAACGCTGATGCTGCATTTTTGCGGCGAAGTGCGGCTGACCCAATGGTATCGCCGTGCGTCGGAATGGCACACCGAGCCGGTCATCAAGCACATCTATGGGCTGCTGTCGCGCGACGAGGCACGGCATGGTGGCGCCTATCTGAAGTACATGAAGCGCGCCATCGAGCGCACCGGCGACACGGCGCGCGCGGCATTTTCCAAGATCGGCATGCTGATGGCGGCCAGTGGGCGTGCGGGCAAGCCGCTGCACCCGACCAACCTGCACGTCAGCAAGGCGCTCTACCCGCGCGACACCATACAGTCCCGCCTGCCCGACCCTGACTGGCTCGAACACTGGCTGGATCAGCAGATCCGCTTCGACAAGGACTGCGAAGCGCGTGTCATCGGCGGCATCCTGCGCAATCTCGGTTCGCTGTTCGGTGAAAGCTTCAAGTCCATCAGCGACCTGAACCGCTTCCGCAAGCAGTTCGCCACGGCAGCTTGATGCACGGCGGCACACCGGCCTTTGAGGGCAAACTGTGCGCGCCGGCCGATCTGTCGGCGCGCGCTGCCGATCTGCCCGGACCTCGGGTATTCACCAACGGCTGCTTCGATATCGTGCATCGCGGTCACGTGACCTGCCTGGCACAGGCGCGTGCGCTCGGTGGCTCGCTGATCGTGGCATTGAACACCGATGCGTCGGTACGTCGGCTGGGCAAGGGCGATGACCGCCCGGTCAATCCGCTGACAGATCGTGCAGCCGTCATTGCGGCGCTGGAATCGGTCAGCCTCGTCACCTGGTTCGACGCCGACACCCCGCTCGACCTCATCCTTGCCTGTCGTCCCGAGGTGCTGGTCAAGGGCGGCGACTGGCCGATCGACCGCATCATCGGCGCGCGTGAAGTGCTGGCGTGGGGCGGTCGCGTCGAGTCGATCGCCTTCGAACACGAACGCTCGACGAGCGCGCTGCTGCAGAAGATCCGCCGGCTCTGATCTCGACCGCGGGGGCGCGGCATCGCACCATAACCGTGCATGCCGGGGCGTGGCCCTTATCATCCGCCTCCTTTCTGCCTGCTCGGCCCGCTCCGATGAAACGTCTGTTTGAATCCCGCCCTTTCCGTCTGCCGATGCAGCGCCTGCTGCTCACCTGCTGCGCGCTTTTCTCTTTTTCGGCACTCGCTGCGCCCCTCGTCGAAGACACGATGGCGCAGCGCGTGCTCGCCTGTACCGGCTGTCACGGCGCCGAAGGTCGCGCCGGCCCGGACGGCTACTACCCGCGCATCGCCGGCAAGCCGGCAGGCTATCTGCACAACCAGTTGCTGAACTTCCGCGACGGTCGCCGCCAGTACCCCTTGATGTCCGAACTGCTGCAGACGCTCGGTGACGACTACCTGCGCGACATGGCCGACCACTTCGCCGCGCTCGACCTGCCCTACCCGGCCGTGCGTGCCACCGGCCCCAACGCGGCGCTCACCCGCGGCGAAGAACTCGTGCGCAAGGGCGACGCAGCGCGCGATCTTCCTGCCTGTGCCAGCTGCCACGGTGACGCATTGATGGGCGTAGCGCCCGCGATTCCAGGCCTGATCGGCCTGCCGCGCGACTATCTGGCCGCCCAGCTGAGCGCCTGGAAAAGCGGCATCCGCCAGGCACACACACCAGACTGCATGGCACAGATCGTCAAGCAGCTGAGCGCAGTCGACATCAGCGCGGTATCGCAATGGCTGGCCGCACAGACAGTGCCGGCCGGCGCCAGACCCGCTGCCATGCCGGCGCGCGACCTGCCGCTGCGCTGCGGTGGCGTGCCAGCCTCGCAGACGGCGGGAGGAGCCGCACGATGAAGCGCGTCGTATTGATCGTTCCGCTCGTCGCGCTGCTGGCAGCACTGGTCTGGTGGTCGACCCGCCATAACCCCGGTCCGGACACGCCCGCGATTGCCAACGCATCCCGCGTCGCTGCACCACCGGCTGAACTCGTCGCACGCGGCGAGTATCTGGCGCGCGCCGGCAACTGCATGGCGTGCCACAGCGCACGCGGCGGCACGCCATGGGCCGGCGGGCGCGCCATCGACACCACGTTCGGCACCTTCTACACCAGCAATCTCACCCCCGACCCCGACACCGGTCTGGGCCGCTGGACAGCCACCGATTTCTGGCGGGCGCTGCACGAAGGACGCTCGCGCGATGGCCGACTGCTCTATCCGGCCTTTCCCTACACGAGCTACACCCATGTCACGCGCGAAGATTCGGATGCGTTGTGGGCCTATCTGCAGACGCTGCCCGCGACACAGCAAGCCAGCCGGCCGCATGTGCTGCGTTTCCCGTACGACTCGCAGACCGCACTGGCCGTCTGGCGGGCGCTCTATTTCAAACCGGCGGTATTCCAGGCTGACGCGTCACAGTCCGCAGCCTGGAACCGCGGCGCCTACCTTGTTCAGGGGCTCGGCCATTGCAGCGCGTGCCACGCACCGCGCAACGCGCTGGGCGCCAGCGAAGACGCGGACAAGCTGGCTGGCGGGCTGATGGCAGGCCAGAACTGGTATGCGCCGTCGCTGGGCTCACCGCATGAGGCGGGCGTTCAGGGCTGGGAACGAGACGACGTCATCGCGCTGCTGCGCGACGGCATCACGCACGACGCCTCGGTCGCCGGGCCGATGGCCGAGGTGGTGTACGGCAGCACGCAATATCTGTCCGCCAGCGATCTGGACGCGATGGCGACCTATCTGCAGGCGTTGCCTGCGGCGCCTTCTGCGCCAGCGACCGGCCGGGCTATCACGCTGGACGACGCGCAGCGCGCCCGCGCCGCACGGCTGTATGCCGACCACTGCGCGAATTGCCACGGCGAGCAGGGCGAAGGATCCGGCCCCATCTATCCGGCGCTCGACGGCAACCGCGCGGTGACGCTGGACCCGCCGGCCAATCCGCTGCGCATCGTGCTCGGTGGCGGCTTCGCGCCCGCCACGCAGGGCAATCCGCGTCCATTCGGCATGCCCCCGTTCGCCGCCAGTCTGAGCGACGAGGACATCGCGCTCGTCGTGTCACACATCCGCGGCAGCTGGAGCAATGCCGCAAGCCCGGTCAGCGTGATCGATGTGCAGCGCTACCGCGGCAATCTGCGCTGAGTGCATGGCCCCACGGGCCATGACTGCGGGAGCGTTCGCCGTTTCATCCGGGATCTGCGCGGCCTTGTGGTGAGCGCAGTTGAGTGGGAACAGGGAGCCCCTGTGGGAGGAGCCCCTGTGGGAGCGGCGAGGCGGCCGCGCGCCAAGGGAACCGCCGCCATGCCTATTGCAGCGAGGACGCCGCTACCGCGACAGCCCCGACCGCGATCAGCTGTTGCGGATGCGCGCGACCAGGGCGTCGGTGTATTGCTTCGTCGTCGCCTTGCCGCCGAGATCGCCGGTGCGCACGTTGTCGATGTTCAGCGTATCCGACACCGCCTTGCGGATGCGGTCACCCATGTCCTGCAGTTTCACGTGGTCGAGCATCAGCGCGGACGCCAGTACCAATGCAGTGGGGTTGGCGATGCCCTTGCCTGTGATGTCGGGTGCCGATCCATGTACCGCTTCGAAAATCGCCGCGTCGGCGCCGATGTTCGAGCCCGGCGCCATGCCCAGACCACCGACCAGACCGGCGGTCAGGTCGGACAGGATGTCGCCGAACAGGTTGGTGGTCACCAGCACGTCGAACTGCCACGGATTCATCACCAGCTTCATGCAGCAGGCGTCGACGATGACCTGTTCGAACTGGATGCGGCCCTTGTAACGCTCTTCGTACATCTGTTCGGCGGTCTCCAGGAAGATGCCGGTCAGCGCCTTCATGATGTTGGCCTTGTGCACCACGGTCACCTTCTTGCGGCCGAGGGCGATGGCGTGTTCGAACGCGTATTCGAGAATGTGGCGCGCGCCCTGACGGGTGTTCACGCCGGTCGACATGGCCACCGCGTGCGGGTCGCCCTCGATCGGGATGAAGTGCTCATAGCCCATGTACAGGCCTTCGAGGTTTTCGCGGCAGACGATGAGATCGATGTTGTCGTAGCGGCCGCCCGGGATCAGCGTGCGCGCCGGACGGATGTTGGCGTACAGCTTGAAAGCCTCGCGCAGGCGCACGTTGATCGAGCGGAAGCCGCCACCGACCGGTGTTTCCAGCGGGCCCTTCAGGCCGAGCCGGGTGCGGCGGATGCTTTCCAGCGTCGCCTCCGGCAGCGGATCACCATGCGTCTTGAGCGCGCCCATGCCGGCCGGCTGGGTATCCCACTCGAATGGCGCACCGACGGCATCCAGCGCAGCCAGCGCGGCGTCCATGATTTCGGGGCCGATACCGTCGCCGGGTATCAGGGTGGCGGGGAT
Source organism: Methyloversatilis sp. (assembly GCF_030696805.1). Taxonomy (GTDB): domain Bacteria; phylum Pseudomonadota; class Gammaproteobacteria; order Burkholderiales; family Rhodocyclaceae; genus Methyloversatilis. The sequence continues at coordinate 105,600 of NZ_JAUYRO010000053.1, read as the reverse complement.
TTTGTGCGCACTCATTCGGGATCTCCTGTCATGGTTATGCATCGCCGGACGTCAGTGCCGGGTTGGCGCAGCGTCCGGAAATGTGGAATGGCCGAAGCAAGAAACCTGCCCCGGCAGGGTCTGGCGGTACGTACCGGCAGACCCGATGTTCATGCCGGCGCGACCGGCTCGATGGCGCGCCATACCGTGGCGCCGCCGCTGGCCTTGTCGATCTCCGCCAGCACGCGTTCATGTTCGGCCCGCTCAGCGTCGCTCGCCCGCACGCGGCGCAATGCACCGGAAACGCGCGTCGGCCCGGCACTGCGCACCGTTGCGGCATCCGGTTCGAGATCGATGATCAGGCTTTCCTGACCACGCGTCATCGCCAGATACACCTCGACCAGCAGTTCGGCGTCGCGCAGCGCGCCGTGGAACTCGCGATGCGTATTGTCGATGCCGAAGCGCTCGCACAGCGCATCGAGATTGGCGCGCTTGCCGGGGAACATGTCGCGCGCCATGCGCACGGTGTCGATCGGCGGGCCGCTGGTGATGGTGCGCAGCAGCGGCAGCCCGATCAGGTTCAGTTCGTTGTCGATGAAACCGACGTCGAATGCGGCGTTGTGAATGACCAGTTCGGCGTCGCGCACGAAATCGACGAACTCCGCTGCCACATCGCGGAATTTCGGCTTGTCGGCGAGAAACTCGGTCGTGATGCCGTGAATGGCGACGGCCCCTTCCGGCACCTCGCGCTCCGGATTGACGAAGCGGTGCAGTTGCCGGCCGGTACGCTTGCGACCCACCATTTCGACGCAGCCGATCTCGATCAGCCGGTCGCCGTTCTGCCATTCCAGCCCGGTCGTTTCGGTGTCGAGGATGATCTGGCGTTTCATTGGAAGGGAAGTCTGGAAACAGGTCGGACTGCAGCGCCGCGCATTCTACAGCCAGCCGTCACGCTTACGCGCCGCGCACAGGAATCGCGTCGCGCGCGAGCCGGTCGACGCGTTCGTTTTCCGGGTGGCCGGCGTGGCCCTTGACCCATTTCCATTCGACTTCATGCACGCGCGCCGCCGCGTCAAGCGCCTGCCAAAGGTCGACGTTCTTGACCGGATCGCCACCCGCCGTTCTCCAGCCCTTGCGCTTCCAGCCATGTATCCACTCGCTGATGCCCTTCTGCACATATTGCGAATCGGTATAGACCACGGCGCGCACCGGCTTCTTCAGTGCGTTGAGCGCCTCGATCACCGCCATCAGTTCCATGCGGTTGTTCGTTGTCGCGCGCTCGCCGCCCGACAGTTCGCGCTCCACGGCCCCGGATTTGAGCAGTGCGCCCCAGCCGCCCGGGCCCGGGTTGCCGCTGCAGGCACCGTCGGTGTAGATAATCACGTCGTCCAAGGTTTGCTCCAGGTTCAGGTGCCGAACTTGCGGTCCGGCACGGTGTTGCGATTGGCGCTGCCGACGCTGGCGACGGCCCGCGCGGCGGCGCGGCGGTCGCTCCATTTCGGCGTAATGAGGCGCATGCCATGCACCCGCTTGACCCCCTGCAGCACGTAGGTGCCACCCAGAAAGGGCCACCAGCGGTCACCGGCGGATTCGATGAAACTCCAGCGCGCCAGCCATTTTTCGCTGCGCACCGGCGGGCGGTAGCAGCCGAAACAGCCGGCCTGCGTGTCCAGGCTGAGCAGCTTGAACCAGTCGCGCAGGCGCGGCACCGACAGCCAGTCGCCATTCCACGGAAAGGGCTCGCGTTCCTGCAGGCGGCGGCGTGCGCCCCACAGGCTGAACGGGTTGAAGCCGGTCACCAGCACCTGACCTTCGGGCACCAGCACGCGCTCGACCTCGCGCAATACGGCGTGCGGGTCAGCGGCGAATTCAAGTACATGCGGCAGCACCACCAGATCGACGCTGGTGGCCGGAAACGGAAGATGCACCGGGTCGCACACCAGCGCCGGCATCGGACCGGGGCGCGCATCGTCGCTGTACAGCTTGAACGGCATCCGGTTGGCGCGCAGGTAGTCGTGCTGCAGCAGGCCGATCTGTACCGCGTTGTAACCGAACACGTCGGCCACCATCTCGTCGACCTGTGCATGCTCCCAGCGCTGGACGTACTGTCCCTGCGGGGTATCCAGCCATTCGTGCAAACCGGGAATCGACATGTTTTACGGGGCGGTGAATCGTCACGCGTGAGGCAGACGCATTGTCATTGCTTCAGCCTCACGCCAGAATCGGGCGGATGAAGATATATCCGATACCCGCGTTTGGCGACAATTATCTTTGGTTGGTCGCAAACGGAACGCGCGCGCTGGCAGTCGACCCGGGTGACGCCACACCGGTGCTCGCCGCACTTGACCGGCACCACCTCACGCTCGACACGATCCTGCTCACCCATCACCACAGCGACCACATCGGCGGCGTTGCCGAACTGGTGCGCCACAGCGGTGCCCGCGTATATGGCCCGGCAGACGAGCGCATCTCCGACGTGACCGAGCGCGTGGCGGAGGGCCGGCGCATCGACCTGCCCTGGCTGGGCGTTGGCCTCAGCGTGCTCGAAGTGCCCGGCCACACGCGCAGCCACATCGCCTGGTATGGCGGCGATGCGCTTTTCTGCGGCGACACCCTGTTCGCCGCCGGATGCGGCCGGCTGTTCGAAGGCACCGCCGAGCAGATGTGGCACTCGCTTTCACGCATCGCCTCGCTGCCGCTGCACACGCGTATCTACTGCGCGCACGAATATACGGAATCCAATCTGCGCTTCGCACTCGCAGTCGAACCGGACAATCAGGCACTGATCGCCCGCAAGCGGCGCGTCGCCAAGCTCAGGGCGGACGGCCAGCCCAGTGTGCCGTTCGCACTGGCCGAAGAACTGGCCACCAACCCCTTCCTGCGGGTACGCGAAGCCGCAATCATCCGCGCCGCCGAAGCACACGCGGGCCGCACGTTGAATACTCCGGTCGAGGTATTCGCGGTTCTGCGGGAGTGGAAGAATGTGTTCTAGCGCGCGCGGAACCGTCAAACCGGGTCCGAAGTTCCGCTAACCGAGCTGTGTCCTGTCCAGACTGAAGAGTGGCCAGGCAGGTCACTGTCCTCGACGCGAAAAACCGCTTGCTCGAATGGATCAGGTCATCTCAGGCAACGATCATCGTCTGCGCCGGGCCAGGTAACCGACCATCAGAAACCCCGCTCCATACAGCCAAACGGCAGGCGGCAGCGGCACCGCAGTGACGGCATTGACATAGAACCTGCGGCCGTCGGTTTCGCCCTGGATGACGGCCAGGTCGCTGAAGACATTGACGGTCACCGGCGCCAGACCGACGAATGGCGGGTCAGCGACCAGCCATTCGAACACGTCGCCCTGATCCGGAATGAAGCCATCGATGAAGCGCAGGTTCACGATGCTGTCCAGCAGATTCGCCTGACCCAGTACGACCAGCTGGTCATGTTCGATGCCCGCCAGGCGACCGCCGATTTCGATGTCGAAAATCGTGCCGTTCGCATCCAGGTTGCCGTCGATGGTGAGGATGCCGGGCGAGTTGCCCGGCCCGATGGCGACGGCACCCGTCGAGATCTGGCCGTTGAAACCGCCGGAGCCATAACCGATTGTCCCGGTGCCGCTGAGCGTGCCGCCGAGGAATTCGATCTGATTCCCGGTCAGCCTGCCATTGACCACCGTGTCACCCTCGATCTGCCTGAAGCTGCCAACGCGCAGTTCTCCATCCGGGTCGATAACCAGTTCCGGCGTGTTGAACAGCGTGGCCACGCCCTGCCGATCCTGAATGAAGGTGTCGGCGTCCACCACGGTCGCTATGCCGTTTAGAGGTTCGACGATTCCAGGGATGCGCACCCGACCAGCGTTCTCGAAGACGCCGACGGCGTTGTAATCGGAGGCATTATCAGGAAAAAGCGGGTCGTCTTCCGGCACCGGAAGAAACGTCAGTTCGCTGCCCCGTTCGTTGCGGACGTTGACCACGCAGGTATCGCCGTATCGATCGTTGGAACAGGCGCCGGACTCGCGGCTGCCCAGCAGCACACCCGAGAAGGACCCTTCGTTGATCAGAAGGCCGCGGCCCGGGGCGACAGGCGACGTCCCTGCACCGACCGCCAGCACCGCACCGCTGTTCGCCGTCACTAAAGAACCCGTGTTGTGAAGGGTCGCGTCGGGCCCGATTTCGAGGCGGCTTTGAAAGCCTGCGACAAGAACATTCGCCCGTTGCTGCCACTCCGCCAGATCAAAGCGTCCGCCCCGCATCAAGGCGATGCGGCTGCGCTCGGTCAGCGACAGACCACCGGTCTCGGTGGTCATGAAGCCGGTGAAGACGTGAGAGCCAGAGAAGGAGATACCGTACTGAGCAGAACCGCCAAACGTATCCGCATAGAAAGAGGCGTTGTCATGAAAACCGCCCGCTGCCAGATGCAGGGAGCCTGACCACACCTCGAACTTTCCGAAGTCATGCACCACGGGTAGCGCGAAGACACTTGTGCCGGTACCGGACGCCTTGATCACGGAGCCGCTACGATTGACAAAGGACGACCGCGCGAGCACGGAACTTCGAACCATGCCCAGATCGTTCTGGATCCAGAAGGTCGAGTAGACGTCATTGACGAAACGCGCACCGCCACCGAGAACCAATTGACCGTTGGCGGTCTGGAAGAGCTCTCCCTTGTTGATCGCATCGAGCGGAAACACGCTCTCCGAGTCACTGGCAGCGATGTGCATGCCGTCAGACGGAAACGAAGCGCCGTAACTTGCGCCCTGGAGCCGGGTTGTTCCGTAAAACTCAAGTCGAGCCGAGTAACCGGAAGCAGCAATCCAGCCATTGCCGAGCACGGCGTTCGTGGCGGTTGACGGTCCCTGAAAGCCGTCCCGAAAAATGATCGTACCGCCCTGCATCGACAGCACACCCAGATCGACGGCTCCGTACCGATCGATCTGCTGACCTGCGGACACGATCGTCTGCGCCGTCGCTGGCGCCCACGCTGCAACGCCGCACACGCACAGGGCCGCAGCCAATCCGAAACGCGGGGCGTTGTGATGGCGCGGCGACGGCACGGCTCGGTTCAGGCCGGTGATGTCCATGGCTCAACTCCGTGAAGACGGCACGCGTTGAAAGGTAGCAGCCCCTGCGATCGGCAACCACCTCTTCAGCGTCAAGTTTCGACACATTTTTCAAAGAGTTCCTTCCGGTGACGTTGCCGGTGCGTTGGCGACAGCTCAGCGTGAGCCTCAATACCGGGATGCGCAGGGTGCTCGTACATGCGTACAAGGCCCCGGATCACTCCACGGCGACTTCCGGCACCTTGAAGCCGACGCGATCGCGTCCGCCAGTCTTCGCGGAATAGAGCGCGAAATCAGCTTCTGCAAGCAGGCTCTGCGGGCCACCGCTGTCCTGCCCGGGTGTCGTGCTGGCGACGCCGACGCTGATGGTCAGCTTGCCGCCCGGCACGGCACGATGTTCGATGCCGAGCGCGCGTATCGAGTCGCATAGCCCCTCGCCGACCCGTTGTGCTCCGCCCAGATCGGTTTCCGGCAGCACCAGCGCGAATTCCTCGCCGCCATAGCGCGCCACCAGATCACTCGGTCGGCGCGACACCGCGAGCAATGCATTGGCAACGCTTTTAAGGCATTCGTCGCCGGCGATGTGACCGTAGGTATCGTTGTACTGCTTGAAATTGTCCACATCGACCAGCGCCAGCGCGATCGGTCGCTTGTAGCGCGCCGCGCGGCGCCATTCACGCATGATGGTTTCGTCGAGCTGGCGGCGGTTGGCCAACCCGGTCAGCCCGTCAAGCGAACTCAGCCGGGTCAGTTCCTGGTTGGCGGCATCGAGCTTGCGTGTCAGCACCACCAGCGAATAACGCATCTGCAGGATGCGCTGCATGGCGCGCACCTTGGCCGCAAGGACGACTTCGCTGACCGGCTTGAACAGGTAATCATCTCCGCCGGCGGTAATTCCCTGCACCAGATCGGTGTCGGCGGTACGAGCGGTCAGGAAGAGGATGGGTGTCCATTCGCCCGACTGCTCGATGGCGCGGATGCGTCGCGCGACCTCGTAGCCGTCGATGCCCGGCAGCACCACGTCGAGCAGCACGATGTCCGGATTGTGTTCACGGAAAGCCGCAATGCCGGCTTCTCCGTCGGTCGCCGCAATGGGCAGAATGCCCATCCGTTCGAGATGCTGACTGATGACGGCGAGCCCCGTCTGGGAATCTTCAATGATCAGCGCTTTCATGGACATACCCTTTTTTTCGCATGATAAGCCACGTCCGCGCCGCGCGTGCGGGTGTCTGACGAAACGAAACTAAGCGCTGCCCATGCGGTCCGTCTCCGGTCTCTTCTTCGGTTCTTCAACGCCGGCAGCGTCCGCAATCAGGTTTGACGCTGCATGCTCCGGGTGGCTAGCATTCGGAGTTTGGCTCTTTCGCAGCAATGCCGCTTTTCATCGATTCCCTCCTGCGCCGCGCCGCAATCCTGCTGTCGGGCCTGCTGCTCGCCGGCTGTGCGGCCACCGGCGTGGTCAGCGAGAATACCGGCGACGCGCCCGTTGCCCGGTCATCCGTCAGCACGCCGGAACGCAGCCGTGTGACGAAAAAACCGGGTGACACCAGCCGCACGCCGGGGATCAAACCCGGCAAGGCGGAACCCATCCCCTTCCCGGAACCGACCGAAATCGTCCGCGCACCGGAAGACGAAATCAAACCGGTCGACCTCACGCTGCCGCCGGATGACCTGTGGGAGCGCATCCGCAAGGGCTTCGGCATGGCCGACCTCGACCACCCGCTGGTCGCCGAGCACCAGGCCTGGTATCTGAACCGCCCCGACTACTTCCGACGCATGTCCGAGCGGGGCCGGCGCTACATGTTCCACATCGTCGAAGAGATCGAAAAGCGCGGCCTGCCGACCGAACTGGCACTGCTGCCTATGGTGGAGAGCGCGTACAACCCGGAGGCACTGTCGGTGGCCAAGGCGTCCGGTCTGTGGCAGTTCATCCCGTCCACCGGCAAGATGTACGGTCTCGAACAGAACGCACAGCGCGACGACCGGCGCGACATCGTCGCGTCGACCCAGGCGGCGCTCGAATACCTGCAGAAAATCTACGAAATGCACGGCGACTGGCATCTGGCGCTGGCCTCTTACAATTGGGGCGAAGGCGCGGTCGGGCGCGCCGTGTTGCGCAACCAGGCGGCCGGGTTGCCGAGCGACTACGCCTCGCTGAACATGCCGGCCGAAACGCGGCACTACGTCCCCAAGCTGCAGGCGCTGAAGAACATCATCGCGCAGCCCGAACTGTTCGGCATCGAACTTGAATCGGTCGCAAACAAGCCCTATTTCGCCCAGGTGGCCGAAGCGCCGTCGATGGACCTCGCCACGGCTGCCCGGCTGGCCGACGTACCGGTGGCCGAAATCAAGGCGCTCAACCCGCAGCACAAGCGGCCGGTCATCCGCACCGGCAAGGGCGGCGCGCAACTGGTGCTGCCGGCGCACGCGGTCGATACCTTCATGGCGAATCTGGACAACCGCAACCCCGACGCCGCACCGACCGCCGGCGCGCCCTGGCGTACCTACACGCTCGGGCCGAAGGAAACGCTGGCCACGGTAATCCGACGCTTCGGCGTCAGCGAATGGCGGCTGCGCCGTTTCAACGGACTGTCACCGACCGTGCGCATCGGCCCGGGCAGCACGCTGCTGGTGCCGGACGAGAACAGCAGCCTGTCGCTGGACGGCGGCAACGCCGAAGAAGCGCCGCGCCTGGGCGTCGACAAGCCGAAATACAAGCGCGTCAAGCGCAACGGTCGCTGGGTGAACGTGCCGGTCACGCCCGCCTCCGGCAGCAAGGCCGTGAAGCCGGGCGTGCAGAAGAAGAAGGTCAGCGCACCGCCCGCCCGGAAGAAGACGGTGATTCCGGCTGGAAAATCAGCGACGGGAAAATAGCGTTCGGGCTTGCAACAAGCGCGATTCACGGCTGCAGCAGCCTCGCGAGGCGGTACATCTCGCGAAGGCCGTGATTGACTGGTGTCTGTGCTTGAACGGCGACCGGTGCGAGCGGCGACTTGTGGGAGCGGCGTCCCCGCCGCGATGAGTGCCATGATGGTCTTTGATCGACGCCCGGATCGCGGCGGGGACGCCACTCCCACCGGGTAGCTCCCACCGGGCCGCTCCTAATAGGGCCGCTTTCGAAGGGCTGCTCCCAAACGGCTCTCACGTGCCGATCTTCACCGCGCAGTCCGCCAAGCCGCGTTCAGTCCGCGAACCAGCACGCCACGGCCTGACGTCCGTCACGACCTTCGAGCACCGGCGCATCGGTGCCACAGCGCGCCTGCGCGCGCGGGCAGCGCGGGTGAAAATGGCAGCCTGACGGCGGATCGGCCGGCGAGGGCAGGTCGCCGGCCAGCTTCTGCGGCAGGGTGGCCGCGTCAAGGTCGGCGCGCGGCACCGCCGACAGCAGCGCCTTCGTGTAGGGATGACGCGGCGCGCCGAGCACCTGGTCAACGCTGCCGATCTCGACGATGCGTCCGAGGTACATCACCGCCACATCGTGCGCGAGGTGTTCGACCACCGCGATGTTGTGCGTGATGAACAGATAGGCCAGCCCCATGTCGCGCTGCAGCCGGCCCAGCAGATTCAGTATCTGCGCCTGCACGGACACGTCGAGCGCCGATGTGGGCTCGTCGCACACGATCAGCGCGGGCTGCACCGCCAGCGAGCGCGCGATGGCGATGCGCTGACGCTGGCCGCCGGAAAACTCGTGCGGGTAGCGATCGGCCATGTCGGCGCGCAGGCCGACCTGTTCCAGCAGGCGCGCCACCGCGACGCCGTCACCGCCCTGCTGCAGCGCGCCCATGCCCTCACCGATGATTTCGCCGACCCGCATGCGTGGGTTCAAGGAGCCGTAAGGGTCCTGGAACACCATCTGCATGCGCGCGCGCAAGCTGCGCAGCGCGCTTCTCGACAGGCTGCCGACGTCCTGGCCATCGAGGCTCACCGAACCATCGGTCGGTTCGATCAGCCGCAGGATGGCCTTGCCCACCGTGGTCTTGCCGCAGCCGGATTCACCGACCAGCGCCAGCGTTCGACCCGGGCGGATGTCGAGCGACACGCCATCGACCGCGCGCACCTGACCGACCACGCGCTGCAGCACACCGCGGCGGATCGGGAAATGCACTTTCAGGTCGCGCACCGACAGCAAAGGTGCCTGCGCCCTTGGCAAGCGGTCATCCGCCGCAACCTGCGATGCCACAGCCGCCAGCGGCACAGCGCGTGCCGCCTCCGCCGGGTCGTACAGATGGCAGCGCACACGCTGCGCCTCGCCCGCCTCATGCCAGGCCGGCGCTTCGTCATGGCAGCGCGACCAGGCCTGCGGGCAGCGGTCGGCGAAGCGGCAGCCGGTGAAGGCGGTGGTCAGCGGCGGCACCGAACCGGGGATGGTCGCCAGTTCGCCGCGGCCGTGGCGCGCGGCATCCGGCAGCGCATCGAACAGCAGCTTCGAATACGGATGCGCCGGCCGCGTGAAGAAGGCGGCACGCGGCGCCTGTTCGATGAGCTGGCCGGCGTACATGACGCCGATGTGGTGCGCCATGCGCGCCACCACGCCGAGGTCGTGCGTGATCAGCAGCACCGCCATGCCGCGCTCGCGCTGCAGCCGTGCCAGCAGGTCGAGCACCTGCGCCTGTATGGTCACGTCGAGCGCGGTGGTCGGCTCGTCGGCAATCAACAGGCGCGGCTCGCCGGCCAGCGCCATGGCGATCATCACGCGCTGCTTCATGCCGCCGGAAAACTGGAACGGGTATTCGTCGAGCCGGCGCGCCGCGTCGGGAATGCCGACCGCGTTCAGCAGCTCGAGCGCCCGGGCGCGCGCCGGTGCGCCACGCAGGCCGCGATGGGTGGCCAGCACCTCGCCGATCTGCTGCAGCACGGTGAGCACCGGGTTCAGGCTGGTCGCCGGTTCCTGGAAGATCATCGCCATGTCGCTGCCGCGGCTTTCGCGCATCTGCGCTTCGGTCAGCGTGGTCAGTTCGCGCCCGGCCAGCTTCACGGAACCGCCGGCGATGTAGCCGACGTCGGGCAGCAGGCGCATCAGCGCACCGGCAGTCATCGATTTGCCACAGCCGGATTCGCCCAGCAGCGCCATGGTTTCGCCGGCGCGCACTTCGAAGTCGAGGCCGTCGACCGCGCGCGCAACGCCGGCCGGCGTATCGAGCTCGGCGATCAGGCCGCGCACCTCGAGCAGCGGCTCGACCGCGTGTCTCACGTCCGGTCCGCTCATGCGGCCACCTTCTTCACGACGCGCCGTGCGCGCCACTGGAAACGCGGGTCGAACGCATCGCGCACCGCATCGGCAAACAGGTTGGCGGCCAGCACAAGTGCCAGCATCAGAACGAAGGCTGCGGCGAGCGACCACCACACGACCGGCTCGCGCGACAGTTCGAGGCGCGCCGCATTGATCATCGTGCCGAAGCTGTTCATCGAACTGTCGACGCCGATGCCGATGTAGGACAGCACGGCTTCGGACAGCACCAGGCCGGAGAAATCCATCACCAGCGCGATCAGCACGATGTGCATCAGATTGGGAAGGATGTGGCGCGCCATGATGCGCGCGTCGCCGACACCGAAGGCACGCGCTGCCTGCACGTAGTCAAGTTCGCGCAGCTTCAGGGTTTCGGCGCGCAGCAGTCGGCACAGGCCGGTCCATGACGTCAGGCCAAGGATGAAACAGAGCGCCAGCAGCCGGGCATCGGCGCGTTCGGCGGCGGTTTCGAACCATTCGGGGTGGGTGTCGATGACGACCTGCATCATCAGCACCATGGCGGCAATCAGCAGCACGCCGGGGATGGAGTTGAGCACGGTGTAGAGGTACTGGATCGCGTCGTCCCACCAGCCGCCGCGGAAACCCGCGATCAGGCCCAGCGCGACCGCCAGCGGCAGCGTCACCAGCGTGGTCAGCGTGCCGATCAGCAGCGCGGTGCGCACCGATTTGAGCGACAGATAGAGCACGTCCTGCCCGACCTTGTCGGTGCCGAACACGTGATAGCCAGCCGCCCAGGCCGCAGTGATGCCGCCGATCACGCTCAGCACGGCCAGCGTCGCGAACACCGCGCGCCAGGCGATGGGCCGGGTTGCCGCGGTGCCCGGTTGCCACACGGTGCGACAGGTGGCGCCATAGGGGGCGCCGCGCGCAAGTGCCATCAGGCCGACGGCCACGCCGACGACCGCCGCCCAGAGCAGCAGTCCGTAGAAGGCGCCGCTTGCGGCGCGACGCGCGAGATCACTGTCGCGCCCGGCCACGTCTTCGAGATGCGCACCGCCCCACTTCAGCCGTGGGTAGTCGCGCGTCTGCACGCCATCGCGCTCCATCGTTTCCTTCGCGAAGGCATGCGTGGCAAGCGGCGCTGAGTAGGTCTTTTCCTTGTTGAGGCGCAGATCGGCGACCAGCGCGTCGAGCGCCGACAGCACCTCGGGCGCGTACTGCGCCTCGGTACTGCCCTCCTGCGCCGGCAGCCGCGGCTGGTAGTGCAGCGAATCGAGCAGGCCGACGCTGACGAAGGCGGCCAGTATCGTGGCGGACGACATCGCCACGCCCGACTCGCCCACGCGCCGCCAGGCGCGGCGCAGGTAATCTTGCCGTCGGCAGTAAAAGGCGAGCGCCACGCAGCCGGCGACCATCGCCCACAGCAGGATGTCGGACCACAAGAGGAGCGGCTTGAAATCCATGTCAGCCGTACCTCGCAGCGGGCAGCGAATGCAGTGAACAGTGGGACATCAATTGAGCCTCACCCGCGGATCGACCAGCGTGTAGGAAATGTCGGTCAGCAGCAGACCGATGATGTAGAGCACCGAGCCGATGAACACCATCGAGCGCACCACGGCAAAGTCCTGCGAGCCGATGGCGTCGATGGTGTAGCTGCCCAGCCCCGGAATGCCGAAGAAACTTTCCAGCAACAGCGACCCCATGAACAGCAGCGGAATGACGACCACCACGCCGGTCAGGATGGGGATCATCGCGTTCTTCAGCACGTGCCGGAACAGCACGCGCAGTTCCGACAGGCCCTTGGCCCGGGCCGTGCGCACGTAGTCCTTGTTGATTTCTTCCAAAAACAGCGTGCGGTACCAGCGCGCCGACGCGCCGATGCCGCCGACCACGCTGATCAGCACCGGCAGGATGAGGAACTTGCCTGCGTCCAGCCCGCCGCTGTAGCCGGAGATGGGCACCAGATTCCACACCTTGCTGACCAGATACTGGCCGCCGATGATGTAGAACAGCCCGGAAATGGACATCGCCGCCACGCAAAGGACGACGCCGCCGACATCGAGCGCGGTGTTGCGGAAGAACACCAGCAGCAGCGCGAAACTGACGGTGACGAACAGCCCGAGGATGAAGGTCGGAATCGCGATGGCGAGGCTGGGACCCATGCGGCTCTTGATTTCGAGCGCGATGTCGCGGCCGTCGTCGGCGCGGCCGAAATCGAGCGCGAACATGCGCACCGACTTGTCGAACAGGATGGTGTCGGTCGCCTTCGCCACGCCCGGCGCGGCGGCATTCCACACCATCGGCTTGTCATAGCCGCGCTCGGCCTTCCACTTCTCAATCGCTTCCGGCGTCACCCGCTTCGCGCCCAGCTGCATGCGTGCGATGTCGTCGGGCGAATTGACGACGAAGAACAGCAGGAAGGTGATCAGGTTCACCCCGATCAGGATGGGAATGGCATAGAGCAGCCGGCGGATGATGTAGGCAATCATCGGGCAAGCCTCTCGCAGGCGCAGGCCCGGCCCGCGATGCAGAAGGCAGCTCCCGCAGCATCGTCGATCGCCGCGCTGTCGCCTGCAGGGCCGGCTCCTACGAGAGGCGTACCGAAAGCTGCGGGGTTTTCGTAGGAGCCTGCCCCGCAGGCGATCCCGGCGGACAATCCAGTGACACCAGCCCGGGTCAGCGACGTCCTCATGCCGCCGCCCCCACCGCCCGCGCCTGTTCCGAGCGCTTCCAGTGGCGCCAGGCGGGCCACACCAGTGCGAGCAGCAGCAGCGCACCCGCGAACAGCGGCCAGCGCACCGGGCGGTTCCATTCGGCGCGCTTTGCTTCGCGCAGCGCCGGGTCGATGCGGGTGTATTTCATCGTGTTGTTGGCCACCGTCGACGGTTTGCGGTTGAACACCCAGCTGTGTTCCAGGCCGTAACTTTTCGGATGGAAGCCCCACACCCAGGGCGCGTCGTGCTGCAGGATGGCCAGCATGCGGTCGAGGATGGCCTGCCGCTCCGGGCTGTTGTCCATCGCCTTCATTTTCTCGAACAGGTAGTCAAACTCGGCGTTTTCATAATTCGCCGCATTCTCGCCCTGCACCTTCACCTTCGACTGCGGGCCATAGAGCAGGAACAGGAAGTTTTCCGGGTCCGGATAGTCGGCGTTCCAGCCCCAGAAAAAGAGCTGGGCGGCGCCCTTGCGCACCTTTTCCTGGAAGCGGTTGTAATCGGTGCTGCGCACCACCAGTTGCACGCCGAGCTGATCGAACTGCTTGGTCAGCCAGTCGATGCGCGCCTTGCTGCCGAGGCCGGTGCCGGTGGTGTCGAGATTGACCACCAGTGCCTCGCCGGTCTTCGCGTCGCGACCGTTCGGCCAGCCCGCTTCGGCCAGCAGCCGCTTCGCATCGTCAATCGGTTTGCGCCGCGCCTCGTTCCCGACCCACGCATACATCTGAGGGTTCATGCCTTCGCGGCCGTCGCGGTAACCGAAAATGCCCGGCGGAAGCGGCGACTGCGCGGGCAGGCCGCGGCCGTTCTGGAAGATGGAAATGAACTCTTCCTGATCGAGTGCGATGCCGATGGCCTGACGCAGCTTTCTGCCGCGCTCTTCCATGCCGCCGACCACCGGGTCGAGCATGTTGAAGCCCATGTACATCGTGGACGTCGATACCGACGTCTGCAGCCGGATGCCCTGCGCCTGCATGCCGTCACTCAGACTGACCTCGCCGGTCTGACCGAACTGCACCGCCTGATCGAAGGAATCGGAACTGATGCCCGATGCGTCGTAATAGCCCTGCAGGAACTTGTTCCAGTACGGAATCTGTTCCTTCTCGCGCGTGAACACGATCTGTTCGACCAGCGGCAGGCGTTTGCCGCAGTCGGCCAGCAGGCCGGCAGCGCGGTCACCCTCCTCGCCTTCGCACGGATAGCTTTCTACGCGGAAATTCGGGTTGCGCGTCAGCACCATGCGTGCATTCGGATTGTTTTCGCTGAGCATGTAGGGGCCGGTGCCGATCGGGTACCAGTCCAGCGTGAGGTTGCGTTCCGCCATGCCGGGCTGGGCGTGGAACAGGTCGGCCTCCCACGGCACCGGCGCGAAGAAGGGCATGGCGAGCCAGTACAGGAACTGCGGGTACTTGCCCTTGAGACGGATGCGGTAGGTGTGGCGGTCGATCACCTCGACGCCCGGCAGCGCATGCTGGCGCAGGTCCAGCCAGGCGCCGGGCGGCAGTGTCTTCGCGGCGTCCTTCAGCGTGTCACCGAACTCCTTCAGGCCGACGATGTAGTCGCTCATCAGGCCGAAGATCGGCGAATGCAGGCCGGGGTGGGCCAGCCGCTTGATCTGGTAAGCGTAGTCGGCGGCTTCGAGTTCGCGCGAGCCGGTCTGTTCGAAGTCGTACAGCGTCAGCCGCGCGCCGGGGCCACCCGAGTGATAGAGATGATTGCCGGCTTCGTCGTGCGCCAGTGCCGGATGCGGCTGATAGCGGATGCCCGGCTTGATGCGGATGTCGTACACCGACTCGGCGATGTCGGTCGCCGGCGCATCGGCCGGCAATTCGCGCCCGCCGCGGTCGTAGAAGCGCGGCTGCGGCATCGCCTCGGCGGTGGCCGTGGTCAGTTCGAATGGTCGCTTGAGGTAGTGGTACTGCAGAGGCGCCTCATAGATCTGCGCCGTGAAGGTGATTTCGTTCTCGCTGTACGACTGCACCGGGTCGAGGTGCTTGGGCCGGTCGGTGAAGGCCGTGTAGAGAACGTTGCGACCGCTTTCCGCCGCCGGATACGGATTGTTCCAGACCTCGCCGCAGCCACTCAGCAGCACGGAGGCGAAGGACGCGGCCAGCAGTCGGCACAGGGAGCGGTGCAGCGGTCGCAGTCGGATCATGGGCGGATTGTAGGCGGCGAGGTCCGGTCTGTGAGCGGGCAGCCGGAAAAAGGTTTCCGGCTGCCCGCCTGACAGGCCCGACGGTTCACTCGGCGAACCGACGGTGCGACGATCGGTCTAGGATGAACATGATGTATCACCTCTGCGCCCACCGATGAACCGGCACCACCCCTTTGCGCGCTCCCTGAAAACGCTGCTGACCGCGTTCGCCGTTGCGCTTGCGCTTACCGGCTGCAGCTTTGTGCAGATGGGCTACAACCAGCTCGACCGCCTGATCGCCTGGCGGCTCGACGACTACCTGCCGATGTATTCTGAGCAGCGTGCGGTGGTCGAACCGGCGGTCACGCGACTCGTCGACTGGCACTGCGCAACCCAGCTTCCTGCATACTCGGCATGGCTGCGCACGGTCGATGCGGACATGCGCAGCGGCCTGAGCATGGCGCGCGCGAACGCGCACATCGACCAGGCCCTGGGGTTCGGCCACGACATCGCCCGCCGCGCGGCACGTGAAGTCGGGCCGCTGATGGTGGGCGCCACGCCGGCGCAGATCGAGACATTCAACAAGCGGATGAAAAAGAGCAACCGTGACTATGTTGAAGATTGGGTCGAACCACCGCCCGACGAACTGGTGCGCGAGCGCGCCAAGCGCATGAAGAAGCGCAGCGAGGCATGGCTGGGCAAACTCACGCCGGCGCAGCTGACGCTGATCGACGACTGGGCGCGCGACGTGCGCGGCAACGGCGAGGACGGCATGGAAAGCCGCCGTCGCTGGCAAACGGCACTGGCCGACGTGCTGGCGCGCCGCAATGCCGGACGCGACGCCGTGATCAGCGAACTCGAAACCCTTTTCGTGTCGCCCGGCAACCTCTTCACACCTGGCTACTCCGCCGCCTTCGACGCCAATCGTGCCCGCGCGGCTGAGGCGCTGTCGGCGCTGTCGGCCTCGCTCACTCCGGCTCAGCGCAAGCACCTGCAGCGCGAAGCCGCCTCGCTCGTCGGCGATATCGAACAGATCGTATGCCGCCGCAGCGAATCCAGCCTACAGGCCCGATCATGACGACTTCACTTTCTCCCGACGCCATACCGCTGTTTCCGCTCGGTGTCGTGCTGTTTCCCGACGGCATGCTGCCGCTGCGCATCTTCGAAGTGCGCTATCTGACGATGATCAAGCAGTGCCACAAGACCGGAAAGCCGTTCGGCGTGGTGGCGCTGACCCAGGGCCAGGACGTGCAGCGCCCCGGCCCGACGCCGGGCGAGCGCTTCCACGCCATCGGCACGCTGGCCGAAATCATCGACTACCAGACACCACAGCCCGGCCTGATCGAAATCGTCACCCGCGGCACCTCGCGCTTCAAGGTAATTGCCAGCGAACAGACCCCGCATGGTCTGTGGATGGCCGATATCGACATCCTGCCGGCCGACCCGCATGTCAAGGTGCCGTCGGATCTGGCCTATGTCGCGGCTAATCTGGTGCGCATGCTCGAAGTGTTCGAGTCGGCCGAAGTGTCGCCTATCCTCGAACCCCGCCGCTTCGACGCTGCGGGCTGGGTGGCCAACCGCTGGTGCGAGCTGCTGCCGGTGCCAGCCGAAGATCGCCAGCGCATGATGGAAATGACTGATCCGCTGCTCCGCCTTGAGCTGATCAGCGACCTGCTGGACATGACCGAATTCGGTCGCTGACGCCTGCGGCGAAGTCGAGAGGGTTCGGCAGTCGGTGCGCGTGCGTCCGCGACTTCCGGCCGGGTGGATCGCAAACGGATACACGTTGTTGAGCGTCGCCGCCGCAGTGCAGTGCTACGCTCGACCCACTCCCGCATGACGCACTGCCGCTTGTGACACCCTCCCCCCTGCCCCTGCTCGACCAGCTTATCCGGCGGCGCCGGCGCATTCCGGTCACGCTGACACTGGTCGCACTTAATGTCGGCGTGTTTGCACTGATGCTGCTGTACGGCGCCGGTCTGTGGCATTCGTCGAGCGACGTGCAGTTCGCGTGGGGTGCCAATTTCGGCCCGGCCACCAAGGATGGTGAATGGTGGCGGCTGGGCAGCGCGTTGTTCCTGCACTTCGGGCTGTTCCATCTGGGCATGAACATGCTGTCGCTGTGGGACGGCGGCCGACTGGTCGAACGAATGTTCGGTCCTGCGCGCTTCATCACGATCTATCTGGTGAGCGGTCTGGCCGGCAATCTTCTGTCTCTGATTTCGCAGGGCGACCGGGCGGTGTCGGGCGGCGCATCGGGCGCCATCTTCGGTGTGTATGGCGCCTTGCTGAGCTTTCTGTGGCAGCAGCGCGACACGCTTGACCCGCGCGAATTCACCCGCCTGTTCTGGGGTGCCAGCCTGTTCGCGGCCATCACCATCTTTCTCGGCTTCCAGATCCCCGGCATCGACAACGGCGCGCACATCGGCGGCTTCATTGCCGGCCTGCTGGCCGGTGCCGCACTGGCGCAACCGCTGAGCGACAGCGCAAAACCGCTGCTCGGCCGCTATCGCACGCATACGGCCTCGGCCGGACAATGGCTGGCCGGCTTCACGCTGGCGACCGCACTCGTGCTGATGGTCATCGGCATCCCGTCGCCGCGCTACCGCTGGAGCGAAGAAGTCATGGCGCGCGGCGAAATCCGTGAATTCATCGGCGAGGACAAGCGCATCGCCGACCGCTGGACGCAGCTGATCGGTGATGCGCAGTCGTCCGGCGCGTCGTTCGACGAACTGGCCGGGCGCATCGAATCCGAGGTGGCCGACGCCTACCAGCAGCGTTTCGACGAACTGACCGACCTGCGCCTGAGCCCGGAAGCACCGTCGGCGCCGACACTGGAAAGCCTGCGCCGCTATGCCGAACGGCGGCTCGACGCCTCGCGTGCGCTGGTCGACGGCCTTCGCGCGCACGACATCGAGCGCGTGCGCGACGCGCTGGAACAAGCCAGCCAGCCGCCCCCGCAGGTCGCGCCGCGAAGCGCCAAGCCGAACTGATCCGACCGCCATGCCCCGCCGCTGGATCGCCCACCTCGACATGGACGCATTTTTCGCGTCGGTCGAACTGCTGCGCTACCCCGAGCTGCGCGGCCTGCCCATGGTGGTGGGTGGCGGCGCACGGCATCAGCCCGAACTGCAGACCGACGGCACGCGCCGGTTCGCACGGCTGCGCGACTACGCCGGCCGCGGCGTCGCCACCACCGCCACCTATGAGGCGCGCGCCTTCGGCGTGCATTCGGGCATCGGGCTGATGAAAGCCGCCGCACTCGCGCCGGATACCGTGCTGCTGCCGGTCGATTTCGACGCCTATCGACACAATTCGCGGCTGTTCAAGGCGGCCGTAGCCGAGCATGCCCCGTTGATCGAAGACCGTGGCATCGACGAAATCTACATGGACCTGACCGATCTTCCGGGTGCACAGGACGCTGTCGGCGACGACCCGCACGGCGGTGTGCGCGCCATCGCGCTGCGCATCCAGCAGGCCGTGCTGGCGGCAACAGGGCTCAGCTGTTCGATCGGCGTCACGCCGAACAAGCTGCTGTCCAAGCTGGCGTCCGATCTGCACAAGCCACGCGGCATCACGCTGCTGACCGCAGCCGACATCCCTTCGGTCATCTGGCCGCTGCCGGCCAAACGCATCAATGGCATCGGCCCCAAGGCCAGTGCGAAGCTCGAAGCGCTGGGCATCCGCAGCATCGGCGAACTGGCCGCGGCCGAACCGCACTGGCTGATCGAACTGTTCGGCCAGAGCTACGGCCGCTGGCTGACCGACGCGGCGCACGGCCGCGACGACCGGCCGCTGGTGACCGAGCGCGAAGCAAAATCGCTCAGCCGCGAAACCACCTTCGAGCGCGACCTGCATGCGCGCCACGACCGTGCCGAACTGGGCGTGATCTTCACCCGTCTGTGCGAGCGCCTTGCGGAAGACCTGCAGCGCAAGGGCTATGTCGCGAAATCCATCGGAGCGAAAATGCGGCTCGATGATTTCAGCATCCGGACACGCGAAATCACGCTGCCTGCGTACCTGTGCGATGCACAGGGCATCCGCCACCATGCCGCCCTGTGCGTCAAGCGCATGCCGCTCGACCGGCGCTTCCGCCTGCTCGGTGTGCGCGCCGGCCACCTGATGCGTGCCGACGCACTGCCCGCGCCCGGCACTGCGCCGGAAAAGGAAGAAGGGCAGCTCGTACTGCCCTTCTGAACTTGCGACGCGTGAAGTCGAGCCGGCGCAATTGAAAGCGGCGAGGAATACTTGAGGGGCCCCTGTGGGAGCGGCGTACCCGCCGCGATCAGTGCCGCGATGGTCGCAGTACACAGTGACTATCGCGGCGAGGACGCCGCTCCCACAAGGAACGCCGCTCACACAGAAACCTCGCTGCTCGCCGCCCGCAGCGGTGGCAGACCGTTCAAGGCATGAAGTTTGATTGACCGCTCGTCCGCCGGCATCTTGCATTGATTGTTGAAGCCCTTCTAAAGAAAATAGCGATCGTCATTCGAAGGGCATCGACGAGAATTGTGCGGCGGCACAACCTCGTCTAGCTCGAATGCGCTGCACGTTGCGGGCGACAACCGACTTATGCATGCCATGCAAGAACTTTCTGGCGCAGTTCTTGATCTGTGCTGATTGATCTAGATCGACGATCGCCCGAGACGTTGATTCGGGTTGTGTGCAAGACCTCAGCCGGAGCGAAGGTGCAGGGGTCACTACCAAAGGAGAGCACGATGAATGCACGAGACGAGTCCGCCGGCAAATGTCCGGTCATGCACGGCGGCGCCACGACGAGCGACATTTCGGTGACCGGGTGGTGGCCCAAGTCGCTGAACCTCGACATCCTGCACCAGCACGACCGCAAGACGAATCCGATGGGCGAATCATTCAACTATCGGGACGAGGTCAAGAAACTCGATTTCGAAGCGCTCAAGAAGGATGTCACCGCGCTGATGACCGACAGCCAGGATTGGTGGCCCGCTGACTGGGGTCACTACGGCGGCTTGATGATCCGCCTGGCCTGGCATGCGGCCGGCACCTATCGCACCGCCGACGGACGCGGCGGTGGCGGCACCGGCAACCAGCGATTCGCCCCGCTCAACTCCTGGCCCGACAACGGCAACCTCGACAAGGCACGCCGCCTGTTGTGGCCGATCAAGAAAAAGTACGGCAGCAAGCTGTCATGGGCTGATCTGATGCTTTACGCCGGCACCGTGGCGTACGAATCGATGGGCCTGAAAACCTTCGGTTTCGGCTTCGGCCGCGCCGACATCTGGCACCCGGAGAAGGACATCTACTGGGGCTCGGAAAAAGAGTGGCTGGCCCCCAGCGACAACCCGAACAGCCGCTATTCCGGTCAGCGAGAACTTGACAACCCACTGGCGGCCGTGACCATGGGCCTGATCTACGTGAATCCGGAAGGCGTCGACGGCCAGCCCGACCCGATCAAGACGGCGCACGACGTGCGCATCACCTTCGCCCGCATGGCGATGGACGACGAGGAAACCTGCGCACTGACCGCCGGCGGTCACACCGTCGGCAAGGCGCATGGCAATGGCGATGCGTCTGTGCTCGGCCCGAGCCCGGAAGGCGCGCCGATCGAGGAACAGGGCTTCGGCTGGATGAACCACACGTCGCGCGGTGTCGGCAGCAACGCAGTCACCAGCGGACTGGAAGGCGCCTGGACCACCCACCCGACGAAGTGGGACAACGGCTATTTCAAGCTGCTGCTCGGCTACGACTGGGAACTCAGGAAAAGCCCGGCCGGCGCATGGCAGTGGGAACCGGTCAACATCCGCGAGGAAGACAAGCCGGTTGATTCGGAAAATCCTGCCATCCGCCGCAACCCCATCATGACCGACGCCGACATGGCGATGAAGATGGACCCGGCGTACCGGAAGATTTCCGAGCGCTTCCACGCCGACCCGGCCTACTTCTCGGAAGTGTTCGCGCGCGCCTGGTTCAAGCTCACCCACCGCGACATGGGCGCGAAGGCCCGCTACATCGGGCCCGAGGTGCCGCAGGAAGACCTGATATGGCAAGACCCGGTGCCCGTCGGCCGCATCGGCTACGACATCGCTGCCGTAAAGGCCCGGATCGCTGCGAGCGGCCTGTCTGTCGGTGACATGGTGGCCACGGCGTGGGACAGCGCGCGCACCTTTCGCGGCTCGGACCTGCGCGGCGGCGCCAACGGCGCGCGCATCCGGCTCGCACCGCAGAAGGATTGGGAAGGCAACGAACCGGCCCGCCTCGCTCGCGTGCTCGGCGTGCTCCAACCCATCGCGTCTGACGCCAGCGCCAGTCTGGCCGACGTGATCGTGCTGGCCGGCAATGTCGGCCTCGAACAGGCCATCAAGGCGGCCGGCTTCGGCATCCCGGTTCCGTTCGCGCCGGGTCGCGGCGACGCGACCCAGGCGCAGACCGACGTCGAATCCTTCGACGTGCTCGAACCGGTGGCGGACGGCTTCCGCAACTGGCAAAAGCGCGACTACGTGGTCACTGCCGAGGAATTGCTGCTCGACCGCGCCCAGCTCATGGGCCTCACGGCACCGGAAATGACCGTGCTGATCGGCGGCATGCGGGTGCTCGGCACCAACCACGGCGGCACCATGCACGGCGTATTCACCGACCGCGTCGGCGCGCTGACGAACGACTTCTTCGTGAATCTCACCGACATGGCCTACATGTGGAAGCCGGCCGGCAGCAACCTTTACGAAATCCGCGACCGCAAGTCCGGCGAGGTGAAATGGACCGCCACCCGGGTCGACCTGGTGTTCGGCTCCAACTCCATCCTGCGCGCCTGCGCCGAGGTGTACGCGCAGGACGACAGCAAGGGGAAGTTCGTGCACGACTTCGTCGCCGCCTGGACCAAGGTGATGAACGCCGACCGCTTCGATCTGGCCTGAAGCCGGCAGCAAGGCCCTGTGGGAGCAGCGGCCTTGCCGCGATCGTGCAGCGATGGCAACAGTGCAACGTGCCGATCGCGGCGGGGTGCCCGCTCCCACAGATGCCGCTCCCACCCAGGCCGTCACCGCATCACAGGGGCGCCAGCACAGGGCTGCCCCCGTAGAAACCCTCCTAACGATGCGGCGGCTTGACCGCAGGCGGCGGAAACACCCGGTCGTACGCCCAGTTGTAGAAGAACGCATACAACACATAAAACACGATCAGCCCGAGATCGACGATCAGCGCGTCGAGCAGGCTGACCGACAGCCACCAGGCGATCAGCGGCAATGTCATCACCAGCAGGCCGAGTTCGAAGCCGAGCGCGTGCCAGACGCGCTCGGCCCAGGTCTTTTCGAGCCGGCCGAGATGGCGGGCCATCAAGGCATCCACCGCCTTGTTGTAGGCGAAGTTCCAGCTGGTGGCGATCAGCGACAGACCGAGGGTCAGCGGACCGGCCTCAAGCACCTGCAGGTCGAACACCCGTACGGTGAGCGGGATGCACAGCGCAAGGCCGATCACTTCAAAGGCGATGGCGTGGCGCAGTCGATCGCGGGTGGTTCTCAATTGGCGTCTTCCCGTTGCCCGACTACCGGATCACGTGGCCAGCAGATGCGCCTTGAACGCGCGCGCCAGCGGCGACAGCTTCTTGCCGCCCGGATGCACGATGTGCCAGTTCGACAGCACCGGAAACCCCTCGACGTCGATCACGCTCACGCCATGTTCGCCGTCCAGGCCGTGCAGCACGTGGCGCGACAGCACGGCGATGCCCAGGCCGCCGGCGACCGCTTCCTTGATCGCCTCGTTGCTGCCCAGTTCGAGCCGGATGTCGGGCCGGAAGCGGTGGCTGCGAAAATGCTGGTCCGCCACCATGCGGGTGCCGGAGCCGCGCTCGCGAAGTATGAAGCGGTGGCTGCGCAGCGCGTCCAGTGGCACCGACGAACGGCTGACGAGCGCATCGTCGGCAGGCGCCACGACGACGATGGGATTGGTCATGAAGATATCGTCGCTCAGATCCATGTCGGCCGGCGGCATCGACATGATGTAGAGGTCGTCCATGTTTTCCCGCAGGCGCTGCACCACGCCGTCGCGGTTGAGCACTTCGAGCGACACGTCGATCGCCGGATGCCGTGCGCAGAAGCTGCCCAACAGGCGCGGCATGAAGTACTGCGCAGTGCTCACTACCGCCACCCTGAGCTGTCCCCGGGTAAGACCGCGGACGCCGTCGGCTTCCTGCTCGAAGGCGTCCCAGGACTGCGCGATGGCGCGCGCGGTCTTGGCAAGTTCCTGACCGATGTCGGTCAGATACACCTTCTTCGCCACCACTTCGTAAAGCGGCAGCCCCACGGATTCGCTCATGTCCTTCAACTGCATGGACGCAGTGGGCTGGGTCACATGGAGTGCGCGCGCCGCACCACTCACGCTGCCGGTTTCGGCCAGCGCGAGAAAGAGCCGCAACTGCCTGAAGGTGATGTTCATAGGGTTTTATCTATGTTGCAAGACACAAAAATCGATTTTACTCGATGACTTGCACACCCTAGCATCCGGGTCGAAAGGAGATTGCCCCCATGCACACACTGCTCGACCCCGCCATCCTGTTCTTCGTGTTCGGCATTCTGGCCGGCGCGCTGCGCTCCAACCTCGACATCCCGGAGCCGATCAAGAAATTCCTGTCTCTTTACCTGCTGATGGCACTCGGCCTGAAGGGCGGCTACGCCCTGGCGCAGTCCGGCATGAATCCGGGCGTGGCGGCCGGCCTCGCGGCTGCAGTCTTCATGGCCTTTCTGGTGCCGGGGATCGGCTACCTGCTGCTGCGCCGGGTGGGGTCGCGCTTCGACGCGGCGGCGGTGGCGGCCTCGTACGGCTCGGTCAGCGCGGTCACCTTCGTCACCGCCACGCAGTATCTGGACAACGCCGGCACCGACTTCGGCGGCCACATGACCGCAGCCATGGTGTTGATGGAATCGCCCGCCATCATCATGGCGGTGCTGCTGGCAAACGCAGCACGAAAGGCGGCAACCGCCCCCGCGGTCGTCGCTTCGGGCGGCGGCGCGCTCACGATGACTGCCGGCCCGGTTGCAACGGGCACGCCGATCGGCCGCATTCTTCACGAATCATTTACCGACGGCGCGCAGTTGCTGCTGATCGGCGCGATGGTTATCGGCTACTTCAGCGGCGAAGCCGGCAAGGCGGTGATGCAGCCCTTCGCCGGCGACCTGTTCAAGGGCATGCTGGCCTTCTTTCTGCTCGACATGGGCCTGATGGTGGCGCGCAATTTCGGTGTGGCGCGCAAAGCCTCCAGCTGGCTGCTGGTCTACGCCACCGTGGCTCCGGTCGTGCATGCCTCCATTGCCCTGGCGCTCGCTGCCGCGCTGGGCATGGGCGCAGGCGACGCCACCCTGCTCATGGTGCTGTCGGCCAGTGCGTCCTACATCGTGGTGCCGGCCGTGCTGCGCACCGCGATACCGGAAGCCAACCCTGCGCTGTACTTCGGTCTCAGCCTGGGCGTGACCTTCCCGCTCAACCTGATGGTCGGCATACCGGCGTATGCGGCGGTCGCGGCACGGGTGGTGGGCTGACGTCGCGCGCCGCCCACCGTTCATTCATGGGCAGGCAGCCGCGCGGACAACGCTCAGACCCGGCGGCGGGAGGCGGCCAGCAGCACGAGCAGGCCGAACATCATCAGTGCCCAGGCCGAAGGCTCGGGCACTGCGGGCAGCGGCGCCGCGTACAGGCCGAAGTTGCTGGCGTTGTAGCGCTCCACGCCGCCGCTCAGGCGGTTCAGCACAACGGCGCCGCCGTTCTCGTCGGCGCGGGCCATGGTGGTCGAGCCGCCACCATCCAGGTTGAGGCCGTGCGATGCCCCGATCAGCATCAGCCACTCTGCTGTCTCGTACAGCGTTGCACCATCGCTGTAGCCGGGCTGGCGCCCGTCAATGGTGAGCAGATAGAGATAGCGCGCATCGGACGACAGACCGACCGCGGTGCGCGGATTGGTGTCGAAGAAGGCGTTCTGCGGCGCTTCGGCTACCATGATCTGGCCGTTGCTGAGCAGGATGGGTCCGCCCGACACCGCCGTGTAGAGCGAACTGACGTCGGCGCCCGGCGCAAAATACTGGATCAGCGCCTCGTTGCCCGCAGTAATGCCGAGCGAGTACGGGTTTCCGCCCGGCGGAATGGCGTTGTAGTCGGACGGCGACACCACGTTGCCATTGCTGATCGCCAGCCCGAGCACATCCTTCGGATCGGGCGAGGCCGCGCAGCAGGGGCTGAAGAAATTGGCGTTGATCGCCACCTGCAGGTCGTAGGTTTCCAGGAAGCTGCTGGTGGTCTGCGCGTTGGTGTCGCCAATGACGCTGCCGTTGCCCGGCGTCGAGAAGAAGCGGATGTCCGGATCGCTCAGATTGATGCGCATCGCGTTGATGGCGTGGCTGCGCGGGCTGCTGCTGGTCGGGCTGGTGACGCCGGTGGCGTAGCCGGTGGTGTAGTAGACGCCCTTGAACAGCGAGGTCCAGGAGTCGAGCGTGGCATTGTCGAGCGCGTGCGCCGGCACCGACAGCACGAGCGCGAGCAACGGAAGGGCGCGCGCGAACGCGAGGACGGATTTCATTGTGGATGCTCCTGGGATGAGCCGTCAGCCGGCCTTCCGGCCGGCGACGGGAGAATGCAAGTAGGCAGAGATACGATCAGGCACGGCTGCGGCGGGCGGCGAAGCCAAGCAGCGCAAGACCCGAGACCAGAAGCAGCGCAGCCGAGGGCTCCGGAACGGGGGCTGCGACCACGGACAGCGTCACGTTGTCGAAGCCCATCCAGCGACCTTCCGTACCCCCTGCAAGACGCGACAGGCGAACCGCGATGCTGCCGTCTTCCAGACCGGTCGCCGTGTAGCTCACGCTGGCGTGTTCGGCGGCGCCGTCACCAAAGTGACCCTGCCAGACAGCCGTGTCCTGGTAGGCGGCGAGCCGGGTGAACTGGCCACCATCGTCCAGCACACCGATCTCGATCACGTAGGGCGCGCTGCGGCCAGCGGCCCGATAGGTCGTCATGAATCCGATGTCGGCCTCGAGCGTATAGACCGAGTCGACCACGAAGTCGATTCCGGTGGCGTGCTGCATCGTGTAGGCGGAGGCCGCGGAACTCAGGTGTATGAGCGCCGCATTGCCGATCACGACCGAGTCACGAAAGGCGCGCGCATCGCCGGCGACGGCCGTCCATGCGTAGGCGCCGGAACTGAGCGGGATGGATCCGCCGAATACCGACACGTCCTCGAACGTGCTGGAGGTGGCCGCGCCATCAAGCGGCGGAAGGTCGTCGGCTGCGGAAGCCATCGCCGGCATGAAGGTAGCGGCGAGTACGACGAGGGACATGCGAACCATTGGGGCGCTCCTGGAAAAAGTGGGGGGCGGTGATTCACCGCCCAGGAAGCCCCAATCTAGTCAACCCAGGTTGCATGTCGTCTAGGCCCGCCCCGCCCAGACATCCGCCATTCAGACTACGCGGACTATCTTGTCTCATGAGCCGCTGCCCGGTCCGGGCACCGCAGCCTCGGTCCGGATATTGCAGATCGCAGGCGGCAAACATGACTTGATCATGGACAGGAAGGCGTGGGAACAGGTCAACGCATCTTGCGTAACCGTGAGGGCGCCAGCCAGCCGCCCTACCCATATCACGCGGGCGTGGACCGGCACGCGGCAGTGGGTGCGAGCAGGAAAAGCGCGGCGCCGAGCGGAAACTGCCAGGCGTCAGCGCCTGCGGCGGCGACCCGGCACCGGCGCCGGCTTGTCCGGCAGGCCGAGCGCGGCGCGCGACAGGCGGTCGGCGTCGCGATTGCGATGGCGCGGCACCCATTCCAGGCTGACCGATTCGAAGCCGGTGAGCAGCGCTTCGGTGCGCACGACCAGTTCGAGCAGCGGTGCGATGGCAGTGCGCTGTTCGCCGCGCAGGTGGCGGACGACAAAGTCGCTGTCGCCGCGTATACATATATGGCGGGCGCCGAGGCTGCCGGCGTGTTCGAGCGCGCTGCAAAGTGCGATCAGCTCGGCTTCGTTGCTGCAGCCGGTGCGCCCTGCCTGGCTCGAAAGCTCGATGCGCGCGCCCTGGGGCGATAGCAGTAGCGCACCCAGTCCGATGCGGCCCGGATTGGGCAGTGCGCAGCCATCGAACCAGATCTGCCACATCGACGAGGGCAGAGGTTCGGGCGCACGTTCAGGCAAGATTTCGGGCAAGAGAGGGACAGACGTCGGCACCGGCAGATGGTGCCACGCGGCGCGCGCGTACGGGCGAAGCGAAGCGCGCGCCATCCCCTATAATCCGCCCTCCCCCAACCGGCGCGATGCCGGACCTCTGGAGACGTACATGGGCTTTCTCGCCGGCAAGAAAATACTGATCACCGGACTGTTGTCCAATCGCTCGATCGCCTATGGCATCGCCCAGGCCTGTCACCGGGAAGGCGCGGAGCTGGCGTTTACCTTCCAGAACGAGCGCTTCACCGATCGCGTCACCAAGATGGCAGGGGATTTCGGCTCGTCGATGGTGTTCGCGTGCGATGTGGCGGACGACGCGCAGATCGCTGCACTGTTCGAACAATTGGGCTCGAAGTGGGACGGGCTGGACGGCCTGGTGCACTCGATCGCCTTCGCCCCCGGCGAGGCGCTCGACGGCGACTTTCTCGACGGCCTGTCGCGCGAAGCCTTCCGCATTGCGCATGAAGTCAGCGCCTACAGCTTCCCGGCGCTGTGCAAGGCGGCGCGCCCGATGATGCAGGGGCGCAATGGCTCCGTGCTGACTCTGTCCTACCTCGGCGCCGTGCGCGCACTGCCCAATTACAACGTGATGGGTCTGGCCAAGGCCAGCCTGGAAGCGTCGGTGCGCTACCTTGCCGCCAGCCTCGGCCCGCAGGGCATCCGCGCCAACGCCGTGTCGGCCGGTCCGATCAAGACGCTGGCCGCCTCGGGCATCGGCAACTTCGGCAAGCTGCTGGCCTACAACGAAAAAAATGCACCTCTGCGCCGCAACGTGACCATCCAGGAAGTGGGCAATGTCGCCGCCTTCCTGCTGTCGGATCTCGCCAGCGGCGTGACCGGCGAAATCACCTATGTAGACGGCGGTTTCAGCCAGACGGCGCTGAGCGCGGTCGACTGAGTCGGCGCCCCCGCGCCAGTTCGCTGAACCTCTGCCCTTGCGTGATCGACGCACGTATCGCGGGCGGGGTCCGCTCCGAAGAGCAACATCGTCGCGGTATCCGCAGGAGCCGTTCCACGGTCGGCGAGCTGTGCTCGCCGCCCCCCCCCCCGCTCCGCCCCCACTGGCGATTCCGGTCTCCGAAATGCAGCATCGCGTGATCGACGTGCCAATCGCGGACGGGGTCCGCTCCTACGAAGGGCAAACATCGCTGTTTTTCGTAGGAGCCCTCCACGGCCGGCCCTGCATGGCCGGCCGGCTCTGCGGGCGGCGAGCAATGCTCGCCGAAACCCCCGCGCCGCCCCTGCAGGCGATTCCGGTCTCCGAAAATGCGGCATCGCGTGATCAGCGTCCGTATCGCGGACAGGGTCCGTTCCTGCCGTTTGCGGTTGTTTGTCGGACCGGCCCCTGTCCGCGATCACCCTCACAACCGAGGCGCCGTCACATCCAGCCTGTATCCTGCTTGCATCCGGGGCACTCGCCCCCAACTACCGTCATGTTCAAACGGTTCCGGAGGCAGGCTATGCGCAAGTTGTGGATGTCACTGTTGGCTCTTCTCACCGTCACGCTGCTGTCGGGCTGCGGTTACAACACGCTGCAGTCGGGCGACGAGCAGGTGAAGGCGGCGTGGTCGGAGGTGCTGAACCAGTATCAGCGCCGTGCCGATCTCATTCCGAATCTGGTCAATACGGTCAAGGGTTTCGCCGAACAGGAGAAAGACATCCTGATCCGCGTGACCGAAGCGCGCGCCAGGGTGGGGGCCATCCAGGCCACGCCGGAGCTGATCAACGATCCGCAGGCATTCGCGAAGTTCCAGGCCGCACAGGGCGAAATGGGCAGCGCGCTGTCGCGCCTGCTGGTGGTCGCCGAAAACTATCCCCAGCTCAAGTCGGATGCCAACTTCCGCGACCTGCAGGCGCAGCTCGAAGGCACGGAAAACCGCATCACCGTGGCGCGCAACCGCTACATCAAATCGGTGCAGGACTACAACGTGACGGTACGCTCCTTCCCGAGCAACCTGACGGCGATGGTGTTCGGGCATGACGTCAAGCCGAACTTCACGGTCGAGAACGAGGCCGAGATTGCCCGCCCGCCGACGGTGGATTTCGGCAGCCAGCCGGCGAAACCGGCCGGCGCCACGCAGTGAGCCGAAAGTGAATCCGATGCCGGGCCTGCGCGCCGCGTGCGGCGCACTGTTGCTGCTCGCCACGCTGGCCTTCGCGCAGCTGGCGGTGCCGCCGCTGAGCGCGCGCGTCACCGACCAGACCGGCACGCTGAGCCCGGCCACCACGGCCGCGCTCGAACAGTCGCTGGCGGCCTTCGAGACGCGCAAGGGCAGCCAGATCGCGGTGCTCATCGTGCCGACGACCGCGCCCGAAACCGTCGAGCAGTACGCACTGCGCGTCGCCGAAAGCTGGAAGCTCGGTCGCCAGGGCGTGGATGATGGCGCGCTGCTGCTGGTGGCCAAGGACGACCGCGCGCTGCGCATCGAGGTCGGTTACGGGCTGGAAGGCGCGCTGACCGACATCACGGCCAAGCGCATCATTGCCGAAATCATCACGCCGCGCTTTCGCGAAGGCGACTTCGACGGCGGCGTGCGTGCCGGCGTCGAACGCATGGTGTCGGTGATCGACGGCGAGCCATTGCCTGCGGTATCCCCGAAATCTGGTCAATCGGCCGGCGACATCGAAGGCTACGTTCCGGTGCTGTTCGTCATTGCACTGGCGATGGGCGGCATCCTGCGCTCCGTGCTGGGCCGACTGCCCGGCGCGCTGGTGACCGGCGGCGCGGTGGGCTTCGTCGCCTGGCTGATGGTGGGTGCGCTGGGCATCGCCATTGCCGCCGCCATCATCGCGCTGCTGGTCACGCTGTTTGGCGGCGGCGGGCGCGGTATCGGCGGCATGGGCGGCGGGCGCGGTGGCGGCTTCGGAGGGGGCGGCGGCTTCGGTGGCGGGGGCGGCGGCTTTGGCGGCGGTGGCGCGTCGGGTCGATGGTGAGCGATCCCATGAATGAGCGGACGAACGAGCAGGTGATCGGAGTGAGGCCATGACCGTGCTGCGCATGCTCAAACATGCCTTCCATCTGCCCTGGCAGATGCACCGAGCGTTTCCGGCTGCCACGCTGCGCGACATCGAACAGGCGATCGCAGCCAGTGAAACGCGCCATGCGGGCGAACTGCGTTTCGTGGTCGAGGGCGCGCAGCAACCGCTTGCGGTGTGGCGCGGCCAGACCGCACGCGAGCGCGCGATCGAGGTGTTTTCGTTGCTGCGCATCTGGGACACCGCTCAGAACAACGGTGTGCTGATCTATCTTCAGATGGCCGATCACGACATCGAAATCGTCGCAGATCGCGGCATTCGCGCCCGCGTAGGCGACGCCGAATGGGCGGCGCTGTGCGGGCAGCTCGAAACGCGCTTTGCGCGCGGCGAGTTCCGCGACGGCGCACTGGAATGCGTCGAAGCGGTCACGCAGGCGCTGGCCCGTCACTTCCCGCCCGACGGCCACCCGCACAACGAGTTGCCAGACCGCGTGGTGCTGCTGTAGCGGCGCTGCGCACGGCGCAACCAACCCGTCGATCCGTTGCCCAAGCGCGGGCTGTCATGACCGGCCGGGTAAAATCCGTTGACCGGGCCAGCGCGACGCACCCCTGCAGCCCCTCTCGGAGAATGTCTTGCTGAGCTATTTCGAACGACGGGTCGATCCGTATCCGGACGGCACGCCCCCTTCGCCACCCAAAGGCCTGTTCGCCTTCCTGTGGAGCGGCACCGAAGGCATGCGTGGCCTCATCCTGCTGATGACCGCATGTACCGCGCTGATCGGCGTGTTTGAAGCCATGCTGTTCGCCATGCTGGGCAACATCGTCGACTGGCTGGGCAAGGTCGAGCCGGCACAGTTGTGGACGCAGGAGCGCACCCACCTGCTGATGCTGGGCGGCATCCTGCTGGCCAGCCCGCTGCTGATCGCGTTGCAGACGCTGATCAAGCACCAGTCGCTGGCCGGCAACTTCCCGATGCGTCTGCGCTGGAACTTCCACCGCCACATGCTCGACCAGAGCATGAGCTTCTACCAGGATGAATTCGCCGGCCGCATCGCAGCCAAGGTGATGCAGACCGCGCTGGCCGTGCGCGACACCTGGATGATCGTGGCCGACATCCTGGTGTTCGTCATCATCTACTTCGTCACCATGGTGGCGTTGGTCGGCAGTTTCGACCTGTGGCTGCTGCTGCCCTTCGCCGGCTGGCTGTCGCTGTACGTGGCGGCCATGGTCTATTTCGTGCCGCGCCTGGGCAAGGTTGCACAGTCGCAGGCGGACGCGCGCTCGCTGATGACCGGGCGCATCACCGACGCCTATACCAATATCGCGACCGTGAAGCTGTTTTCGCACTCGGCGCGCGAGGCATTGTTCGCGCGCGACGCGATGCGTGAATTCATGGTGCCGGTGTACGCGCAGAGCCGGCTTGTCACCGGTTTCGAAATCGTCAATCACATTCTGAGCATGGGGCTGATCGCCAGCACCGCCGGTACCACCCTGTGGCTGTGGATGCAGGGCGAGATCGGCGTCGGCGCGGTGGCGGCGGCCACGGCAATGGCCCTGCGCCTGAACGGCATTTCGCATTGGGTGATGTGGGAACTGGCGTCGCTGTTCGAGCAGATCGGTACCGTGCGCGACGGCATCAATACGCTGTCGCGACCGCGCGTGGTCAATGACCGGCCCGACGCGCAGCCGCTGCGGGTGACGCGCGGCGACATCCGCTTCGAGCACGTCGATTTCGACTACGGCAACGGTCACGGCACCGGCGAGCGCGTGATCGACGACCTGTCGCTGCACATCCGGCCGGGCGAAAAGATCGGCCTGGTAGGTCGCTCGGGCGCCGGCAAGTCGACGCTGATCAACCTGCTGCTGCGCTTTCACGACGTCGAGGGCGGTCGCATCCTGATCGACGGTCAGGACGTGTCGCTCGGCACCCAGGACAGCCTGCGTGCGCAGATCGGCATGGTCACGCAGGACACCTCGCTGCTGCACCGCTCGGTGCGCGACAACATCATGTACGGCCGGCCCGACGCCGACGATGCCGACATGATCGCCGCTGCCGAGCGCGCAGAAGCCGACGAATTCATCGCCGAACTGGTGGATCCGAAGGGCCGGCGCGGCTATGACGCCCACGTCGGCGAGCGCGGCGTGAAGTTGTCAGGCGGACAGCGCCAGCGGGTGGCGATCGCCCGCGTCATGCTGAAGGACGCGCCCATCCTGTTGCTCGATGAGGCGACCAGCGCGCTTGATTCGGAGGTCGAGTCGGCCATACAGGCCAGCCTGTACCGGCTGATGACCGGCAAGACCGTGGTCGCCATCGCGCATCGGTTATCGACCATCGCCGCGATGGACCGGCTGATCGTGCTCGATCGCGGCCGCATCGTCGAAGAGGGCGACCACGCGGCGCTGCTGGCCCGCGGCGGGCTTTACGCACGACTGTGGGCGCATCAGAGCGGCGGGTTCCTCGGCGAGGACGTCGACGAGCCGGCCGAAGCAGCCACCGCCGCGGTCGCCTGACCGGGCGGGGACACTCGCCGGTGCGGGCTTGAGGCGTCAGCCGGCCGAGCGGCGGTCGGGAAAATCGATGAGCACGCTGTTGCGACGGCGATCGACCACCGGCTCGGCAGTTGCTTCATTCATCGGTTGCAATCCGATCAGACTGGCCATGCCGGCGCGCGCAAGATCGAGCGCCGCCACGTAGTCGCGCGCCAGGCGCAGGATGCGTGCGCTGTTTGGCGCGCCGAGCGGGCGGCGCACCACCGAGCGCGGGGCCGCATCGGCATCGTCAACCGGCGTGCGCCGCTCGCGCATTTCGCCACGCGCGACGTCGGTCACCTCGCTCTGCATGCGGAACAGCCGCTCGCGCAGCGACACGAGCGAGGTCGTGAGGCGGACCACGGTGGCCATCGTCGGGGGTTCGTTCGCGGCATCCGGACCGGCCGCGCGCGATGCATTCGATGTGCTGCGCAATCTCGTGGCGCGCGTTTCCCAGACGCAGACATCCCACTCGCTGTCGACATTGCCGCCGGCCGCCTGCCAGGCTGCGACCACATCGAGTTCGCGTTCCCAGGGCATGCCGAATCCGGCTTTTTCCGCCTGCAGCACGTCAAGGGGCGGGACAAATTCCGCTGCGATGTCCTCCCTGGCGCCTGCCCCGACCCTCACTTCGTTTCCGGTTGTCAGACAAGGGTCAGGATCGGGGGTTTTTCCTGCACGTTTCATTACGGTCTCCTCCATCGGTAGTCGACGCTTCATCCGCTGCGGCGGCGGCCGCACCAGCGAAGCTTTTTATGGTTCGCCGCTTGCAGGGCGCGGGCCTCGGACGCCGCCCGGGTTTCATCGGCTGCCGGCCGGTTATCTGAATGTTGTCGGAAGACCGGGCGGCAGGGCCTGCAATCGGCACACAATACGCATCGGCTGCGGAACAGCGCGCACCCTTTAAGCGTAGAGGTTTTCGCGCAGGTTTCCCGCTGCACTGCAGCGACGTCACCCCGACCCCACCCATGGAAGCGCACCCCATGTCAGATCCAGCCGACGATGCAGAGCTGATAGCCCGTTCCACGCTGGGCCACTACGATCGCCATGCCGATGATTATTGGCAAGGTACGCGCGACCACGACGTGAGCCAGAACATCTCCGCGCTGCTGTCCTTCATCGAAATCGAGCCGCCATTCGAGCTGCTCGATTTCGGCTGCGGCCCCGGCCGCGACCTGAAGACGCTGAAGGACATGGGCCACCGCCCGACCGGCCTCGAAGGCGCCGCGCGCCCTGCCGCCATGGCGCGCGAGTTCAGCGGCTGCACGGTGCTGGAACAGAACTTCCTCGATCTCGACCTTCCCCCGGCGCGTTTCGACGGCGTGTTCGCCAATGCCTCGCTGTTCCATGTGCCGGCGCGTCTGCTACCTGAGGTGCTGGGCAAGCTGTTCGCTGCCCTCAAGCCCGGCGGCGTGCTGTTCAGTTCAAATCCCCGCGGCAACGGACAGGAGGGGTGGAATGGCGAACGCTACGGCAGCTACCACGACCTCGGCGGCTGGCGCCGCTACATGACCGGCGCAGGTTTCGTCGAGCTGACCCACTACTACCGCCCGTTCGGCCTGCCGCGCGAACAGCAGACCTGGCTGGCCAGCGCGTGGCGCCGTCCAGCCAGTTGAGCGGGCCGCACGGCGGTGCAGCGGCGGCCTCGCCGCGATACGCACGCTGCACGACGATGGTCGCGGCACGATCGCGGCGAGGCCGCCGCTCCCACAGGGGCCGCTCCCACAATGCGCGCTCCGGCAGGGTCCCTTCACACATGCCGGTTTCGTCGAACCCTCCCACTCGACAACGCTCCCTGCTGCGGGTCAGCGCGACCAGGCCTGCATCGCGCGGCCTTCCGGCAGTTCGGTTTCGCCGCGCGGATTCAGTGGCCAGTGCCAACTGTCGTGCTGCCGCCAGCCAGACGCGCCAAGGCGTTCCGGCAGCCCGGGCAGCAGAATCATGTCGGCGGGTCCGGGCGGTGGATGGGTCTGCGCGTATTCGATGATCAGGCAGGCGTGCGCCGCCTTTTGCAGCGCCTCGACGTGCGCGTGCTGGAGGGCACGGCCGCGCCGCTCGACCTCGGGTTCGGCCAAGCCCTGCTGCAACAATGCGTCGCATGGCAGCAGCGGCAACTGGCTGAGCAGGTTGACCGACGCGCACCAGGCATCATCGGGCAGTGGCGGCGTTGCATCGCGCGGATCGCGCAAGGGGTCGGCAATCAGGCCGGTCACGTCCTGCATGACGCAAGCGACGCGCCCCGGGTAACGGCGCGCCGCGTCATGCGCCGCCGGCGCGAAGGAGACGTCGACCAGATCGATGCGTTCAAAGCAGTCGAGCAATTGATCGAGCGGAACATCGTGCAGAAGCCCGGCACCCATGATCCATGCGCGTTTCGGTGCGTCGCGTGCGCGGGTAGCCTGCCGTGCCGATGTCAGCAGCGCGGCGCGCGTGCGGGCCAGGTGATCGGCCCAATGCCGGCCCAGGCGCCGGTGGCGCACGACGAGCGCCGCCGCTTCCCGCCGGTAACCCAGGCGCCGGGCCGCGGGCAGGCAGTCAGTGCGCCACCAGGCGAACAGTTCGGCGATCACGGAAGGGCTTCGCCCCCGGGTGCGTGCAGCGCACGGGCGCGCGGCGCCGGATCCTGCCGGTAGAACAGCGCCAGTTGTGCATAAAGATCCGGCCACACGTCCTGGATCAGATCCGGAATTTCGAAGAAGCATTCCGACATGACGGCGAAGAATTCAGCCGGGCTTTCCGCTGCGTAGTCGTCGATGCCGGTTTCGACACCGGCTTCGATGTCGGCGCAGAAGCGCTGGTACGCGTCCGACCACACCCTCGCCCAGCGCGCCGTGCTCATGCCTTCGTGCAGCGGCGGCAGGCCGTCGGCGTCGCCATTGCGCATGTCGAGCTTGTGCGCGAATTCGTGGATCACCACATTCACGCCGTCGGCCGCGTGATCGTCCGGCTGCCAGGACAGCAGCACGGGCCCGCCGGCCCAGGCTTCGCCGATCAGCGGCTCCTGGTACTCATGCACCACGCCGGCGTCGTCCACGCTTTGCCGCGGCACCAGGAAGTCGCCCGGATAGAGCACCACGC
Organism: Methyloversatilis sp.; assembly: GCF_030696805.1. GTDB lineage: Bacteria > Pseudomonadota > Gammaproteobacteria > Burkholderiales > Rhodocyclaceae > Methyloversatilis. The sequence continues at coordinate 69,783 of NZ_JAUYRO010000053.1, read as the reverse complement.
CCACCCAGTCGTCGTACCAGTCCAGCCCCAGCCTGAGGATTGGCAGGCAGGCCTGCAGTGCGATCTCCACCAGCTGATCGTCGTGCAGCACCATGTCGTGCGCGCCGTGGAACTGCCGGCTGGCGATGAACTGGCGAGCCAGTTCTCGCAGCACCGGCCGGTCGGCCGGTTCGAGATAGTCGAGAAAGGGAAGCCGCGCCTCGATGCGCGCCCAGGTGTCAGGCGTTACCTCGGGCAGGTCGGCGTCGGCCGGCGCAAGCGCGCGTCTGAGCCAGTGAAACATTTGGCAATGGTCCTTGCTTGCGTAAGGTCGGGGGCGCGCCTATCGTACTGGCTCCGCAACCATGAAAGGAGGTGATCCGTGATGAAACGTCTCGCGATCCTGTTGGGGCTGGCGATGTTTGCGTCGTCCAGCGTTGTCATTGCATGCCCGGGCGATAAGCACGGCGACGCCAAACCCCAGAGCTCCCAACCGGACAAGCCGAAGACCTGATTCAGGACAACTGTCGTGAGACAGATGTCTGCGGGGCGGCCGAGCGATCGGCCGCCCCTTTTTCTTTCAGTCTGAGGTCTCCGCAGCATCTGTCCATGCTGCTGCGCCACAAGCCCCCGCATCCCTGATCAGCGATAATCCCGAACATGGTTTCCGTCGTCCATTCCCTCGTCAGCGCAGACACTGCCCGCAACACATTCGAATTGCTGGCCGACGGCCTGGGTGACGCCGACGCCGCCACATTGCGGGCCGCCCACGACCGCGTGGCGACGTTGTACGCCGGCCGCACGCTCGGCACCGGCGAGCCGATGCATGAACATGTGGTGGGTCAGGCGCTGATCTGCGCCTCGCTGCGGCTCGACCTCGAAACCCGACTCGCGGCGCTGCTGTTTCCGCTGCACGAGGTGATCGACGACGCCGATCAGCAGATTGCCGAACAGTACGGCCAGTCGGTCAGCGAGCTGGTTTCAGGCCTGCAGCGGCTCGATCATCTGCGACTGATCACCCGTTCGCATGCCACCAGGAGCACGACCGGCGCCGAGATCGGCAACCAGGCCGAGGTGCTGCGCAAGATGGTACTGGCCATGGTGGCAGATGTACGCGTCGTCATGCTGAGGCTGGCGTCGCGCGTGCAGAGCCTGCGCTGGCTCACGGTCAATCCGAACGAGCAGCGCATCGACATGGCGCGCGAATCGCTCGACATCTATGCGCCGCTCGCCAACCGGCTCGGCGTTTGGCAACTGAAGTGGGAGCTGGAAGACCTGTCCTTCCGCTTTCTCGAACCCGACACCTACAAGCGCATCGCCAGGCAGCTTGACGAGAAGCGCCTTGAACGCGAAGCCTTCATTGCCGACTCGATGACCCGGCTCCGGGCCGAGCTGGCGAGCGCCGGCATCAAGGCGGAAATCCAGGGCCGGCCGAAGCACATCTACAGCATCTGGAACAAGATGCGCGCCAAGCGCATCGAGTTCGCCGAGGTATACGACGTGCGCGCGCTGCGCGTGCTGGTCGACGAGGTGCGCGACTGCTACGCCGCGCTCGGCGTTGTGCACCAGCTGTGGCAACCGCTGCCGCGTGAATTCGACGACTACATCGCGCACCCGAAGGGCAACAACTACCGCTCGCTGCACACCGCCGTCGTGGCGCCGGACGGCCGCTCGCTCGAGGTGCAGATCCGCACGCGCGAGATGCACCAGCACGCCGAGATGGGTGTGGCGGCGCACTGGCGCTACAAGGAAGGTTCGGGCCAGGACAAGGACTACGACGACAAGATTGCCTGGCTGCGCCAATTGCTGTCATGGCGCGATGAAATCGCCGACCACTCGGAATGGGTGGAACAATTCAAGCGTGCCGCGCTCGACGACACGCTGTACGTGCTGACGCCGCAAGGCAAGGTGATTGACCTGCCGCAGGGTGCGACGCCGATCGACTTCGCCTACCGGCTGCACACCGATCTGGGCCATCGCTGCCGGGGTGCGCGCGTCAATGGTCAACTGGTGCCGCTCAATACGCCGCTCGACAACGGCCAGCGGGTGGAAATCATCTCCGCCAAACAGGGCGGGCCGTCGCGCGACTGGCTGAACCCGCAGCAGGGCTATATCGCGACCCATCAGGCGCGCGTGAAGGTACGGCGCTGGTTCGCCCAGATCGAAGAAGGCGAAACGCTGGCGCAGGGCCGAACATGGCTCACGCGCGAGTTGTCGCGCGAAGGCGCGGCGCAGACCAATCTGGACGAACTGGCGCAGAAGCTGGGCTACAACAGCGTTGACTCCATGCTGATCGCGTGCGCGCACGGCGAGGTCGGACCGCGCGCGATTCACGTCGCGCTCAAGGGTGAAGAGCCACTGCCGGAAGAACCGCTGATCAAGCCGCGCGCACCGCGTGCCGTCGGCGAACGCGGCGTGCTGGTGGAAGGTGTCGGCAAGCTGCTGACCCAGCTTGGGCGCTGCTGCAAGCCGGCACCGCCGGATCCGATTTCGGGCTTCGTCACGCGCGGGCGCGGTGTCGCCGTCCACCGCAGCGACTGCCCGAACTACATCAACATGGTGGCGCGCAACCCGGAACGGGTGGTCGACGCGCAGTGGGGCGAGATCGCCAGCCAGGATCCGGAATCGCGCTTCGCGGCCGACCTGCTGGTCGAGGCGCACGACCGGCAGGGCCTGCTGCGCGACATTTCCGAATTGCTGTCGCGCGAGCGCATCAACGTGACGGCGGTGAGCACGCTGTCGAAGGCCGACATGGCGCGTATGAGCTTCACGGTTGAAATCGCCAGCGTCGGCCAGATCCAGAAAATACTGACGCTGCTGCGTGACGTCGACGGCGTGGTCGAGGCGCGGCGCGGCTGAGCCGCTTGCCCCGGCGTGCCACCACGCGCCGCTCCAGGGTCTGTCCTCATTTGATTCGTACTCACGCTCGGCGCCCTGCGCGATGCACTCGGGCTGGCCGCTCGAACCGAATGAGCACAGCCCTTCACTCAGAAAAGTTCGACCTCGCCGGTCGACATCGCAGTCTTGCTGACTGCATTCAGGCTCATCACCTTGGTCGCTGCTTCGGCGTCGGCCAACAGTCTCGACAGCACTTCGTTGCGCTGGGTCACCCTCGACACGCCGTCGCGCTGCTCGACATCGCGGTGCGCATCAAAGACGCCATTCACGTAGTGCGACATCAACTGCGACTGTTCGCGCACCCGCGCCAGCACCTGATTCACCATGTCCTCGAACTGCATCGACACGATGCTCTGCATCACCGTGTCGTGGATGGCACCCGACAGCTCGTTCACGCGTTCGGCCTGCAGGGCCGCGTGACGGTTGATGTCCTCCATCCGGCGCCGCAACTGTTCCGCGTTGGCCTCGGCCGCGCGCGCCGAACCGATGTCGGTGCTGGCCGACATCGTCACGACCTGACCGGTTTCAATGATGGATTCATTCACGTGCTTGAGCAGCGTGCCGATTTCGTGGCTGAAGGATTCAGTGCGTTGCGCGAGCTTGCGCACTTCGTCGGCGACCACGGCGAAACCGCGCCCCGCTTCGCCGGCGCGCGCCGCTTCGATCGCCGCGTTCAACGCGAGCAGCGAAGTCTGGCGATTGATCTCGTTCACCTGGCCGATCAGGCCGCGTACCTGGTCGAGCTGTCCGCGCACGCCCTGAAAGCGTTCGGCGATGACGGTGCTGTCGGCGCCGAGCTTTTCCGCCGTGACGACGAACGCCGAAAGCGCTGTCTGGGTATCCTGGGCAAATTGTTCGATGTCGGCCCGGCGCTGCGCTTGTTCCTGATCTGCGGCCAGTGCCTGCAGCTGTTCCACCATCGCGCGCAGCGTCTCCTGCCCGCTGCTTTCGCGCAGCCGGCTCGCGGCGCCCGACACAATGCCCTGACTGTGTTCAAGTGAGCCCTGCAGGCGCTGGAACTGCTCGCGGCTGCCGGTGGCCAGGGCCGAACACAGTTCGTCGTAGCGATTCACGCTGTGGTCGATCTCCGCCATGCGGGCGGCCTGACGGGCCGCATGATGCCGACGCGCGCGCCGGCTCAGCACCTGCGACGCGATCAGGCTGACGATCGCTGCAGCCAGCAGCGCGGGAATCCATCCGGTCGTCAGCCCGGCTGCCGACAGTCCCGCCGCGGTGCCGCTCAGCACCAGACCTGCCCATACCGCGACGTCGTCGCCCCGCATCGACCGCATGCCCATGATTGCCCGTGTCCTGTCTGTTGGAATTGTTTGACCTGAGCGTAATCGGTCGATCTGGACCAAGTCTTGAACCGGCATTCGTGAGAATTGACCTAAGACGGCAAGATTGGCGGGAGGGCGGGAGGCGGACGATCTGGTGGCCCCAACAGGAATCGAACCTGTACCTACCCCTTAGGAGGGGGTTGTTGTATCCATTCAACTATGGAGCCGGCGGCCGCGATTGTACCCGGGTGACCGGCTTGCTGCGGTGCGGCGATATACTGCGGCGCCGCTCCACTTCCCGTATTCCCCATGCCACTGATCACCCTCGATAACGCCTGCCTTGCTTTTGGCGACGTGCCGCTGCTTGACCACACTGCACTGGTGGTGGAACCCGGCGAGCGGCTGGCGCTGATCGGGCGCAACGGCACCGGCAAGTCCAGCCTGCTGAAGATTCTCGCCGGCGACGCCACGCTCGACGACGGCACGTTCTGGCGCCAGCCCGGCATGAAGCTGGCCTATGTGTCACAGGAACCGAAATTCGAACCCGGTGCGCGTGTGTTCGACGCGATCGCGCAGGGACTGGGCGAACTGGCGCAACTTCTGATCGATTACCACGACGTGGCCGAAGCCATGGCCCACGGCGACGAAACCGTGTTCGACCGTATGTCCGAACTGCAGGACGCGCTCGAGCATCACCAGGCCTGGCGCTTCGAGCAACGCATCGAACAGGCGCTGGAGCGGCTTGCGCTGCCGGGCGACGCGAAGGTGGAATCGCTGTCTGGCGGCATGTTGAAGCGGGTAGCGCTGGCGCGCGCGCTGGTGGCCGAACCGGACATGCTGCTGCTCGACGAGCCGACCAACCACCTCGATCTCGACGGCATTGCCTGGCTGGAGTCGTTGCTGAACGACTTCCGCGGCGCCAGTCTGGTGATCACGCACGACCGGCGCTTTCTCGACAGCTTCGCCAGCCGCATCCTCGAACTGGACCGTGGCCAGCTGCGCAGCTACCCCGGCCGCTACGCCGAATACGTGGCACGCAAGGCGGACGAACTGTCCGCCGAGGCACTCGAATCGGCGCGCGCCGACAAGTTGCTGGCGCAGGAAGAGGTATGGATACGCAAGGGTGTCGAGGCGCGGCGCACGCGCGCCCAGTTCCGCGTCAAGCGGCTGGACGAGTTGCGCGCGCGGCGCGAGGCACGGCGTGACCAGATGGGCCGGGCACGCATCGAGGTCGATCGCGGCGAAGCATCGGGCCAGCTGGTGGCCGAACTGGAAGACGTCAGCAAAAGCTTCGGCGACAAGGTGGTGGTGCGCAACTTCACGGCGCGCATCGTGCGCGGCGACAAGGTCGGCTTCATCGGCCCGAACGGCGCCGGCAAAACAACGCTGCTCAAGCTCATCCTCGGTCAGCTGCAGGCCGACAGCGGCGTGGTACGCAACGGTACGCGCATCGAAGTGGCCTACTTCGACCAGTTCCGCAGCCAGCTCGACGATTCGGCCACGCTCGCCGAGGTGATCAGTCCGGGCTCGGACTTCGTCGAGATCGCAGGCAAGCGCACGCATGTGATCGGCTATCTGGGCGATTTCCTGTTCCCGCCTCAGCGTGCGCGCGCCAAGGTCGAGTCCTTGTCCGGCGGCGAGCGCAACCGCTTGCTGCTGGCACGGCTGTTCGCCCGGCCGGCCAATGTGCTGGTGCTCGACGAACCGACCAACGACCTCGACATGGAAACGCTGGATCTGCTCGAACAGCTGCTGCAGGACTACGACGGCACCGTTCTGCTGGTGTCGCACGACCGCGCCTTCCTCGACGCCGTGGTCACGCAGACCGTTGCCTACGAAGGCGACGGACGCTGGCGCGAATACATCGGCGGCTACACCGACTGGGTGGCGCAGCGCGCCACGGTGCAGGCCGCGGCCAGTGCGGCGGCGAAAGTCGCCAGCGCGCCGGCCGTGAGAGGCGACAAGCCGCTAGCCGCCGCCGCGAAATCAAAGCTCAGTTTCAAGGAACAGAAGGAACTTGAGGGGCTGCCCGACCTGATCGCCACACTGGAAGCCGAACAGGCGACGCTGACCGACCGCCTGTCGGCCGGTGCGGGGGCCGATGCAAGCAAGGTGTCCGCGCGTCTGGGTGAGCTGTCGGCCCTGATCGATCAGGCGATGGTGCGCTGGGAAGCGCTGGAAGCCAGGCGCTGAATCTGGCGCGTAGCCTGCGACGCCGAGCCCGAAGCTCAGGGCTGCTCGGGCTCGTCGGGCAACGCCGGCGGAGGCGAACCATCCATCGGCAACCCCAGCCGGCCGAGCAGGGTTTCGTGACTGACGCGCAGCAGCGCTTCGATTGCAGCGAAATCGTCCGGCAGCGCCGGATCATCCCAGCCCTTGGCGCTGTGGCGCGCCAGATCGATCGCCAGCGACACGTTGCGGGTGCGCGGCGTGGCCGCATGCCGACCATCCATCAGCTCGACCAGCAGTGACGGCAGCTTCCAGGCGCGCACCAGTGCGAGCTGGAGTTCATGCGCGGTGACGTTGAATACCGCCTTTTGCGCGGCTGCCGTGCGCATGCCCGGGTTGGCGCGCAGCAGGTCGCGCAGGTCGAGCGACAGCTTGGGCGCAAACACCCAGCACAGTACTTCCGCGACGTCGTGCAGCAGCGTCGCGACGGTGATTTCGTCCACATCCATGTCGTGCCGCATGAGCGCCCACTCACGGGCCCAGCTGGTGGCGCGGCGGGCGCGAGCAATGACGCGCATGACGCCCAGCAGCGCCTGCGGATGCCCGTGCAGATGATCTTCCAGCGTGGGCAGGCCATCGAAATGATTGAAGAAGGGCGAAATGCCGATCATCATCAGCGCCCGCTCGATGGTCGTGATGTCGTGATGCTGGCTGTGACGATTGCGCGATTCAATGAAGGCGAGCACCCGCAGCGTCATCAGCGGGTCGTGCAGCACGACCTGGGCGATGCTGCGCGCGCTGACCGAGCTTTCCTTCTCGCGCAATACGGCCAGTTCGCGCACGGTGCGTGCGAGAACCGGCAGGGGCTTGTCCCCCATGTACGCCACCCAGCCGTCTAGGGTGGCGATAGAAATATCGCGCATGATTCAGGTCCTTCGTTCAGATGACCTGTTTACGGCCGGGACACCCGCCGGCTGAACGGTGGCCGCGATGCGCGGTTCAATCCTCGTCGTCGTCGATCGCCGTGTCGCCCGCCCAGTCGTCATTGTCGGCCTCGCCATCGGCCTCGGCAACCAGCGCCATCGCATTGATCTGGGCGATCTGGTCGAGCAGGCTCGGCATCGGCGGAATGTGTTCGCCGGCCTGCAGGGTGCGGTGAGTGTGGCGAAAACCGAGTGCTTCGGACGTCGGACGCTGCATGGGCATGACTGGACTCCTTGAGCGGGCAGGTAATGACGGATGATGTCGGATACCTTTTCCTTTACGACGACCGGATTCAGGACTTGAAGGCATGTCGCACCCTGTCACGCAAGATTCATCACGGAAGCGGTCGCTGCCCCGGCCAGAAGCCGATCTGTTCTGCCGCGTCATCGACAATTTCGGAGATATCGGCGTGTGCTGGCGGCTGGCGCGCTGCCTGGCGCGCGACCATGGCTGGCACGTCAGACTGTGGGTCGATGCACCCGATGCGCTGACGCGCATCAAGCCGCACGGCGCCGCCGAACCGGGTATCGAAGTCCTGCATTGGACCGACGACGCCACGACCTGCGTGCCCGCCGGCTGCGTCATCGAAGCTTTCGCCTGCGACCTGCCGCCGGCTTTCGTCACGGCCATGGCGGCGCAGCACCCGCCGCCACGCTGGATCAATCTCGAATACCTGAGTGCTGAAGACTGGGTCGAGGACTGCCATGGCCTGCCGTCGCACGACGCGGCGAGCGGGCTGACCAAGCGCTTCTTCTTTCCCGGTTTTACCGCGCGCACCGGTGGCCTGCTGCGCGAGCGCGACCTGCCGGCGCAGCGCGACGCCTGGCTGGCCGATACCGCTGCCCGGAAGCGCGATCTGGCGCGACTTGGCGTGACGGTCGACGGCGGGGCGCTGCAGCTTTCGCTGTTCAGCTACGAAAGCCCATCGATCGCGACGCTGATCGATGCCCTCGCGGCGCATGCGCAACCGGTGCAACTGTGGGTGCCGGAAAGCCGGTCGCTGACGGTGGCGGCCGAGGCACTCGGTCGGGCATTGCGCGCCGGGGACGTCGTACGGCGCGGCGCGCTCTCGCTGCACGTACTCGCCTTCATGGACCAGGACGATTACGACCATCTGCTGTGGCAGTGCGACCTGAACATTGTCCGTGGCGAAGATTCATTCGTGCGCGCACAGTGGGCCGCCCGGCCCATGCTGTGGCACATCTACCCGCAGGACGCGGGCGCCCACCTTCCCAAGCTCGACGCCTTCCTCGACCGCCATGCCGAAGGCCTGCCCGACGAAGTGGCGACACGCCTGCGGGCGCTTCATCGCGGCTGGAACAGCGCAGCTGCGGTGTCGGTTGAAGACTGGCAGGCGGTGCTCGGCGACCTGCCGCGACTGGTATCGCATGCACGATGGAGGGCGGCCATGCTGGCGGCTCAGGACGACCTCGCGACACAGCTTGTGATGTTTAATCAACCACCTATATAATGCCGGGTTTGCCGCAGCGGGCGTTGCAACAGGGGTTGCAAAGGTTCGATCTGTACATCGGCGGCTTTCAATCACAACCCTCCCCACAGGAACGAACCCTGCATGAAAACCGCTCAGGAACTGCGCGCCGGCAACGTCGTGAAAATCGGCAGCGAAGCCATGGTTGTACTCAAGGCCGACTACAACAAATCCGGCCGCAACTCGGCCGTCGTCAAGCTGAAGATGAAGAACCTGCTGACCGGCTCCGGTCAGGAAACCGTCTATAAAGCCGATGACAAGTTCGACGTGGTCATCCTCGAGCGGCGCGAAGTCACCTACTCGTACTTTGCCGACCCGATGTACACGTTCATGGATGGAGACTACAACCAGTATGAAGTCGACGCCGAGAACATGGGCGACGCACTGAATTACGTCGAAGACGGCATGGCCTGCGAAGTGGTGTTTTACGAAGGCCGTGCGATTTCGGTCGAATTGCCGAACTCGGTGGTGCGCGAAATCACCTACACCGAACCGGGTGTCAAGGGCGACACCTCGGGCAAGGTGCTCAAGCCGGCCAAGATCAACACCGGCTTCGAAGTGTCGGTGCCGCTGTTCTGCGAAATCGGCGACAAGATCGAAATCGACACCCGTACCGGCGAGTACAAGAACCGCGTGAAGTAAGTCGTTCGATCGAAGCCGTACCGGAAAGCCCCGCCCAGAGCGGGGCTTTTCTTTTGGGAAGGGGATCCGGATGCCTCTCACCGCCGGCCGGCGGCGGGGGCGGAGGGTGGTGACGGCTCTTCGTGGGAGCGACACCTGTGCGGCGTCCCCGCCGCGATCCGTGCTGCGACGTTCGCTGTGCGAAGTCCGTATCGCGGCGGGGACGCCGCTCCCACAGAAACCTCGCCGATCGCCGTCCACAAAGCCGACTGGCCATGAAGAGCCAGCCGTGGGTCGCCGCTCCCACACAGGCCGCTCCCAAGGCATCCACTCCGACCGGGCCACTGCCTCGGTCCATGCAAGCCACGAAGTCCGGCCGGCCGGCGGGGTACACTTGCATGATGTCCCTGCACATCGTTCTGCCCGGCCTGCTTTGGCCCCCCTCTCCGCAACATCCACCCGCACTGCTGTCGCTGAAGACGCCGGCGCTGTCGCGTCTGGCAGGTTGCGGCACCACTTTGCGGCGGCCGGCGCTGGCGGCCGAATACCTGCTGGCGTCACTGTTCGGGCTGGATGAGCGGGCTCCGTTCGGCGCGCTGCGTCGTGCCGGCCAGGGCGAGGCGGTCAACAGCCGGCAGTGGTTGGCGGCCGATGCCGTACATCTTCGCTTCGCACGCGACGCGCTGCTGCTGACCGATGGGCCCGATGTGGCACCTGACGCCGAGGAGGCCGCCGCGCTGTGCGCGTCGTGGAACGCCCACTTCGCCAATGTCGGCTGGCTCTACATGGGCGCCGGCGGCCACGGCCATCTGGCGCTGCATGAGGCCATTTCGGTCATCACCACGCCGCCTGGCGGTGCGCTAGGGCGCAAGATCGACGTGCGCCTGCCATCCGGTTCGGATGGCGCCAGGGTGCGTCAGTGGATGAACGAAACGCAGATGCTTTTTCATAGCCATCCGGTGAATGCCGCGCGTGAAGAAGCCGGGCGTCCGGCCATCAACAGCCTTTGGTTCTGGGGCGCAGGCGTGGCGGTCGCGCGCGCGCAGGCCAGGCCGATCCAGGTGTGGTCCGACAATGCGCTGGCGCGTGGCATGGCACTGGCTGCCGGCGTGCGCACCGCACCGCTGCCGGCCCAGGTCGGCGTGGCGCTGCTGCCCGACAATCTCGTGGTGCTCGACTGCGCGCTGGCGCCCTCGCTCTATCTCGATGCCGAAGCCTGGACAGACGCTGCCCGCGCGCTCGACACACAGTGGATTGCGCCGGCGCTGGCCGCACTCAAGCGCGGCGATGTGCAGACGCTAACCCTGACACTGAGCGGCGACAGCGGCCGCGTCGATGTCACCGTGCACCGGCGCGATCTGATGAAGTTCTGGCGCCGTCCCTTTTCCGTCGTTCCGTCGCGCTGACGCGCGGCCCCTGCCTGCCGGAATTCCGATGACCTGCATCAAGAACCGCCCCGTCCCGCTGCGCAGCAGCGAAATGCTCGCCCAGCAGGGCGTGCACCCTCTGCTGGCCCGCCTGTACGCCGCGCGTGGCGTGCAGGACCGCAGCCAGATCGACTATTCGCTCAAGGCGCTGTTGCCGCCGGATTCGATGCGCGGGCTGGCCGACGCGGCGGTCATGCTGGCGGACGCGATCGAAGCCGACGCCCGGTTGCTGATCGTCGCCGACTATGACTGCGATGGCGCGACCGCGTGCGCGATCGGCATCCGGGCGCTGCGCGCCATGGGTGCCAACGTGAGCTATCTGGTGCCGAACCGCTTCGAGTATGGCTACGGCCTGACGCCGGAAATCGTCGATCTGGCAGCGCACGCCGAACCGGACATGCTCATCACCGTGGACAACGGCATCGCCAGCGTCGAGGGCGTAGCGCGGGCGAACGAACTCGGCATGTCGGTACTGGTGACCGACCATCACCTGCCGGGCGACAAACTGCCGGCGGCCGACGTCATCGTCAATCCGAACCAACCCGGCTGTGACTTCCCGAGCAAGGCCATCGCCGGCTGCGGCGTCATGTTCTACGTCATGCTGGCGCTGCGCGCCGAACTGCGCAGCCGCGGCGCCTTCGACGGCCGGGAAGCACCGAATCTGGGCAATCTGCTTGATCTGGTGGCGCTCGGCACCGTGGCCGACGTGGTCAAGCTGGACCACAACAACCGCATTCTGGTCACCCAGGGCATGCAACGCATCCGCGCCGGCAACATGGTGCCCGGGCTGCGCGCGCTGTTCGCCGCGGCCGGGCGCGAGCCATCGCAGGCACAGTCCTTCGACCTCGGCTTTGCGCTCGGGCCACGGCTGAACGCGGCCGGCCGGCTGTCGGACATGTCGCTCGGCATCGAATGCCTGATCACCGACGACTTCGCGCGCGCGCTCGGTCTGGCGCAGCAGCTCGATGCGATCAACCGCGAACGGCGCGAAATCGAACAGGGCATGCAGGAAGATGCCGAGGCGCAACTGGCCGGCATCGACATCGGCGAATCGAAGTCGTTGTCGCTGTTCCACCCGGACTGGCACCAGGGCGTCATCGGCATCGTCGCCTCGCGCATCAAGGAGCGCGCGCATCGCCCGACCATCGCTTTCGCACGCGGCCACGAGGGGGAAGTCAAGGGCTCGGGCCGTTCGATTCCCGGCCTGCACCTGCGGGACGCGCTCGACCTGGTGTCCAAGCGCGAACCTGGCCTGATCATCCGCTTCGGCGGCCATGCCATGGCGGCCGGCCTGACGCTGCTGGAGAACGATCTCGACCGCTTTCGAGCCGCCTTCGAACAGGCGGTCGCCACGATGGTGGAACCTTCGGCGCTGACCCGCACCATAGAAACCGACGGTGCGCTGGAAGCGTCGCTGATGAACCTCAACGCGGCGACGTTGATCGAAGCTGAGATATGGGGCCAGGGCTTTCCGCCGCCGGTGTTTTCCGATCACTTCGAAGTACGCAATCAGCGTCTGCTGAAGGACAAGCACCTCAAGCTCTCCCTGGTGAAGGACGGCGCAAGTTTCGACGCCATCTGGTTCAACCGCGCGGAACCCCTGCCGGCCCGTGTCAACGCGGCCTACCGGCTGGACGTGAACGAATACCAGGGCGTGCGTCGCATACAGTTGATGGTGGAACACGCAGAGCCAGCGTGAGCGATGTGCCGGCCAACGAAGCTCTCACGAAGGTCTCGTCTTTCGCAGGAGCCTGCCCTGCAGACGATCCGGCCTCGAAATGAACGCCGTCGTCTGATCAAAGTTTGCAAATCGCCTGCGGAGTAGCGCCCGCGGGGAGGTATTCGCAGGCCGCACCCAGAATCTTCTAAAGGACCGACCACATGTCACATGACCGCTACTTCCGCCGCGAAATGTCACGCCGCGACTTCCTCTGGCTGTCCGGCATTGCCGGCGCCGCGGTGACGCTGCCTCAGCTGACCGGCTGTGCGACCGACCCGATCACCGGCAAGCAGGTCGTTGTCGGTATGTCCGAGGAAAGTGAGCTGGGCATCGACCGCCAGCATTCGCCCAAGCAGTTCTCGGCTGACTACGGTGCGGTGCAGGACAACGCGCTGAACCGCTACGTGAACAACCTCGAATTGTCGCTCGCGAAGAACACGCATCGGCCGGAGGTGCCTTACAACGCACGCGTCGTGAACGCCAATTACATCAACGCCTACACCTTCCCCGGCGGCAGCATGGCGGTCACGCGCGGCATCATGCTGGACATGGACAGCGAGGACGAGCTGGCCGCCCTGCTCGGCCATGAAACAGGCCACGTCAATGCGCGCCACAGCGCGAAACAGGCCGGCCGCTCGATGATGGCCCAGGTCGGCGCGACAGCGGTGAATGTCGCGGTGGCGATGTCCGACTACCGCGGCGCCGCACCGCTGGCCAATATCGCGACCCAGGTCGGCGCCAGTGCGCTGCTCGCCGGCTACTCGCGCAGCGACGAGCGCCAGGCCGACGCGCTGGGCCTGGAATACATGACCAAGGCCGGCTATAACCCGGACGGGATGGTGAATCTGATGGACATGCTGCGCAGCCAGAACAAGGCCAAGCCCAGTCTGCTGCAGACCATGTTCTCGTCGCATCCGATGTCCGACGAGCGTTACGCCACGGCCGAGCGCGAGGCGCACGGCACCTATGGTGCGCTGCGCAACAAGAAGCTGTCGCGCGAACGCTATATGGACAACACGGCGTCGCTGCGCCGCATCGCGCCGGCCATCAAGGCGCAGCAGGACGGCGAATCGTTGATGGCGAAGAAATCGATTGAAGAGGCCGAAGGCAATTTCGCCCGGGCGCTCAAGGCGGCGCCGGACGACTACTGCGGCAACGTGTTGATGGGCAAGTGCCTGATTGCGCAGAAACAGTATGACGATGCGGATCGTCACTTCGCGCGCGCGGCAGAGATCTATCCGGGCGAAGGCCAGGCGCTGTACCAGCGCGGCGTATCGAAGCTTGCACTGAACCGGCCGCAGGAGGCACTGGCATCGTTCAATGCCTACGACCGCATCCTGCCGGGCAACCCGTCCACGCTGTTCCTGAAGGGTGTTGCCTACGAAACCATGCAGGACAAGCGCAACGCCAGCCAGCACTACGCGGCCTACATCCGCAGCGGCAACAAGGACGCGCAGGCGCAGTTTGCGTTTCAGCGACTGCAGAACTGGGGCCTGGTCAAGTAAGGAAACCGTAAGGCAGAAAATATACGGTGCGCCCGCTCACGGAGCGACGCTGCAGTGCGCCTTGTCGTGGCCGGTACGGCGGGGTTAGCATCGTCACGCGTCGTATCTGTACGGCACACGGCGATCATTGCACCGCACAGCACGATGCGGTCACAACAACGACGATGAGGAGAGTACGACATGTCCGAACAGAACAAGCCCCAGGCAGCCCGCAGAAACTTCCTGGCCAGAGCCGCCGGCACCGCAGCCGGTACGGCGGCAGTGGCCTTCCCGGGCATTTCGGTCGCCCAGTCGCCGATCACGCTGCGTTTCCAGTCCACCTGGCCAGCGAAAGACATCTTCCACGAATTCGCCCAGGACTACGCCAAGCGGGTCAATGACATGTCGGGTGGCCGGCTGAAGATCGACGTACTGCCCGCCGGCTCGGTGGTCAAGGCATTCGATCTGCTGGATGCGGTCAACAAGGGCACGCTCGATGGCGGCCACGGCGTGATTGCCTACTGGTACGGCAAGAATTCCGCGCTGGCTCTGTGGGGCTCCGGTCCGGCCTTCGGCATGGACGCCAACATGGTGCTGGCGTGGCACGAATTCGGTGGCGGCAAGGCGCTGCTGGAAGAAATCTACAAGAGCCTCAACATGGACGTCGTGTCCTACATGTACGGCCCGATGCCGACTCAACCGCTCGGCTGGTTCAAGAAGCCGGTGTCGAAGGCGGAAGACATGAAGGGCCTGAAGTTCCGCACCGTCGGCCTGTCGATCGACGTGTTCACCGACATGGGCGTGTCCGTCAACGCGCTGCCCGGCGGCGAAATCGTCCCGGCAATGGACCGCGGCCTGCTCGACGCAGCCGAGTTCAACAACGCGTCGAGCGATCAGGTGCTCGGCTTCCCCGACGTGTCCAAGGTGTGCATGCTGCAGAGCTTCCACCAAGCGTCGGAACAGTTCGAAATCCTGTTCAACAAGAAGCGCCTCGATGCCCTGGCACCGGACCTGCGCGCCATCATCGCGTCTGCCGTTCCGGCTGCTTCGGCCGAAATGTCGTGGAAGGCGATCGACCGTTACTCCACGGCCTACATGGAAATGCGCGACAAGCAGGGCGTGAAGTTCTACAAGACGCCGGACCCGATCCTGAAGGCGCAACTGGCCGCGTGGGACAAGGTGACCGACAAGAAGGCATCCGAAAACCCGCTGTTCGCCAAGGTGCTTGAATCGCAGCGCACGTTCGCGAAGCGCGCCGCTGCATGGCAGAACGACACCACCGTCAATTTCCGCATGGCCTACGACCACTTCTTCTCGAAGAAGGGCTGAGCCCGCTCGGTAGGTGACAGACCGGCGCTCCGGAACGGGGCGCCGGTTTTTTCATTGCAGGCATCGATGCGCGTGCCTGCCGGATCAGGAAACCGCCATGCAACAACTGCTGCTGCGCATAGACCGATTCAACACCCTGGTCGGACACGCCTTTGCGTGGACCGTGGTGCTGCTGACACTTGTCATCACCTGGGAAGTCTTCTCCCGCTACGTGCTGAACACGCCGCACGCCTGGGTGTTCGACGCCACCTACATGCTTTACGGCACGCTGTTCATGATGGCCGGCGCCTACACGCTGGCCGCCAGCGGACACGTGCGCGGCGACGTGCTGTACGGGTTCTTCCGCCCGCGCACCCAGGCCACGCTGGACCTCATCCTGTACTTCGTGTTCTTCATTCCGGGCGTGCTGGCGCTGTGCTGGGCCGGCTGGGACTTCGCGTCCGAATCCTGGGTGATCAACGAACACTCTTCAGTGTCGGCCGACGGCCCGCCGATCTATCCGTTCAAGGCCATCATTCCGCTGGCCGGTGCCTCGCTGATGCTGCAGGGCGTGGTGGAAATCCTGCGCTGCATCATCTGCATCCGCCAGGGTGAATGGCCGTCGCGCGTGCGGGACGTGGAGGAAGTCGACGTCGAGAAGCTGCGCCACATGGTGCACGCCGACCTGCCTGAAGAGGCGTCTGCCGGGAGTGCGAAATGAGGAAGGAACTGCGTTTCGGCTTCGGCCTGATGGCAATCATCATTGCCGCCACGGCCATCCTGATGCCCGCGCCGTCGGAATGGACGAGCGGCCATCTGGGCCTGCTGATGCTGGCGCTCGTCGTGGTGGCCATCATGCTGGGCTTTCCGACCGCCTTCACGCTGATGGGCATGGGCGTCATCTTCGCCTGGCTGGCCTACCGCTCGCAGAACCCGGATATCGCGACCCAGCAGACGCTCGACCTGATGGTGCAGCGCGCGTTTTCGGTCATGACCAACGACGTGCTGATATCGATCCCCCTATTCGTTTTCATGGGCTATCTGGTCGAGCGCGCCAACCTGATCGAAAAGCTGTTCAAGAGCCTGCATCTGGCGATGTCGCGCCTGCCCGGCTCGCTGGCCATCGCCACGCTGGTGACCTGCGCCATCTTCGCAACAGCGACCGGCATCGTCGGTGCGGTGGTCACGCTGATGGGTCTGCTGGCGCTGCCGGCCATGCTGCGCGCCGGCTACGACGTGCGGCTGTCGGCCGGCGTCATCACGGCCGGTGGCTGTCTGGGCATCCTGATTCCGCCGTCGGTCATGCTCATCGTCTATGGGGCGACGGCCGGCGTGTCGGTCGTCAAACTGTATGCCGGCGCCTTCTTCCCCGGGCTGATGCTGGCCGGCCTGTACATGGTGTATGTGATCATCATGGCGAAGCTGCGCCCCGACTGGGCGCCGCCGCTGCCCGAGGCCGAACGGCACGTTCCGCTGCCGGCGCTGGCGACGCAGGTGGCGCGCCAGTACGGCTCGCGTGCCCTGCCCTCGCTGCTGGCCGCGGTGAAAGGGCCGCGCAACGCCGATGTGCCGATGGGCAATCTGCTCGGCCAGCTCGGGCTCGCGCTGCTGCCGCTGATCGCGGTGGCGGTGTCGCTGTTTGCCATCCACAGCTCAATGACGGCAGTCAGGGTGATCGACGAGGTACCGGCCGGACTCGAATCGTTCGAAAGCAGCTACTCGTCTTCATCGCTGGCCGAGCCGGACAGCGATGGCGGGTTGAGCGAGCCGCCACTGGAAGCCGGCGTATCCGAGCCCCCGCAGGAAGCAGGCCTCGCAGAACCGCCGGGGGCGGCGCCGATGGCTGCCGAAACGCCTGCACCCTCGCTGGCCGAGCCCGGCGCCGAAGCGCCTGCAAGCGATGAGACACCCGCAGCGCCGGCCGCCCCGTCGAGCTTCTGGGTCGCCTGTGCCATCTGCGCCGTACTGCTGATCGCGTTCTACGCCATCCTCAGCTTCGAGCGGCTGGAAATCTTCAAGATGCTGCTGTCGTCCTTCTTTCCGCTGGCCGTGCTCATCCTGGCGGTGCTCGGCTCCATCGTGTTCGGACTGGCGACACCGACCGAGGCGGCGGCGATCGGCGCCTTCGGCGGCGCGTTGCTGGCGGCCGCCTACGGCCAGCTGAATTTCGGCGTGATCAAGGAGTCGGTGTTCCTGACCGCCAAGACCTCGGCCATGGTGTGCTGGCTGTTCGTCGGCAGCGCCATCTTCTCGGCCGCTTTCGCGCTGCTCGGCGGTCAGGATCTGGTGGAGAAATTCGTGCTGTCGATGGACCTCACACCGATCCAGTTCATGATCCTCGCGCAGTGCATCATCTTCATCCTCGGCTGGCCGCTGGAATGGACCGAAATCATCGTCATCTTCATGCCGATCTTCGTGCCGCTGCTGGCGCACTTCAACATCGACCCACTATTTTTCGGCCTGCTGGTGGCGATCAATCTGCAGACTGCCTTCCTGTCGCCCCCGGTGGCGATGTCGGCGTTTTACCTGAAGGGCGTGGCGCCGTCGCACGTGACGCTGAACCAGATCTTCTCCGGCATGCTGCCGTTCATGGGCATCCAGGTGATCATGCTCATCCTGCTCTACATGTTCCCCGGCATCGGCCTGTGGCTGCCGAACTATCTGTACAACTGATGTAACCGTTACAGCTTGATGCGCAGGTGCCAGCGCGCCTGCGCATCCTTGCGGTGCAACCTAGAATCCGGTCGATGCTCCTCGCCGAACAGAACCGCCTGTTGGTCCGCCTGCGCTGGACGGCATTCCTGTTGCTCGCCTGCTCTTATGTGCTGGTGTTTTTCCATCGCACCGCGCCTGCTGCAATTGCCGGCGAGCTGACGCGCGACTTTGCAGTCGGCCCGGCCTCGCTCGGCATCCTTGCGGCCAGCTACTTCTGGATCTACACACTGATGCAGATCCCGACCGGCGTGCTGATGGACACGCTGGGGCCACGGCGCATCGTGGCCTTCGGCGGCGTCATCGCCGGCATCGGGGCTATCATTTTTGCCCAGGCAGATTCGCTTTTCGTCGCGGTGGTCGGCCGCGCACTCGTCGGCCTGGGCGTGTCCTTCCCGTTTCTCGCGCTGCTCAAGATCAACGCCGCCTGGTTTCCGGAAAGCCGCTTCGCCACGATGAGCGGGCTGACCCAGTTCATCGGCAACCTCGGTGCGGCCGTCGCTGCGACGCCGCTTGCCTTGCTGGTCGGCGTGGTGTCGTGGCGCTCGGTATTCGTGGCGCTGGGCCTGCTGTCGATGCTGCTGGCGGTGCTGACCTGGCTGCACGTGCGCGACCGGCCGGAAGACGCCGGTCTGCCGTCGCTGCGCGAATTGTCCGGCAAGGCGGCGCATGCGCCGCTGGCCGACGACTGGAAGGCGGGACTGCGGCGCGTTGCCGGCAACCGTTCAACCTGGCCCGGGCTGTTCGTCAATCTGGGCATTGCCGGCAGCTTCTTTTCATTCGCCGGCCTGTGGTGCATCCCCTGGCTGATGAAGGTCCAGGGCATGGATCGCGCTCTGGCCGCGCAGCACGCCACCCTGATGCTGGTCGCCTTTGCCTTCGGCGCACTGTTCATCGGACGGCTGTCCGACCGGCTGCGTCGGCGCAAGAGCGTCATGCTGGTGGTCGGCACCGTCTATCTGCTGTGCTGGCAGCCGCTGACCCAGGGCATGCCGCTGACACCGCTGGCCAGCCATGCGCTGTTCGCGCTGCTCGGCATGTCGGCGGCCGCCTTCACGCTGAGCTGGGCCAGCGCAAAAGAGGTGAATCCGCCCGCGCTGTCGGGCATGGCCACCAGCGTGGTCAATGTGGGCTGCTTTCTCGGCGCCGCCATCCAGCAACCGCTGGTCGGCTGGGTGATCGAACGCGAAATCGGCGGCCCGGGCGAACCGACTGCTGCAGCGATGGCGTCCGGCATGTCGGTGTTCGTCGTCGCTGCGCTGATCGGTCTGGCCGGTGCGGCCATGGTGACCGAAACGCGTGGCCGCAATCTGACCGAGGTGCAGGCGTGACGCTGGGCAGCAATCTGCTCGGGCTGATGGTGCAGGTCATGCTGCCGCTGTCGCTTCTGGTCGCGGCCGGTGGCTGGTGGGCGGCGCGCATGGGCGAGGGTCACGACGCGGGTGTGCTGCGCGCGCAGCTGAACCGGCTGGTGCTTTACCTGTTCTATCCGGCCATCCTGTTCGCGGTGGCCGCCAGCACGCCGATCAGTTTCGAGTTGCTGACGGTGCCGCTGCTGGTGGGCATCGGCACGCTGGCCAATGGCGCGCTGCTTTATGTCTTGCTGTGGAAGACGCGACTGGGCGCCGGGCTGCACGACACGACGCGCGCCTCGCTGATGCTGGGCGGCATGTTCGGCAACACCTTCAACGTCGGCGCGCCGGTGCTGGAGTTCTTCTTCGGCGCCGGCGCCATGCGCTACGCCATCTTCAACGACATGTTCATGACCATGCCGGTGGTGTGGACGCTGGGCGTGTGGATCGCCACCCGGCTTGGTTCGCACGCCGAAGGCGAGCGCCCGGACGTATTGCGCACCGTGCTGATGATGCCGCCGATCTGGGCCTTCGCCCTCGGACTGGGTGCGCAGTACAGCGGGCTGGCCTATCCGCCGCTGATCGAGGCGGCGCGCTTCATCGGTCAGGCGGCCATCCCGGTCATCATGTTCGTACTCGGCATGACCATACCGTGGCGCCGTCTGGTGCCGCGCACCGAAGTGCTGGTCGCCGCGTCGGTCAAGCTGCTGGTCGCACCGCTGCTGATCTGGGCCATCGTGCTGCTGTGGTCCGACGCGCCGACCGAAGCGCAGCGCGCCTCGCTGGTCGAATGCGCCACCCCGACCTTCATGACATCGCTGCTGCTGGCCGAGCGCTTCAAGATCGATGCCGCCGCCTCGGCACTGCTGATCGGCTGGAGTACGCTGCTGTTCTGGCTGTCGTTGCCGCTGCTGATGGCGCTCGGGCTGTTCGGTTGAAATCAGAGGCAAGCTTCAGGCCGAAAGTGGCTCAGCATCGCCTGTCGCGGCCGCATCCATGTTGAGTCTTGAATCTTGAACCTTGAATCTGCCCTGCTGCGCAGCGCCAACCTGATCGACGGCCAGTGGATCACGGCCGACGATGGCGCCACGCTGACCGTGCGCAATCCGGCGACCGGCGAATGGCTGGCCGACGTGCCCGGCTGTGGCGCTGCGGAAACCGCGCGGGCGATCGACGCGGCGGCCCGCGCCCTGCCCGGCTGGCGCGCACTGACCGCGGCAGCCCGCGCCGGGGTGCTGCGCGATTGGTGCGCACTGATCCTGTTGCACGAGAAGGACCTCGCGGCACTGATCACGGCCGAGAACGGCAAGCCGCTGGCGGAGGCGCGCGGCGAGGTGAAGTACGGCGCGTCCTTCGTCGAATGGTTTGCCGAAGAGGGCCGGCGCGTCTATGGCGACATCATTCCGTCGTCGGCGCACGACACCCGGCTGCTGACACTGCGCCAGCCGGTCGGCGTGTGCGCCGCCATCACGCCGTGGAATTTCCCGCTGGCGATGATCACGCGCAAGGTTGCCCCGGCGTTGGCAGCCGGCTGCACCGTCGTCGTGAAGCCGTCGGAACTGACGCCGCTGACGGCGTTCGCGCTGGCTGAACTGGCCATGCGCGCCGGTGTGCCGCCGGGCGTGCTCAATGTGATCACCGGTGATCCGGCGCAGATCGGCGATGTGCTGTGCGCCGATCCGGCGGTGCGCAAGCTTTCCTTCACCGGCTCGACGGCGGTCGGGCGGCGGCTGATGGCGCAGTGCGCACCGACCCTCAAACGGCTGTCGCTCGAACTGGGCGGCAATGCGCCCTTCGTCGTGTTCGACGACGCCGATATCGACGCCGCAGTCGAGGGCGCGCTGGCGGCCAAGTACCGAAACAGCGGCCAGACCTGCGTGTGCGCCAATCGCTTCATCGTGCAGTCCCGCGTGCATGAAGCCTTCGTCGCCCGGCTGGCCGACGCTTCGGCGCGGCTGGTGGTCGGCGACGGCGCCGAACCGGGTGTCGAACAGGGGCCGCTGATCAACATGGCAGGAATCGAAAAGGTCGAGGCGCTGATCGCAGATGCGAAGGCGAAAGGTGCCCGGGTGCTGTGCGGCGGACGCCGCCATGCGCTGGGTGGCACCTTCTTCGAACCGACCGTGCTGGCCGATGCGACCCCTGCGATGCGCATCGCCCGCGAGGAAGTATTCGGCCCGGTGGCGCCGGTGTTCCGCTTCGATAGCGAAGCCGAAGCCATTGCGCTCGCCAACGACACCGAGTACGGACTCGCCGCCTATCTGTACACACGCGACATCGGCCGTAGCTGGCGCGTCGCCGAAGCACTGGAATGCGGCATGGTCGGCCTGAATACCGGACGCATCTCGAACGCGGTGGCGCCATTCGGCGGCATCAAGCAGTCCGGCTTCGGCCGTGAAGGGTCGAAGCACGGCATCGAGGAGTATGTCGACATCAAGTATCTGTGCCTCGACATCAGCGGCGGACCCGCCAGGTCATGATCAAGCCGTGACCAAAGCGTTCGCCGATCACTTCGCCCCGCTCGCCAGCCACTATGCGAGCAGCCGCCCGACCTATCCGCCGGAACTGTTCGACTGGCTGGCCAGTCGGTGCGCTGCGCGCGACTGCGTGTGGGACTGCGGCACCGGTACCGGCCAGGCAGCCGTCGATCTGAGCCGCGTGTTCGCACAGGTGATTGCGACCGACGCCAGCGCCGCGCAGATCGCCGAAGCGACCCCGAGCGCGCGCATCGACTACCGGGTCGCACCGGCCGAGGCGTCGGGGCTGGACGATGCATCGGTCGATCTGGTCGTCGTCGCCCAGGCGCTGCACTGGTTCGATCTTGACCGCTTCTACCCTGAAGCGCGGCGCGTGCTGAAACCGGGCGGCGTGATCGCGGCGTGGTGTTACGGCGTACTGCACGTCGGCGAGGAAGGCGGTGAAGTGGACCGCATCGTGCAGCACTTCTATCGTGACGAGGTCGGCCCCTGGTGGCCGGCCGAACGCCATCATGTCGAAACGGGATATCGCGATCTGCCCTTCCCGTTCCCGCTGCTGCCCGCACCGGACTTCGCGCTGTCAGCACGGTGGACGCCGACGCAGCTGCTCGGCTACCTGCGCAGCTGGTCGGCCACCGCACGCTTCATGGCCGCGAACGGCTTCGACCCGGTCGAACGGCTGTCGGTCCCGCTGCTCGCAGCCTGGGGCGACCCGGCGCAGGCGCGTACGGTGAGCTGGCCGCTGTCGCTGCGCGTCGGGCTACGCTAGGGTCTGTGCAGCCGCCGCTCAGCGGCGCGCGAAGCGGGCGCTCACGGCAGGTGTCCAGCTCAACGCAATCACGGCGCCTGCGAGCATGAATTCGAGATTGACGAACAGGTATTCCAGCGGCGGATACAGGGTCGTGCCGTCCCACGGCACGCTGCCGGCCAGCGCGACCAACGCGAACACTGGGCGCGCCCAGCGCCGGAACAGCAGCAGGCCGGCGGTCGAAATCGAAGCCAGCACCAGATACACCATTCCGCCGATGCCGGTCATCCAGCTCGTCGCGTCCTGCGCCTCAACGTAGCCGCGCAGCGGCTCGGGCAGAGCGGGTACGGAGGCGATGTGCGAGATGACCGCCAGCACGACGCACAGCAGATACAGTGCGATCAGCGCGCGGAACGTTCGTGGTGTCATGGGTCGTCGTGGAGATGAGTGAACAGCGCTGGAAGGTGGCACGGCGCAGCGCAACCCGGCAAGCCATGCCCGGGTGCGCTCATTCGCAGCCGCCACGGCGACCGGCCTTGATCGCCGACCGATGCGTCTTGCCGGCCAGTCGGCGCTCGACCGCAGCGCGGCCGGGTCGCGTCGGGCGGCGGGTTTTCGCGACATGGGCGGCTGCGGCGATCAGTTCGTCCAGCCGGTGCAGTGCCTCCGTACGGTTTTTCTCCAGGCTGCGGAAGGTCTGCGCCTTGATCACCACGACGCCATCCTTGCTGATGCGCTGGTCTCCGAGCGCAAGCAGTCGCACCTTCAACTCATCCGGCAGCGACGAGGCGCCGATGTCGAAACGCAGATGCGCTGCGCTTGACACCTTGTTGACGTTCTGCCCACCAGCACCCTGGGCACGAATGGCGGTAAATTCGATTTCGTCGGGCAGCAGGGTGTAGGGCATGCGCATGGCGGAGATCGACCGAACCGGGACGCGGTTTCAGTTCCTGCGCTTGCGCGCCGGCAACAGCCGGTCATACTCTTCCTTCACGACGCCATAGCACTCGCACACACGCTTTTCCATCTTCGAGCGCTTGATGACGGTGATGAGGCCGCGCGAGCGCGCGATCAGGCCTTCCTTCTCCAGCAACCCCAGCGTCTGCGTCACGCTTTCGCGCCGCACACCGAGCAGCTTGGCAACCCGCTCCTGTGTGACGGGCAGCTTGCAGCCATCCAGGCGGTCGATGCTCATCAGCAGCCACCGGCACATCTGCTGGGCCAGTTCATGGTGCTGGTTGCACACCGCGTTCTGCGCCGTCTGGCAGATCATCGCCTGGGTAAACAGCAGCGACAGGGACTGCAGATGACCGCCGAGCGCGAACTCGTTCTGCATCACCTTGCGGCTCAGACGGTAGGCCTGCCCGGCGCTCTGCACTTCGGTACTGGTCGGCATGCTTTCGCCGCCCATGAAGATCGAAATGCCGACCATGCCTTCCTTGCCAACCAGCGCGGTTTCGCTGGAGGACCCGTCCTCCAGCGAATAGAGCAGCGATACGATGCCGGACACCGGGAAATGCAGGAAATTCACGTGATCGCCGGACTCCGACAGGGTCCAGCCGATCGGCATGTCGACGAGTTCAAGATCGGGCAGCAGGCGCGCGAGATCCTTGTCGGGCAGCGACGCCAGTATCCGGTTCGCCGTCGGGTCGGGCGGCGATGCACTTTCGGCATCTTTTTTCGACATGAACTGTCCCTTCCAGGGTGGTTTGAAGTGTGGAGACGTAACGAAAACAACGCGATTGGAAGGCCTGTCGCGTTGTACGGAACACCGCTGCAGGCGACGCGAAGCAAAACGCCCCGCACCGCCGGCCAACATGCGTATAGCGCTTATCCGTTCGGGTGACAACTCGCGGGTGTTCCAGGTCGGCTTTCGGGACACGACCGACGACAACCGCGTGGTCCACAACGGCCGCCGGAGCCCACGCGCCTACAGCATTCGGTGCACAAAAAACCGCGTGCCGCTTACGCGGACACGCGGTTTCGCCGGCGCGCAGACCGATCAGCTCAGCGACTTCACGTGGCCGATCATTTCCGACACGACGCCCTGCGCCGAGCCGTAGCACAGACGGCAGTTCTCTTCGAAGAACAGCGCATTCTCGATACCGGAATAGCCGGCACCCTTGCCGCGCTTGATCACGATGACGTTCTGCGCCTTGTCGGCGTTCAGGATGGGCATGCCGTAGATCGGGCTGGTCTTGTCGGTGCGGGCAACCGGATTCACGACGTCGTTGGCGCCGATCACGAGCGCCACGTCGGCCTGCGAGAACTCTTCGTTGATTTCTTCCAGGTCGAATATCTGCTCGTAGGGCACGCCGGCTTCGGCCAGCAGCACATTCATGTGACCCGGCATGCGGCCGGCCACCGGATGGATGGCGAACTTGACTTCGACACCCGCCTCCTCCAGCAGCTTGGTCATTTCATACACCTTGTGCTGCGCACCGGCCACCGCCATGCCGTAACCGGGCACGATGATGACCTTCTGCGCGTAGCGCATCATCGACGCGGCGTCCATTGCCGAGCACTCCTTCATCGTGCCGGTCGGGCCCGAGCCGGCCTGCGCCTCACCGGTGATCGGCGAGAACAGGATGTTGGTGATCGGGCGGTTCATCGCCTTGGCCATCAGCTGAGTCAGCAGCGTGCCGGCAGCGCCCACCACGATGCCCGCGATGATCAGCGCCGGAATGCCCAGCACATAGCCTTCGAAGCCCACGGCCAGGCCGGTGAAGGCGTTGAACAGCGAAATGACCACAGGCATGTCGGCGCCGCCGATCGGCAGCGTGATGATGACGCCCAGCACCAGCGACAGCACGAAGAACGTGATGATCTGGGTCGGCGTCGGGTCACCGCTGACCACGATGCCGACGCCCACCAGAATGGTGACCAGGGCCAGCACGATGTTGACGGCGTTCTGCGCCGGCAGGCGCCAGGCCTTGTTCATCAGACCCTGCAGCTTGGCAAACGCCACGCAGGAACCCGAGAACGACACCGCGCCGATCAGCGCGCCGAGGGTGGCCAGTGTCGTGAACACCACGCCATGCACGCCGCCGCGCGCAAATTCGAGCGCGGCGATCGCTGCAGCGGCACCGCCGCCCATGCCGTTGTAGATGGCGACCATCTGCGGCATATCGGTCATCTTCACCACCTTGCCCGACCACCAGGCCGCGACGCCGCCGATGGCGATGGCGAGGATGATGAGCCCGAAATTCTGCATGCCGGGCGTGAAGAATGTGACCAGGGTGGCCACGACCATGCCGATGCCCGCCCACACGATGCCCTTGCGTGCGGTGACCGGCGAGGCCATGGCCTTCAGGCCGAGGATGAACAGTACGGCGACGACGAAATAGGACGCGTCGACCAGGAGTTTTGCAGTCACGTTGTCGGCTCCCTCAGTTCTTCTTGATGAACATGGCGAGCATGCGCTCGGTCACGACGTAGCCGCCGGCTGCATTCGCCGCGCCCAGCACCACGGCGATGAAGCCGATGGCGAGCTGCAGCGGATCCTCCGGATCGGCGTGGCCGAGCACGACCATGGCACCGACGAGCACGACGCCGTGCACGAAGTTGGAACCCGACATCAAGGGGGTGTGCAGGATGACCGGCACACGGGCGATCACCTCATAACCGGTGAAGGCGGCGAGCATGAAGATATAGAGCGCTTCCATCATTCGATCCTTTCTTTTTTGGGCTGGCTCAGAGGCCGAACACCTTCTTCACCATCGCATGACGCACCTCGCCACCGTGGGTCAGCGCGGTGCCGGAGATCACGTCGTCTTCCCAGTCGGGCACGAACTGACCGTCCTTGACGAAGGGTGACAGCAGGTTGAAAAGATTCTTGGCGTACATGTCGGACGAATGCACCGGCATGCGCGACGTGATGTTGGTCGGCCCGATGATCAGGGCGTTGCCGACATGCACCGACTGGCCGGCGATCGTGCCGTCCACGTTGCCGCCGGATTCGCACGCCATGTCAACCACGATGGCGCCGGCCTTCATGCCTTGCACCATGTCGAGCGTGATGATGCGCGGCGCGCGCTTGCCCGGGATGGCCGCGGTCGTGATGAGCACGTCGGCGTTGGCCACCGCCTTGCCCAGCTTCACCGCCTGTTGCGCCTTTTCCTCGTCGGTCAGCTCGCGCGCGTAGCCGCCGGCACCGGCCGCCGACACGCCGGTATCGACGAACTTGGCACCCAGGGACTCGATCTGCTCCTTGGTTTCCGGCCGTACGTCATAGGCTTCGACGATGGCGCCGAGCCGCTTTGCCGTGGCGATGGCCTGCAGGCCTGCCACGCCAGCACCGATCACCAGCGCACGCGCCGGGCGGATCGTGCCGGCCGCGTAGGTCAACATCGGAAAGAACTTCGGGCACTGGCCAGCGGCGATCAGCACGCACTGGTAACCGGCCACCGCCGCCTGCGACGACAGCGCGTCCATGCTCTGGGCGCGCGAAATGCGCGGCACCAGTTCGACCGCGAAACTCGTGATGTTGCGTTCAGCCAGCCGCATGGCACGCGCACGGTCGGCATAGGGCTGCAGGAAGCCGGTCAGTACAGCGCCCGGCTTGAGCGACTCGATCTGCATACTGGTCGGCACGCCGACCCGCAGCACGATGTCGGACTGCGTGTGGATCGCTTCGCTGCTCTCGACGATGGTCGCGCCCGCAGCGACATAGTCCTCGTCGCTGTAGTGGCTGCTCGCGCCCGCGCCGGTCTGTACCTGAATCGCGGCGCCCAGTGCGGCAAACTTCTTGACCACTTCAGGCGTCAGCGCCACGCGCTGTTCGCCCTCGGCCGATTCCTTCGGCACACCAATGGTGACTGCCATGTACCCTCCCCCGTGATGAACGTCCTGCGCTGAACATCGTGCTGCCCGGCCGTCTCCATGGAGCGCGGCGGTGCCGATGTTTCTGGATGCCCGGGCGGTCGCTGAAAGCTGCCCCCGGCCGGCTTCGCATACTATCCTCAGGCAGCGCGGCGCGCAGGGGGGTATACCAAAATAAAGGCTTACTTATGAATCGACAAACCACTCCGAAACGCGCGCGCGGCACGTCACGCCGCTCCAGCAAACGCGGCCTGGCGCCCGGGTCGGTGGTGTTCATCGGTGCGGCGCGCGAACAGGCGGCGGGCATTTCGCTGATCGAGTATGGTTCGGACGCATTGCGGGAAACCCGCTTCACGTCGCTAGAACAGTCGCGCCTGCACGAGGCGACGCTGCCGTTTCGCTGGCTGAATGTCTATGGCGTGCACGACACGAGCGTACTGGCCGAAATCGGTCAACGCTTCAATCTGCATCCGCTGGTGCTGGAAGACATCGCCAACACCGAGCAGCGACCCAAGGTGGAGGACTACGGCGACCAGCTGTTCATCGTCGCCCGCGTGCTGCAGCTGTCCGATGACGGTCAGACGCTGTCGTCGGAACAGTTCAGTCTGGTGCTCGGCCGGGACTTCCTGCTCAGTTTCCAGGAACGGCCGACCGGCAGTTTCGAACCGGTGCGCGAGCGCCTGCGCAAATCACTCGGCAGCCTGCGCAGCAGCGGCATCGACCTGCTGGCCTACAGTCTGGTCGATGCCGTGGTGGACAATTATTTCGGCGTGATCGAACGCATCGATGATCGACTGGACAGGCTGGAGGAAGCGCTGTTCGAACGCCCGGCGAGCGCACAGATCGCCCCGTTGCACGAGGCGAGGCGCGACACCATGGCACTGCGTCGCGCGCTGTGGCCACTGCGCGAAGTGATCAGCAGCCTGCAGCGCGGCGACCATCCGCTGGTGATGCCGGAAACGCGCGTCTATCTGCGCGATGTGCAGGACCACCTGACCTTCCTGATCGAATCGGTCGATTCGATGCGGGAAACGCTTTCCGGTCTGCTGGATGTTTACCTGTCGGCGATGAGCCAGCGGGTGAATCAGGAGGTACGCATCCTGACCGTGATCACCACGCTGTTCATGCCGGCGGCGCTGGTGGCTGGTGTGTTCGGCATGAACTTCCGCCATATGCCGTGGCTGGATTCACCCGATGGCTTCCTGATGGCGCTGGCGCTGATGGCCGCCATCGCGGCACCGCTCGGCATGCTGTTCTGGCGCCGGCACTGGCTAGGCTGACCGGTGGCTGACCGGCAGCCCGGTTCAGTCTTTCATGCTGCCCAGCTTGCGCCGTGCTGAATCCAGCCTTTCGCGTTCGGCCTTCTCGCGCGATTCGGCGTCGATCAGCTTGATCAGGATGAGCGACACATTGTCGCCGGTCGGCCGCCCCCGGTCCCGCGCACGCTTGATCAGCGTTTCCGCCGCCTCGCGGGCGGAGAAGACAGACAGCACGCCGCCGATTTCCTCGTCGGAAAAGTAGGCCCACAGACCGTCCGAGCAGATCAGGAAGCTGTCGCCGTCGGCCAGGTCGCTGGCGCCGCCGTAGTCGATCATCGGTTCCTTCTGCGCGCCGAGGCAGTGCAGCAGCAGATTGCGCTGCGGGTGCGTCTTGGCGCCTTCCTCGTCGAGCCTGCCCTGGCGGATAAGTTCGCCGACCAGTGAATGGTCCTGACTGATAGCCACGCGCTTGTCGTGGCGGAAATGGTAGATGCGCGAATCGCCGCAGTGCGCCCAGTCGACACGGCCCGACTGCATCAACAGCACGCAGGCGGTGGAATGCGGGTCCTGCTCGGTCGTGAATCGGGTGAGCTTGATCACCACGTGCGCTTCCTCGACCACGCTGCGCAGCAGGTCCGTCGGCGTTTCGACCGCTGGCGCGTAGGCCTCGAAGTTGTCACGCGCTTTCATCACGACCTGCTCGGCCGCCATCGCCCCGCCGCTGTGCCCGCCCATGCCGTCGGCGAGCACTGCCATCAGCATGCCCTTGTGGCGGCTGTGCGGAAAGACTGCGGCGCGGTCTTGCTGTTCCTTGCGGTCACCGATGTGCTGCGCAACGCAACTGTCTAATTTTAGTGCCATGAAGGTTTCCGGGTACGTCCCTTGATTCTAGCCGTGCAGGCGGGTCCGCTGCGACCTGCGTCACCCGGCGTCACAATCTCCGGAAGATTGTGACGAATATTCACATCGCGAGACTGACGTGCCGTTCGTTGATTTCGTCAACGTACTCGTCAAGCGCCGCGGCATGGATGCCCAGTTCGGACAGGATTTCCGGCCCGCACACCGCCCAGGACGGGTCGCCCAGTCCCTTGTTGCGCAGATAGATGTGAGTGGCGAGCGCAACGATGCCTATCGTGCTGCGCAGCCCGAAGGTATCGTCGTCCGGCATGGCGTGATGGTGCCGGATCGCCTGCACGATCAGTTCGGGCAGACCCCAGTTGCGGGCAACCCAGTAACCGACCGTGGCGTGGTCAAGCCGATAGCTCGTGTTCTCGAGTGCGAGATCGACCCACGCGGTGTCGTCATCGAGATTGAGCCGCTTCCAGTACCCCGGAAAGCGTGTGCACAGCAGCGGTACGCCGCAGTCGTGGAACATCGCCGCCAGATAGGCCTGGTCAGGGAACACATTGCACACGGCCACACGTTCGCTGGCGATCTGCGAGGCGAGCGCCGCGATCTCGTCACAACGCGTCCAGAAGTGCGTCATCTGCGGACCGGCTCCACCCGCCACCTGACGGATCGAAATGCCGCGCACCAGATTCACGGTCTGCGACAGACCGACCAGCATCAGCACCTGTTCGGCGTTGCTCGGCGCGCGACCGCGGCTGTAGGCCGGCGATCGGCAAAGCTTGAACAGGGCCGACAGCACGCCGGGATCGCGCGATATGGATTCAGCCAGGACACCCACCTCAAAATCCGGCGTACGCATCAGGTTGTCGATTTCCATCAGCAGATGTGGCTTGGCCGGCAGCAACACGGCGGTGGAATCGAGCAGGGCTTCTGCGGTGTCGGGCATCGTGCTGCGAGCTTTTTGCATGGCGGGGATTCTTTTCCGGATCTTTGGCGGGTTACGTCCATCTACGGCAGAAATTGCCGCAACTTGAACCGGAAACGATGCGCTCACGCAGCCGCTGTCAGTGCGTCCTCCACCCATTCGATCCAGTGGCGCACCGGTGTTCCAGTGCCGGTCTGCAGGTGTGCGATACAGCCTACGTTGGCACTGGCAATTCCCTTCACCGGCGCGGCTTGCAGCGCATGCAGCTTGTTGTCGCGCAGCGTGCGTGAAAGCTGTGGCTGCAACAGCGAATAGCTGCCGGCCGAGCCACAGCACAGATGACTGTCGGTGACCGGTGCAAGGTCGTATCCGGCGGCACGCAGCAGACCTTCGGCCAGACCGCGCACCTGCTGGCCGTGCTGCAGCGAACAGGGAGGGTGATAGGCAAGCGCCGTCGTCGCCGGCGGCTGCGCCGCGAACAGGCCTTCGATCTGCACGCGCTCGGCGTGCAGGATTTCGGACAGGTCCTTCGTCATTGCGCCCACGCGTGCGGCGCGCTGTGCGTAGTGCGGGTCATCAGCCAGCAGGTGGCCGTACTCGCGCACCGTCGTACCGCAGCCGGACGCGGTCATCACGATGGCTTCGATCTCGCCGCTGTCGATGGCCGGCCACCAGGCGTCGATCAACGCGCGCATGTCGCGCCGTCCGCCTTCCTGGTCATTCAGGTGGAAACGCAAGGCGCCGCAACAACCGGCGCGCGCGGCCTCGACCAGCGAAATGCCGACCAGGTCGAGCACCCGCGCCGCAGCGGCATTCACGTCGGGCATGAGCGCCGGCTGCACGCAGCCGGCCAGCACCAGCATGCGGCGTGCGTGACGCACCGGCGGCCAGCTGCCGGCGTCCCGCCGCGGCGCCACCTTGGCGGCCAGCGAAGCGGGCAGCAGCGGTCTGGCAAGCCGCCCCAGCGCCAGTGCGGTGTTGAAAACACCGGGTCGCGACAGGCCTTCCCTCAGCACCCAGCGCGCCGCGCGCGCGACCAGCGGCCGTTGCGTGCGGCGCTCCGCCACGGCACGGCCGATATCGACCAGTTCGCTGTAGCGCACACCGGACGGACAGGTGGATTCGCAATTGCGACAGGTCAGGCAACGGTCGAGGTGGGGCAGCACGGTCTCGGCCGGCACGGTGCCCTCGAACATCTGCTTCATCAGGTAAATGCGGCCGCGCGGACCGTCGAGTTCGTCGCCCAGCAACTGATAGGTCGGGCAGGTGGCGTTGCAGAAACCGCAATGCACGCACTTGCGCAGCACTGCTTCTGCAGCGTCGCCCTCCGGCGTGCTGCGGATGAAATCGGCCAGTCCGGTCTGCATCGGGATCGCTCTTAAAGTTCGGGATACAACCGTCCGGGGCTGAACACGCCGGACGGGTCGAAAGCGTGCTTCAGGCGCTGGCTGACTGCCATGACTTCGGGCTTGAGCGGCTCGAACACGCCGAGCGCCCGGTCCACGGTCCGGCCGCCGCGGAACAGGGTGGCATGGCCGCCCATCGCGCCGACCACGTGACGCAACGCGTCCGCGTCGGTGTCGCTGCGCAGCCAGCGCTGCAGGCCGTTCCATTCGGTCAGGGTGTCGCCATCCAGGGCCAGATGCGGCGCCGTCGGCGGCAGCGCGACGCGCCACAGCGGCGCATCGCCATCGAAGAAGGCATGTGTGTGATTGCGTACCGAGCGCCACAGCGCTGCCGCTTCGACGGCGTCAACCGCCTCGCCGCCGATCAGCGGTGCCGCGGCGTCGAGCGCGACCTGCGCGCCCGACAGCCTGACGTGGAGCCGGCCGCCGTGCCAGCAAGTGGCCGATATCGGCAGTGGCTGGGCGCCCCACTCACGCATGCGCAGCAGCGCCGTCGCGTCGTCGAGTTCGAGAACCCGGGTCTGTTCGGCCTGGGGCAGTGGCAGCACCTTCAACGTTACGTCGAGAATGAGGCCCAGCGTGCCAAAACTGCCAGCGATCAGGCGCGATACGTCAAAGCCTGCAACATTCTTCATGACCTGGCCGCCGAAGTGCAGCACACGGCCCTGCCCGTCCATGACGGTGACGCCGAGCACGAAGTCGCGCAGGCTGCCGGCGGCCATGCGGCGCGGGCCGGACAGGCCGCTCGCCACCATGCCACCCAATGTGACGCCGGGACCGAAAAGCGGCGGCTCGAAAGCCAGCATCTGCTGCCGCCCGGCCAGCAGCGCTTCGATGTCGGCCACGCGTGTACCGCCATGCGCCGTGATGTAGAGCTCGGAGGGTTCGTAGGCGATGACACCCTGCGCACCGCGCATGTCGAGCGGCGCGCCAGCGAGCTGCTGCGCGAGGAAATCCTTCGAGCCGCTGCCATGCGGACGCAGCGTGCGGCCTTGCGCGGCGGCATCCAGCACCAGCTCGCGCAGCGTCGAATGGAAAGGATGGCTCATGGTCAGAAACGCGGCAGATCGGGGTGCGGCAGCTCCCCGTGATGCACGTGCATGCCGCCCATTTCGGCGCAGCGGTGCAGCGTGGGAACCGCCTTGCCCGGATTCATCAGACCGGCCGGATCGAAGGCCGCCTTCACGCGATGGAACATGTCGAGTTCTCCGGGCGCGAACTGCACGCACATCTGGTTGATCTTCTCCAGCCCGACGCCGTGCTCGCCAGTAATGGTGCCACCCAGCGCGACCGACAATTCGAGGATTTCGACGCCGAAGGCCTCTGCGCGGTGCAGCGAATCCGGATCGTTCGAGTCGAACAGGATCAACGGGTGCAGATTGCCGTCACCGGCATGGAACACGTTCAGGCAGCGCAGGCCGTACTTGTCCGACATGGCATTCATCGCTTCCAGCATGTCGGCCAGCTTGCGGCGAGGAATGGTTCCGTCCATGCAGTAGTAATCGGGCGAGATGCGCCCGGCCGCCGGGAAAGCCGCCTTGCGGCCGGCCCAGAAACGCAGCCGTTCGGCTTCGCCGTCAGACACACGGATTTCGGTGGTTCCGGCTGCGTCGAGCAGCGCCCGAACGCGGGCAATCTCGTCTTCCACTTCTTCCGCCGTGCCATCGGCCTCGCACAGAAGGATGGCGGCGGCATCCAGCGGGTAGCCGGCATGTACGAACGCTTCGACCGCCACCGTGGTCGCCTGGTCCATCATTTCCAGGCCGGCCGGGATGATGCCCGCCGCAATGATGTCGGCCACCGCCTGACCCGCGCGGCGCACGTCGTCGAAGGCAGCCAGCACGCAGCGCGCCACACGCGGTCGGGGCACCAGCTTCACGGTCACTTCGGTGATGACGCCAAGCAGGCCTTCCGAGCCGATGGTGACAGCCAGCAGGTCGTAGCCCGGGCTGTCCGGCGCGGCACTGCCCACCTCCATCACGTCGCCGGCCATAGTGACCATGCGCACGCGCAGCACGTTGTGAACGGTCAGTCCGTATTTCAGGCAGTGCACACCGCCGGAGTTCTCCGCCACATTGCCGCCGATGCTGCAGGCGATCTGCGACGACGGATCCGGCGCGTAGTACAGGCCGTGCGGGGCGGCTGCTTCGGACACCGCAAGATTGCGCACACCCGGCTGAACCACCGCCTGCTGCGCCAGCCGGTCGACCGACACGATGCGGTTCATGCGCGCCGTCGACAGCACCAGGCCGTTCTTGTGCGGCGTGGCGCCGCCGGACAGGCCGGTGCCGGCGCCGCGTGGCACCACCGGTACGCCCAGCCGGTGGCAGGTGCGCAGCACCGCGACCACCTGCGCCTCGGTCGTCGGCAGCGCGACGGCAAGCGGCATTTCGCGCATCAGCATCAGGCCGTCGCACTCGTAGGCACGCAGGCGGCCGGTGTCGGTGATGAGGCAGTCAGCCGGCAGCACGCGCGCCAGTTCCGCGATCAGGGCGGCCCTGGAAACCACCGTGGGTGCAGCGGCAGTCGAGTGGGAATTGGCGGTATTGGCGTGCGCCTGCGGCGATGCGCTCATGGCTCGTTTTCGGGTGCAATCAGGCGATCGATGATACCCGCAGACATCCGCGATCGCGGACGGTTGCAACGAAGCGACGCGGCCACATCGAAACTTGCCGGCTTGAACGACGGCTGGCACCGCATGACTCGCCGATGTGGGAGCGCCGGTGCTGTGGGAGCCGGTGCTGTGGGAGCGGGGTTTCGGCGAACACTGTTCAACGCCCGCGATGCCGGCTGGCCATGCGGGGCCAGCCGTGTCGGCGCGCTACAGCAGCCGCTTCTTCGGACGCTTACCGCTGCAAATAAACATCTTTCAGACCTTTTTCTCGACGTAGATGGCGCGGAAGTCATTCACGTTGGTCAGCGTCGGCCCGGTCACGATGAGGTCATCGATGCCATGGAAAAAGCCGTACGCGTCGTGCACGTCGAGCATGTGGCGGGCGTCGATGCCGGCGGCGCGGGCGCGCGCCAGCGTATCGTCGGTGACCAGGGCACCGGCGTTGTCCTCGCTGCCGTCGATGCCGTCTGTATCGCCGGACACGGCATGGATGCCGGGCATGCCGTCAAGCGCAATGGCCAGCGACAGCAGGAATTCCGAATTGCGGCCGCCGCGCGGTTTCTGCCCCGGCTTGATCTGGCCCAGCGTCACGGTCGTCTCGCCACCGGACAGCAGCACGCAAGGCGGCGCCAGCGGCGTGCCGTTGATCGCGCACGCCTTGGCGATGCCGGCCAGCACCTTGCCGGCATCGGCCGACTCGCCCTCGATCATGTCGCCCAGCACCAGCGGCGTCACGCCGTGCGCTCGGGCCACCTCGGCGGCGGCCAGCAGCGAAGCCTGGGCGGTCGAAATGGTGCGCGTTTCGCAGCGCGCCAGACGCGGGTCGTCCGACTTCGGGGTTTCGGATTCGGGGCTCGACAGCCAGTTCATCACCGCGGTCGGCACTTCGATGTTGTAGCGGCGGATGATGGCCAGCGCATCCTCGCGCGTCGTGGTGTCGGGAACCGTCGGGCCGGATGCAACCACCGCCGGGTCGTCGCCCGGCACATCCGAAATGACCAGCGTGAACACGCGCGCCGGGTAGCAGGCTTGCGCCAGCCGGCCGCCCTTCATCGACGACAGGTGCTTGCGCACGCAATTCATTTCCTGGATCGCTGCGCCGCTGGCCAGCAGCGCGCGGTTCACCGCCTGCTTGTCCTCCAGCGTGAGGCCTTCGGCCGGTGCCGACAGCAGTGCCGAACCGCCGCCGGAAATCAGCGCAATAACCAGGTCGTCTTCAGTCAGACCCTGGACTGACTGAAGAATGCGCTTCGCCGCCTGCTGGCCGGCCGCATCGGGTACCGGATGCGACGCCTCGACCACTTCGATGCGCCGGCACGGGGCGCCATGACCGTAACGCGTCACGACCAGTCCGGACAGATCGCCCGGCCAGTTCTTCTCCACTGCCAGCGCCATCGAGGCGGCCGCCTTGCCGGCGCCTACGACCAGCGTGCGCCCCCTGGGTGGCAGCGGCAGGTTGGCCGGCACGCACAGATCCGGATTGGCGGCGTCGAACGCCGCCTGAAACAGTTCGCGGAGGAAGTCTTTCGGGTCGGTTTTCGGGGTCATACTTGCGATCGCTCCATGCGTTGCTTTCGTTCGGCACGCAGCGCGCGTCGCCTTCGGAATATATGCAGAATTCTAACTGGTGCGGCCTTATATATAAGCCGACTTATAATCAATAGCTCTTATCCATCTCATCACGAGCAGCCATGGCCAACCGACTTTCAAAGATCACGACACGCACCGGTGACGGTGGCGAAACCGGCCTGGGCGATGGTACGCGAGTATCGAAATACAGCGCCCGCGTGCACGCGCTGGGTGACGTCGACGAACTCAACAGTGCGCTCGGTGTGCTGCTGTGCGAATCGCTGCCGCCCGATCTTGCCGCGCTGCTGACCGACATCCAGCATGATCTGTTCGATCTCGGTGGCGAACTGGCAGTACCGGGCTACAACCTGGTCAAGCCTGAACAGGTGGCGCGGCTGGAAACCGAACTGGAACGACTGAACGACGAACTCCAGCCGCTGAAGGAATTCATCCTGCCCGGGGGCACGCGCCCGGCCGCACTGTCGCACCTTGCGCGCACGATCTGCCGGCGCGCCGAACGCGCCGTGATCGCCGCCGCTGCCGAAGGTCAGGTGCCGGACGCCAGCCGCCAGTATCTGAACCGCCTGTCCGACCTGTTGTTCGTCATCGGTCGCACTTTCAACCGGCTCGATGGCCGCGGCGACGTGCTGTGGCAACGTGGCCGGGCACACGACGTCAAGACGGTCTGATCCGAACCAGCGCGGCGGATGAACGCTGAAAATGCCGATCAAGGCGGACAGACCCGGAAAAGTCATGTTCTCGCGATGAAGCTGCTTTCTTCCGGATCGCCCGCGTCCATCGGCGACCTGCCGCCAACGTGACCCCGACGAACGATGCCCCGATAGGCGTTTTCGACTCCGGCCTTGGCGGCCTGTCGGTGCTGCGCCACGCAAGGGCGCGCCTGCCTGGCGAAAACTTCCTGTACGTCGCCGATTCGGGCCATGCACCGTATGGTGAGCGCAGCGCCGACTGGATCCGGGAGCGCAGCCTGACGCTGGGTGAATTTCTGATCGACCAGGGCGCGAAAGCGCTGTTGATCGCCTGCAATACGGCAACGGCGGCCGCAGCTCACGCCCTGCGCGAACGCTGGCCGGACGTGCCGGTGATCGGCATGGAACCGGCGGTCAAACCCGCCGCCGCCGCCACGCGGTCCGGTGTGGTCGGCATACTCGCCACCACGGGGACGCTGGCCAGCGCGCGCTTCGCTGCACTGCTCGACACCTTCGGCCGCGACGTCCGCGTGATCACCCGGCCCGGTACCGGCCTGGTCGAGGCGGTCGAACGCGGCGAACTGGACACCCTCGCCACGCAGGCGCTGATCGCGTCGCATGTCGAACCGCTGCTGGCCGACGGTGCCGACGTGATCGTGCTCGGCTGCACGCACTATCCGTTCCTGCGCAAGTGGGTCGAGCAACAGGCTGGGCCGTCGGTACGGGTCATCGACACCGGCGATTCGGTGGCCCGTCAGCTGGCGCATCGACTGAACGATGCCGGACTTCTGCGCAGCGCAAACGCGACAGGAACCGAAAGCTTCTGGTCCTCGGCCGCCTCGGACACCGCTGAGCGGGTGCTGCAGAGACTGTGGCAGCCGGATGCGCGACTTGCGCCGTTGCCGGCATAAAAAAATCCCGCACACATGTCGGATCCGTTGAGGAATCAGACAGGTGGCGGGTAAGACCGAAGGGTTGGCCAAGGGAAGCGGTGACCGGGGCGTTGTCCGCCCCGGGCGAGCCCTGCGGGCGGCATCAGCCGGTAAGCCGCAGCGGGTGTTCGGGTTGCAGCGTTGACGGGTGCAGCAGCGGTGACGTGCCATGCCGACTCCACGCACGGCGGGCGCCATCGTTGCCCGCAGCGCTCGGTACGAAACCGGCCAGAACGAGCCGGCGCCGCACCGCATCGTCCATGCACAAGAATGCGATCATCCGGGCGTGGCCCAGGGCTGTCAGACGTGACGTACGCCAACCGGATTCAGGTGGGCTGGAAAACTGGCTGGGCACGAGGGCGATTGACACGGACGATTCAGGTTGCAGTGATTGACGCGAGATGCTAAAAACTTTGATCCATTAGTACAAATATTATTTTTTTCTTGATTCGATAAGAAAAAGGTTATGAACATAACGCTTCGGCAGTTGCAGGTATTCGCCAAAGTGGCTGAAACCGGCAGCTTTACGCGCGCGTCGGAGCAGCTCTTCCTGACCCAGCCGGCGGTGTCACAGCAGGTGCGACAACTGACCGAAACGGTCGGCGAACCCTTGTTCGACACCATAGGCCGGCGCACCTTCCTGACACCGGCCGGGGAAGAGCTGCTGTCGGCATGGAAGGGCATACAGCTGCAGTGGCAGCAGTTCGAGGAAAACCTCCAGGCCACGCGCAGCCTGCATCGCGGCACGCTCAGGCTGGCTGCGGTCAGTACCGCGAAGTACTTCGTGCCGCGGGTGCTCGGCCCTTACTGCGCACAGCACCCTGGCATCGACGTGAAGCTGGAAGTGGCAAACCGGGACCGTCTGATCGAACGCATGCAGGCCAATCTCGACGATATGTACGTCATGACCAAACCGCCCGAAGACATGGATCTCACGTGCGATTCATTCCTCGACAATCCGTTGGTGGCAATTGCGCCAGCGGCGCACCCGCTGGCCAATGCAGGTTTATTGAAGCTGCAGGATCTGGCGGAAGAGCGCTTCATCATGCGCGAGCAGGGCTCGGGCACGCGCATCGCCATAGAGAACTACCTGTCGCAGCAGGGCGCCACGCTGAATGTGCGGATGGAACTGGGCAGCAACGAAGCCATCAAGCAGGCGGTGGCGGGCGGCATGGGGCTGTCGATACTTTCGCGCCACACGCTGCATCGCGATCCGCTGCTCGAAAATGAAGTGGTCATCCTTCAGGTCGAGGGGTTTCCGCTGATGTCACGCTGGCACGTGGTCCGACTGCAGCAACGTCGCCTGTCGCGGGCGGCCGAAGCCTTCCTCGAATTGCTGCAAGCCTGGATTCCGGCCTATCTGGGCACCAAAGGCATGGGAATCTGACGTCCATCTGACCGGTGCTGCCCGAAACCCGCCACCCGCAGGATGTCATGCTGCATCAGCGCAGCAGGGAAATCGTAACCGCGAGCCAGCCGCCCATCGCGACGATCAGGTGCGGGTCGCGGAACAGGTCATATGACGGATCACCGCCACCACCGCGGCGGTGCAGCATGTACAGGTAGCGGAACAGCCCGTACAGCACGAACGGCAATGTATAGATGAGATCTGCCGTGCCATGAATGCGCACCGTGTCAGCATCGACCGTGTACAGCGAGTACGCCACCACGGCACAGGCGCCGGTGATGGTGATGAACTGGTCGAGCAGCGCCGGGGAATACAGATCAAGTACCTTGCGGTGCGCCCCGCCCGCCTCGTCCATCAGCATCAGCTCGGCGCGCCGCTTCGAAAAGCCGAGGAAGAGCGTCAGCAGCAGGCCGCACATCAGCAGCCAGTTCGACGGCGGAATGTCCAGCCCGGTGGTCCCGGCCAGCAGACGCAGCATGAAGCCGGCGCTGATCAGGAATACGTCGAGCACCACCACTCGCTTCAGGCCATAGCTGTAGCCGAAGTTGATCAGGCCGTAAATGCACAACAGATAGACCAGCGTATCGCCGACCTGCCAGGCCAGCAAAAGCGCACCGATCGAGCAGGCGGACATCAGCAGGATGGCCACCGACGGCGAAAGCGCACCGGATGCCAGCGGGCGCATCCGCTTGGCCGGATGCAGCCTGTCCTGCTCGATATCGCGCAGATCGTTCAGCGCATAGACTGCGCTCGACATCAGGCAGAAGGCGAGGAAGGCAAGAATGGCCGCCTGCACCGTGGCGCTGTTGTGCCAGGCGTGGCCGAACAGCAGGCCGAAGAACACGAAACCGTTCTTCACCCACTGGTGCGGTCGCAGCAACTTGAACGCAGCGGCAATCATGATCGGCGGCCGGATGGCAATCCTGCAGGCATTCAGCGGAAATAACGTTCTTCGAAAAAGCAGCCCTGCTGCGGCAACCAGCCCGGGATCGCGTACCAGTAGCGGCGCGCCGGTTCGAGCACGCCGGCATGATAGGCCGCGAAATCGAAGCTGTGGCCGCGGATACGCCAGAACTTGGCGCCGCGCACCGTGAGCTCATCGACTTGCACATCACGGAAATACGGCGTGTAGTCGGTCAGCACCGGCGCTTCCTTGCTGAGCACCAGCACGTCGCGGCCGTCGAGGCGGCGGAAGTCGGTCAGCATGTCATCGTGGCGCGCATGGCTCGACGCCGGGCCGAACACCGGCCAGTATCGGCGGTGGTTGTAGCCGACGGTGACCGAAGGCGAGTAACCGTCGGTCATCAGTTCATAGCGATTCACGTCGTCGCCGAGTGCCGCGATCACCTCATCGGGCTTCACCGTCTGCACCACGCCGGCGTATTTGCGTTCGCCCAGCAGCGAGGCCCAGCGCTCGACCGGCTGGGTGGCCACGGCCAGCACTGCGGCGACATGCACTGCGGCAATCACCGCTGCAAACCGGATCGCCCGCTGCAGCGTCAGGTCGGACACGCTGCGCCCGTACAGCAGGAACACCAGCGGCACGAAAGAAAACACCCAGTGCAGGCCGATGGTCTTCACCAGCGAAAGCAGCCCGAAGATGGACAGCGGCACGATGACCAGCCAGGGCAGCGCCACCTGACGCAGCCAGGTCCCGGGCGTGCGCAGCAGGCCCCACACGACCATCGGCGTGAGCAGCCACACCATCATCGCCCCGTACAGCAGCGGCGTTTCCCACGACAGATGGGCGTTGCCATGACGGTTGAACACATTGAACATCACGTTCGCCCAACAGTGCTGGCTGTTCCACCAGGCGTTGTACAGCCCGGCCGGCAATGCACACAGCACGAGCAGCGCCAGCGCCTTCCATTTCCAGACTGCCGGCCTCCACAGCGCCCAGGCGATGTAGGCGAAGCCGAGCAGCACGGCGAAGTACTTCGACAGGAAGGCGCCGCCCAGCAGCAGGCCGCTCAACGCGAACAGCCAGCCGGTGCGGCCACGCACGGCACTCAGAAAGACCAGTGCCGACGCGACGCTGAAATACACCAGCGGAATGTCGGTCGTGATGAGCACGTCGAGCACACTGGCCGGCGCAAGCAGCACCAGCGTGGCGACGCCCCAGCGCGTCGCATGCGGGTCGTCGCGCAGAAAGGCAAGCAACATGAAGGACAGCAGTGCCGGCTGCAGGATGGCCGGCAGGCGCAGCCACCACTCGGCTTCCGACACGGCAATCAGGCCGGCCAGCCACCAGCCGACCATGGGCGGGTGATCGTAGAAGCCGCCGGCGGGAATCTTGCCCCACCAGTAGAAGTACGCCTCGTCGCCGGTGAACGGCAGCGCTGCGCCCAGCCAGCCACGGAACACCAGCGTGAGCAGCAGCGCTGCAAAGTAGAAACGGCGCCAGTTGTGGGCTGGCGCCGTTGCGGAAAACAGGGTCACCGATCAGTCGCGGTCGGCGATGGCACGACGGCGCGCACGCACCGCTTCTGCCAGCGTGTCCAGTAGCTCTATGCTTTTCTCCCAGCCGAGGCAGGCGTCGGTGATGCTCATGCCGTATTCCGGTTCCTTGCCGGCGATCAGATCCTGACGGCCTTCCTTCAGGTGCGATTCGACCATGACGCCGAAAATGCGCTCTTCGCCGCAGGCGAGCTGGGCCGCGACATCGCGCGCAACGTCCATCTGCAGCGCGCACTGCTTGCGGCTGTTGGCGTGCGAGAAGTCGATCATCACCTTGGCCGGCACACCGGCGGCGGCCAATTCGCGGCACACCTTGTCGACTGCCTCGGCGTCGTAGTTCGGCTCCTTGCCGCCGCGCAGGATGACGTGACAGTCTTCGTTGCCCCCGGTCGTGACAATGGCCGAGTGGCCAGCCTTGGTGACCGACAGGAACACGTGGGGCGCCTGTGCCGACTTGATCGCGTCGGATGCAATGCGCACATTGCCGTCGGTGCCGTTCTTGAAACCGACCGGGCAGGACAAGCCGGACGCCAGTTCGCGGTGCACCTGACTTTCTGTGGTGCGCGCGCCGATTGCGCCCCAGGCGACCAGATCACCCGTGTATTGCGGCGTGATGGTGTCGAGGAATTCGGTGCCGGCCGGCAGCCCAAGCTCATTCACTTCGAGCAGGATGCGACGCGCCAGACGCAAACCATCGTTGATCTGGAAGCTGTTGTCGAGATACGGATCGTTGATCAGACCCTTCCAACCCACGGTGGTGCGAGGCTTTTCGAAATAGACGCGCATGACGATTTCGAGGTCGGCCGACAGACGCTCGCGCTGAGCAATCAGCAGCTTCGCGTATTCCATGCCCGCCTTGTAGTCATGGATCGAACAGGGTCCGATGACGACGAGCAGCCGATCATCGGCACCGCGCAGGATGCGGTGGATGGCCTGACGCGCGCCGAAGGTGCTCTGCGCCGCGACATCGCTGGCCGGCAGGTCGTCGAGCAGCTTCATCGGCGGGATGAGTTCGCGGATGTCCTTGATGCGGACGTCGTCGGTGATCATGTGCATGTGAGCGTTCATGGCCTTCGGTTTTGGCACCCGCGCAGGCACGGAAGCCGGTAAAAAGAGCCGGATTCTACCCCGGCGCGCGTTTTCGTTCGATGACGGCGCGGCGCAGGAATCAGAGCGGTCTGTCGTGCTTCGTTTCGTGCTTCGTTTCGTGCTTCGACTCGTGCTTCGATTCATGCCTCGAATCGTGCTTCGAATCGCGCCACAGCAGATGGACCGCCATATAGCCGACGATCGCTCCGGTACACGCCATGATGAACAGCCCGGTCACCAGCGGCATGCCAGCTGCACCGAGCCAGATCCAGAACCCTTCCAGCCAGCCTGTGGCCAGCTCGCCGATCTTTTCGGCCG
Organism: Methyloversatilis sp.; assembly: GCF_030696805.1. GTDB lineage: Bacteria > Pseudomonadota > Gammaproteobacteria > Burkholderiales > Rhodocyclaceae > Methyloversatilis. The sequence goes on along the minus strand of NZ_JAUYRO010000053.1, from coordinate 26,778 downwards.
ACTGTTCGATGTTCTGAACCTCGCGGTCGGAACCCGGCCGGTCGAGCACGAAACTGCCCAGTTCAAAGGCTGCCCAGTAGATCGGCGGGAAAGTGAAAGGATTGGTGATGAGCGTACAGCCTGCGCTGATCGCCACATTCGCCCGCATCGCGAATGCCGTCGCGATCGCGAACAAAAACTGCGCGAACGGAATCAGCAACCCGAAGAACAAGCCGATCGATACCGCCTTGGCGACACTTTTCCGGTCGGCGTGCCACAGCCGGTCGTCGGACAGGTAGTGCGCGAACGGTGCCAGCCAGCGTATCGCGAGCAGTTGTTCGCGGGTGGGCATCCAGCGGGCGAGAAAGGGGGGCATGGGGTAAGCGCCGCACCCCGGGGGACGCGGCGGCAGTCAGTCAGTGATCGGTATGTCGCTCAGGCCGTGCCGCCCACGGTCAATCCGTCGATGCGCAACGTTGGCTGGCCGACGCCGACCGGAACGCTCTGACCTTCCTTGCCGCAGGTACCGACGCCGCTGTCCAGTGCCATGTCGTTGCCGATCATCGACACGCGGGTCAGCGCGTCCGGGCCGTTGCCGATCAGCGTTGCCCCCTTGATCGGGTAGGTCACCTTTCCGTTCTCGATCATATAAACCTCCGCACCCGAAAACACGAACTTGCCGCTTGTGATATCGACCTGGCCGCCGCCGAAATTGACGGCATAGAGGCCTTTTTTTACCGAGCGGATGATTTCTTCCGGCTCGCGGTCACCATTGAGCATGTAAGTGTTGGTCATGCGCGGCATCGGCAGATGCGCAAAGCTTTCTCGCCGGCCGTTGCCGGTGGGCGCCACGCCCATCAGGCGCGCGTTCAGGCTGTCCTGCATGTAGCCGACCAGAATGCCGTCCTCGATCAGCGTTGTGCAGCGGGTCGGATTGCCTTCGTCGTCGATCGTCAAGGAACCGCGGCGATCCGGCAACGTACCGTCGTCGACCACGGTCACACCGCGCGACGCCACCTGCTGGCCGATGCGCCCGGCGAACGCCGAACTGCCCTTGCGGTTGAAATCGCCCTCCAGACCATGGCCGATCGCCTCGTGCAGCAGGATGCCCGGCCAGCCCGGGCCGAGCACCACGCTCATCGTGCCGGCCGGCGCCGGACGCGCGTCGAGATTCACCCGTGCCTGGTGTACCGCCCGTGCCGCGTAGTCGCGCAACACTGCATCGGTGAAGTAGCCGTAGTCGAAGCGGCCGCCGCCGCCGCTCGAGCCCTGCTCGCGACGCGTACCATCCTGCATGATGACGGTGACCGACACGCGAACCAGCGGCCGCACATCGGCAGCCATGTGGCCGTCGTTGCGCATCACCAGCACCGTTTCGTGCGTGCCGGCGATGTGGGCCATCACCTGTGTGACGCGGCTGTCTTCCGCGCGGGCATAGCTTTCGAGCCGCTCAAGCAGTTGCACCTTCGCGGTGTCGCTGAGGGAGGCATGCGGGTTGGCGGCCGAATACAGCGCCCGCGGCAGCTTTGCCTTGCTGGTCAGCGTGCGCGCGGTCAGGCTCTGGCCCTGCGATGCGATCGCACGCGTCGCGCGGGCCGCAGCTTCCAGCGCCGGGGCGCTGATTTCGTCCGAATACGCGAATGCGGTCTTTTCGCCCTGGATCGCGCGCACACCCACACCCTGTTCGATATTGAAGCTCCCGGACTTGACGATGCCCTCTTCCAGACTCCAGGCCTCGCTGCACTGGTGCTGGAAATACAGGTCGGCGTAGTCAATGCGGTGTGAGGCGAGCAGGCCGAACACCCGGTCGAGGTCATGGCGCGCAAGATCGAATGGCGCTAGCAGCGTCGATCGCGCGATGTCCATCATGTCGGGGCCAGGTAGTGCTGCCTGGATGCCGGTCGTGCGGGTGGAACCTGTCATGGGTCAGTGCATCCTCTGTCAATTTGGGCGGGTTTCGTCGCACCTAGCGTCCGAGCCGGTCCGCGATGGCATCTTCTTCCTGTCGCGGGAAAAAATACTTGTACATCGACTTCTCTTCCTTCAGATCGCGCCAGCGCCCGCCCAGTTCATCGACCCGGCTGCGATACATTTCGCGCGTCAGTCTGAGCAGAACGGCGGGTGCGCCGACACGGCTGCACATGCGTTCCTCGGCGGCCGGCACAAAGGACAGATACTTTTCGTAGAACACGCGGTGGCGAGGATTTACCTCGATCAGTACGTCGTCGCAGCGCTGCAGCCGGAACGCGTAGATGCACATCAGGTGGAACAATGTGCCCATCAGTCGCTTCGACTTGACCGACTGTTCCACGGCAAACTTGCCGAATTCGCACACGCGACGGCCGTCGCCGCGCAGTGCAGCCATCACGTCAGGGTAGGTTTCATCAGCCGACAGACCCGTATCGGAATCGAGATTGACCGTAATCGTTCCATATATATGGCCATCGAACTCCGCCACAAGGGTGATCCGGTTGGGCACCTCGTCGATTTGCTTCTTCGTGTGGTACCCGCGCCACGAATACATCTTCTCGATCAGCAGGCTGGTGCCTTCGCGCTTCTCGTTGTCGCTGCTCAGCAGGCGCACCCGGAACTTGTCTTTCTGCTGCGCCATTTCGCGCGTACCGGCGATGTCTTCCTGCTCGATGCACATGGAGCGCAGCCGGTCGACGTCCATGACCGTGACTTCAGCCAGCGTGTGCGGAAACTGGGAATGGGGGCGGGTGGGTTGATCAGCCATGTCGACCTCAGCAACGAATGTTCAGCATGAAAGGCGTCGGTGTCCCAGAGCCGGAAGATTTTGCCTTATTTCAACGAGATAGTCCTCGTTCAGATCGCCTGCGACCACGCCCGGGCCGCGCGCCAGACGATTGAGCACCTGGCCCCACGGGTCGATCAGCATTGAATCGCCGAAGGTGCGCCGCCCCGACGGGTGCACGCCGCCCTGCGCCGATGCCAGCACGTAGCACTGATTTTCGACCGCGCGCGCGCGCAGCAGCAGTTCCCAGTGCGCGCGACCGGTCGTTTCCGTGAAGGCCGCCCCCAGCACCAGCAGCTTCATGTCGCCCAGCGCGCGGAAAAACTCTGGAAAACGCAGGTCGTAGCAGATCGACAGCCCGACCCGCCCGAACGGCGCCTCGAAGGCGACCGGCGTGCTGCCTGCCTCTATCGTGCGCGCTTCGTCGTAATTCTCGGCGCCGCGCGTGAAGGCAAACAGGTGGATCTTGTCGTAGCGCGCCACCTGGCGGCCATCCGGTCCGTAGGCAAGACAGGTGTTGCGCACCTTGTCGGGCCGGTCGGCGACCAGCGGCACCGAACCGCCGACCAGCCAGACGCCGTGCCGCTGCGCGGCTTCTGCCATGAAGCGCTGGATCGGGCCCTCACCCTCTGTTTCGCGAATCGCCACCTTGTCGGCTTCGTCACCCGAAATGAGCGCGAAATACTCGGGCAGCGCCACCAGCTTCGCACCCTGACGGGCGGCTTCGGCAATCCAGTGCCCGGCCTCGTCGAGGTTGTCGGCAACATTCGGGCCGGACACCATCTGCACGGCAGCAACGCGGGTCATTGCAGAAGTATTCATGACGGACCTTTCAGTTTGATGATGCGCCGCCAAAGCATGCTGCGGCAAGCGACGCACCTGACCACCCGACCAGCTGACCGCGAACCCAGGGCATCAATTTTCCGCCTGCTTGCCGGACGGTGGTGGCACCGCAAGTTTAGCCACGACCGGATCGTCCCAGGACCCGGTAACGCCGTACTGGAAGGCGAAAATCTGGCCGAGCGGATCGCGCAGTACCTTCTGCGCAAGGTAGGTGGCCAACCCGACCGCAGGATTGGCGATCAACACGCCGACCGACACGCTGTCGCTGAGCGCCGGCTGCACGCGCACGATCAGATTCTGCGTTTCGGCCGCGATGTCCGCACTGCCGCTAATCCGCACGCGTGCGGCCGGGCCGGCCAGTTCGAAGTCGTCGGTTTTCATGATGCCGCGCTCGACCGCGACATTGCCTTCAATCAGGTCGAACGCGAACCCTTCGCTGAACACGTCCCGGAAATCCAGTGTGATGCGGCGCGGCAGCGCCTGCAGGCTGAGGATGCCGAGCAGACGCCCGGCACCGGGGTTGATCTTGCTGAACTGCCCCTTGCTGACCGACAGCTTGAACGCACCGGACAGTGACGGATAGTCGATCGACAACGGGTTGCCGTTCCAGCGCAGGCTGCCTTTCATGTCGGCAGTACCCCGGCGCAATGCGTCGGCGTGACCGAGCCGATCGAGCAGCTTGCCCGCCTCGTCCGCCCTGATCGAAAAATCGAGCCGCGTCTCGCGCACGCCACCCGGCGCACCGAGCGGCTTGCCCCAGGCACCGCTGGCATCGAAACGGCCTTCCGGCAATTCCAGGGCCAGCCGGTCGATCAGCCAGGCGCGCCGCTCGTTGCTGGCCTGCAGTGCCAGTTTGCCAAGCGTCTTGCCGTCGAGCACGAAGCGCGCTGCTTCGATGTCCAGCGCAGGCAGATCCTCCAGCACGTCGCCCGCTTCCGCCTCGGCGTCGGGCGACGCCTGCACGCCCGGCTCGCTCGCTGTATTGATCAACAGCTGGTCGAAACGCGCCTGCAGGCGGCCCTTGCCCTGCCCGGACCAGTTGATGCGGCCACGCGCCTGCGTGCTCGCAAGATCGATGTCCCAGGCCTCGCCCTGACGTTGTGCATCGGCCTTGACCGCATCGAGCCAGTGGTCCATCAGGCGCACATGCTTCGCATCAAGCAGCACGCGGGCAAGCGGCAGGTCGTCGTCCCTGCTGCCCGCCGCACCCGCCGCACCCGCCGCCCCCTCGGGAGTGGGTCGCGGTGTAAAAGCACGGCGCAAGGCGTCGAGGTCGAGCGTATCGGCACGCACGGACAGCGCAAGTCCGCGCTCGGGCATCGCCGGCTGTTGCGGCAGCCCGATCGCGCCTCGCTCGATGACCCAGCCGGTCGGCGCCGTGCGGCGCACGATGTCGGCGCTGGCCAGATCGCCGAGCGTGACGCGCAACAGTTCGCGGTCGGGACCGATGGCCGGCAGGCCGCGCCGGGCCGATTCACGCGCGTCGAGCGTGCCGGTGCGTTCGATCCGGAGCGTCATGGGCTCGCCGGCCGCCTTGCCGAGCGGGGCCGGGAGCGTCGAGGCAAGCTGGGCCAGATCGGCTTCCAGCGTCATGTCCATGCCGTTGCGGCGCACGCCCAGGCGGGCCTGCCAGGCTGCCGTGCCGGCGAGTGCCGCGAGCCACGGCTGCCCCAGTTGGGCACGCAGCGCCTCCATCGATGCGCGTCCGCTGGCCGTCACATTCACCACGCCGCCGCCCGCTGAAGCCACATCGAGCGTCATCGGGAAGCCCAGTGCCGTCGCCTGCGCCCCGCGAACGGTCAGCGAACTGTCCGTGAACGAAATCTTGCCTGCCGCATCGGTCAGCGGCGGCAGCGCGTCGTCGATGATCAGACGATTGCCGGCGAAGGTGAAATCGCCTTCGATTTTCGCGTCCTGCGAGTGGCGCAGAGGTATGGCCAGCGACACATTGAGACGGCCATTACCGTCGGCGCGCATGCCGCGGGTGAATCCGTCCATGCGACCCGCCACCGGGCTGATGTCGATATAGCGCAGGAACTCGGACGTGACCCCGCTGGCCGATCCGCGCACCAGCAACAGTTCCTCGGCCGCTTCGAGGTCCGGTATTTCGGCAGTCGTGGTGCCCAGCTTCGTGTTCAGGATGCGGCCGTCGCGCGAAGTGATGAGCATGCGCTTGCCTTCAAACAGCACATCGGCGTCGAGTCCGGTGATGGCTGGCCAGGTGCCACCGAAGGCGACCGTCACATCTTCGGCCTTCACCTTGACCAGAAAGACCCCGGCTTGCCCGCGATCGAACGGAAAGTCGTCGAGCTTGCCGCGCAGCTTCAGCGTTGCATCGGTGGAGCCGCCCGCCACCAGCGCATCACGCAGCCAGTCGCGCGTATCGGCGCCAATGGTCAGCGGCAGGTAGCGCCAGATGGCGCGCGCGTCGCTGCGCTGCAGGCGGCCATCCAGATCGAGTTCCCCGGCGCTTTCCGGCAGCGTGCGGTAGCGGCCGCTGAATTCGCCTTCGACGTCGGCATTGCCGAACGCCACGGATTCCAGCGCGACGGTGGTTTCGCCGTCGCTGCGCGACCAGCCGGCACGCAGTTTGAAGCGGGCGAACGTGATCTGCGGCTCGGCGAACACCGTCGGCAGATCGAAGCTCAGTCCCGGCGCATCGACCACCACGCTGCCGCGCTCATCGCTACCTTCGAGCTTGCCGCTCAGACCGGCCACACCGGGCACGTCGCCGCGCGCATTGAAGCCGATGCGGTCGAGCCCGGCGCTGACGCGGAAACCGAGCGGCGCCGACAGCTCGCCTGTCCAGCCGGCGTCGAGGTCGGTCAGCCGGCCGTGCGGCGCGTGATCGCGCAGCCGCTCGCGCAACGGATCGGGCAGCGGCATGAAGTCGGACAGCCGGGTCAGTGCGGCAAGGTCGAGCACGCTGGCCGACACTTCACCCTGCCCGGCTCGTCCGTCGGCGGCGGCCTGCCATTTCAGGTCGATGCTGGTCGGCCGCACGCGCACGCCGTCGCGGGTCAGCAACTGCAACTGGCGCGCATTGGCGGTCACCCGCGAGCGGCTCAGATGCTCGGCACTGACGCGCCCGGACAGGGTGACCAGATCAAGCTGCGGCAGATCGGGCAGCAGGCGCAGTTTCACGTCCGACAGCGCCAGTTCGCCGGTGACCGCATTGAGCGTGGCGCCGTCGAAATTCGCCCAGGCGCGCACCGCACCGCGCCCCTGGGGCAGATCGACCGGGTAATCGACCCAGCTCTGCCAGACGGCAAGGTCGGCGTTGTCCAGCGATACGTAAAGTTCGCCCGACGCGCGGGCCGGCTGGTCGATGTCGGGCAGTACCACGTCGCCACGCAGTTCCAGCTGCCGGGCCAGTTCCGCCGGCGGCGTGGCGAGCAGGCCGAAGCGGTGCCGGTCGCCCGAGTTGTCCAGTCGCAGATTGACCTGGGTCAGCGTCAGCGGCGGCGCACCGGCGCGAGTTTCGTCATGCCACTCGAGCTGCGCATCGCGGATGTTGATCTGCCCCTGCGCGAGCAGCCATGGCAGAAAGCCGCCGCGCGTGCCGTCCTGCCGCAGCGCGAGCCCTGCGATGTGGAGTACGCCGGCCGTATCGCGGCGGATCTGCAGCGCGGGGCTGTTGATATCGAGCCGGTGCAGATGCATGCGCCCGCGCACCAGCGACGAAAACCCGAGTGCGGCATCGACCTGTTCCAGCCGCAGCGCCGGCTGACCGGCTTCGTCGAGCAGGGTGACACCACGCAGCGCCAGATGCGGGTGCAGACCGCTCCAGTCGGCGCGGATGCTGTCGATGCGCACTTCGCGCGCGAGCGCCTCGCCCACCGCGCCTTCGATCTGAGTTCGGTAGGCATCCACCTGCGGCAGCAGCAGGTGACGCGCGCCCAGCACGACCAGCGCCACGACAATCCAGGCGACCAGCAGCACGTCGAAGGCGCGGCCGGGCAGTCGCCGCCATAACGGCCGCGCGGACCGGGCGTCTGCGGGCGCGTGTGCAATGGCAGCGGAGGAAGAATCAGACAAGATCAGAATTTGCAGTCAAAAGTGGGATGACTGCGTTTGTGGGACGATATTGGAGTTTACCCGCAACGTCGCACAGGGCGCGTTCTGTAGGGAGTCCTTACAACAGGCGCGTATGGCTCCGGGCGGGCAGGGCGACAGCGCCTTGCGACAGCCCGGCATTTTCACGACCGATCGCAGAGACGACACATGGATGCATCTACCGCCATTGCCCACGCCCGACGACACAGTCGCTACCTCGACCGCCTGCTCGATGCCCGACCGGCACTCATAGGCACGCTGACCGGTACCCTGCAGGCGCACGCCAGTGCAACCGTGCTCGAGGACTGGCTGGCGCAGACGGCATTCGAGACGGGCGACGAAGCCGGCATCAAGCGCGCGCTGCGCCACCTGCGTGCCCGCACGATGGCCCATCTGATCGTGCGTGATCTGGCTGGCCTGGCCGATCTGGACGAAGTGACCGAGGGCATGACGCTGCTGGCCGAACTGACCGTGCGCGTGGCGGCCGATCAGGCGCGCCTCCCGCTCACAGCGCGTTTCGGCGAGCCGCGTGGCGAGGCCGAGGACGGCAGCGCCGGCGTGGTGCAGCCCTTCATCTGCATCGGCATGGGCAAGCTGGGCGGGCGCGAGCTGAACGTCAGTTCCGACGTCGATTTCATCTTCGTCTATCCGGAAAGCGGCGAAACCGATGGCCAGACGCCGAACGGGCTGGGCAAGCAGATCGACAATTTCGACTTTTTCACCCGGCTGAGCCGCAAGGTGATCGAACTGCTGTCGGAAGTGACGGCCGACGGCTTCGTGTTCCGGGTCGACATGCGCCTGCGCCCGAATGGCGACAGTGGTCCGCTGGCGGTCAGTTTCGACATGCTCGAAAACTACTTCTTCACCCAGGGCCGCGAGTGGGAACGCTATGCCTGGATCAAGGCGCGCGCGCTGACCGGCAGCCGGCACGACGAACTGGAGTCCCTGCGCAAGCCCTTCGTGTTCCGCAAATACCTCGATTTCGGCGCCATCAACGCGATGCGCGACCTGCACGCGCAGATCCGCCGCGAAGTGGCGCGGCGCGACATGGCCGACAACGTGAAACTGGGCCCGGGCGGCATCCGCGAAATCGAATTCATCGCCCAGGTGTTCCAGCTGATCCGTGGTGGCCGCGAAAGTGCGCTGCAGATCCGTCCGACGCAAAAGGTGCTCGACCGGCTGGCGATGCGCGGCGTGATGACCGAAGAGGCGGTGGACGAACTGCATGCGGCCTATGTGTTCCTGCGCCGCCTTGAGCACCGGCTGCAGTACCTCGATGATGCGCAGACGCACAAACTGCCGGCCGACTCCGGCGATCAGGCCCTGATCGCCAGCGCCATGGGTTTCGACGACTACGCGAGCCTGCTGAGCGAACTCGATGCGCATCGCAGCCGGGTCAGCCGGCATTTCGACGCCGTGTTCGGCGCGCAGGAAACGGACACCTCAGCGCCGCGCGCGCTGTGGCAGGACGCCGACCAGGGCGACGACTGCCGAAGCGCACTCGCCACCATGGGCTTCAGCGAGCCGGAAGACCTGTCGAACCGGCTGGTCGCGTTCAAGTCCGGCAGCCGCTACCGCCAGTTGCCCGACACTTCGCGCAACCGGGTCGACGCACTGGTGCCCAAACTGCTCGAAGCGTGCCGCGAAACACCTCACCCGACGGCGACGGCGCTGCGCGGGCTCGATCTGCTGGAAGCAATCAGCCGGCGCGCCGCCTACCTGGCGCTGCTGGCGGAGTTTCCTCAGGCACTTGGCCAGGTGGCACGGCTGATCGGTGCGTCGAGCTGGGCCGCCAGCTATCTGGTGCGCCACCCCATCCTGCTCGATGAACTGCTGGACGCCCGGCTGCTGACCGGCGAACCGGACTGGCCGGCCTTCGATGCGGCGTTGCGAGTGCAGCTCGACGAACTGGGCGACGACACCGAACGCCAGATGGACACCATGCGCGACGCCCACCACGCTCAGGTTTTCCGCTTGCTGGCACGCGATCTGGCGGGCGAGCTGTCGGTCGAGCGGCTGTCCGACCACCTGTCGGCGCTGGCCGACGTGATGCTGCGCGTCACGCTCGACCTGTGCTGGCGCAAGCTGGCGCGGCGCCACCGCGACACGCCGCGCTTCGCGGTCATCAGCTACGGCAAGCTGGGCGGCAAGGAACTGGGCTATGCATCCGATCTGGACGTGATCTTCCTGTTCGACGACGAGCACGAATCGGCCCCCGAAATCTACGCCCGGCTGGCGCAGCGCCTGCTGACCTGGCTGTCCAGCCACACCAGCGCCGGCATGCTGTTCGAAACCGACACCCGGCTGCGGCCGAACGGCGAATCCGGCCTGCTGGTCAGTTCAGTCGAAGCCTTCCGCGACTATCAGCGAAAATCCGCCTGGGTGTGGGAACACCAGGCGCTGACCCGCGCCCGCTTTTCGGCCGGCGACGCACAGGTCGGCGAGCAGTTCGAAGCCATCCGCAACGAGGTGCTGACGCGCGACCGCGACCTCACGACGCTGCAGCGCGAGGTGCTCGACATGCGGCGCAAGATGCGCGAGGGCCACGCCAACAAATCCGACCTGTTCGACATCAAGCACGATCCGGGCGGCCTGATCGACCTCGAATTCGCGGTGCAGTACCTGGTGCTCGCCTACGCATCACGCCACCCCGAGCTGACCGGAAACCTGGGCAACATCACGCTGCTGCGCATTGCCTCGCAATTCGGCCTGCTGCCGGCGCCGGATGCGGTCGCCGCCGGCAACGCCTACCGCCACCTGCGTCACCTGCAGCATGGCCTTCGCCTGAACGACGCGCCCAAGGCGCGCGTCGATCCGGCCCAGGTGGTCGTCGAGCGGGCAGCCATCACCGCCATCTGGACGCGGCTGTTTCCGGATGCAGCGAACTTGACCACCCCGTCCTGACTCATACGCTCATGAACCGATGCCGGAGCACCCGATATGCCGAATAGCCGCTGGATACTTGTCGCCCTGCTTGCCGTGATGCTCGGTGGCTGCGCGACCTACCCGCCGCGCCCGCCGGCACCGACCACCGATGAAATCGTGCAGATGTCGAAGGACGGACTGACGCCGGCCGAAATCATCCAGCGCATCGACGAAAGCGGTGCCCTGTATACGTTGAAGGCATCGGAACTGGCAAATCTGCGCGAACAGGGTGTGTCCGACGAGGTGATCGACCACATGCAGGTCACGCTGCTCGAAGCCACCCGGGCGCGCGAGGCCATGCGCGAACGCGAACGCATGTGGATGTTCGGCTACCCCGGATATCCGGGTTATCCGTGGGGCTACTGGCGGCGGCCGTTCTACTGACGGAAAATGTCTTTCAGAGCTATGCTTATAATCAAATATCACTTTTTGAGATAAGTATTGCTGGCTAGACTGCGCCCTCCTCAAGGAGTGCAGCGCAGTGAAAATCCGCCATATAGACACCCGCCCGACTGCTGTCGGGCAGGCCCACGAAGCCCTCGGCCTGCCGCCGGTCGAGCAGGTCATCGACCGCGCTCAGACGCGTCCGCTGGTCACAATCGCCACCTGGCTGATCGGCTTCACCCTGTTCGGTCTCGCCACGGTCCTGCTGGTACGCGGCCTTCCGATGAGCGACCCGGCCGCAGCGCTGGCCATCGTCATCGAGGTCGTCACGTCGAAGGAATTCCTCACGGCCGCCGCAGTCGGTTTCATCGCGCAAAGCATCGACGGCGCACTTGGCATGGCTTACGGCATTTCCGCCACCACTTTCCTGCTCGGCACCGGCGCCTCCCCCGCGGTGGCCAGCGCAAGTGTGCACATCGCTGAAATCTTCACCACCGGTCTGTCCGGCCTGTCGCATCTGCGACTGGGCAATGTCGATCGCAAGCTGATGCTGCGCCTGCTGGTGCCCGGCGTGATCGGCGGCGTGCTGGGCGCGCTTTTCGTCACCCAGCTCGACGGCGCGGCGCTCAAGCCCTGGATTTCCGGCTACCTGCTACTGATGGGCGTCTATGTGCTGACAAAGGCGTGGCGTCACCGGCGCAAGCCGGCGCAGGAACCGAAGCATGTCGCCAAACTGGCGCTGTTCGGCGGTTTCGTGGATGCCGCTGGCGGCGGCGGCTGGGGCCCGGTGGTGACGACCAGTCTGGTCGGTGCCGGTCAGGACCCGCGACGCACCATCGGTTCGGTGAATTTCGCCGAATTCTTCATCGCCATCGCCAGTGCCGGCGCCTTCGTATTGTTCATCGACGCGGCGCCCTGGGCCACCGTCGCCGGGCTGGTGGCGGGCGGCATGTTCGCCGCGCCACTGGCCGCATTCCTGTGTCGCGCCCTGCCGGCGCGCGCGCTGCTCGTGCTGGTCGGCCTGCTGATCAGTGCGCTCAGTGCCTACAACCTGGTGAAGGCGCTCGGATAAGCAGAGTTGCGGGACGAAAGCGTCAAGTGGCGAGCGTTGAAACGAGGCGTCAGACCGCGACTTGAATCGTGCCCGCCTCGACCCCTTGCGACTCGGCTCAGACGGCAACACCGAACCAGGATCCGACCAGCGCAGTCAGCCCCATGGCTGCAGCGCCCCAGAAGGTGACGCGCAGCGCGCCACGCAGCGGTGACGCACCGCCGACCTGCGCCGCCACGGCGCCCAGCCCCATCAGCGAAACCAGCGACGCGACGGTCACGGCCGTCGTCATGGAGTCTTCCGTCGTCAGCACGACGGCGAGCAGAGGAATGCCGGCGCCCGCCGCAAAGGCCAGCGCCGATGTCAGCGCGGCCTGCAGCGGACGCGCCTGACCATCGATCGGGATCCCCAGTTCGTCACGCGCATGCGCTTGCAGCGCGTCACGTTCCATCAGCTGGCGCGCCACTTCGTCGGCGGTCGACGGATCGAGCCCTCGCCCGACGTAGATAGCGGCGAGTTCGCTCATTTCATGCACCGGATCATTCTCCTGCTCGCGCCGCTCCTGCTCGATGTCCGCCCGTTCCGTGTCCGCCTGCGAATGGACCGACACGTATTCGCCGGCCGCCATCGACATGGCTCCGGCCACCAGTCCGGCCACGCCGGTCAGCAGCACGACCTGCGGCGTCGCATTCGCGGCGGCCACGCCGGCGATCAGGCTGGCGGTCGACACCACACCGTCGTTGGCGCCCAGGACGGCGGCACGCAGCCAGCCGCTGCGGTGGCTGCGATGCATTTCCTTGCGCGGGGCACGAGTCATCAAGGTTCAGCCTTCAATAGTGTGTCCAGACCACACGGTATACTTTCTGACCGTCCTGATTGAGTCACTCATGTCCCGTTTCGCCAATATTGCCGCCTATCGCTTCATACGACTGGACGAGCGCGACGCGCTGCGTACGCGCATCCACGAGGCCGCGCGCGCGCGGGGCCTGCTGGGCACGGTGCTGCTGGCGACTGAAGGCATCAACCTGTTTCTCGCCGGCGCGGCCGACAACCTGCGCGCCTTCCTTGCCGATCTGGCGGAAGATCCGCGTCTTGCCGGGCTTGATGCGAAATGGAGCTATTCGGACGCGGTGCCTTTCAAGCGCCTGCGCGTGCGTCTGAAGAAGGAAATCGTCACGGTCGGCGCGCCGGATTTCGATCCGGCCGACACCCCGGCGCCCTATCTGCCCGCGGCTGAACTCAAGCGCTGGTATGACGAAGGCCGCCGTTTCGTCATCATCGACACGCGCAACCGCTGGGAAGTGGAACAGGGCAGTTTCGACCAGGCGCTCGACCCAGGTGTCGACAGCTTTGGCCAGTTCCCGGCAGCGCTCAAGCAATACGCCGACCTGAAAGACACGCCCATCGTCACCTTCTGCACCGGCGGCATCCGCTGCGAAAAGGCCGCGCCGCTGATGAAGAAGGCTGGCTTCACGCAGGTGTATCAGCTCGAGGGCGGCATCCTGCGCTACTTCGAAGAGGTGGGCGGCGCCCACTGGCACGGCAACTGCGTCGTGTTCGACGACCGCGGCGCACTGAAGCCCGATCTCAGTCCGGCTGGCTGAGCGCGCGGGCGCTGCACGCGAGAACAGACCGTTGTTATGCGCCGCTGGCGCCGCGCAACTTCTTCACGCCCAGCACGACGGCCAGCGTGAGCGCACCGGCGACGATGCCCGTCAGCGCGTCGGCAAGGAAGGGCAGCAGCACGCCGGCCACCGTGCCCGCAGACTGCGCCACCGCTTCGGTCAGGTGGACGATTGCCTCGTGCAGCGGCGCAATGCCGTGGGTCAGGATGCCGCCGCCGACCAGGAACATCGCCGCCGTGCCGGCGACCGAAAGGAATTTCATCAGCCAGGGCGCAGCCGTCAGGATGCCGCGGCCGAAGGCGCGCAACGGCGCGGAGTCTGAACGGCTGAGGTAAAGCCCGCCGTCGTCCAGCTTCACGATACCTGCCACCAGACCGTACACGCCGACGGTCATGATGGCGGCGATGCCGGCCACCACGGCGACCTGGGTGCCGAATGGCGCGTCGGTGACAGTGCCCAGCGTGATGGCTATGATTTCTGCCGACAGGATGAAGTCGGTTCGTATCGCGCCCTTGATCTTGTCCTTTTCCAGCGCCACCAGATCGACTTCGGCGCCAGCCAGCGCCGCCAGGTGTTCCTTGCGCGTCGCTACATCCTCGTCCGGGCTGTGCAGGAATCCATGGGCAAGTTTCTCGAAGCCTTCGTAACAGAGGAACAGCCCGCCAACCATCAGCAGCGGCGTGACCGCCGCAGGTATGAAGGCGCTGATGGCCAGCGCCGCCGGCACGAGTATCAGCTTGTTGCGCACCGAACCCAGCGCCACCGCCCACACCACCGGCAGCTCGCGGTCGGCCTTGACACCGGCGACCTGCTGCGCGTTCAGCGCCAGATCGTCACCCAGCACACCGGCGGTCTTTTTCGCGGCAACTTTGGTCAGTACCGATACGTCGTCCAGCACGCTGGCGATGTCGTCGATCAGTGCAAGAAGGCTGGCGCCAGCCATATCGATATTCCGTTGTGAAGGTTTGCCGCGCGGATCCGTGCGGCATGCGACGCGCAGCATCCTACCCGAAGACCCGTTCCCCATGCCCTGCACATTCGTGTAGGACGGGGCCGACAACGGGTGCGCCCGATGCTGACGGGTTGCTCGCGGCCCCCCTCTTAAGCTCCGGTCACGGCTCCATGCCATCCACTTCACCACCCCAATTGAGTACCGACCGGAGAGATTGATGTCCGCCGCCCAACTTCTGATGTGCGCTTTGATGGTGATAGCCACCATCGCGCTGATCGTCACCGGCCCGGACGACGGGCCGGTCGAGCAGGCCGCTGCAGCGGCCAGCGAAAGCCTGTTGTCACTGACCCGGATCCTGAATCATTGAACCTGACCACGAGACCGACCATCATGAAACAGACCACCAGAAAAATCGTCGGCAGCGCCGGCCTCATCAGTTGTTGCTTCATGCTCGCCGCGTGCGATCCGCAATCCACCTTCCCGATCGGCCCGCAATCCGGCGCCGCAGAGCCGGTGAAACAGGAACGCGTGACCAACGAACCCCGAAAATCGGGTGAGGCTCGCACGGTTGCTGCGAAGCCGGAACCCGCAGTACGCGCCGATCTGGGCGAAGTGATTGCAGTGGAGCCCATCGTGGCAGAAGGTGAAGCCAGCGGCGTCGGTGCAGCCGTAGGCGGTGTCGTCGGCGGCCTGCTCGGCAACCAGATCGGCAGCGGCAGCGGCCGCAAGGTCGCCACTGCGGTCGGCGCGGTCGGTGGCGCGGTCGCCGGCCACACGATCGAAAAGAATCGCAACGAACATGTCTCCGGCTACCGGGTGAACGTGCGCATGGATAACGGCGAACAGCGCAGCTTCACTGAAGGCGCCGATACCGCCGTGCGCGCCGGTGACCGGGTGCGCGTGGTAGACGGCGGCCTGCAGCGCAGCTGAAGCCCGCAACTGACCTCGGCACTTGACGTCAGTCCGCAGGCGCCCTGGTGATCAGTCCTCGCGCCAGCCCGGGACCGACCAGCCGGTCAGCACCGCCAGCAGTCGCAGACCGGCGATCAGCACCACGGCCACGCCGAGCGACACCAGCGGCGTGACGTCCAGCGCATTCATGCCCAGATAGGCCCAGGCGCCGACGAAGGCACACAGCGCATACGGCCGGTGGTCGCGGAACACATAGGGCACTTCGTTGCAGATCACGTCGCGCATCACGCCACCGAATACGCCGGTGATGACGCCCATCATGGCCGACACGAACACCGGCATGCCCGCCTCGTAAGCCAGGCTGACGCCGGTCACGGTAAACAGGCCCAGTCCGAGCGCGTCCGGAATCAGGATGGCGCGTTCGGTAAAGCGGTGATGGCGCGCGCGCAACCAGGGTACGGCAGCCAGCGACAGCAGGAAGATCAGCCACACATGGGCCTGATGTTCGACCCAGAAGAAGGGCCGGCGATCGAGCAGCACGTCGCGCACCGTACCGCCGCCGAACGCCGTGATGAAGGCAACAGCGAACACCCCGACCACGTCCATGCGACGGCGCGCCGCCTCGATGAAACCGGACAGGGCGAACGCAAGGGTGGCCGCGAATTCGATCGCGGCGATCAGGAGCTGGAATCTGGGCATCGCGCGATTCTAGGGCCTGTTGACATTGAACTGCGGGCCGCGCGCGCGCCGGCTTCGCCACGCGCAGGGCGCGGGTGGGTCGGGAAGTCCCGGATCGCCCGCGCCGCCTTCAGTCAGCAGATGCGTTCCCACAGGCTGGTTTCGTCGCCCAGGCGCTCGAATTCCACGCCGTTGAAGTCACCGCGCGACACCACACCCAGAATGCGCCCAGCCTCGACCACCGGCAGATGACGGTATCCGCCGTCACTCATCGCGCGCAACGCGTCGAGCGAGGTTTCGCCCGGGCCGATGGTGCGCGGATCCGGCGTCATCGCAACCGCCAGCCGTGTGTCCGGGCCATCGTGGGCCTCAGCCAGAATGCGCACTGCATCCCGGCCGGTGAAAATGCCGGCCAGCGCCCCCTGGTCGTTGACGACCAGCACGGCACCCACGCGGCGTTCCCACATGCGTCGGCAGGCATCGCCGACCGTCTGTCCGGTGCTCAGCAGCAACGGGTCCTGATCCTTGATGACAAGTTCGATGCAACGCTTCTTCATGTCTGCTCCCGCTTGAGTCGGAGCCCATGCTCCGTGATCAAACAATAGTCCGGACTACGTTCCATTTCTTGAGCCTGATCAGCTTCCGGCCCTGCCGGGCGCCGGGTCGGCTAAGCTCTCGCCCGCCCGTCAGCTCGTTCACATCATGAGTTCCACCGAAGCCTCCCCGTCATCCCGCTTGGGCGGCTATCTCGCCGCCGCCGGTACCGTCGCCATCTGGACCGGCTTCATCCTCGTTTCACGCATGGGTGGGAAAAGCGCGCTGACGCCCTACGACACGCTGGCGCTGCGGCTGGGCACGGCCGCCCTGCTCCTGCTGCCCTTCGCCGGCAGTCTGCCGCGCGGGGCCTGGCGCGACGGCAGGCTGTGGGCGCTGGCCATGATGGGTGGCCTGCTCTACGGCGTGCTCGCCTTCGCCGCATTCAAGTTCGCCCCGGCCGCCCACGGCGCCATCCTGCTGCCCGGCATGCAGCCCTTCCTGATCGCCGCCGTCGCCTGGGCGGTCAGCGGCGCGCGGCCCGGCGGCGCCAGTATCGCCGGGCTGGTGTTCATCGCTGTGGGCATCGCCTGCGTGACGCGACACGAACTGGTCGGCCACGGCAGCTGGACACCGGACCTGCTGATCGGCGACGCGCTGCTGCTCGGCAGCTCGCTCGCCTGGGCCATCTATTCGGTGTTGGCCAGGAAATGGGCCTACGACCCGTGGACGCTGACCCGCTTCGTCGCACTGGCGTCCGCGCTCGTGTTCCTGCCGGTCTATCTGCTGTGGCTGCCGAAAGCGCTCGACGCCGTCCCACTGTCGATGCTGGCGCTGCAGGGGCTTTACCAGGGCGTGGCCGTGACCATCGTCGCCATGGTGCTGTTCCTGAAGGCAGTGGCGGTACTGGGTGCTCAGCGCACCGGCGCACTGGTCGCACTGGTGCCTGTGCTGGCCGGCGTGATGGCCGCGCCGCTGCTGGGCGAGGCGCTGTCCGGCTGGCTGATCGCCGGCCTGCTGTTCGTGTCGGCGGGCGCGTTCGTGGCGGTCAGACCCGGGCGCAGAAAGACAAACGGCGCGCTCTGAGGCGCGCCGTCGCAGTGGCCAGACGCGCCGGATCAGAACGGAATGTCGTCGTCCATGCCGCCGAAGCCGCCCGAACTGCTGGCCGGGGCGGACTGCGGAGCGGGCTTCTGCGGCGCGCGCGCGGCGGGCGCCTGGCGCGGCGACTGATCGAAATCGTCGCCACCGCCACCGCCGCTGTAGCCTTCGCTGCCGGCACCGCCACCGCCCATGCCCTGGCGGCTACCCAGCATCTGCATCTGGTCGGCGCGGATTTCGGTCGTGTAGCGGTCGTTGCCGTCCTTGTCCTGCCACTTGCGGGTGCGCAGGCTGCCTTCGACATACACCGCCGAACCCTTGCGCAGGTACTGACCGGCGATTTCCGCCAGCCGGCCGAAGAACGCAACGCGGTGCCACTCGGTCATTTCCTTCTTTTCTCCGGTCGCCTTGTCCTTCCAGCTGTCGGTGGTCGCGACGGTGATGTTGCAGATCGCGTCGCCATTCGGTGCGTAGCGGGTTTCCGGGTCTTTCCCGAGATTGCCGACCAGAATGACCTTGTTGACTGAAGCCATGATTTCTCCCCCGGAGTGTCTTGAGCGTGCGCCCCGACGGGGCCCACGGACTGCATGATCAAAACGGCGCTGCGCGCCGCGTCTTCGTTCGCACAGGGCAGATTACGCCCATTGCATAATCTCAGGTACCGGCGACCGGCTGGTCGAGCAGCCGGCGCACGACTTCTTCGTCCCACAGTTCCAGATTGACCTTCAGGAAAGCCATGCGCCGCTCTGCCTCGATGCGCACTTCGCGCAGACCGGGCAGGTCGTTGATCTGGTCACGCAGGCGGTCCAGATCGACATGTTCGTCGATCACGTACTCGCGCAGCGCGACCACCGGCGGCGGCTTCATGCTGCGCGCCCACAGCAGCCACACGATGGCCAGCACAGTGCAGAACAGATAGACGCCATCTTCGCCGAAGCGCAGCGCGATTGCACCGCCGATCGCACTGCCGGTCGCCGCACCGAAGGACTGCGCGGTATTGAACACGCCGAGCGCCGCGCCCTTGGCGTCCGGCGGCGCGATGCGCGACACCAGCGACGGCAGCGTGGCTTCAAGCAGGTTGAACGCCACGAAAAACACGAACAGGCCGCCGATCAGCACCCAGGCAAGGTCGAGATGCAGCAGGAACATCACCTGCGACACGATCAACGTGACGATGGAAGCAAGGAAAACGGTCTTCACGCGTGACTTGCGTTCGGCCCAGATGATGGCCGGAATCATGCAGATGAAGCTGGCGATCACGATCGGGAAGTACAGCGTCCAGTGTTCGGCGACCGGCAGGTCCATCACCTGCACAAGGGCCAGCGGCACCATCAGGAACATGGCCATCTGCACCATGTGCACGACGAACATGCCGAAATTGAGGCGCATCAGCTGGCGGTCACCGAACACGCGTGCGAATGGCGCAGGCTTCACGACCGGCGCGTGTTCCGGGTCGGGCACGACGAACAGCAGCAGCGGAATGCCGGCCAGCGCCAGCCCGCCGATCAGCAGGAAGATGCCCTCCATGCCGATCCAGCCGTAGAGCGCCGGCGCCAGCACCAGCGAGCCGGCAAACACCAGACCGATCGACGTGCCGATGACCGCCATGATTTTCGTGCGGTGCTCGTCACGCACCAGATCGGCCACCAGCGCGGTGGCCGCGGCCGAAATGGCACCACTGCCCTGCAGGATGCGGGCGGCGATCATCCAGTTGATGTCGGGCGCCCAGGCGGCCATCGCGCTGCCCGCGGCGTACAGCAGCAGACCGATCACGATGATGCGCTTGCGGCCGAAGCGGTCCGAAGCGGCGCCGAGCGGAATCTGCATCACGCCCTGCGACAGGCCGAACATGCCGAACGCCAGGCCGACCCAGAAAATGTTGTCGCCGCCCGGCAGGGTGCGCGCGAACACCGCGAACACGGGCAGCACGAGGAACAGCCCCAGCATGCGCAGGGAAATGATGAAGGCCAGCGCAGCCCCCGCGCGCAGTTCCGTGCGGGTCATGCGGTCTTTTGTCGGGGGAGTCATGTGAGGCAGGAAAACGGTCAGCCGGGATTCTAGCAAGCCGGCAGGGTCTGATGCGCCGCACCGGGCTCTTTTCTGCGCGCGCGACGCCAACCCACGCAGAGCCCGTGCCAAGGATCATCCGTACCCCACGCATCGCCCTTGCCCCTTGCCCTGGAATCTTCAATCTTGAATCTTGAATCCGGATTCCTGCGCTCCTCGCCTTTCCCCCCGAAATGGGTTCTCATACCCGGTTGCATGAAACCGGGCGGGCTGATGGACTGGATACGCATTCGTGGGGCGCGCACCCACAATCTGAAGAACATCAATATAGACATCCCGCGCGACCGCCTGACGGTGATCACCGGTCTGTCGGGCTCCGGCAAAAGCTCGCTGGCGTTCGACACGCTGTATGCCGAGGGGCAGCGCCGCTACGTCGAGTCGCTGTCCGCCTACGCGCGGCAGTTCCTGCAGCTGATGGAAAAGCCGGATGTCGACCTGATCGAGGGGCTCTCGCCGGCGATTTCGATCGAACAGAAGGCCACCAGCCACAATCCGCGCTCCACCGTGGGCACGGTGACCGAAATACACGACTACCTGCGCCTCTTGTTCGCGCGCGTCGGCACGCCGCACTGCCCCGAGCATGGCGCGCCGCTGGCCGCGCAGAGCGTGTCGCAGATGGTCGATGCCGTACTCGCGATGCCGGAAGAGAGCAAGGTGGCCATCCTTGCGCCGGTGGTGAGCGAGCGCAAGGGCGAGCAGGTCGAGCTGATATCCGAGCTGCGTTCGCGCGGCTTCGTGCGCGTGCGGCTCGACGGCAGGATGATGGACATCGACGCGCTGCCCAAGCTCGACAAGAACATCAAGCACACCATCGATGTGGTGGTCGACCGGCTGAAAGTGCGCCCCGACATGCGCCAGCGCCTCGCCGAATCGATCGAAACCGCGCTGCAGCAGGCCGAGGGGCGCGCCATTGCGCTGGACATGGACAGCGACGCCGAACAGCTCTTTTCGGCCCGCTTTGCCTGCCCGGTGTGCGGCCACAGCGTGTCGGAACTCGAGCCGCGCTTTTTCTCGTTCAACAATCCGGCCGGCGCCTGCACCAGTTGCGACGGCCTGGGCATGGTCACCTTCTTCGACCCGGCGCGCATCGTCGCCCACCCGCACCTTTCGCTCGCCTCCGGCGCGATCCGCGGCTGGGACCGGCGCAACCAGTTCTACTTCCAGTTGCTGTCCAGCCTGGCCGGGTTCTACAAATTCGACATCGACACCCCGTTCGACGAGCTGGACGCGGCGCTTCAGGCCGTCGTACTGGAGGGTTCGGACAAGGTCCGCATTCCGTTCCGCTACCTGTCGGAATCGGGCCGCGCGACGATACGCGAGCACGTGTTCGAAGGCGTGGTGCCGAACCTGGAACGCCGCTACCGCGAAACCGATTCGGTCGCCGTGCGCGAAGAGCTGGGCAAGTACCGCAACACCAAGGTGTGCCCGGACTGCAAGGGCACGCGGCTGCGCAGTGATGCGCGCCACGTGAAGGTGGCCGAGCACACGCTACCGGAACTGGCAGGGCTGCCACTACGCGCCTGCAAGGCCATCTTCGACGGCATGGAACTGGATGGCGCGCGCGCTGCGATCGCCGCCCGCATCATGCGCGAAGTCGCCGCCCGGCTCGGCTTCCTGATCGACGTCGGACTGGACTACCTCAGTCTCGACCGCTCGGCCGAATCGCTGTCCGGCGGCGAGGCGCAGCGCATCCGGCTGGCCAGCCAGATCGGCTCGGGCCTGACCGGCGTCATGTATGTGCTCGACGAACCGTCGATCGGCCTGCACCAACGCGACAACGCCCGCCTGCTCGGCACGCTGTCGCGGCTGCGCGACCTCGGCAACACGGTGGTGGTGGTCGAACACGATCAGGAAGCGATCGAAATGGCCGACCACGTGGTCGACATGGGCCCGGGCGCCGGCCAGCACGGTGGCGAAGTGATCGCCCAGGGCACGCCGGCCGACATCGAAGCGTGCGAAGCCAGCCTGACCGGTGCCTACCTGTCGGGTCGCCGGCAGATCGCCGTGCCGCAAACCCGCACGCCGGCGAAGGACGACTGGCTGCACATCCGCGGCGCCCGCGGCAACAACCTGCACGGCACCGACGCGGCGATTCCGGTCGGGCTGCTGACCTGCGTGACCGGCGTGTCCGGTTCGGGCAAGTCCACATTGATCAACGACACGCTGTATGCCGCGGCCGCCCACCATCTGTATGGGTCGGCTGCGCTGCCGGCGGCGCACGACGCGATCGAGGGGCTGGACCTGTTCGACAAGGTGATCAATGTCGACCAGTCGCCGATCGGCCGCACGCCGCGCTCGAACCCGGCCACCTACACCGGCCTGCTGACGCCGATCCGCGAACTGTTCGCCGGCGTGCCGGAAGCGCGTTCGCGCGGCTACGGCCCGGGCCGCTTTTCGTTCAACGTGAAGGGCGGCCGCTGCGAAGCCTGTCAGGGCGACGGGCTGGTGCGCGTCGAAATGCACTTCCTGCCCGACGTGTTCGTGCCCTGCGACGTGTGCAACGGGCGTCGCTACAACCGCGAAACGCTGGACATCCGCTACAAGGGCAAAACCATTCACGATGTGCTGTCGATGAAGGTGACCGAAGCGCGCGACTTCTTCGACGCCGTGCCGACGGTGGCGCGCAAGCTTGAAACGCTGGTCGAAGTCGGGCTCGGCTACATCGGCCTCGGCCAGAGTGCGACCACGCTGTCCGGCGGCGAAGCCCAGCGGGTGAAGCTCGCGCTGGAACTGTCGAAGCGCGACACCGGACGCACGCTGTACATCCTCGATGAGCCGACCACCGGTCTGCACTTCCACGACGTGGACATGCTGCTCGGCGTGCTCGGCCGGCTGCGCGACGCCGGCAACACCATCGTCGTCATCGAACACAACCTCGACGTGATCAAGACCGCCGACTGGATCATCGACCTCGGCCCGGAAGGGGGTGCCGGCGGCGGGCGCATCGTCGCCACCGGCACGCCCGAGCAGGTCGCCGCCGAGCCGGCGTCGCACACCGGGCGCTATCTGGCGCCGCTGCTCGACAAGGACGCGCGGGGCCAGCCGCATCCGGCCGCCGGCTGAGCGGCCGGCGACAGCCGCGGTAACGCACGGTCAGAGCGGCCGCCTTCGGCGCCTGTTTCTGCCGGCGCCGGAACCGGACGCTGACGCCAGAACCCGCATCGCCGTGGCGTCCGGTGTGGCGACAGAGCCGGTCACCGCCCACCTGCTTCCAATAATGTGCCGGGTGGCGTCGGGCGGGTGAGCGCGGCTTGTTGGGCATCGCTGCGCTCACCCCAACCTACGGAGTTGGGCGATGCGTTGGGCGGGTGAACGTGACTTGTTTTGGGCATCGCTGTGCTTACCCCAACCTACGGGGTTGGGCGATGCGTTGGGCGGATGAACGTCACTTGTCGGGCATCGCTGCGCTCACCCCGACCTACGGGGCTGGGCGATGCGTTGGGCGGATGAACGTCACTTGTCGGGCATCGCTGCGCTCACGCCAACCTACGGGGCTGGGCGATGCGTTGGGCGGGTGAACGTCACTTGTCGGGCATCGCTGCGCTCACTCCGACCTACGGGGCTGGACGATGCGTTGGTCGGGTGAACGTGACTTGTTGGGCATCGCTGCGCTCACCCCAACCTACGGGCGCGGGACGATGCGTTGGGCGCGTGAACGTCACTTGTTGGGCATCGCTGCGCTCACCCCGACCTACGGGGCTGGATGATGCGTAGGTTGGGGTGAGCGCAGCGATGCCCAACGATCGAGCTTCGACCGTGATCGCGACGCGAGCCAACAAGTCCGGTCCAGCCTTGCTGCGAACGGCATCTTGCCGGTCTGGCCGCGTCCTGGCCGTACTCAGTCGATCAGCTTGAGCTGGCGCGCCGCGTGCATCAGTTCGATGTCGGTCGACACGCCGAGCTTGGACTTGATCTGGTAATGGATGTTGAACACCGTCTTCACGCTGATGTGCAGCGTGTCGGCGATGTCCTCGCGCGATTTTGCGGCGATCAGCATGCGCAGGATTTCGAATTCGCGCGCGCTCAGTGCGGCCAAGGGATTCTTTGCAGCGCTGCCGGCGCGGCGCAGCGCCGCCAGTTCGACCTGTACGTCGGGGCTCAGCGTCTGCCGGCGGTGGTACACCGCGCAGATCGCCTCGACCAGCAGGTCGGGCGGCGAACTTTTGGTGACGTAGCCGAGCGCACCCGATTCGAGTGCCTTTTCGACGAAGGTGGCGTCGCGGTGCATGGTGAAGATGAGCACGCGCGCATCGCGGTCGCGCTGCAGGATGTGCTGCAGCGTCTGGATGCCGCTGGCGCCAGGCAGCGTGATATCCATCACCACCACATCAGGCGCCAGTTCGACGTAAAGCCGGTAAGCCTCTTCGCCTGAGCCCGCTTCGGCTGCGATGGTCAGCGGCGGATGGCGCTCGATCAGCCGCCGGTAACCTTCGCGCACCACCGCGTGGTCGTCGACCAGAAGCACGCTGACCGGTGTATCCGTCATGCCGCCATTCCCCCTTCGTTCAGTTGCCAGGGCACAACGATGTCGACCACCAGCCCCTGTGGTTCGCGCACCGACCACTGCACGCGACCGCCGAGCGCGATCACCCTTTCCTTGACGCCGATCAGGCCGAAGCCGCCGGATTTTCCCTGCGGCGCAGGCAGGTCAGGCCCGCGTACGACGCCGTCGTCGCTGACGCGCAGGCGGATGTCATCGCTCGCTGCGCGTCGTTCCAGTCGTACGTCGACCGCAGTCGCGTCCGAATGCTTGGCCGCATTGGTCAGACATTCCTGCACGATGCGATACAGATTGATCGCAATGTCATCCGGCACGTCGGCGAACTCGCCGCTTACATCGAGCCGGTAATTGCAGCGGCCGCGCGCCTGGGCGCCCCACATGCGCACCAGCTTGTCGAGGCCGGCGATCAGCCCGTACTCGTCCAGCCCCACCGGCCGCAGATCGCGCAGGATGCCGTGCAGCGATTCCATCATGCCGCTGACCGTGCGCAGCACGGTCTGTCCGCTGGTGCGCAGCGCAGTCGGCTCGGGTTGCGGCCGCGCGGCTTCGTCCACGACGCAGGCGGCCTCGGCGCTGATCGACGCCAGGCTCTGCCCGAATTCGTCGTGCAGTTCCCGCGCCAGCCGCCGGCGCTCGCCTTCCTGCACGGTGAGCAGCATCTGCGCCAGCCGTTGCTGTTCCTGCGTCTTCTGTTTCAGATTGCCGGCCATCGCGTTGAACACCGAACCGATGCGGTCGAATTCGATCAGTTCGAACGCCGGCAGCCGCGCATCCAGATCGCCGCGCTCGAGCTTGCCCAGACCGTCGAGCACCGCCTCAGCCGGGCGCAGCGCGCGGCCAATGCTGAAGTAGATCAGCACATTGAACGCCAGCAGTGCCAGCACCGCCCACATCAGCAGACGGGTGATTTCGTTCCACACGGCGGCACTTTCGCGATCGGCGTCGACGCGGATGAGCACTTCGCCCATCTTCAGGCCAGGCGCGCGCCCGACGTCCAGGCCGACGCCGTACGGCTGGTACCACAGCACGCGCCGCCCCACCTTCACGCCGGGCGCCTCGCCGCCGTCGACGACGGTTTCGGCATCGCGATCGATGCGCCGGTTCAGCATGTAGCGGATCAGTTCGCGGAACCATGCGGGTGCCTGCGCAGCGTCCTGCGCCGGCGGCGCCTGCTGCTGACAACTGTTGGCGGACAGCGAACCTTCCAGGTCAAAGTACTGCACGCACAGTCGCGTCACTTCGGAAAATTCGGCAAAGCGCGCGAGGTCGGGCTTGCCGATATTCAGTTCGAGTCCGCTCAACTGGCGCGACATCTGGTCGGTGATCAGCCGCGATACCAGATCGGCGTTGCGCACCGCCTCGGCCTGCAGCCGCGTCGTGGTGCGCCAGATCAGGCCGGCCGACGCGAGCGCACCGATCGCCACGGCGAGCAGCGTGATGCGCAGCATCAGCGTCAGTTTCAGGTTGGTGCCACGCTTCATCACCGGAGTTTAGCCGCACGCACCGCGGGCATCTTGCCCGCGCGGCGACCGACCATCAGTCGGCGCCGCTGCCGGGCAACGCGAACAGCCGTTGCGCAATCCGCGCCGCCGCCGCCTCGAGCCGCGCACGACAGGCGGCGCGGCCGGATTCGTCCAGCCAGGCGCTAATGAAGGTGGTGCCGATGGCAGCCACCGGATAGCCGCCTGCATCACAGATCGGCACCCCCATGCCGCTGGTGCTGCGGTCGAGCACCATGCCGTCGAACGCGCTGTAGCCGTGCGCCAGCGCGAATTCGATCGCCGCGCGATGGCGCGTTTCGTCGTAGCGCTCGACGCGGTGAAAGCGTGACAGGTTGATGCGCACCACCTCCCACACCTCTTCTTCCGGCAGGCGCGACATCATGGCGAGGCAGCTCTGCGTGACGCCGAACGCCGTGCGCAGGCCGACGTCGCCGCGCCCGACCTGGATCTGCGAAAGGCTGTCGTAGCGCCCGATGCACACGCTGTCCAGTCCGCTGCGGATGTTCAGGAACACCACCTGATCAAGCGCCACGGCGAGCGCACTCAGTTCGGTGGCCGCCGCACGTTCGATCGGCTGGCGGCCGATCGCCGAATAACCCAGTGCGGCCAGATCGCGGCCGAGGTTGAAGCGCAGCGTGACCGGATCGCGCTCGACCCAGCCCATATCGATCAGCGTGTCGAGCACGCGGTGGATGGTCGGCCGCGGCAGGCCGGTGCGCGCGACCAGTTCGATCAGCAGACTGCCGCGGCGCGAGCCGCGCGCAATCGTCGTCACCAGCAGGCGTGCGCGGTGCAGGCTGCCTGCCGGCGCCTCGTCCGCTTCGCCGCGCGGCGCTGCAGTTCGCCCGTTCATGCGGCAGTCCGTCTCCTGTTCGTCGGTTCGCAGAGGCAATGTCCGATATGCGGACACCTA
>NZ_JAUYRO010000031.1 GCF_030696805.1 Methyloversatilis sp. | reverse complement strand
GGCGACACGCGCGACTGGTCGCACATCGGCGTCGTCACCCTCAATCCGGAGCGTGACGCCGTCGCCAACGCCGCGCTTCATGTCGAAGGCTTACTCGCGTCAGTCGCATGAATCAGGCGACAACTATCTTGACTTGCTCCGCATGACTACGAGCACAACGTCATGCATTCGTGGCCGCGTCGTCTTCCTGGCCACCTCCGTGTGCTCGGCACTCACCACTTTCGTCGCCGTGGTCTTCTTTGCCGTCGGGATCGGGGACGGTTCGGTCTCTTCGTTCAATCTCGTCCTGTGGCTTGGCCTTCTGTCCGTCATGGCGCTCAGTCTGTGGGCAGGCTACGCACTCCACGCCCGGGGGCGAGTCGTCCTGGCGATTGCAGCACTGGCCGTCACCGCCCTTCCGGGAATCCTCGCCACCCTCTTCGTGCTGCTCGCGATCGTCACGCAGCCTCGCTGGAACTAGTGTGGTCCATGCGCGCGCGGGCTTTGCGAAAATCCGATTGGCAGCTATACGGCCTGTTCTGTGGTCAGGCGACACGACAAACTGACCCCCTGAACGTCCAGCTCAAAGGCAGATGCACACTCGCAAAGAAGAACATGGGCAAAGACCTGTACATCTGCTTTCACGACCTCGGAGCGTGGTACGTGGATGACGAGCTGCTGGCGTGGGTGCAGCAGAACATGAACGTTACAAGCACAGACTCCTGGAATACCGCCGGCCTGTACTCGTTTCCAGGCTTGTCAGCTGCATTGAAACGCCGCCTTGAGTCGTATCGGCTCGGTGGCGCCGAACCCGGGCGATAGGCGCCGCCGATGCAACAGCCACTGCCCTTCCAATTCCTCGCGGATGCGGTGCTTCTGCTGCATTTCGGCGTGGTGGTGTTCGTCGTCGCCGGGCTCGCTGCGATCGTCGTGGGGAACCTGCGAGGATGGCGCTGGGTGAATGGCCTGTGGTTGCGTCTCGCTCACCTGGGCGCCATCGGCGTCGTTGTTGTTCAGTCAGTGCTGGGCAAGCTGTGTCCGCTGACGGTGCTGGAGTCGTGGCTGCGCGAACAAGCTGGCGGGTCGGCCTACAGCCGTAGCTTCATTGAACACTGGGTCCAGCGCGTTCTTTTCTACGAGGCGCCGTTCTGGGTCTTCACGGTGGCGTACGTGGCTTTCGGCCTGCTTGTTGTTGCGGCGTGGTGGCGGTTTCCGCCGCGCCGGGGCTCTTGACGGGCAGCGGCCGGCGTGCGGCTGAGGCAGAGCGCCGGCGGCACGCTGTCGGGGGCTCGTGCGGCGGTACGGCAGGTTGTCGCCAACCGGGCCCCGGCATCCCGTTGTCGTTGCCGGCCCAACCCGGACGTCAGACGTCAGGATTCACCATGCTCAGCAATTTGGGATTCTTCGGTATCGCCTTGCTGATCGGCGGCATACCGCTCGCGCTGAGGTCGCGCTCGCGCATCCGCCTGTATCAAAGAGCGCAACACTGGCCGAAAGTCCGGGCCACCATCGTCAAGCCATCCGTTACAGAGTCAACCGACGGCGATGGCACGTCATTCCGTCCTGAGCTTTCCTTTCGTTACTCGGTCGCCGAAAGCGAATACAGCTCGACCGGGCATACGGAAGGCCTCCCCTTCCCGAGCACCGAAGAAGCCGCACGCCGAATGGTGAACAGCCTTGCCGTCGGAAGCCCCTCGAATCAGATCTGCGGCCGTGTCAAGATTGCCCGCGATAATCTGTGCGTTGGTCAGCTTCAGTCGTTGCAACGAGCGGCCCGCCGAGTCCATGTTGCGCCTGGTCTGACACGCCCATCAAAGGGCTGGCCTGACGACCGCCCGACATGTCGAACATCAGAGCGCAGGAGACAGTCATGCCGGAAAACGAGAAGATCAACTACGTCGAGTACCCGGCGCGTGACGTGGATGCGACGAAGCGGTTCTTTCAGGACGCCTTCGGGTGGGTGTTCGAGGACTACGGCGCCGACTATGCGGCGTTCTCCGGCCAGGGCCTCGACGGGGGCTTCTTCAGGTCCGATCTGGTGGCAGATACCCGGCAAGGTAGTGCGCTCATCGTCTTCTACAGCACGGACCTCGAGCGCACCCTTGCCAAGGTGGTCGCTGCAGGTGGCACGATCGTGAGGCCGGTGTTTGCGTTTCCGGGTGGTCGACGGTTTCACTTCACCGAGCCCAGCGGCAACGAGTTTGCGGTCTGGTCGGAGCCGGAGGCCTGATGATTCTTCGCAGGCGACCACGATCGCAGGCCGGGTTTTACTCTGGAGGTGATACCTGGCAGTTGGTCATCCTTTCGCTTGCGTACAACTGTGGCATTTCACAACACGCTGCCGGGCGTTGACGCCGGGACTCGCACACCACCACGCCACCTGAGCCGCGAATGAAAAAATGCTTCCCTCTGTCGAAGGTCTACAGCCTGCTCGAACCCGGGCCACTGCTGCTGCTGACCACCGCCCACTGCGACGCCAGCGACGTCATGCCGATGACGTGGTACTCCCTGCTCGGGTTCGAGCCGCCGCTGGTGGCCTGCGTGGTCAGTGCCGGCAATCACTCGCAGAAGCTGCTTCGGGCATCGAAGACGTGCGTGCTGAACATTCCGACGGTGGAACTGGCGAAGCAGGTGGTCGGGTGCGGCAACTGCAGCGGAGCCGGGATCGACAAGTTCGCCCGGTTCGGGCTGTCGCGCAGTGCCGCGGAACAGGTGGCTGCGCCGCTGCTCGATGACTGCTACGCGAGTCTCGAGTGCCGGGTGGTCGACACAAGGCTGGTTCGGCGGTACGAACAGTTTGTGCTGGAAGTCGTGGCCGCCTGGGTTGACCCGAAGGTCAAGGACCCCCGCACGCTTCATCACCGCGGGTACGGCAAGTTCATGGTCGCGGGCGAGAGCATCAAGCTGCGTTCCGGAATGCGGTGAGCACGTTCGGGCCATTCCGCCTGCCTCCTGACCAAGGCAGAATGAACCCTCCCCCAACCAGAGCGAACAAGGAGTTCTCAATGTCCAGTGTCGGTTACCACGAACCTGTTGAAGAACTGTCGGATGAAGTACGCGACATGCATCGCGCCATCGTTTCGCTGATGGAAGAACTTGAAGCGGTGGATTGGTACAACCAGCGTGCATCCGCCTGCAAGGATCCCGTGCTGAAGAAGATTCTCGAACACAACCGCGACGAGGAAAAGGAACACGCCGCCATGGTGCTCGAATGGATCCGTCGCAAGGACGATCGCTTCTCGCACGAACTGAAGGACTACCTGTTCACCGACAAGAGCCTCACCAGCGACGCGCACGGTCACTGAGTTGAAGGCTTCGGCATTGAACCCCGGCACGCATCCATGGCATTCAGGATCCGACGTCAGCGAACCCTGATGGCGCCATTCTGCGCGGTGCTGCTGGCCGGGTGCGCCAGCACGGTCGTCACCCTGACACCGTCACCGCAAGCCGCGGTGTGCGAGCGATCGGCGACGGCGCTCGTGCTGTGGGCGCCCGAATGGCGGGCGGACCAGAAAGACGCCGCGGAGCGGGAAGCGGCCGCTGCAACGGGGCTGAAGGATTTCTTCGCCAGTTCCGGATGCTTCGCAGAGGCCGCGCTGCGACGCGTGCACAGTCTCGACCCGTCTGCCGTGTCCGCGCAGCATGCTGCGCAAGCCGGACGCTTCACGCGGGTGGTTGTCATCGCCGTGGGTGAGCTCGGCCCGGTGGTCAGGCTGCTGTCATCGGCTGCGCTGGTCGAAGGCGGCACCGAGGTGTTGCTGCACGTCAGCACCTTTCCGGTGCCGGGCGATGCGCCACCACGCCAATTCACGGTTCACCGGCAACATGGCGGCCCGGGCGTGGTGAAGGGGGTCGCCAGCCTGCCTGCCGACATGCGGGCTGCGCTGGTCGCCGGTCTGCAGCCGGGCGAAGCCGCACGGTGACCCCCCGGCCGCCCGGTCAAGACGGAGGTCCGGAGGCCATCACCCGCGAGTCTCGCTCCGGGCGACCAGGCATTCCGCATATCCTTCCGCCTCGCTGAAAGTCCGCTGCATGCGTTCAGCTGCAGCGAAGATGCGGTGCGCGACCGCTGCGCGGCCGCCTTTGACAGGGGTCAACCTGCGCACACCCGATCGGGCATAGCTTGAACAGGTGTTCAAACCGGAGGTTACCTTGATGAAGATCCTTGCAAGACTGTTCCTGCTCATCGCGCTGGCACTGGGCGCAATCGCATCACCGGCCATGGCGGGCGATACCGACCCGCTCTTCATCAATCTCACGACCGATGATCAGCACCGCGCAAACATGGGTATTTCGTTCGGGAAGAATCAGATGGAACGCGGGCATCCGCTGACGATCTTTCTCAACGACAAGGGGGTGCTGATCGGCGCGAAGGCGAACGCGGCGAAGTATGCCGACCACCAGAAGACCCTGACCGACCTGATCGCGCGCGGCGCAAGCGTGCTGATCTGCCCGATGTGCATGAAGCACTACGGTGTCACGGAGGGCGATCTGGTGCCCGGGGTGAGGGTTGGAAATCCGGACCTGACCGGCGCCGCCCTGTTCAGGGACAACACGAAAACCCTGACCTGGTAGCAGAGGGCGGTCCGGATGGCGTACGACGAACATCTGGCATCGCGCATCCGCGTGGTGCTGGGCCGGGCTTCGGGCATTTCCGAGAGGAAGATGTTCGGCGGCCTCGCATTCCTGCGCAATGGCCTCATGGTCGTCGGTGTGCTGGACAGCAGCCTCGCGGCAAGGGTCGGAAAGGGCCTCCACGACGAATCGCTGTCCCGCGCGCACGTCCGGGTCATGGACTTCAACGGCAAGCCCATGGGCGGGTATGTCTACGTCGATGCGGCGGGTACCGCCACGGACGCGGACCTCGCGTTCTGGTTGCAGCGCTGCATGGACTTCGTCGCGACGCTGCCGCCCGGGAAGCGGTAGCGGTCGGTGATCGTCGGCCGCACCGGTCCCGGGCGGGTGCCATGCGGTACAGTCCAGTCAGCCTGTCTGTGCTGACCTGACGTCGTTCACCGCCCGGGCCGGACGCCGGGCGGCGCGGTCCGCCACGTGCTGCATCCATGAACCCGGTACTCCGCATGAACGACATCGACTGGACTTCGCCACGCTGTGGCAGGGTGACCTACACGTATGCGCAGTTCGCGGCGGCCAAGTCATGGTTCTTTGTGAGGTGGTCGGACTGGGCGTCGGATCAAGGG
Source organism: Methyloversatilis sp. (assembly GCF_030696805.1). GTDB lineage: Bacteria > Pseudomonadota > Gammaproteobacteria > Burkholderiales > Rhodocyclaceae > Methyloversatilis. Next base: position 7,818 of record NZ_JAUYRO010000031.1, on the reverse strand, counting down.
CTCGTTGCGCCACCGGATCTGTCCGGTTCCTGCAAGTACGCTTCGCTGTACATGCAGTCGATTTTCGGTGGTGCGATCCGCGGCCACTTCGAACACCAGTACAACTTCATCGACGGGCGCCTGGTAGATCTGAGCCACGACGCGCTGGACGTCGGCCGCATGCATCACCCCTATCTGCACGAGCCCGAGTACTTCAGCGTTCCGGAATTCCAGGCGGCGCTGGTCAGCTGTCGGGCGCGGGCCGAACGCTGGGCGCACGAATTCATCGAACACAGCGAAGCGGCGCAGGTCGATGCGCAGGCACGCCTTGACCCGGGCGCGGTTCGCCCGACGGGTCCGTGACTTCACGAAGCCGGTGCGTCCCGTATCATGCGCAGCCGATGGCGCCGCTCGTCCGGCGCCGGTCCATGAATGCAGGACGCGCGAGCGAAGATCGGGCGTTCAAGAACGGGAGTGGTCGATGAGCTACAGTTACCCAGCCGAAAAGTTTTCGTCCGCGCGTCAGGCACTGACGGTGCCGCACCCGGACGGTGAGCACGAAGCACTGGGGCGTGCCTTCCTGGAATGCCGGCTCGGCCTGCACCGGATGAACCGCGCCAAGCTGCCGGATGACATCCGCACCGGCATTCACAAGCTCGAATGTTTCATGGATACCGCCGGCTTCGTCGATGCCGACGGCGAAGGCGCGTGGGTGCACATGCTGAAAAGCCGCAGCGCGGACGACCGGGCCGAAGTGGCACGGCTCATCGACACGCTCGCGCAATGGTTCGCCAGCCAGGAGCCCTGACCCTGCGGGCGTCAGCCTCCGCCCGCCACCCTTCGTAACCATGACGCACCGGAAGCCGTCGCGGCTTTTGTCGCGCGGGGACATGCTCGCGCTGCCGCGTGAGCGCTGTTTTTCTGCCAGAGAAAATGGTGCTTGCTGCATTACTGATGTGTGCGGCGTCCGGCTTGGCAAAGTTGCGGTGCAGCCCGAGAATGATCGCCAGGATTGGCGCCGGCCGGCCGACGGGCACGCTGTCCCCCTGGTGTTGTCTGCATCCGTGCGGAGGATTTTCGCGTAGTCAGACTGTCGGACCGTGGGATTCAACAGGCGCCTGCGCTGCAGATCGCCGATCGTTCGAGCCGGATCCACCCGGCCGGGCGCACAAGACATGTTCGGAGGAAGTGCCGTGCTGCAAAAAACGACCGTGCTGCAAAAATCGCTGTTCGCTCTGATCACCGCATGGGCGCTTGCGGCACAGCCCGTCGCGGCACAGGGCGCGCCGAAGCTGGATGACGAGGCCCTGGCGGCGAGGCTGATCGGTACCTGGATCAATCCGCCGGACAGTCCCGACTACGAGAACTTCGCCAGCAGCGAAACCTACAACGCCGACGGGAGCTATGAGTACCGGGAGTACGACGACAAGGAATGCCGCATCGTGTCAGCGCTGGTGAAGTCGCGCTGGCATGTGTGGAACGGCGTCATCATCACCGAGTACGACGGCGGCAAGGCGCTCAGCGATCACGTTGTGTCGATGGAAGCCGAGCGCATGGTGCTGCGGTCGGTCGATGACGGCGTGACGGCCTACCGCAACCGCTCCAGCAACTGCGCACCCACCACTGCAAAAAAGTGAGCGGGCGCTGAAGGCTCAGCCGCCGAGTGCCCGGCGGCTGCTTTCGATGTGCAGCTGCATCGTCGCGCGCGCCGCTTCGGCGTCGTGCGCGCGCAGTGCAGCCAACAGCATGCGGTGCTCTTCGAGAGAGGCCACCAGACGGCCTTCGAGATAGAGCGAGTCGTGGCGCTGCAGTTTCAGCACCGCACGCAGCTCGTCGATCATCTGCGCCATGCGCCGGTTGCCGGCAATGTGGTGGATCAGCAGATGGAAGCGCTGGTTGGCGTCGAAGAAGCGGTCGATGTCGCGCGCCGCAGCACTGTCTTCCAGCGCCTGATGCAGCGCGGCCAGCTCTTCGAGGTCGGCATCCGACGCCCGGCGGGCGGCACCCGCGGCGCATTCGCCCTCAAGCAGCGCCATGATCGGATAGATTTCCTCCAGGTCACCGCCGCTGATCTGGGCGACATAGCAGCCGCGGCGCGGCTTGAGCACCACCATTCCCTCGGTAGCCAGTACCTTGAGTGCCTCGCGCAGCGGCGTGCGCGAGATGCCGTACTGCGTGGCAAGTGCCTGCTCGTCTATCCATTCGCCGGGCGCCATGGCGTGACTCTGGATCAGGCGGCGCAGGCGGTCGGCGACTTCTATATAGAGGGCACGCGGGGCGATGCTGTCGGGGCTGCGGTTCAGGGTTTCGCTGTTCATTGCCTGGAGGTTGTGGCTGCAGTTAACGCACTGCAGCACTTACTTGCATTCATAATTATGGATAAAGTATTCTCCGCCTTGCGCGTGACTGTCAAGCCGGATCCGGCCTAGCCTGCGCGCGCCTCTCCGAAATACCGAAGGAATCCAGCATGGCCGATACGACAGGCAGCGCTCACCCCGAATACGCCGCATGGCTCAAGGCCGCCGCGAAATCGGCCCCCGGCGGCGATCCGGCGAAGCTTGACTGGCATACCCCGGAAGGCCTGACGGTCAAGCCGCTGTACACCCGCGCCGACATCGACGGACTGCCGCACACCGACACGCTGCCCGGCTTCGCGCCGTATGTACGCGGCCCGCAGGCCACGATGTACGCCGCCCGGCCATGGACCATCCGCCAGTACGCCGGTTTCTCGACCGCCGAAGAATCGAACGATTTCTATCGCAAGGCGCTGGCCGCCGGTGCGCAGGGTGTGTCGGTCGCATTCGACCTGGCGACCCACCGCGGCTACGACTCCGACAATCCGCGCGTCGAAGGTGATGTCGGCAAGGCCGGCGTGGCGATCGACAGTGTGGAAGACATGAAACGCCTGTTCGACGGCATTCCGCTCGACAAGGTGAGCGTGTCGATGACGATGAATGGCGCCGTGCTGCCGGTGCTGGCCGGCTTCATCGTCGCCGGCGAAGAACAGGGCGTGCCGCAGGCCCAGCTTTCAGGAACGATCCAGAACGACATCCTGAAAGAGTTCATGGTGCGCAACACGTATATCTATCCGCCCCAGCCCTCCATGCGCATCGTGGCCGACATCATCGAATACACCGCGCGCAACATGCCGCGCTTCAATTCGATCTCGATTTCCGGCTATCACATGCAGGAAGCCGGCGCGACCCAGGGCCTGGAACTGGCGCTGACGCTGGCCGACGGCATGGAATACGTGCGCACCGCGATGGCGCGCGGCATGGACGTCGATGAGTTCGCCGGGCGGCTCAGCTTCTTCTTCGCCATCGGCATGAACTTCTATCTGGAAGTGGCCAAGCTGCGCGCGGCGCGACTGTTGTGGAGCCGCATCATGGACGGCTTCGGTGCCAAGAGCGCCAAGTCGAAAATGCTGCGCACGCATTGCCAGACCTCGGGCTGGTCGCTGACCGAACAGGATCCGTACAACAATGTCGTGCGCACCACGGTCGAGGCGCTGGCGGCGGTGTTCGGCGGCACGCAGTCGCTGCACACCAACAGCTTCGACGAGGCGATCGCGCTGCCGACCGAGTTCTCGGCGCGCATCGCACGCAACACCCAGCTCATCATCCAGGAAGAAAGCCACATCACGAACGTGATCGACCCCTGGGCCGGCAGCTACATGATGGAAAAGCTGACGCAGGACATGGTCGACCACGCCTGGGCCATCATCGAGGAAGTGGAACGGATGGGCGGCATGACGAAGGCGGTCGAATCCGGCTGGGCCAAGCTGCAGGTCGAAAAGTGCGCCACTGAAAAGCAGGCGCGCATCGACTCCGGGCGCGACGTCATCGTCGGCGTCAACAAGTACCGGCTGAAGGACGAAGACAAACTGGATGTGCGCGTCATCGACAACGTCGCCGTGCGCGAATCTCAGGTGGCGCAGCTGAAACAGATCCGCGCCGGTCGCGACAATGCTGCGGTCGATGCCGCGCTGGCGGCGCTGACCGCTGCGGCCGGGTCCGGCCAGGGCAATCTGCTTGAACTGTCGGTCAATGCGATGCGCGTGCGCGCCACCGTGGGCGAGGTGTCGGATGCGCTGGAAAAGATCTGGGGCCGTCACCGCGCGAGCACTCAGGCGGTCAGCGGTGTGTATCAGTCCATCGTGGAAGACGATGAGGGGTGGAGCGTGATGAAGGACGACGTGAGCCAGTTCGCCGAAGAGCAGGGCCGCCGGCCGCGCATCCTGATCGCCAAGCTGGGCCAGGACGGCCATGACCGCGGCGCCAAGGTGATCGCCACCGCTTTCGCCGATCTCGGTTTCGACGTGGACATCGCACCGCTGTTCCAGACGCCGGAAGAAGCGGCGCGGCAGGCGATCGAGAACGACGTGCATGCGGTCGGTGTGTCGACGCTGGCGGCCGGTCACAAGACGCTGGTGCCGCAGCTCATCAAGGCGTTGCGCGCCGAAGGCGCGGACGACATTGTGGTGGTGGTCGGCGGTGTCATTCCGGCGCAGGACTATGACGAACTGTTCGGCCACGGCGTGGCCTGCGTGTTCGGCCCGGGGACGCCGATCCCGAAAGCCGCGAAAGACACGCTGGATGCCATCAGGGCGAAGCTGGCGTGATGAGCCGGACGAGTCTTGTGGCAAGTATCGATGTGCCATCGCCTGCGGGGCAGGCTCCTACACAAAGCGGCGCGGCTTTGCCCTTCGTAGGAGCCTGCCCCGCAGGCGATCGAATCGTCGACCGCGCACCACCGGTGAGCAGGGCTGGATCGTCGCCATGACCCCGCCCTCCGACGCGTCCCTGATCGACGGCGTGCTGGCCGGTAACCGCCGCGCGCTGGCGAAGACCATCACGCTGATCGAATCGACGCGCGAGGACCATCAGCAGCGCGCCGGCGAAGTGCTGAGAGCGCTGCTGCCGCACACGGGCCAGTCAATCCGGGTCGGCATTTCGGGCGTACCGGGGGTCGGCAAGTCGACCTTCATCGAAGCGCTCGGGCTGGCGCTGATCGGCAAGGGCCACAAGGTGGCGGTGCTGGCGATTGATCCGTCGTCGTCGCTGACCGGCGGCTCCATCCTGGGCGACAAGACCCGCATGGAACACCTGTCGCTGCGCAGCGAAGCCTACATCCGTCCGTCGCCGTCGTCCGGCAGCCTGGGCGGCGTCGCGGCGCGCACGCGCGAGGCGATGCTGGTGTGCGAAGCCGCCGGCTTCGACATCGTCATCGTCGAAACCGTGGGCGTCGGCCAGTCGGAAACCGCAGTCGCCGGCATGACGGACGTGTTCGTGCTGCTGCAACTGCCCAATGCCGGCGACGATCTGCAGGCGATCAAGAAGGGCATCGTCGAACTGGCGGACATCGTCGTCTACAACAAGTGCGATATCGATGAGACCGCGGCCGAACGCGCCATGCAGCAGATGCGCGGGGCACTGCACCTGTTGCGTGCCGCATCGAGCGGCTGGGCGGTGCCGGTGCTGAAGGTGTCGGCGCTGCAGCATGCCGGGCTGGAGGCCTTCTGGGTCGACATCCTGCGTTACCGCGACACCATGCAGGCCAGCGGCGCGTGGACGGCCCGACGCAGCCGGCAGGCGCTGGACTGGATGTGGACCCTGGTTGACCAGGGTCTGCGCAGCCGTTTCGAACACCACGCGGCAGTACGCGCCGCGTTGCCGGACATCCGCGCCGCGGTGGCGGCGGGTAACCTGCCTGCGTCGGCGGCTGCACTGCGCCTGCTGCAGGCCATGGAGTAACGACCGGTCCGGGCATCAGCCAGGGCCGGCCGCAAGAATTCTCCCTCTCCCCGTGGGAGAGGGTTGGGGTGAGGGCTGTCCGGCACGCATCAGCGTGCGGGTATCGGAAGAAGCCCCGGAACAGGCAAGGGTTGAGGAAGGAATGATCGGTGCGCGTCTGCGGGCCGGTTCAAACAGGAGACAGAAACGATGCAGGACATCATCCTCAAGCTCGACGAAAAGCGCGAGCAGGCCAGACTGGGCGGCGGACAGCGCCGGATCGAGGCGCAGCACAAGCGCGGCAAGCTGACCGCGCGCGAGCGGCTGGAACTGCTGCTCGACGAAGGCAGCTTCGAAGAGTGGGACATGTTCAAGGAGCACCGCTGCACCGACTTCGGCATGGCCGACGAATCGGTGCCCGGCGACGGTGTGGTCACCGGCTACGGCACCATCAATGGCCGCCTCGTGTTCGTGTTTTCGCAGGACTTCACGGTGTTCGGCGGTTCGCTGTCGGAATCGCATGCCGAGAAGATCTGCAAGGTGATGGACCAGGCGATGAAGGTCGGCGCACCGGTGATCGGCCTGAACGATTCGGGCGGCGCGCGCATCCAGGAAGGCGTGGCGTCGCTCGGCGGCTATGCCGAAGTGTTCCAGCGCAACGTGATGGCGTCCGGCGTGATTCCGCAGATTTCGCTGATCATGGGGCCGTGTGCCGGCGGTGCCGTGTACTCGCCGGCGATGACCGACTTCATCTTCATGGTGCGCGATTCGTCCTACATGTTCGTCACCGGTCCGGAAGTCGTGAAGACCGTGACGCATGAGGAAGTGAGCGCAGAAGACCTCGGTGGCGCCACGACCCACACCACGAAGTCGGGCGTGGCCGATCTGGCGTTCGAGAACGACGTCGATGCGCTGCTCTACACGCGTCGGCTGTTCAACTATCTGCCGCTGTCGAATCGCGAAAAGGCGCCGGTGCGTCCGAGTTCGGACCCGGCCGAGCGGATCGACCCCAGTCTGAACACGCTGGTGCCGGCCAATGCGAACCAGCCGTACGACATGAAGGAGCTGATCCTGAAGATGGTCGACGATGGCGACTTCTTCGAAATCCAGCCCGACAACGCAAAGAACATCATCGTCGGCTTCGCCCGCATGGAAGGCAGCACGGTGGGCATCGTCGCCAACCAGCCGCTGGTGCTGGCCGGCTGCCTGGACATCAAGAGCTCGTTCAAGGCGGCGCGCTTCGTGCGCTTCTGCGACGCCTTCAGCATTCCGGTCATCACGCTGGTGGACGTGCCCGGCTTCATGCCCGGCACCGCTCAGGAATACGGCGGCATCATCAAGCACGGTGCCAAGCTGCTGTATGCCTATGCCGAAGCGACCGTGCCCAAGGTGACGCTGATCACCCGCAAGGCCTACGGTGGTGCCTACGACGTGATGAGTTCAAAGCACCTGCGCGGCGACGTGAACTTCGCCTGGCCGAGCGCGGAGATTGCGGTGATGGGGCCCAAGGGCGCGGTGGAAATCATTTTCCGCGAAGAAAAGAACGACCCGGAGCGCATTGCGGCGCGTGAGGCGGAGTACCGCGAGAAGTTTGCGAATCCCTTCATCGCCGGCAAGCGCGGTTTCATCGACGACGTGATCATGCCGAGCGAAACGCGCAAGCGCATCTGTCGCTCGCTGGCCATGCTGCGCGACAAGCAGCTGGAAAACCCGTGGCGCAAGCACGGCAACATTCCGCTGTGATCGCGCGCCCTCACCCCCTGCCCCTCTCCCGCTGATGCGGGAGAGGGGAGTAGTCGGCGCTCGGCGGTGTTCCCTCGCCTGCCTCAGCGGGAGAGGGTGGCGCGCAGCGCCGGGTGAGGGCAGCGGGCTCGTTTGCGGCGCAGTTCCATGACATGTTCGAGAACATACTGATCGTAGGAGACCTGACTTGTTCAACAAGATACTGATCGCAAACCGTGACGACTCGCAGCGCGTGCCCTCACCCCCGGCCCCTCTCCTGCTGATGCGGGAGAGGGGAGAAGTCGGCGCTCGGTGGTGTTTCCCTCGCCCGCCTCAGCGGGAGAGGGTGGCGCGCAGCGCCGGGTGAGGGCAGCGGGCTCGTTTG
>NZ_JAUYRO010000021.1 GCF_030696805.1 Methyloversatilis sp. | reverse complement strand
AACCGGCCGACCGCATCGTGCTGGTCATCGTGGCAGGCAGTCACCGCGGCGAAGCCTTCGCCGCCTGCGAATTCATCATGGACTACCTGAAGACGCGCGCGCCGTTCTGGAAGCGCGAGGACACGCCCGACGGCAGCCGCTGGGTCGATGCGCGCGACAGCGACGAAAGTGCCGTGCAGCGCTGGGACTGATCAGGCGCCGTTCGTGTCGGGACTTCGTCTCAGCTCAACGCTTCGGCGATCCGATCCCATTGCCGGTCGCTGACCATCACGAACCGGCAGCGACCGCCTGACAGCCCCGCCCACAAGTCGCCGATCAGGCGGTCATCCGCCGCGGCAGCCCAGCGATCCGCGCCTTTGTACTCGACCGCCAGAATCGCGCCGGCCGCCTCCCCGGTGTCGGGTAGCCGGCACAGAAAGTCCGGGTAAAAGCGCCCGTCGGCCTTCTGCAGAAAGAACGAACTTCCCTCGCGGCGAACTAGGTTGCGCACCCAGAAGCGTATGCAGCCTTGCTGCGCTTGAATGTCGAGCCAGCAGGCACACTCGAACTCTTCCCGGCTGTCGAAGTCGCCCATGCGCCCGTAAAAGTGCCTGCGAAAATCGAAGTGCCCGAAACGGCCGTCGTAATCGCGGCTGGGGGCGTAGGCCTGCGCATGAAATTCGAACGCGTACTGATCGGTCACCGCCACGCGCGATGCCGCGTCGTCGCCGAACAGCGCCTGCTGGAACGCGTTGCCGACCGCCTGCTGGCGCAGCGCCCGGATGCGTGCTTCCAGCAGATTGCGGATCATGAACTTCTGCAGGTTGGCGCGGGCGAGGGTGAAGCCGTCCCGGCTCAGCAGCGTGGTCAGCCATGCAGCGACGAAGGCCTGCTTGCTCGCGTGGGTCAGCGAGGGCTCGGGCAGATTGCGGCAGAGCCAGGTCGCGATGCGCACTTCATCCCAGTTCTCCGGCCGGTAGACCAGACCCAGATCGCGCTGCAGATCCGGCAGGAAGCGCGAAATGACCTTGCCGCTTTCGCCATCCACATCGATCTCGCCGCCTTCCGACACCTTCAGGCCATGACCCAGCGTGCTCAGGTCGTCGGCTGTCGGCGCCGCGTCGTAGCGTGACAGGTCCCACGGGTAGTCCAGCACTTCCGGGTCGTCGAACAACTGCAGCGTGCCCTGAACCCGCAACGCGAGTTGCGGCACCCGAAAACGTTCGCCCAGCTCGGCCGGTGTCTGGAAGAACTCGATGGCTGTGGTGCGACTGATTGCGGCGGCGTCCCCGATGGCTGCCGCGGCGCTTTCACTGCTGACTGACGCTTTCAGAGCGTCGGTCTCATCCTCGGTCAGTGGCGCGCTGATGGTCAGCGTGTTGAGCTTGCTGTCCCAGCTCACCTTGTCGCGCACCGGCCTGGGTACGCTTCTCAGGTCGGGTTTTTCCGACAAGGTGATCGCGACCGGCCGCACCACGATGCGGCCGGCGTGCCCGTCCAGGTCGAGCCGCGCCTGATCGGCTCTGGCGGCGGTGACGAATTCGCTCACTTCACGCCGCTCGAAGCCGGCACCGGCCACCAGGCGGTCACGCAGCGCGCCGGCCGTCTCGGCGAAGTTGCGCGACACCACGAAGGCATACGACCGGTTCAGGGCAGCGGCCTGTCTGTGATGCGCGTCCGGCTGTCGCAGCACGCGCCCCAGCAGTTGCTCGACGGCAGTGGCCGACGACAGCGAGGCCATGCTGACCAGGATGTACGCGAACGGGCAGTCCCAGCCTTCCGCCAGCGCGCGCTGAGTGATGATGAATTTCACCGGGCAGGCCGGGTCGGCGATGCCGCCCGGGTAGTCGGCATCAATCTGTTCCAGCCCCCGTTCATCGCCGGTGGCGACGATGATTTCGCTCTCCGGAACACCGTGATTGCTGATCAGCTCGCGCCGCACCTTGTCGAAGTCCAGCGTATCGACACCGGTGCGGCGCGGCTCGGACTGGATCAGCACGAGCGGCCGCAGGTAGGGCGCACCGGCGCGGCGTTCGTCATCGGCCAGTTGCTGCAGCGCATTGCGCCGGCCGATGGCGTCGGCCAGACACTGCTGCCAGTTGGGTTCGGTTTCCAGCACCACCGGCAGCTTGATCATTTCTTCCGCCTTCAACTCGGCGGCCGACACGCTGTGCAGCACATTGCTGGGCGTGCGCTCGAGGTCAGGCGTGGCGGTCAGTTCCATCACGCCGCTGGGCCGGAATCGCGCCAGCATGTCGAATGCCAGTTCAGTGCGGCTGTTGTGCGCCTCGTCGACGATGACGAAAGGGCGGCGCAGCCGCAGCACGTTGGCCAGCGAATACGGCGTCGTACGCGCCGGGCCTTCGCCTTCGCTCAGCAATTCATCGCGCTGCATCAGCGACAGAGTGTCGAAGTGGTGCATCAGCGCGCCGCTGCTCTGATAGACCTTGCGGCATTCCTCGTCCGCCACCTGAAACGCCTGCCGCGTCGCCACGATGACGGTGGTCGAGGTGTCCAGCGTGGCGCGGGTGACGCTCTTGGCCTCTTCCAGATCCAGCACCGTGACGGGGCCGGCTTCCCGCAACGCGGCGTGGTAGGGGTGCGAGCGATTTCTCAGCGCCTTGATCGTCTGTTCGCGGATGGGTTTGCTTGGCACCAGCCACAGAATCACGCTGTGTTCGCTGCGCAGCAGATGTGTGTTGACCTGCGCCACCCCCTTCGCGGCCAGCCAGGTCTTGCCGCCACCGGTCGGCACGCGCAGACAGAAATACGGCATGTCGGCCGGAAAACCCGACAGCGGGTGGTACACGTTGCCGCGTCCCCACAGTCGCTCGGTGGTCGCGGTGAAGGCGATCGAAGGCGAAGGCAGTTCGTGGCAGGCCTTGAAGTACGCCTCGATGCTGTCGAGTACCTGCCGCTGGTAAGTCTTGGGCGCAAAGGGACTCACGACCGTTTCCCGTACTCGGCGGCGGATTCCTGCACCGTGTGTGCGGTGGCCTCGGGTTGGGGATAGACATGTTCCAGCGCGCCGTCACGCACCACGACAATCGCCGTGCCGGTCTGTGCGGCAATCTGGCGTGCCCGCTTGGCGGCACGCTGCAGCGCGTCCCACGAGCCACGCAGGTCAGCGTTCGCAGCAGTTTCAATCGGTCGCGGTGTGCTCATGATTCGCTCCAGTCCAGCAATTGCGGCCATTCGCCGGAATTGTCATACAGCGCCCAGACATCGACCTGCGGCGCGTAAAGATGTTCGAAGTGGTGCAGCCCGGTCGCAAAGCGCCGCCGGATGATCGCTTGCGGAATGTCATGCCCGCCCTGACGCACCCGCTGCGCCACGCGGGCAATGGCTTCGTCCGGGCTGTCCAGCCGCAGGAAGATCAGCTCGACCCGATAGCCGGCGAGCTGCCAGCGCTTGATGTGGCGCAGATAGCCACGCCCGGACAACGTGGTTTCGAAGGCAAAGCTTTCCCCGGCCAGAAAATGCCGATCCAGTTCTGCCAGCATCAGACGACCGGCGTGTAACGCAGCAGCTTCCGGTGCGAAAGGAGAGATGCCCGCAGCAATCAGATCGGCGTTCACGAACACTGGGCACGCCGCCTCGTTCGGCAGGAATTCGCGCGCAAAGGTGGTCTTTCCGGCGCCATTCGGGCCGGCGATGATGATGACCTTGCGCGCCTGATCCACGGTCACAGGTCGAGCGCGTACGGCGTCTGCTTGAAGGTGATGCCTTCGCGCGCGGCGCGGCCACCCATGCGGTTGGCCGCCGCGTAGACCACCTTCGGGCCGGCGAAGGCCGGCAGCAGGTCGAACACCGGGCCGGTCAGCACGTTGCCGCCCGCCGCCGACTTGTCCTTCAGGATGCCGTTGTACAGCAGGTAGATGGCGCGGCCCTCATGCACGCCGAGCAGCGGCGAATCGGCCGCGCCGGTGAAGCCCGTACCGGTTTCGGCAAACCACACGAATTCGGCCAGTTGCGCGAAGCGCACGTCGGCCCGTATCTGCCCATCGGCGTCGAACAGCGGCTCGGCGGACAGGCGACAGAACTGGAAGCCGCCGTCCAAACCTTCGACGGCGTTGCCCTTGGCGTTCGTGTAGCCGGTGGCGACGCGCTTCACGCGCTCGGCGGTGACGTTGCGGGCGATGCCATCGTCCATTTCCACCATCAGAAAACGTCGGTTGCCGCCGTCCTCGGAATTTTGCTTCAACACCGCATGGCCCGTGGTGCCGGAACCCGCGAAGCTATCGAGGACGATGGAGTTCTTGTCCGTCGCGATCTGCAGGATGCGCTGGATCAGGCGGGTCGGCTTGGGTGTGATGAAGACGTCGTCGGACGTATCGAAGTCGACGAGCTCAAGCAGCTCTTTCTTCCCTTCTTGAGAGTGCCCTACGTCGCCGTAGAACCACATCGTCTGCGGAACACGGCCATCTTTTACTTCGTGTAGAAACCTTTTGGTTTGAGGGATAGCGTTTCCGTCTTTACCCCACCAAATTCTATTGTCTCGGTCTAGTTCATCAAATCTAGCTTTCGAGATTGTCCAGTACCGTCCCTTCGGTGGCGCTTCAATACGTCGTCCCGAGGGTGAAGTAACGGAGTAAGTGCCATCCGAGTAAAAGTTACGAGCGGATAGGTCACTGGTTTTCCAGACCCCGCGAGCATCTTTGTCGGGGTTCTTGTACGCGGCATTCTGCTCGTCGGTACGGGGCAGCAAATTTGGCTTCCAAGAATCAGCCTTCGTTGCGTAGATGACCACGTAGTCATGGTCTTCAGACAGATGACGCGCGGAATTCTTCGGTGAATACACTTTCTGCCACAAGACTGTCGCGACGAAATTCTTGGCCCCGAAAACCTCATCCATCAGCAAGCGCAGCGTCGCCACTTCGTTGTCGTCGATCGAAATGAATATCGCGCCGTCCTCCCGCAGGAACTGCTTCAGCAGTACCAGACGTGGATACATCATGCACAGCCAGCGGTCGTGCCGGTCCAGCGTTTCGCCTTCCTTGCCCACGACCTCGCCCAGCCAACGGCGGATTTCCGGGCTGTTCACATTGTCGTTGTAGGCCCAGCCTTCGTTGCCGGTGTTGTACGGCGGGTCGATGTAGATGCACTTCACCTGACCGGCGTAGCGCGGCAGCAAGGCCTTGAGTGCGTGCAGGTTGTCGCCCTGCACGATGAGGTTGCCGCTGTCTGCACCCTGCGCTTCGCCGCAGCCCAGTTCCGGCACCGGTTCGAGCAGGCGGAAGGGCACCTCCTTGTGGTGTCTGACGACGGCGTCCTTGCCGATCCAGTTCAACGTGGGCATTCAGGCCTTTCGATCAAGCTTCGGGAGATGTCTGCGCGCCCGCGCCGCATGCGGTCGCGGCCGCACGGATGCGTCGGAAAGCCCGGAATTTAACAGCTTGAGTGCGCCGGGTGCGCGATGGATGTCCGCGTCATCCGGGTGCCGGGTGTCGCACCCCGTTTACATATATGCAGACGATGACGGCGCCGCCCTCATTGCGCGCTTCCGGTTCTGACCGGAATCGGGAAGGGTTTCACGGTGCGGCCCTTCTTCGCATACAGCAGCACCGGCGCGCAGCGCTTTGCATCGGCGTGGATGCCGACGCAGTCCAGGCACTGGAAGCAGTCGTCGTAGCGGATTTCGCCGCTGCGGTCGATGGCATCGTATTCGCAGCGATGGCGGCAGGTCTGGCACGGCTTGCCGCATTCGGCGCGTCGCGCGAGCCAGTCGAAGCGGCGCAGCTTGCCGCCTAGTACCATGGCGGCGCCCAGCGGGCACACGAAGCGGCAGAAGAACTTGTAGCTGAAGGCGCCCGCCAGCAGCAGGCCGACGGCCCAGGCCACATAGGGCCACGTGCGGTCGAAGCCGACCGTGATCGCCGTCTTGAATGGCTCGACCTCGACCAGCGCGGTTGCCAGGTCGGGCGTGAATGCGGCGGCGGCCACCAGCACGAGCAGGATGACGTAGCGGCCGCGGTCGAGCGTGCGGGCGAGCAGGGCGGGCAGGCGGATCTGCGGTATGCGCAGCTTGTGCGCCGCCATCGCGATGAATTCCTGCAGCGCGCCGAACGGGCACAGCCAGCCGCAGAACGTGCCGCGGCCCCAGATGAAGAAACTCACCAGCGTGAACGTGATGATGAGCAGCGACACCGGGTCGTACAGGAAGCTCTTGAGGCTCTGGCCGGCCACCAGCGTCTTGATTGCGCCGGTGATCTGCACGATGGACAACTGTCCCTGCGCATACCAGCCGATGAACACCAGCGTGAACAGCAGGAAGCCGCTGCGGAACGCCACCAGCCGGCGCGCGTCCTTAGCCATCCACTGCGGCCTTGCCAGCACGACCGACAGCAGCACGAGCGCAGCGCCTATCAACGCCAGATCCGGCCAGCGGCCCTGCCAGGCGATGAGCCATTCCGGCAGCGGCTTCGGCGGATACACGAACAGCCGCTCGGGCAGCGCGTAGTCGAGCGCCACGGTCTTATTGGTGATGCGCGGCAGCATGATGCCCTTGGCGCGGGTCAGCGTGAGCGTGACCTGAATGGGCTGCGCCGGGTCGAGACTGGACGCGGCATAGATGCGGAACACGCCGGAGGCATTGAAGGCGGGCGCGCCGGCCGGCGCCGGGTGCTCGAACACCAGATCGCGCATTTCCGCCGGGTAGCCGCCCTGGGTCAGTTGCAGTTTGGGCGGAGCGGTGCCGGGCACGAAGCTGTCGTCGAGCACCGCGTCGCGCCCGGTGCTGGCGAGCCACAGCGCGTGCTGGCCGGGTTCGAGCTTGTCCATCAGGTCGGCGTAGCGCGCCTCGCCCAGCACGGTGCGGCCGACGGTCGGCGCATTCAGATAGGCGACGTAAAGCTCGATCAGCGTGTCGCCCGGGCTGCGCAGCGCGTCTTCGTCGACGCCTTCGCCTTCGCTGCCGGCAAACAGCTTTTCCGCCTCGGCGTGTGTCACGCGCAGACGCCCGACCAAGCCGCGCTCGACCAGCGCCGGAAAGTCCAATGGTTCATAGACATCGCTGCGCACTTCCGCGGGCGGGCCGCGTGTGCCGGGGTCGGCGAAACCCAGCTTGGCGCGCGCCACCGCCAGCCCGGCGGCCAGCGCGGTCTGGTTCACGATGCGTACCGACGCGGTGGCCTTCGTGACGCCGTCCAGCACCACGCGGTTGTCGGCGACGCCGGCTTTCGTGTTGCCGTAGGCCGACGACACCGTGAAGTCCTGGCGCAGGTTCTTGCCGGCGTACTGGCGCACGAACTCGTTCAGCGGCGTTTCGCCCAGGCCGCTCAGGAACACCGGTTCGTGCTGGCGCAGCACCGATACGTCAATGAAGTTGCCCTTGCGGTCGATCGCCACCAGCAGATTCATCGGCGTGCCTTCGAACCCCGGGATGGGCGCCAGATCGATCGACTCGAACACATAGCCGATCGGTCCGCCTTCCGGTTCCAGTTCGCTGGTGATCGGCCAGGCGGGAATGTCGGCCAGTTTCGGTTGCACATGCAGCGGCGGCGGAAAGCGCGCCGACAGTGCTTCCAGCGTCATGTCGCCAGCGAAGGCGGGCGTGCAGGACAACACAACGAGCAGCGCGCAGGCAAACGCCGCGGCGAGCACGAAGCGGATTGGACCGAACTGGGAAGACGTCATCGTGCGACAGCAGGCGTGTCATGAAGCGGCGGTTCGCGACGCTAGCACACGTCGGCCAGATCGAAATCCTTATCGACGGGGAAACTCCTTCGTACGTAAAGCTGTCAAGCAAACAAGACATTCCCGATGAGCGCTGCCGCATTCTGCCGGCAGCGCCCGGGAAGACCATCGGGAGACCCACATTGAACAAGCGACGTTTTCGACCGCACCGCCTGCTGCACGCCTTGGTCGCCCTCGGCTTGTTGCCGCTGTCGGCGTTCGCGCTGACCGAAGCGGACATCGACGAAGCCATCCGCAAGCCGTCCTGGGGGCTGTACAAGGGCTATGCCGAATTCAAGATGGCGCACTACGACGACGCCAAACGCATCTGGACCGTGCTGGCCGAGCGCGGCAGCGGCGAGGCCTGGTTCAATCTGGGCATCCTGGCCGAAGACGGGCTGGGGGAGCCGCGCGACCCGCAGCAGGCGCGCTATCGTTACGAACAGGGCGCACTGGCCGGCAGCCGCAATGCAGCGCTGCGTCTCGGCCTGCTGCTGCAGACCAGCAAGCTCGGCGCGCCCGAGCCCGATAACGCGCGCCGCTGGCTGAAGGTGGCGGCCGACGGCGGCGATCAGGAAGCGGTCACCCTGCTTGCCGCGCTGACTGGCAATGCACCGGACGGCAGCGCCGCCGACCGTGCCTTGGCCGACGCCCGCAAGTTTGAAGCCGAAGGGCGGCACGGCGACGCGGTGACGCAGTATCGTGCGCTGGCCGACGCGGGTGATGCGCGTGGTGTCACCCGCCTCGCCTGGGCCTACGAGTCGGGCCGCGGTGTGCCGCGCGATCTGGCCGAAGCTGCGCGGCTGTTCCGTGTTGCGGCGGAGAAGGGCGAAGCGGAAGCGCAGTACGCGCTGTCGGTCATGCTCGAAACCGGCGCCGGCCAATCGCGCAACAGCGACGAATCGCTGCGCTGGCTGCGTAGCTCGGCCGACCAGAAATACCCGCCCGCGGTCGAGGCCCTGCAGGCGCGCAAGTAGCGGCAGCCTGCGATGCAGGCGCCGGGGCTGTGCCCGCCAAGACCGCGACGGCTTCAAGACTCGCGACGTTTTTCGTAGGAGCGGACCCTGTCCGCGATAGGCGCGTTGATCAAGCGGAGTCGCCATTTTGGAGACCGGGATCGCCTGCAGGGGCGGAGCGGGGGTTTCGGCGAGCACGGCTCGCCGCCCGTGGAGCCGGTCGGCCATGCAGGGCCGACCGTGGGACGGCTCCTACGAAAACCGCGAGGGCTTCGCAGCTGGCGACGTTTTTCGCAGGAGCGGACCCTGTCCGCGATGCGTGCGTTGATCAGGCGACAGCGCGTACTCCGAGACCGCAGATCACCTGCCGGGCGGCCTTCGGGACGACCCTGGTGCAACCCCGAGGTGCCGCCTCGCAATCTTGGATCGTGGCCCGGTTGCGGCTCGCCTCAGGAGGCGATCGGCAACACCAGGCTGGCGCGCAGTCCGCCTTCTGGCCGGCGGCTGAGCGTGATGTCGCCGCCCTGCGCGCGGGCCACGGCGCGGGCGATCGCGAGACCCAGGCCGCTGCCGCCGGTGTGCCGGGCGCGTGACGCCTCCAGCCGCACATAGGGCTCGAACACCCGCTCGCGTTCGGCTTCCGGAATGCCTGGGCCGTCGTCGTCGATGTCCACCCGCGCTTCGGTGGCGTTGCCCGACACGGTGACGCGGATCTTGCCGCCGCCGTAGCGGCGCGCGTTGTCCATCAGATTCGCCAGGCAGCGACGGGTGATCGACGGTCGCACGATGACCGGCTGCGCCACGCTGCCGCTCACTTCGATGTCGGCGCCCAGCGCGGCGATGTCGTCGGCGACGCCTTCGACCAGCGCGTCGAGCCGGGTCGGCGCGGCGGCTTCAGAACTGTCGCCGGCGCGCAGGAAAGCCAGCGTGTCGTCAATCAGCGTTTCCATGTCGGCAAGGTCGCGCTCGATGGCGTCGCGTACCGGGCCTTCGGGCAATTGTTCGAGGCGCAGCCGCACGCGCGTGATCGGCAACCGCAGGTCATGCGACACGCCGGCCAGCGCCTGCGCCCGGGTGTGGATCAGCGTGCGCAGCGCGCGCTGCATGCTGTTGAAGGCGCGTGCGGCGCCGGCCACTTCGCGCGGGCCGGATTCGCCCAGCGGGGCCTGTTCGAGGTCGCGCGCCAGCCCGTCGGCGGCGCGCGCGAACATGTCGAGCGGCCGGGTCAGCCGGCGCACCACCCAGATCGACAGCAGGCTGACGACGACGGCCACCAGCAGCAGGCTGCCGACGATGCGCAGCGGCCGCTCGGCGACTGCCGGTGGCGGCGAGTAGCGGAAGGTGACCACGGTCCCGTCGTCCAGGCGCGCCTGCGTCGACACATTTTCGGCATGCGGCCTGGAGAGCAGTCGGGTCAGTGCTGGCGGTGGCGGAGGCGGCGGTCGCAGCGGCAGCGCGTCACCGGCCGGCGCGCCCGCGGGCGCCTTTGGACGTTCCAGCGTGATCACCTGATGCACATGCCGTCCCGCAATACGTTCGCCGACCTTGCTGGCGAACGACTCGAAGTCTTCGTCCACCGGCCGCGCGTCGTCATGCCATGGCTCGTCGAGCGACAGCGCTGTGCTCGGGCTTGCCAGCAGCCGCACCAGACGGGCCCGGCCGGCCGGGCCGGTGTCGTTGATCAGCGCGATCGATTCGGCCACCCGGGTCGCTGCATACTCGCTGCGTACCTGCCGCGACAAGCGCACACGGTCGTCCACCACCAGCCACAGACCGATGCCGTTGGCCACCAGCAGGCCGCCGAGCAGCGTCAGCAGGATCTGGCCGAACAGCGTGCGCGGCATCAGGCGCGAGAAAAACGCGCTCAAACGTGTTTCTCCACCGGCACCGACAGCACATAGCCTTCGCTGCGCAGCGTGCGGATGATGCGCGGCTCGCGCCCGTCGTCGCCGAGCCGGCGGCGCAGCCGGCTGATCATCACGTCGACCGTGCGATCGAACGGCCCGGCGCTGCGCCCGGCCAGCACGTCCATCAGCTGGTCGCGCGACAGTACGCGGTTCGGGCTTTCGGCCAGCGCGTTGAGCATGCGGAATTCGCCGCTCGACAGCGGTGTCACCACGCCCTCGGCGTCCACCAGGTGGCGAGCGCCCAGATCGAGCGTCCAGCCAGCAAATTTCAGCGAGCGCACGTTGCCGTCGCCGTCCGGATGTTCCGGCGCACGACGCAGGATGCTGCGCACCCGGGCCAGCAGTTCGCGCGGATGGAATGGCTTGGGCAGGTAGTCGTCGGCACCCATTTCGAGGCCGATGATGCGGTCGAGCTCGTCACCGCGCGCGGTCAGCATCAGGATGGGCAGGCGCGATTTAGCGCGGATTTCGCGGCACAGCGCGAGCCCGTCGTCCCCGGGCAGCATCACGTCGAGAATCAGCAGGTCGCATGCTTCATGCGCGAGCGCGGCGCGCAGGCCGGGGCCGTCTGCCACGGTGCGCACGTCCATGTCCTGCTTGCCGAGATAGTCGCGCAGCAGTTCGCGCAGGTCGGGATCGTCGTCGACGACCAGAATGCGCGGCTTGGGATTTACGATGGTCATGCAGGCAAGCTTAGCGGCTTGCCGGCGCCGCGCATGCAATCCGGACAAATCCACACAGCCGGTTTACGCGCGGTTAACATTGCACCGGGCAGTCAGTGCGCGCCGCGGCGTCGTGACCGGGTCGAGGTCAGTGCGACCAGACCGAGCAGCAGTCCGGCGGCGGCGTAGTCAGCGCTGTACAGAATCAGGCCGGCGCCGCCGCTGACCACCGCCAGTGCAGTCAGCGCGGGGATGCGGGTCGCCATGGCCAGTGCGCCGGACGCCAGTGCCAGCCAGCCGATGCGCTGGTCGATGAACAGCTGCGGCGCGTAGCGCCTTGCAGCGCAGCGCCAGTCGTCGCTCGCGGCAGCGCACACGCCGTGCAGCGCGTCGGATTCCATCAGCCCGTAACGCAGCGCCGCGCTGGCCGCGACGGCTGCGGCGAAGGCGAGGATCAGGCCGGTGAGCGGCGCGTTGCGGTGAAACAGGTGTCGGTTCATGGGCGGGGGAGTGTAGGCGGAGTCCGTCGCCACAGGGCAACGGATTTTCGCTGTGTTAGCATCGCCGCGCTGCAACAACGGGTCGTTCGCAGACATGTACAACGCGTCAGGACAGCGATTTGTGCAGACCCCAACCTTACCGGAAAATCCGCGTCCGACGCCTCATGGCGCGGTCGCACACCGCGCATGAAAAGACATATTTCGTTCGCCCGGATACTGATGGCGCTGTTCGTGGCGGGCGGCGTTGCCGCGGTCCACTTCGGCCTGTGGGCGGTGATGAACCGGCCGGTCAGTCTGGTCGAACCGCTCGACTACATTGACGGATTTTCGTATAGCCCCTACCGCCGTGACCAGACACCGCTGCGCGGCATCTACCCGTCGTATGACGAGATCGCGCAGGACCTTGCGCAACTGGGTGGCATCGCCCACCGCATCCGTACCTACAACTCGACTGAAAACCCGGAAGTGTCGGATCTTGCCGGCCAGAACGACCTGAAGGTCACCGCCGGCGCGTGGATCGATACCGACAAGGTGCGCAACCGGCGCGAAATTGGTGCGCTGCTGGCCGACGCCCGCTTGCACAGCAACATCGACCGGCTGATGGTCGGCAACGAAGCACTGCTGCGCGCCGATGTGACGATGCCGGAAATGATCGAGTACCTGAGAGAGGTGCGCGAGGCGACCGATCTGCCGGTGTCCACCGCCGAGCCTTGGCATGTCTGGCTGAAAAACCCCGAACTGGCCAATCACGTCGACTACCTCGCCGTTCACCTGCTGCCGTATCACGAGGGCTTGCCAGCGGACAAGGCGGTCGATTACGCGATGGCGCGCTATCAGGAACTGCTCGATGCCTTTCCGGGCAAGCCCATCCTGATCGGTGAAATCGGCTGGCCGAGCAAGGGGCCGACCATCCAGGCCGCCGTGGCCTCGGAAGAGAACCAGGCGCGCTTCGTGCGCGAGTTCCTGTACCGCTCGCTGTGCAAGAACCTGGACTACTTCCTGATCGAAGCCTACGACCAGCCGTGGAAGATCGAAATCGAAGGCTGGGCCGGCGCCTACTGGGGCATGTTCAATGCCGACCGCCAGTTGAAGTTCCCGCTCGAAGGCAGCGTCGACCGCAACAGTGGCTGGATCGACGACGCCGTCGTGGCCACCGTGTTTGCGCTGGTCCCGATGCTGCTGCTGTGCCTCGCACAGCGGGGCATGAGCATGTTCGGCCTGCTGTGGATGTGCGTACTGGTGCAGGCCTGCGTCACCGCCATCGTCATTTCGGCCCGGCTGCCGGCAGACTATTACTTCACGCTGCGCGATCTCACGGCGCTGATCGGTCTGGTGTTCGGCGTCATGCTGACCGCTGGCGTGCTGTTGACCAATGGCTTCGAATTCGCCGAGGTGTTCTTCAAGGCGCGCTGGCGCCGCGCCTACAAGGCGGCCGAGCCGCTGCCGCCCGAGCAGCAGCCGTTCGTGTCGGTGCATCTGGCCTGCTGCAACGAGCCGCCGGAAATGGTGATCGCCACCATCGACAGTCTGGCTGCCATGGACTACCAGCACTTCGAAGTGCTGGTTATCGACAACAACACCAAGGATGAGGCGCTGTGGAAGCCGGTCGAGGCCCGCATGGCCGAGCTGGGGCCGCGCTTCCGCTTTTTCCATCTGTCGCCGTGGCCGGGCTTCAAGGCCGGCGCGCTGAATTTCGGCTTGAAGCAGACCGACCCGCGGGCCACCGTGGTCGGCGTGGTTGACGCCGATTACGTGGTCACCCCGGACTGGTTGAGTGCACTGGTGCCTCACTTTCACGATGAAAAGGTGGCCGTCGTGCAGGCGCCGCAGGCGCACCGCGAATGGGAGCGCCACCCGTTCCGGCGCATGTGCAACTGGGAGTTCGAAGGCTTCTTCCGCATCGGCATGCACCACCGGCACGAGCGCAATGCGCTGATCCAGCACGGCACGATGACGCTGGTGCGCCGTTCGCGCCTGGAAAGTTCGGGCAGCTGGTCGGAGTGGTGCATCTGCGAAGACACCGAACTTGGACTGCGCCTGCTCGAGAACGGCGACGAACTGCGCTACATCGACCGCGTATTCGGCCGCGGCCTGACGCCGGCCAGCTTTGCCGCACTGAAGTCGCAGCGCTTCCGCTGGGCTTTCGGCGCGATGCAGATCCTGAAGGGTCACTGGCGTTCGCTGTTCGGTCGCAGCAAGCTCGACAGCGGCCAGCGCTATCACTTCATTACCGGCTGGTTTTCATGGTTCGGCGACGCGCTGCAACTGGTGTTCGCGATGGGCGCCATCGCCTGGACGGCAGCCATGCTGATCTGGCCCAAGCTGTTTTCGCTGCCGGTCACCATCATGCTGGCGCCGGTGCTCGGCCTGCTGGTCGCCAAGGCGGCGATGGGGCCGATCCTGTACCGGCGCGCGATGGACTGTCCGTGGGCCGATATCGCCGGCGCATCGCTGGTCAGCCTCGGTCTGTCGCATTCGATCGCGCGTGGCGTGATCGCCGGTCTGACGCACAAGCGTGGCGTATTCCTGCGCACCGCAAAGGGCAGGGGCGAAAGTGGTCTGGCCCAGTTCTTCCAGCCGATCCGCGAGGAAACGTATCTGCTGCTGGCGCTGATCGCCGCCGCCTGGGCCATGATCATGATGCGCGGTACTCAGAACATAGAAGTCGTGCTGTGGGTGACCATGCTGGGTCTGCAGTCGCTGCCCTACCTTGCCGCCATGGGCTGCCAGTTCATCGCCCAACTGCCTGAAAAAGCCGAGCCGCTGCCGGCGCAGGCCCAGGCAGCGTGATCGGTCACTGAACAAATGAACCGTCCCGCGCCGCGCTGGGTGCGTTATGCGCTCGTCCATTTCTTCGTTCTCGTGCTGCTGGCGGTCTGGCTGTGGCAGCGCAATGTGGCGCAGCCGCTGGCCGACGTGCCGGCGGACGCAGGCAAACTGCAGTGCGTGTCCTACGCGCCTTATTACCGCCCGGGTGAATCGCCGCTGCAACCGGACTTCCGGGTCACGCGCGAGCGGATCGACGCCGATCTGGCGCGACTGGCCGAAATTTCCGGCTGCGTGCGGCTGTATTCGGTCGACCAGGGCCTGCACCATGTGCCAGAGCTGGCCGGCAAGCACGGGCTGAAGGTATTGCTTGGCGCGTGGATAGGCGGTGACAAGCTGAAGAACGACCGCGAACTGGCGCAGGCCATCGAACTGGCCAACCGTCACGCAGACGTGGTGCGCGGCCTGATCGTCGGCAATGAGGTGCTGCTGCGACGCGAACAGACGCCGGACGCCATGCGCATCTATATCGAACGCGCGCAGGCGGCGACGAATGTGCCGGTCACCTACGCCGACGTGTGGGAGTTCTGGCTGATGAACCAGAGCCTCGCGCAGTCGGTCGATTTCGTCACCGTGCATGTGCTGCCGTACTGGGAAGACGAACCGCAGCCGATCGATCGCGCCATCGCCCACGTCGAGGGCGTGATGAAGACGGTCGATGCCACCTTCGACAAGCCGCTGGTGATCGGCGAAACCGGCTGGCCCAGCGTCGGCAAGCAGCGCGATGGCGCGCGCCCCGGTGTGCTGGAACAGGCGCGCTACCTGCGCGAATTCGTCATCGCCGCGCAGACGCACGGCTGGCAGTACAACCTGATCGAAGCTTTCGACCAGCCGTGGAAGCGCCGGCTGGAGGGCACGGTGGGCGGCTTCTGGGGTCTGCTCGATTCGGACGGCCAGGCCAAGTTTGCCTGGCAGGGGCCACTGGCCGAGCGGGTCGACGGGCCGCAGCCACTGGTCGCCGGCGCTGCCGGTCTGGCGCTGGCGCTCGTGCTATCGACGCTCGGCCGCGTGCGCCGACCGGCCGCGACGGTCGCGTTCGCCGTGTCCGGCGTGCTGGCCGGCGTTATCGCTTCGCTGCAGTTCGAATATCTCGCGCTGGCCTGCCGCAGTCCGCTCGAATGGGCCGCCATGGGGAGCATTGCAGCGGCCGGCTGGCTGATGTGGGCCGCGCTGCCCTGGACGCTGCACGGTGGCCCCGGCGATGCGGTGCGCCTTGCGGCCCGGGTGCTGCTGTTCGGTCTGGCATTCAGCGGCCTGCTGCTGGCTGTCGACGGCCGGTATCGCGACTTTCCCTTCCTGCTGTTCCTGCTGCCGGCGGTGCAGTGGGGTCTGGCCTCAGCCTGGGCCCGGCTGGCGCCTTTGCCTGCGCTGCCGGAAGCGCCGCTGTTCGCCGCCGTCGCAGTGCTCGGCAGCGCCGTCGCCTGGCTTGCCGACTGGCGCAACCCGCAGGCGCTGGCCTGGCTCGCGCTGACGCTCGTCATGGCCAGCGCTTTCGTGCTGCGCCGCGAACGCGGGTACTGAGCCGAAACCGCCGCTCGCGGCGAGGCTGCCGCTCCCACAAGGACCGCTCCCCAGGCACGCTACCTGCAGCGAAACTCCAGCTTTCCGGCAGCCCGCCATCGCACCCTTCAGCGGAACAGCGTCTTGAATTCCCTCGGCTGGCAGCGCAGGTACTGCGGTGCGGCGTCGACCTGCGCGCCCAGTGTCGCGGCGGCGTGCCACGGCCAGCGAGGGTCGTACAGCATGGCGCGCGCGAGTGCGATCAGATCCGCCTGACCGCTGGCGAGGATGGCTTCGGCCTGTTCCGCTTCGGTGATCAGACCGACCGCGATGGTCGGCAGGCCGCCGTCGCGCTTGATGCGTTCGGCGAACGCGACCTGGTAGCCAGGTACCGCCGGAATCTGCTGCAGCGGCGAGGCCCCGCCACTCGATACATGAATGTACGCCGCGCCGCGTGCCTTCAGCGCCTGCGTGAAGACGACGCTCTGTTCCACGTCCCAGCCGCCGTCCACCCAGTCGCTGGCGGAAATGCGCACGCCGACCGGTTTGTCGGCGGGAAAGGCCGCGCGCACGGCGTCGAACACTTCAAGCGGGAAGCGCATGCGGTTGTCCAGCGAGCCGCCATATTCGTCGCCGCGCGTGTTGGCCAGCGGCGTCAGGAACTGGTGCAGCAGATAGCCGTGCGCGGCGTGCACTTCGATCGCGTCCAGTCCGAGCCGCGCAGCGCGGCGGGCCGTGTCGGCGAACGCAGTGCGGATGCGTCCAAGTCCTGCAGCATCGAGGGGGACCGGCGCGTGTTCGCCCGGCGCATGCGGCTGCGCCGACGGCGCCACGGTCTGCCAGCCGCCGGCCGACGGCGCAATCTGTGCACCGCCTTCCCACGGCCTTGCGACCGATGCTTTGCGTCCGGCGTGACCGATCTGGATCGCGATCGGCATGGCCGAATGCGTACGCACCGCATCGAGCACGCGCGCCAGCGCCGCTTCGTTGGCATCCGACCACAGGCCGAGGTCCTGCGGCGAAATGCGGCCCTCGGGCTCGACGGCCGACGCTTCGATGATGAGCAGACCGGCGCCGGACAGCGCCATCTGCCCCAGATGCATCAGATGCCAGTCGGTGGCGCAGCCTTCCCGCGCCGAGTACTGGCACATCGGAGCGATGACGATGCGGTTGGCGAGCTGGAGCGGGCCGAGCGCATAGGGCTGGAAAAGCAGGCTGGACATGGGTGAAGGTGCGTGGTGACAAAGGCGTGCAGTATCCCTGACGGCGACCCGGGCGCGCCACCGCCCGGTCGACGAACCAACGAAAAGTCAATGAAGAATCAGAGCCCGAGTTCGCTCAGCCCCGGATGGTCGTCCGGCCGACGGCCCTGCGGCCAACGAAACAGGCGATCGGCTTCGCTGATCGGCAGGTCGTTGATGCTGGCGTGGCGGCGAGCCATCAGGCCGCGTTCGTCGAATTCCCAATTCTCGTTGCCGTAGGAGCGGAACCAATGGCCGTCCGCGTCATGCCATTCGTAAGCGAAACGCACGGCGATGCGGTTGCCACCGGTGCACCACAGCTCCTTGATCAGCCGGTACTCCTGCTCCTTCGCCCACTTCGCGGTCAGGAACTCGACGATTCCGGCGCGCCCGTTGATGAATTGCGAGCGGTTGCGCCAGCGGCTGTCCGGCGTGTAGGCGAGCGACACCTTGTGCGGATCGCGGTTGTTCCAGCCGTCTTCTGCGGCGCGCACCTTCTGTGCGGCGGTGTCGGCGGTGAAGGGCGGCAGCGGCGGGCGGCGGGCGTCGGTCATGGCGGGCTCCATCGGGCAGGGTTGGAAAAAGGGTGGTGATACAGATCTGTCTACATGCTTGAACAAGACAGGTCTGTCTGTCAACATGCGCGGATGACCTTCTCGCTCGATGACCTCGCCGGCCCCGGCCCGCTGCCCGACCAGGATGCGCGAACGCGCGTGCTGGAAACCGCCTACCGGCTGTTCTACCGGTACGGCCTGCGCGCCACCGGCATCGACCGCATCATCGCCGAGTCCGGCGTGGCCAAGATGTCGTTCTACCGCCACTTTCCGTCCAAGCAGGCGCTGATCGACGCCTATCTCGACCTGCGCCATGTGCGCTGGATGGCCTGGCTGGAAGGCCGGCTCGCCGGGCTGACCTCGCGCGACTGGCTCGCCGCGCTGCCCGATGCGCTTGATGACTGGTTCGGAGCGCCCGGCTTTCGCGGTTGCGCCTTCATCAACGGACATGCCGAAGCCGGCCCGGATGCGCCCGCGATGACCGTGACGCACAAGCGCGAACTGGCGGCGCGCATCGAACAGCAGTGCGCCGACGCCGGTCTGGCCCGCCCCGCAGAGGTGGCGGCAGACCTGCTGCTGGCCCTCGAAGGCGCCATCGTCCGTGCGCAGATGGACGGCGCGGACGTCGCGCGCGGCGCGCTGCACAGACTATTCGCGCGCACCTTGTCCGCTGCCGGCGGCGAACGGGCTTGGCGGTCCCCGGAACGCTGACTGTGGAGCAGCTGTGGGAGCGGCGATCCACTGCC
>NZ_JAUYRO010000043.1 GCF_030696805.1 Methyloversatilis sp. | reverse complement strand
CGCCGATATCTCGCGCGCCGCCGTATTGATCGCCTCCGTCGAATCCTTGATCCGGCCTACAACCTCGCGCAGCTTGTCCACCGTCGTGTTCGTGTCTTCCTTCAGACGACCGAACGTGCCCGCATAGTCACGATCGATCTTCTCGGTCAGCACACCGCGCGAAATGGCATTCAGCACGCGAGCGGTATCTTCGAGGCCGGCGGCCACGACGGCGACCAGCTCGTTCATGCTGAGGGCCAGCGACTTGAAGAATCCCTGTTTGCCCTGGACGTCGATGCGGTGAGTAAAGTCGCCGCCGACGGCTGCCGCGATCATGTCTTCCACCTCGCGCTCGACGACAAGTTCCTGCGTGCGCTCGGTCCACTCGGCGACCATCCCGATGCGCTGTCCGGCATCGTTCAGGATCGGCGTGGTGACAACATCGAAGGTGCGCGAACCGATGGCCAGTTCGCTGTGCTGCGCATTGCCGACCTGTTCGGACTTGCGGACGAAGGCAGCGTTGTTACATAGCGAAGCGACATTGCTGCCGATGATGCGATCCACCGAAAACGACGGTACGCTCACTCTGACGTCAGACTCAATCTCGCCCAGCGTCTTCATCATGGTGCGGTTGGCGTAGATCACATTGCCATCCGCATCGGCAATGCGCACATTGCGACTCACAAAATCCAGTGCAGTACGGACCCGCAGGTTCTCCGCGGAAACCGCATGATCACGCTCCATGCGCTGCTTCAGGTCGGCGCGCATCTTGTCGAGCGCCTGCAGCAGATGACCGATCTCGTCCAGCGCACCCGCGTCGATCGACCGGTCCAGCATGCCCGTGGAAATCGCGTCGGCATGGCGTCCGGCGTCACGCAACCGGGACGCGATGCTGCGCCCGAGTCGTATACTCGGCACGCCAATCGCAAGCGCTACCGCCAACACGCCGAGGACAACCCACAAGGCCTGGTCGAGGATCAGCGCATCGACCTCATCAACATAGATGCCGGAGCCGACGATCCATCCCCACGGCGCGAAAGCGCGTACGTACGAAACCTTGGCCACCGGGTCTGTCGAGCCGGGCCGCGGCCACATGTAATCGACGAAACCAGCCCCATCGGCTTTTGCGACTGCCACCATTTCAAGAAACAGCGCCTTGCCGTTCGGGTCCTTCGATCCGCCCAGATCCTTGCCTTCCAGTTCAGGCTTGGTCGGGTGCATCACCATGCGCGGACCGAAGTCGTTGATCCAGAAATAATCCTCACCGTTGTAGCGCAGCGTCCGCAGCGTCGCGATGGCCTGCCGGCGCGCTTCGTCCTGCGTCAGTTCGCCGGAAGCGGCGCGCTTTTCGAAGGATTCGATCACACCCCACGCAGACTCGACCGCAAAACGCGCGGCGCTCTTGCGGTCATCCAGCATGTTGTCGCGCATCGCGAACAGCAGTATTGCGGCAAGCGCGACGAAAGCCGTGAGCGTCACGGCAACCATCATCATCAGACGGCGCTGCACGGTCAGGTTGACGGAGCCAGATGGAGTTCCAGATGTCTTTGCCATTTTTTTCTTCTCAGTGCAGGGGGTTCTCGACAAGCGCCATGTCGGCCGAAAGCATCAGCTTTTCGATATCGACAACGATGAGCATCCGGTCATCGATCGAGCCGAGCGACTGGATGTAGCGGGTATCCAGACTGGAGGCGAACTCGGGCGGCTCGCACAGTTGAGCAGGGTCCAGCGACAGTACGTCGGACACGGCATCGACCACGATGCCGACAACGCGACCGCCGACGTTGAGGATGATCGTCACTGTAAAGGGGGTGTATTCAACAACACCGACACCGAACTTGATCCGCAGATCGACAATCGGAACGATGATGCCGCGCAGATTGATGACACCCTTGATGAATGGCGGTGCGTGGGCAATGCCGGTCACCGCATCATAGCCACGGATCTCCTGCACCTTGAGGATGTCGATGGCGTACTCTTCACCGCCGAGCGTGAAGGTCAGGAATTCCTGAGCGTACCCGCCATCGACGGTGCCGTTTTGTTTCGGGTGCGCTGTTCGCGCCAGTTGGGTCATTGCATGCTCCGCAGCGTCTATCACTTTTGCTTTAACGGCCGGAACACGGAGTGCCTTGAGGACGCACAGCGCCTGAAAACAAGCTTGTTTGCAATCCGGTGACCTGCATCAAGCGGCACGTCGATGACGGCGCCTCACACCGGGCGCGATCACAAGGCAGGGACGGGTGCTGCGGACGAAGCAGCTGGAAACGGCGGGTCTGCGACGATTGCCTACGCCGCCACCGCCATGCCGACACGGGCTGTTTCGACCAGCGCCTGCACGTCAAGGATCAGGCCGACGTGACCATCGCCCATGATCGTTGCACCCGAGATACCCACCACCTTGCGATAATTGGCTTCCAGGCTCTTGATGACGACCTGGTGCTGACCGACCAGGGCATCGACGAACAGCGCGATCTTGTCGCCGTCGGATTCGAGCACGACAAGAATGCCGCGCTCCAGATCGGTCGTGCCGCCGGCCAGGCCGAAGGCATCGCGCAGCGTCAGGATGTTCAGGAACTCGTTGCGCACCTGTACCAGGCGGGGCACGCCACCGATGCTCTTGATCATGTCGGCGCCTGGCTGCAGCGACTCGACGACGTAATTCAGCGGAATGATGTAGGTTTCGTCGCCGACCGCCACCGACATGCCGTCGAGGATGGCGAGCGTCAGCGGCAATCGTACCGTCATGCGCGTGCCGACACCGGTCATCGAATCAATGTCGACGCGCCCCCCCATCGCCGAGATATTGCGCTTGACGACATCCATGCCGACGCCGCGTCCCGACACTTCGGTCACCTGATCGGCGGTCGAAAAGCCCGGTTCGAAGATGAGTGCCCACACGTCCTGGTCGGTCATCGAATCACTCACGGCAAGACCACGCTCGCGCGCCTTTGACAGGATGCGCTCACGACTGAGTCCGGCACCGTCGTCACCGACTTCGATGACGATGTTGCCGCCCTGATGCGAAGCCTTCAGTGTGATCGTGCCTTCTTCCGGCTTGCCGCGCGCGACCCGTACTTCGGGCGTCTCGACACCGTGGTCAAGACTGTTGCGCACCAGATGGGTCAGCGGATCGGCAATGCGTTCGATCAGGCCCTTGTCGAGTTCGGTCGATTCCCCGGCGAGTACAAGCCTGACTTTCTTGCCCAGTTTCTGCGACAGGTCGCGAACGACGCGCGGAAAGCGCGAGAACACGGTGGACATCGGCAGCATGCGGATCGACATCACCGATTCCTGCAGGTCGCGCGTATTGCGTTCGAGTTGCTGCACACCGCTCATCAGGCGTTCGAACTCGACAGGATCGAGTTTCGACGCAGCCGACATCAGCATGGCCTGGGTGATCACCAGTTCGCCGACCAGATTGATGATCTGGTCGACCTTGTCTACGCCCACGCGTATCGACGTATCGGCCACCGCGGCGGGCTTCGCACTGCGTGGAGCAGCGGCCTTGGGGGCTTCGATCGACGGCGCGATCAAAGCCTCGACCGGTGCATTGACGGCGCACTCTTCCCGCGTTGCGGCAGCGGGTGACACGATCGACAATCCCGCATCGGCACCCGGTGCATCGACGACCGCCTGCCCGGCAGGCGGATCGAAGAAGCCGTAGGATGGATCGCCCGTCTGGCTGTTGCCGGATGTCGGCGCAACGGGCTCGGCGTCGAACAATCCGTAACTGTCGTCAGCCGTGCTCGCTGTATCAGGCAACGCGGCGTCGAACAGGCCCCACGCGTTATCGCCGTCGGACAATGTTTCGGGTAACGCGTCGAACAGACCATATGCATCGTCGGCATCGGTGACCGGCGCGGTCAGCACGAAGCTGTCGGTGACGGCAATGAAATCAACCAGATCGCGCAGTGCCTCCACATCGACGCTGCCCTCGAAAACGCCGTGCCAGCGCCCGTCGGCGCCCAGGGAAAGGTCAAGCAGGCGGCCACCGAGCGCACCGGCCTCGCGGGCAAGATTCTCGATCACGCCAGCCACATCGGCATGGTCGGACAACAGCAGAAAGCTGAAACGTAAAGTCGATACAGCAGACAGCGGAACCGATTCTGTCCGTTCGCACGCCCTTGCCGGCTCCACCACATCGGAATAGAGGGACTTGAGCGCGGCGCACACCTGAGCCACCCGCTGCAGATCGGCTTCGCCGATGCCGCGATGTGCCGCCACCAGATCGCGCAGCAGATCGCCGGCTTCGAGTGAGGCGTTGACCATGGCCGGCGTCATGAGGACTTCGTGCTTGCGCACGCGATCGAGCAGCGTTTCGAGCTCGTGGGTGACCTGTGCGAGGTCGTTGAAGCCGAAGGTGCCGGCGCTGCCCTTGATCGAGTGGGCGGCGCGGAAGATCGCATTCATCTCTTCGTCATCGAGGCTGTCGAGATTGATGTCGAGCAGCATCTGTTCCATGTTCGACAGATGTTCTGCGGCCTCTTCGAAGAACACCTGGTAGAACTGGCTCAGGTCCATGGTCATGAACAGTCTCCCGGTTGCGGATGTCGACGCACGTCGCTCAGCCGATCACCTTCTTCACCACCTCGACCAGCTTCTGCGGATCGAAGGGTTTGACCAGCCAGCCGGTCGCACCGGCGGCCCGACCCTGTGCCTTCATCGCATCGGACGATTCGGTGGTCAGCATCAGGATCGGCGTCGCCTTGTACTGCGCCATGCTGCGCAGATTGCGGATCAGCGTCAGCCCGTCCATGCGCGGCATGTTCTGGTCGGTCAGCACGAGGTTGACCGATTTCGCCTTCGCCTTGTCCAGGCCGTCCTGTCCGTCCACCGCCTCGATCACGTCGTAGCCGGAGCTTTTCAGGGTAAATGCCACCATCTGGCGGATCGACGCCGAATCGTCAATTGCGAGTACAGTCTTTGCCATTACGTTTCTCCTTCAGAACAGTTCAATTTCGCCTTCCCGGAACGCTTGCTGCGCCACCGGGTTCTTGCTGTCGGCAGCTCGAAGCTGTTCCAGCACTTCATCAACCCGACGGGCATGCACCTCTGTCGCATGGCCCTGCACCGCGGCTTCGCTCAGCTCGCGTACCGCCTTCATGACCTCGTCGACATTGCCGATGCGTCGCTGCACGTGTCCGATCAATTGCGACGTCATGTCCTGGAACTGCAGGGACGTCACCGCCGTCGCCACCGCGTTATCGACGCGTTCAACCGATTCGCCCAATGTTTCGATCGAGCGCTGACGCCGGCGGTGCAGCGTTTCCAGGCCGCGCACCACACTTTCGACACGCTGTTTCGATTCGAGCGCAAAAGTCATGTCCTGACCGGCCAGGGCGGCCAGCGCGTGCTCCGTCATTTTCACGTTGGCCTGGACACGATCGACCATCATGACGATCTGCAGGCTGAATTCGCTGGTGCGCGACGACAGCGTGCGCACCTCGTCGGCGACCACTGCAAAACCGCGCCCGGCCTCGCCGGCCCGCGCAGCTTCGATGGCGGCATTCAGTGCGAGCAGATTGGTCTGCTTGGAAATACCGCCGATTTCGCCGAGCAGCGAACGCACACTTTCGGTTTCGCGCGCGATGCCTTCTGTCAGTTCGACCAGCTCCATGCCCAGCTTGCTGTTCTGCACGACGCTGTCGACGACGCGCTGCATCGTTCCCGACGTTTCCTCGACAAAGGATTCGAAATCGAACTGCCCGTCACCGTCGCCGCTGGTCAGCGCGAGCGCGGTTGTACGTTGATCGGTGGTTTCGGTCTGCATGCTTTGAAAACTTTCGGTCAGACCGTTTATCGCTTCGTGCAGCAGGGTCTGCACCCGGGACAGTTCCTCGGTCATCTGGTCGCACTGCGACCTGACCTGAAGTGCGCTGCCGGACAGCACGGCGTGGTCCGCATCGGCGTCGTGCATGCGTTCGGCCTGATGCGTATCGGCAGACGAAGGTGTCATCCGGCCACGCAGCAGCACCATCGACGCCATCGTCCAGATGAGCGCCATGAACAGCCCCAGCGAAAGCACCGGCGCGATCGCATCGGGCCGGAGTGCGACAGCCAGCACCGCACCGAGCGCCGTGAGGCTCCATGCGGTGACGAGTGGTAGCGAAATGCGATTCATGGCTTCTTGCATGCGGACTCAGGATAGGAAGTTGAACGGAGTAACGGCGGACACGACGAAAACTTGACCCACTCGTAAGGCACCGTACGGCAGGAATTCGAACCCGATCAGGGCTCCGCCGGTTCCGCCTCGCCACCGACGAGGTTTTCGACTTCGACCGACTTGCCATCGGCAAGGAACAGCTCTTCGGTCTGCCGGTTGAGCACGATGATGCTGATGCGGCGGTTGATCGGGTTGTACGGATCTTCCTTGTCGAAGGACACGATGGAACCCATGCCGACCACGCGCAGCACCTTGTCCGGATCCATGCCGCCGGCAATCAGCTCGCGCCGTGAAGCATTGGCACGGTTGGCGGACAGCTCCCAGTTCGAGAAGCCGCCGACGCCGCCGGCAAACGGCGTTGCATCGGTGTGACCCGACAGGAAGATGCGATTCTCGACCTGGTTCAGGATCAGCCCGATTTCACGCAGGATGACCGACGTGTAGGGCTGCAGCCGCTCGCTGGCCGAGGTGAACATCGGCCGGTTCTGTTCATCGACGATCTGGATGCGCAGCCCTTCCGAGGTCACGTCGAGCACCAGTTGATTGCGGAACGGCCGCAGATCGGGATTGGCTTCGACGCGCGCTTCGATCTGGCTCTTCAGTTCGATCAGCTTGGCGCGTTCGATGCCTTCCGCCCTGGCCTTGGCATCGTTCTCGGAATCCTTGCTGGCGGTGAGGTTGATCGACCGCTTCTTCGCCTCGACCGTGCCGTACTTGACCTGGCCGGACTGCCGCGTCAGGTCGCGCCCGCCGCCCTGGATCACGCTGGAACTGTCGCCCGAGCCCGACCCGCCCTGCTGGGCGACCTTGAGCGGATTTTCGAAGTACTCGGCAATGCCTTCGAGATCGCCCTGCGCGGTCGAGCCGAGCAGCCACATGAGCAGGAAGAAGGCCATCATCGCGGTCACGAAGTCGGCGTAGGCGATCTTCCACGCGCCGCCGTGCGCGCCGCCGCCGCCTTTCTTGATCTTCTTGACGATGATGGGCTGCTGGGTATCGTCGGACATGGTTCAGTGCTTCGGAGCGGGTTTCGGGTCGGTGTGGCGCGGGCGTGGCACGGGAGTCGGAATCAGAACGGGGCCTACTTGCCCTTGCGGTTCTTCACTTCGTCTTCCAGCTCCTTGAAGCTCGGGCGGTCCGGCGAGTACAGCACCTTGCGGCCGAACTCGATCGCCACCTGCGGCGCATAGCCGTTCATGCTGGCCAGCAGCACCACCTTCATGCACTGGTAGATCTTGGCGCTCTCTTCCACCTTCTGTTCGAGTTGCGACGCGACCGGCGCCACGAATCCGTATGAAACCAGAATGCCGAGGAAGGTACCGACCAGTGCGCCGCCGATCATCTTGCCGAGCACCGCCGGGGGCTGGCCGACCGAGCCCATCACATTCACCACGCCCATCACGGCGACGACGATGCCGAATGCCGGTACGCTGTCGGCGACCTTGGAGACGCAGTGCACGGCCACGTGCTGCTCCGCGTGGTGGGTGTCGATCTCGGCATCCATCAGGCTTTCGATCTCGAATGCATTCAGGTTGCCGCCCACCATCATGCGCAGGTAGTCGGTCAGGAAATCAACCGCGTGGTGATCGGCGAGGAATTTGGGGTACTTCGAAAAGATCGGACTGGCTTCCGGATTCTCGACGTCGGCCTCGATGGACATCAGGCCTTCCTTGCGTACCTTGGCAAGCACTTCGTAAAGCATCGCCAGCACATCGATATAGAACGCCTTGTTGTATGACGATCCCTTGAACACCGCCGGCAGGGCCCCCACGGTAGCCTTGATCGCAGGCATGCCGTTGCCGGCCACGAAGCCGCCGATCATCAGACCGAAAATGGCCACGTATTCGACCGGCACCCACAGTGCAGCCAGACTGCCATGGATAGCATACGTGCCGATCGAGGCGGCAAGGATGATGACGTAGCCAATGATCAGAAACATGGACTTTTCCTGTGTATGACGGATGTTCGGGGCATCAAGCACTCAGTGCCGTTTGGTGTAACGGCACCGCATTGCGAAACTTGATCGTGATTCCCCGACCACCGGCATTCACCGCAAATCCGCGCCTGTTGCGACGGCAAAAAAAAAAGCCGCCACGGGTTGCCCCGCGGCGGCGAGCTCCCTGCTTTCGCAAGGAGGAGGTCAGACAGGAGAGTAGAACGGGCTATCAGGCAGCGATCAGGGCCTCGCGCGCGCGCCGCGTCTTGCCGGCACGTGCCGGGATGTGGCACAGGCCGCAGACGTAGCTTGATTTCGGGTCGTAGGCATGGGCCACGAATTGTCCGCCGCAGCAGGTGCAGGGCGTACGCTGCAGCAGCTTGGCGTCGAAGAAGCGCACCAGGGTCCAGGCGCGGGTCAGGCTCAGCACCTCTTCCATATCGTGCGTCTGCACATGTTCCTGGTAAAGGCGGAACGCCTTCACGATGCAGTCGAGCTGCGATCGCTCGGTGTTCTGTTTGAAGAAGGAAAAGAAGGACATGAACAGCGAAGCGTGGATGTTCGGCTGCCAGGTCATGAACCAGTCGGTCGAAAAGGGCAGCATACCCTTGGGCGGCGACACGCCCTTGACTTCCTTGTACAGCTTGAGCAGACGCTCGCGCGACAGGTGCGTTTCGGCCTCCAGCAACTGCAGACGTGCGCCCAGCTTGATCAGGTCTGCCGCCAGGGCAATTTCACGACCTTCCGAAACGATGCTTTTGTTTTTCATGACCTTTGACCCCTTGAATCAGGAAACCGCTTCGACCGGCTGGGCGCAAGCGAGAATCGTGGCATGCAGATGGGACGTCGTGGCATCGCGGCCGTGGCTCGACAGCAGGCCGAGCAGCACGCGGTCGTCGAAGCGCAGGCGGCACAGCATCATGTTCGCGCTGGCCATCTTCAGGACCTGGGCCGGCGACAGCGACTCGATCATGTCGGCCACTTCTTCGCTGACACCGAGGCGGAACATCGCCGCATCGCGGTCCTCGCGGATCATCTGCTGGGCAAGCATGAGGTAAGAAAGATTCAGTTCCCTGATCTCGTTGAGCAAACCGGTCGTCTTCATCACGCATTCCCTTCCGTCGGCAGGCACCGTGTGTTTCAGTGCATGGGATGCATTCTGCCCAGCAGGGGGGCGTTGCCCAATCAGGACAAGACGTAAGTTTATGTACGTGAAGACGAGCGGAATCCTGTAGGAAGTTTTCCTACATGGCTGGACGGGGTCGGGATGTCGCGCCTGCCGACGGGCGCGCGGAGCGGGAAATCCGGCTAGATCAAGAGGGTTCCATCCAGGATGCGTTTGCTGAGCAGGTCGGCTTCCACCGGCCGCGAGAAGAAGTAGCCCTGAAACCGGTCGCACTGTTCGCGCCGCAGGAAACCCAGTTGCTCCGGTGTTTCAACGCCCTCTGCCACCGTTGTGAGACGCAGGCTGCGCGCCAGCGAAATGATCACGCGAATGATGGCGGCATCGTCTTCGTCATCGTTGATGTCGCGCACGAAGGACTTGTCGATCTTGACGATGTCGATCGGAAAGCGCTTCAGGTAGGACAGCGACGAGTAACCGGTGCCGAAGTCGTCCATCGAAATGCGCACGCCCATGTTCTTCAGAGCCTTGAGCATGCCGATCGTGGTTTCCGCATCCTTCATCAGCACCGATTCGGTGATTTCGAGTACCAGCTTCTCGGCCGGGAATCCGGTGTCTTCCAGCGTCGTTCGTACCGTTTCCAGCAGGCGCGGCTGAGCGAACTGCACGGCAGACACATTGACCGACATCGACAGGTCCTGCATGCCCTGCTCGTGCCACTTCTTGCCCTGCAGGCAGGCTTCGCGCATGACCCAGGCACCGATCTCGACGATCAGGCCCGATTCGTCGGCAAGTGGAATGAAGCGGTCCGGCGGGATGATGCCGCGCTGCGGGTGACGCCAGCGCAGCAGGGCCTCGACGCCGGACGTACGGCCGGTTACGCCATTGAGTATCGGCTGGTAGTTGAGGAACAGTTCGCCGCGCTGAACGGAGTGGCGCAGATGCGTCTCGAGCACCAGCTTCTCGGCCGAACTGGCGCTCATTTCGTGGGCGTAGAAGCTCAGGTCATTGCCACCGGCACGCTTGGCGCTCGACATCGCCGCTTCGGCGTTCATGATCAGCGACTGCGCCTCGTTGCCGTCGCCGGGCGTCATCGCGACGCCCAGCGACGCGGTGAGGAACAGCTCCAGACCATCCTTGATGACCGGTGAGGCGAACGCATCCAGCAGCCGGTGCGCGAACACTCGGGCGTCGTCGCGCGTCGTGCAGGACGGCGCAAAGACGCAGAAGCGATCACCGCTCAAGCGCGCGATCATCGCGCCCTGGCCGGCGCGCTCGATCAGGCGCGACACGACTTCGCGCAACACCACGTTGCCGGCGTCATAGCCGAAACTCGTGTTGA
The DNA here is from genome assembly GCF_030696805.1 of Methyloversatilis sp. Taxonomy (GTDB): domain Bacteria; phylum Pseudomonadota; class Gammaproteobacteria; order Burkholderiales; family Rhodocyclaceae; genus Methyloversatilis. Next base: position 25,089 of record NZ_JAUYRO010000043.1, on the reverse strand, counting down.
TGCGGAGGAAGCGGTCGATGTCGATCACCATCAACGTCGCATGGCGTGCTTCGGTGCTGCGGCGCGCGGTATCGAGCCAGTCGTCGATCTGGGCGCGCAGCAAGGTCTGGTTCGGCAGTGCCGAAAGCGTGTCGAAGAAGGCCAGCGCGTGGATGCGTGCATCGGCCGTCTGTACCGCCCGGCGCGTGTCGACACCACGCAGTTCGCGTTCGATGACCGGCACCAGGCGCGCGATATTGCCCTTCTGGACGTAGTCGGCGACGCCGTTGCGCATGGCCGAAAACGCCATGTGGTCGGAAATCTTGCCGGAGTAAATGATGAACGGGATGTCGCGACCGCTGCGCCGCAGGACTTCCAGCGCGGACGCGGAGTCGAAGCCCGGCATCGCATGATCGGAAATGACCAGGTCCCAGTCACGCTCTTCGAGCGCGCGTGCGAGTTCATGTGCGCTGTCTACGCGCTCGGAATAGGTTTCGAGGCCGCGTGCGCTCAACTGCGCATTCAGCAGGAAGACATCGTCTTCATTGTCCTCGACCATCAATACCTTGATGGTTCTGAACCCTCCCATCCTGTCTGAGTGGCGATCCATCAACTTCATTCCAGGTCGTGTGCACGATCAACGAACCTTAACGACGGCAGGAATGGGGGGAACTTGAGCTCCGCGAAACGCGCGGGCGGTAAAAATGCCGCTTTTGTCCGAAGGTCAGTATCTCCTCAGCTGGCCGCGCGCACCCGTCCGCGGCCCGTGCTTTTGGCGCCCATCAGGGCCTGATCGGCCAGCGCAAGCAACGCGTCGGCGTCCGGCATCGGTGCAAGCCGTTCGGCCACACCGATGCTGATCGAGCTTTTCAGGCGCAGCTGGCCGGCCTGCAGCGGCACGGCCGCCACCCCGGCGCAGACACGCTGGGCGCACGCCATCGCCTGTTCAAGCGTGGTGTCCGGGCAGATGATCAGGAATTCGTCGCCCCCGGTGCGGCACACCACGTCCTGCGCGCGCATGCATTCGCGGATGGCACGCGCCGTCTGCTCCAGCACCTGATCGGCCACGTCGTGACCGTAGGTTTCGTTGATCTGCCGGAAGTAGTCGACGTCGATCAGCATGCACGACAGCGGCCGTTCGCTGCGCAGCGCGATCGCCCATTCCTGCCCGATGCGCGCCATGGCGTAGCGCCGGTTCGGAAATCCGGTCAGCGCGTCGGTCAGCGCGACCTCCTGCAGGCGTCTGTTGCTCACGCCCAACTCGGCCGCGTAGCGCCGGATTTCCTCGCGCTCTGCCTCCAGATCCTTCTGCAGACGGATCAGCCGCTGGCCCGCACGCAACCGGGCTTCGAGCACGCGCGGCTTGAGCGGCTTCACCATGTAGTCGTCGACACCCGCTTCGAACGCCTCGACCAGACGTTCCTCGTCCTCGTGGCTGGTCAGCACGATGATGTAGATATTGCGGCCCATCCGGGTCTGACGCAGCGTCCGGGTCAGCTCCAGTCCGTTCATCTCCGGCATGACCCAGTCGACCACCATGATCTGCGGCTGAAACTCGAGCGCGCGTTCCATGCCCGCGACACCGTTCTCGGCACACGTCACCTGATAGCCGCTGCGCAGCAGCAGCGCCTGCAGCGTCATGCGGGTGGCGGCGTCGTCATCGACCACCAACGCGCGCAGTGCGCCCGGGTCCGGTGCGTCGTTCGCGGCTTCCACCTCGATCGACGCGGGCGCCGGAATGGCCGGCTCGGGCAGTGCCACATCGTTCAGGTTGGGCAATGCGTAGGCGTCGACCGGCAGAATCTGTGACCAGTCCTTCCACTCGCGTGTGACGTCGTCGCACAGGGTGCTGACCTGATCGGGCAGCCACGACATGCGCGCCGCCAGCGCGCGCGCAATGCCCATGTGAAGGGCGCGCTCGCTCTCGTCGCACAGGCAGGCTGCCTCGACCGCACGCGCCAGCCCGAGTGCGAGCGTCAGGCTGTATTCGCGCGATTCGGGCTCGCCCTGCACCGACAGTGCCGACTCATGGCCGAGCACCGCGGCGATGAAGAAACGCGGCATGCCCCAGTCGGCAAGCATCGCGGCACTCAGTTCGACGTGGGTCATCGCGAACGCCTGCCGCTCGACGTCGAGCAGCATTTCCGGTTCGCCACCGCGCACCTCGTCGAGTACGCGCGAGTACTGCGCCGGAAATACGCTGGCCAGACCGAGCGCGCCGATACCGGACAGCAGGCCGACGCTGAAGCTTTCTTCCACCCCGGCCGAGCGCATCACCGTCATGATCTTCTGTGTCGCAATGGCTCGGATGACCGATCCGGTCCAGAAGCGCGAATACGGAAAACTTCGGCACAGACCCTTGCCATTGCTGGAGATCAGCGAAAAGCCCAGTGCCAGATTGCGTACCGCAGCCATGCCGAGCACCGACAGCGCGTCGCGCAGCGCCACGATGGGCCGCATGCCGTGCGCCAGCGTGCCGTTGGCCGCACACACGAGGCGGCCGACCAGCGCCGGATCGCCCTGTACAAGGCGGGCAAGCTCGGCCAGCGAGGCGTCACCGCGCTGCGTGACGCGTGCAATCGCCAGCGCAATGCCACGCGGAGAAGGCAGTTCGCCGGCTCCCTTGATTTCCTCGAACCGGCTTGTATCAATCAGATCATTCATCGTTTTGCCATCGTCCAGGCCTGAACGGCGCGCCATGCGACCGTTGCAGAATATGCCTCATGGCATCAGCTTACGGCGCAGGAGACACGGTTCTTGAGGGCAGGTGCGCAGGTGACAGGCAGGGCGCTACACTCCGGACTCCTCATTCCGAACAGCCGGTGTATCCATGAATTTCTGCGCTGACTGCGGCAGCAAGGTTGAACAGCGCGTGCCGGAGGGCGACAACCGGCTGCGCCACGTCTGCCCGGCGTGCGGCACCATCCACTACCAGAACCCGCGCATGGTGGTGGGCACCCTGCCCGTCTGGGAGGGGCAGGTGCTGTTGTGCCGGCGCGCCATCGAACCGCGCCTGGGTTACTGGACACTGCCCGCCGGATTTCTCGAGAACGGTGAAAGCGCGGCCGACGGTGCATTGCGCGAAACATTGGAAGAAGCATGTGCGCGGGTCGCATTGATCGCCCCGTACACCATGGTCAGCGTGCCGCAGATCGACCAGATGCACATCCTGTTCCGGGCCGAGCTGATCGATACCGACTTTGCGCCCGGCAGCGAATCGCTCGACGTCCGGCTGTTCGACGAAACCGACATTCCATGGGACGAACTGGCGTTCCGCAGCGTGTCACTGACCTTGCGCACCTTTTTCGACGAACGGCGCAAGGGCGGCTTCGGCGTGCACCACTTCAGTCTGGACGTACCGGGCCGAAGCTGAAGCTGAAGGTTGCACCCTGGCCGACCACGCCCTCGGCAGACACGTGACCTCCGTGCAGCCGGATCACCCGCTGCACGATCGCCAGACCGATGCCGCTGCCGTCGAATTCGCGATTGTTGTGCAGGCGCTGGAATGGCGCGAACAGTCGACCGACATAGGCCATGTCGAACCCGACACCGTTGTCGCGCACGAAATAGGCCGCCTGCCCGTGCAGCTCGGACTGCCCGATCTCGATGCGCGGCTGCGCCTGCAGACGCGTGAATTTCCATGCGTTGCGCAGCAGGTTTTCGAACACGACGCGCGCCAGTCCGGAATCGGTGTCGGCCCACAAACCTTCCGGAATGACCCAGTGGATGTAGCGGTCGGGTGCTTCGGCAGTCAGTTCGCGCACCACGTCGCGCGCGATATCGGACAGGTTGGTCAGTGAGCGGTGTACCTCGGCACGCGACACGCGCGACAGCTCCAGCAGATCGTCGATCAGTTCGCCCATGCGCTGGCTGTTGCGACGGATGCGCGACAGATACTCGCGCCCCTGTTCGTCAAGCAGGTCGCCGTAATCCTCCACCAGCAGGCGCGAGAAGCCATCCAGCGCGCGCAGGGGTGCCCGCAGGTCGTGCGACACCGAATAGCTGAACGCCTCCAGTTCGCGGATGGCCGATTCAAGCGCCGCCGTGCGCGCGCCGACACGCCGTTCCAGTTCGTCGTTGAGTGACTGCACACCCTGGACATGTTCGGTCTGGATGCGCTCGGCGTCGCGTTGTGCGGTCATGTCGCGCCGCACCGATACGATTCCATTGAACTGGCCATCATCGTCGGTCAGCGGAATGACGCTGACTTCGAACACCCGCTCCTCGCCGTCCGGCATGACGAGGCGCTGCTCTTCCCGGTGCGGCTTGCAGGACAGCGCTACAGCTTCGGCAAGCTTGTGGTCCTGCTTCAGCACGCCGGCCATCGACGGCAGGTGCGCCGCAAGTTCCTCGCTGGTGGCGCCCAGCCAGGCCATCTTTTTCAGCCAGCGCGTATCGAGCAGCGAGCGATTGGCGAGCCGCCAGCGCAGGTGCTTGTCCTGCAGCACGATCAGTTCCGGCAGCGCATCGACCAGCGCGCGCAGTCTGAATTCTTCCTCGCGCAAAGCTTCGCGTGCCTGCATTTCGGCCGTGATGTCCCGACTGACGCCGCGATAGCCCGAAAACGCGCCTTGCGCGTCGAACACCGGCTCGCCGGACGAGGCCAGATAACGCCAGCGCGAACCGTCGCGGCGACGCGACAGGAAGTCGCGGAACGCGTCATGACGCTCCAGCGTCTGGCGCAGCAGGCCCCACGGCAGCGTAAGCGCCTCTTCACCGGCGATCTCCCACGGTGCGCAGCCGTCCAGCGAAGTGTCACCGAAATGCACGCCGGTCAGTTGATCCGGCAGGCGGTGGTAGCGCAGGTCGGCATCGAGTTCCCAGTGCCAGTCTGCCGACAGCAGCGTCAGCGCACGGAAGTGCGATTCGCGTTCGCGCAGCGCCCGCCGTGCCGCCTGCTTCTCGAACATCGCGGCACCGATGAACAACGCGGTCGCGGCGGTCAGCGTGATCAGGCCGTGCAGCACGAAAATCTGCACGCCCATTGCGTGTTCGTTCAGCAACGAGGTGCCGTGTGCGGTGCCGGCCAATGCGATCAGCGATGCGATCAGGAAAACCGTCCAGCCGACGCGGGGCGGAAAGCGCAACGCGATCCAGATGACCAGCGGCAACGAGGCGTAAAGCTGCAGGATGGGTTCGGCCAGCAGGGCGACGCCGAAGAAGGTCGCCGCCAGCATGCCGAGCAGCGTCAGGATGACCAGCGCCTGTTCGATCAGCCGACGCGGCGACTGCACTGGCGAGCGATCGGTCGTCCAGGCCAGCAACGGCAGCATCGACACCACAACGCCCAGTGCATCGCCGAGCCAGACTGACGCACCGGTATCGAGCCAGCTGACCGCAGGCAGGTCATGCGCCAGCGCCATGCCGAGCGTGGTGGCTATGGCACTGATGATGGCCACCGCATACGCCACCGCCAGCAGCTTGAAGGCGCCGTCGGTACGCTCCAGCAGATGCGCCGGCTCGCTGATCAGATGCCGCAGCATGCGCGCCCCCACCCACGGCGCGATGATCTGTCCGGCCGCGTACAGCAGGGCTATCTGCATGGGCAGCTGCGCCAGCGCGGCGCCGGCGATGACACCGATCAGCACGCCCGGCAGCGCACGGTTGCCGAAGTGCAGCAGCACGAACAACGCGAGGCCGATCGGCGCCCACATCGGCGTGATGCCCGACGCGTCGCGCAGTTGCAGGTTGGCCACCACGAGCACGCAGTAACCAAGCGCGATGAGGGCATTCAGCGAAAACGGGCCAACCCTCGGCTGCAGCATACCGGGCGGCACGGCCGCCGCCGGTGCGCGGGCCTGCGGATCCTGTTCGTGCATTTCATCAACCGGCCGGTTCATGTCAGGCACGCACCCGCTTGACTATCGCAACAACTGTTTCTAGGTTTCAACGACCGCAGCACAAACCGTCCCTGTGGAGCATGAAAATGGAAAGACGCCACTTCATCGCGACCTGCAGCGCTGCGTGCGGCATGCTGGGGCTGAACCTGCCGGCGCACGCCCGCATCGTGCGGAGCTATCCGCGCAGCGTACTGACCGACGGTGACGGACAACCACTGCGAGCCGGCTCGCTCGAGCCGGGCATCAATTATGTTTTCCAGTGGCCCTACCCGGCCACGCCGTGCTTCCTGCTCGATCTCGGTAAAAAGGTGACGGGCCGGAAAGACATCCGCACTGCGGATGGCCGCCGTTATGACTGGCCGGGCGGCGTCGGCCGGCGCCAATCTGTCGTCGCCTACTCGGCCATATGCTCGCACAAGCTCACCCATCCCACACGCGACATCAGTTTCATCGCCTATCGCGCCGAGGCGACGCCGCACAATGCGCGCGCCCGGGTCATCCACTGCTGCTCCGAGCACAGCCAGTTCGATCCGGCCGCTGGTGCGCAGGTTCTCGAAGGCCCTGCCCCGCAACCGCTGGCCGCGATTGTATTGGAGTACTCGGCCGAGCGCGACGAACTGGCTGCGGTCGCCACCCTGGGCGCCGATGTGTTCGATCGCTTCTTCAGCAGTTTCGGCTTCCGGCTTGCACTCGAACACGGTGGCGATCGCGCCATGCAGCCGGTCGGCGAACGCACGCGGGTCATTCCGATGGCGGAATTCTGCCGCCAGCAGGTGCGCTGCTGACCAGCCGTTCAGCGCTTCAGCCGGGCGCTATGATCTGTTCATCCTGCACGGCGTCGGCCGGTTCGCCCTCAAGTTCCAATTCCACCGCGAAGCCGTGCGGCGGCAGATCGACCGACATGACCGCGCTGCTCGCCGCTGCCCTGAACGCGGCCAGCACCCGCGCATCCACCGCGTCGTGTCCGCTGCTGCGCACGAGCGAGACCGCGACGACACGGCGCGCATGCAGCTGCAATGCTATGACCATCCGCACACCCGTTGCCTGCAGCAATGCGCCGTCGCGGGAAACGGAACGCGCGATCGCGTAGCGGAATGCACGCAGCGAGGATTCCGCGACGACCGGTGACAGCGCGCTGCCGTCTGGCCCGGGCGGGGCGGTCCGGGCGACGGCGGTGACCACAGGCGGACGGTCGATCGACAGGCGGGTGTTCGCAGCGGCCGGCAGGTCGTCCGCAACGGTGACCGATGCCACTGCCGGCGCCGCCGGCACGAGCCGCAACGCGCCGAGCTGCCGGGCCGGTGTATCGGGCGCCGGGCGTGGCGGTGGAAGCGGCCACATCAACAGTGCGTGCACTGCCAGCGACAACCCCGTTGCGGCCAGCAACTTCGAAAATTGAATACGCTGGCGACGCGGTTGCAAATTCATCTTCCTTTGCTAGAGTACGTGCGCGCTGCGGGCGGAAGGCCGTTACACTCGATCGGCAGACGATCGCCCGCGCGCAAGTCTGCGTTTCCGCGTTTCCTGCCTGTCAAGCTGGACACTATGGAGGTTGCCAAGGCCGTGTTCCCGTCGATGGAAGAGCACCCACCGCTGAGCTTAGCGCGGGAACGCCGCCGGCCGGCACATCCGTGGATACTCACGCTGGATGCCAACGGCGTGCCGCATCGCTGGGTGAGCTGGCAGCACGCCGTGTTCTATCACTCGAAGGATCTGGTGGCCTGGGTCGCCGGCAGCCACGAATTCGAAATCCGCGGCGGCATCAACCGGATGACCGGCGAACAATCCTTCATCCGCACCAACAGCATCATCGCCATCAAGGGTCGCAGCCACGCGCACAAGCTGCAGATGGCCGTGCCGCCGCTGAACAATCGCGAGCTGTTCCACCGCGACCGCTCGATCTGTGCCTACTGCGGCGGCGATTTTTCCGCCCAGAAACTCACGCGCGACCACATCCTGCCGGTGTCGCAGGGCGGCCGGGACCTGTGGATGAATGTGGTCACCTGCTGCCGTCCGTGCAACCAGCGCAAGAGCGGCCGTACGCCCGAACAGGCGCACATGCAGTTGCTGTACGCGCCCTATGTGCCGAACAAGGCCGAGTACCTGATCCTGAGCAACCGCAACATCCTGGTCGATCAGATGGATTTCCTGTCCCAGCACGTGAATGCCAACAGCCGCTGGAAGGCGGCCTGACCGTCAGGCGGGCAAGGCCGCCGGCACACGTCGGCGCGTCTGGCGCGGCAGCAGCAGCTGGAATACCGTGCCCTGACCGATTGCGCTCTTGCACGAGAGCGAGCCACCGAGCGCCCGGATCTGCGCCAGCGCATGCGCCAGCGTCGGGCGAGCCTGACCTTCGCCGGCCGTCGAAGCGAACAGCGCCGCCACCCGGGCAGCGTCCATGCCGCGGCCGAAGTCGCGGATGCGGATTTCCGCGTGCAGCACCCCGTTCCAGTTCACCCCATCCGCACTGCTGACGGCGATGCGCCCGCCGCCGCTGCCGATCTGCTCGGCACTGACCGTGAGCAGCGCGGCCACGATGTCGCGCATCGCCGACAGCGGAAGGTGCAGCGGCGGCAGCGCCGAATCAAGGTGAAGTTCGGTCGTGATCGAACGCGCGCGGAACGTCCGCTCGTCGGTCTCGGCCATGATCTGTTCGATCAGCTGATTGATGTCGGTCCATTGCGCGGCGGCGGTGATGTCCGGCGGGCGGCTTTCGAACTGGTGCAGCACAGAGTCGATGCGGATCACCTGATCGTTGAACACCGACAGCTCCGATTCGAGCATCGAATCGGCGCCCATCTTCAGGCGCATCGACTTCACCTGGTGCTTGAGCAAGCCGAGCGGCGTGTTCAGGTCGGCGCGCAACTGACGCGAATGCGCGGCGTACTGCTCGACCATGCTGCTGCGAAGTTCGCCCAGGTTGCGTGCCTGCACGCGCTGCATGCGCAGCGCACGCGCCGTGGCGCTGGTCAGCGCATCGAGTCCGGCGGCGCGTTTGCGCAGGCCGGACAGCGCCGAAACCGGCATGCGATGCAGTGCCAGAGCCTCCACCCGGCCGTCGCCGAGCAGCGGCAGCATCAGGCAGGCTTCACCGCGCGCCGGGCGCAGCAGTCTCTGGATGCTGATCGGCAGACGCGAAGCCTGCCGGGCATCTTCGCAGTACCAGGGAAGACCGCGCAGCAATTGCTGCCCGATGTCACCCAGCCCCGAATGCGCCAGATCGAGCTGGATGCCGCCCGGTTCGCCGGCTTCGTCGAGCACCGCGAAACGGCTTTCGCCGTGCGCCGGCAGCAGCATCTGCGGCATCGGCAGATCGAGCAGCAGGGCGCCAGCCAGCCGGTAGGCGCGCAGCACGTCATTGTCCGCGGTGGGTTCGAGCACCTGCGCGAGCAGTCCACTGCGGGCGAGATCGAGCAGCAGCGACTGCTGCGCATCATTGCCGTTCGCCGGGTTGAAGGCAGGGTCAAGCGAAACCTCGAAGAACGGGCGATAGGGCTCACCGGCGATCATCGGCGCCATCGGGTCGAGCAGTTGCAGCGCGTCCAGCCGGGACTGCGTGCGTCGGCAGGCAGTCTGCCAGGCGTCGTTGAGCTGGTCCATCGGCAGCCCGGTCAGCGCATGCGCCAGCGCGGCGTGCTGCATCGCGTCGCCGCTGCCACCGCCCGCCAGTTCTTCGGCCGCGCGCGCGATGCGAAGCAACTCGGGTGCATCCTGGAACAACGCCGCGTCGGCGTGATGAAAGCGCAACGCGTCAGCCAGTTCGCCGGCCCAGCCGGCCGGCAGCAGATCGGCGGCCAGTTCGGCGTGCGACACGCCCAGTTCGGCTGTTTCGAGGCTCGCCAGCGCCGACTCGTTGTGACCTTGGGCCAGCAGGTCCAGATAAGGTGGATTGACCGACAGCAGCGGGAGCGCCACATCGAGCAGCAAACCGGCAATGTAGGCCTCGTCGGGGTCGCTGTTGCCGCAGCGCAGCGACAGCTCGCGCGCAGTTTCGGCGGTCAGCAGCGAATGTGACCAGTAACGGCGGAATCCGTCCGGCACACCGGCGAGGCGGGACGACCACTGGTGGGTGTCAAGCATGGCCGCGCGGATCAGCGCCTGCCCGCCCGCGTCGATCACCGCATCGATGCGGCGCGCCGCGCTCAGGCCATTCGGATGTTCGAGCGCTTCCGACGCGCGCAGCACGCGCAGCACGAGCACCGGATCGGCGCGCAGCAACGCAGACAGCGGCTGCGCCTCGCCCTGCGGCGAGCGCAGGCCGAGCGCCGTTCCGGCAATGACCGGAACGGATGGCGCGCCAGACAGCACGGCACATTCGATCGCGCTTGCAGCGTTGGCTGACATGCTGTGCAGGAAACGGAATACGTCGGGGTGGCCCCCGGCGCTGACCTTTTTGATTGTTTATCGGCCGTTCTGACGGACGGAATTTCACTGGATAATACCGCAGCACTTTGGCGCAAAACCCGCGCCAACACTGGGAATCGTCACGTCCTGACCGTTCATTGCAGGTCGATGTCACCCGTTTCGGCCGCAACCCGAATCCCGGCCTTGAAAACGCCGAAACCCCGCGAATCTTACAAATCGTTACTGCGGTCGCGCAGCGGGTTTACAGCAGCCGCCGACACTGGCTTCGCTGCCGGAGCATTCCGGCAAATCAGAGGAGTCAGATCATGAAACACCCGAACGCAGTCACTGCCCGCCCCCTGCAGGCTGCAACATCCCGCGGTCGCTGGCTGGCCACCCTCACCGCAGCCGGCGCACTTGCCGCGATGGTTGCTGCCGCTCCGCAGGCTTCCGCCGACGCAGGCGAACAGCGCGCACCGCACGCCATGAAGACCGCAGCGCATCATGGCCACGGTCAAATGGAGAAGCGCATGGCAGAACGCGTCGAACGCGTATTCAGCAAGGTCGGCGCAACCGACGAGCAGAAGGCACGTGCCCGCATCATCGTCGAGGCCTCTGCAGAAAAGATGAAGGCGATGCGCCCTGCCGACGGCAGCGGTCCGAAGGAAATGCTGGCGCTGCTGTCGGCCGAGGCCATCGACCGCGACCGGATCGAACAGCTGCGTGCCGCACGCCACGCGCAGATGGACGAACGTTCGAAGCTGATGACGCGCACGCTGGCCGATCTGGCCGAAGTGCTGACGCCCGAACAGCGCAAGGACGCGGCGAAATCACTGGCCCGTCTGGGTGGCGGCCACCCGCATCATGGCAAGCACCACGGCAGGCATCATGACCATGGCGACGGCCCGCGTGCCGCCGACGGCGCAGTGCGCAGCTGATGACCGGACTGCCGTGGTTCAGACCACGGCTGTTCCGAACAGGCGGGCCAGTTCGGCCCCGGGGTCGGCGGCGCGCATGAAGGCTTCGCCGACCAGAAATGCATGCACGTCGCGGGCCCGCATGGTCGCGACGTTTTCTGCCGTCAGGATGCCGCTTTCGGTGATGACGACGCGCCCGGCCGGAATGCGGTCGAGCTGCGACAGCGTGAAATCGAGTGACACCTCGAAAGTGCGCAGGCTGCGGTTGTTGATGCCCATCAGCGGCGTATCGAGCTGCAGCGCCAGATCCAGTTCGCCCGCGTCGTGACTTTCCACCAGCACCGCCATGCCCAGATCACCCGCCAGGGTTTCGAGTGCGCGCATGTCGGCCACCGCCTTCGCCTGCTGCGCCGCATCCGCCTCACCTGATGGCGGAAGGAAAGCGGCCACGATCAGCAGGATGCAGTCGGCGCCCATCGCGCGCGCTTCGACCACCTGCCACGGATCGATGATGAAATCCTTGCGCAGCACCGGCAGATGACAGGCGGCACGCGCCTCGACCAGATATTCGGGCGCCCCCTGAAAATACTGCCGGTCGGTCAGCACCGACAGGCAGGCGGCACCGCCCGCCTCGTAGGAGCGAGCGATCTCGGCCGGACGGAAGTCGGCGCGCAGCACGCCCTTCGACGGACTGGCCTTTTTCACCTCGGCAATCACCGCGGGCTGCCGGCGCGCCACGCGATCGCTCAGCGCAGCGACGAAGTTGCGCACCGGCGGCTGGGCCTCGGCCCGGGCACACAGCGCCTCCAGCGTCTGCACGGCACGGCCGGCGGCAATTTCTTCCCGCTTGGTGGCGAGGATTTTCTGCAGGATGTCGGACATTTCTTCTGACCCATTCAAGCGTTTCGGACCTGTAGGAGCCTGCCCCGCAGGCGATCGAGCTGTCGATCGTGGCGATTCCGTCATGCGACACCCGATCGCCTGCGGGGCAGGCTCCTACAAGAAAATCACGTGGCAAACGAGCGCGTCAGCTCGACCAGCGTATCGAGACGTGCCCGCGCGGCACCGGAGTCGACCGCCGTCCGGGCACGGTCCACGCCATCGCGCAGGCTGTCGGCCACGCCGGCCACGTAAAGGCTGGCGCCGGCATTGAGCAGCACGACATCGCGCGCCGGTGCAAAGCTGCCATCCAGCGCGGCCAGCAGCATGTCGCGCGACGCCTGCACATCGGCCACTCGCAGCGTGTCGAGGGCATGCACCGGCAGACCGACATCTGACGGATGCACCGTGTATTCGCGTACCGCGCCGTCGCGCAACTCGCCGACAAAGGTGTCGCCGCTGATCGTCAGTTCGTCCAGCCCGTCGCGGCCATGCACCACCATCACGTTGCGCGAACCCAGTTCCTTCAGCACGCGCGCCAGGATGCCGACCAGATCTGCGTGGAACACGCCCATCACCTGATTGGCCGCGCCGGCCGGATTGGTCAGCGGTCCGAGAATGTTGAACATCGTACGCACGCCCAGTTCGCGGCGCACCGGCGCAGCATGCTTCATCGCGCTGTGGTGGTTCGGTGCAAACATGAATCCGACACCGGCCTGTTCGACACAGGTTGCCACCTGCGCCGGCGTGAGGTTCAGTGTCACGCCGAGCGCCTCCAGCACATCGGCGGACCCGCTCTGCGACGAACTGGCCCGCCCGCCATGCTTGGCCACGCGCGCGCCGGCCGCGGCTGCGACAAACATCGCCGCGGTGGAAATATTGAAGGTGTGCGCGCCGTCGCCACCGGTGCCACAGGTGTCGACCAGGGTCTGGCTGTTGTCCACCGGCACCTTCATCGACAGCTCGCGCATCACCAGCGCCGCGGCGGCAATCTCGCCCACGGTTTCCTTCTTCACCCGCAGACCGATCAGGATGGCGGCGATCAGCGTTGGCGACACTTCGCCGGTCATGATCTGACGCATCAGCGCCGTCATTTCGTCGCGGAAGATTTCGCGGTGCTCGATGACGCGCTCGAGCGCCTGCTTCGGTGTGAAGGTCATGCGCCGGCCCTCCATTCGTCGAGGAAGTTTTTCAGCATCTGGTGACCGTGCTCGGTCAGGATGGATTCCGGGTGGAATTGCACGCCCTCGACCGCCAGTGTCTTGTGCCGCATGCCCATGATTTCGCCGTCATCGGTCCAGGCGGTGACTTCCAGGCAATCCGGCAGCGTGTCGCGCGACACCGCCAGCGAGTGGTAGCGGATGGCCGTGAATGGGTTGGGCAGGCCGCGGAACATGCCTTTGTCCAGGTGGTGAATGGCTGCGGTCTTGCCGTGCATCACCACCTTGGCGTGCACCACGTCGCCGCCGAACGCCGCGCCGATGCTCTGGTGGCCGAGGCACACACCCAGTATCGGATACTTGCCGGCAAAGGCATTGATCAGCGGCACCGACACGCCGGCTTCCTTCGGCGAACACGGCCCGGGCGACACCACGATGTGGTCCGGCTTCAGCGCATCGATCTGGTCGAGCGTGATTTCGTCGTTGCGGAACACCCGCACGTCCTCCCCCAGTTCGCCGAAGTACTGCACGAGGTTGTAGGTGAAGGAATCGTAATTGTCGATCATCAGCAGCATGTCAGTTCCCCCGCCCGTCCGGGCCCGGTACCAGCCCCGCTTCCGCCAGTTCGGCGGCGCGCAGCACGGCGCGCGCCTTGTTCAGCGTTTCCTGCCATTCGCCTTCCGGCGTCGAATCCATCACCACGCCGCCGCCGGCCTGGGCGTGCAGCTGGCCGTCCTTGATCACGGCGGTGCGCAGCGCGATCGCCACGTCCATGCCACCGTTGAAGCCGAGGTAGCCGACTGCGCCGGAATAGATGCCGCGCTTGACCGGCTCCAGCTCGTCGATGATTTCCATCGCCCGCACCTTGGGCGCGCCGCTGACGGTGCCGGCCGGGAAGGTGGCGCGCAGCACGTCCATCGCCGTCAGGCCGGGCTTGAGCACGCCTTCGACATTGCTGACGATGTGCATCACGTGCGAATACTTCTCCACCACCATGCGGTCGGTCACTTCGACCGAGCCGATGGCGGCGACCCGGCCGAGGTCGTTGCGGCCCAGATCGACCAGCATGATGTGTTCGGCGCGTTCCTTCTCGTCCGACAGCAGGTCTTCGGCCAGCGCACGGTCTTCGTCCGGCGTGGCGCCACGCTTGCGCGTGCCGGCGATCGGCCGCACGGTCACCTTGTCTCCCTCGAGGCGGGCCAGTATTTCCGGGCTGGCGCCGACGATGTGGGTGTCGCCCAGATTGAAGAAATACATATAGGGCGACGGGTTCAGCGCGCGCAGCGCGCGATAGACCGCCATCGGCGTCGTGGCCAGCGGCTTGCTCATGCGCTGCGACGGCACGACCTGCATGATGTCGCCGTCGAAGATGTAGCGCTTGGCGGTGTCGACCGCCGCGCAGTAGGCGTCGTGGCCGAAGCCGGACACCGCAGCCACCGACACGCCGCGCGGCGTGTCCGGTTCGCGCAGCGGCGATTTCAGCCGCGCCGACAGCGCTTCTAGCCGCAGATGGGCATTGATCAGCGCGTCCGGCTGCGCCGGGTCGGCATAGACAATGAAGGTGAGCCGGCCGGACAGGTTGTCGAATACCGCCAGTTCGTCGGACAGCAGCAGATGGATGTCCGGCACGCCGAGCGGATCGGGCTTGTTCCAGCCGGCGTCGAGCCGGTGTTCGACATAGCGCACCACGTCGTAGCCGAAATAGCCGACCAGCCCGCCCGAAAAGCGCGGCAGGTCCGGCAGGTCGGGCACCCGGTAGCGGCCGATGAAGTTCTGCACGAAGGCGAGCGGATCGGCCGATTCGCAGTGCTCGATCTCGACCTCGTCGCGCAGCACGCGGATGTCGTTGCGACGAACGACGATGCGCGTCTGCGCCGGCAGGCCGAGGATCGAATAACGACCCCAGCGCTCGCCGCCCTGCACCGATTCGAGCAGATAGGAATACGGCGCATCGGCCAGCTTGAGATAGGCGGACAGTGGCGTGTCGAGATCGGCCAGCGCCTGGCGCGCGACCGGAATGCGGTTGTAGCCGGCGCGTACGAGCGCCTCGAATTGATCGTGATTCATGGACAGACCGGAGAGCGGAATTTGAACGGGCGCCGCGGTGTCACCGCACGCGCCGGACCGGAAGCGGACTCAGGCGGCTCGCCACAGGTACCCGTGCAGGGGCGCGGGCGCGCAGCTGCGGGCGGGTATCTCCTTGGATGTCGGGCTGTCCATTGGGTGTCGATTCGGTGTCGATTGGGTGTCGATTGGGTGTCGGTTCGTTGTGATGTGCCCGACTCAGTGGCCGGTCGAAAGCGTGACGCGGTCGAGCAGGTCAGGGAGCGACGATAGTAGCCCATCGCAATCTTTTGCGTCCAGCACGCGCCCTTCGCTGTAGCCCCAGGGCACGCCGAACACCGGCACACCGGCGGCGCGGGCGCAGTCGATGTCGTTGTACGAGTCGCCTATATGTAACAGCGCGGCAGGTGCGCAGCCCAGTTGCGCGGCCGCATGCAATAGCGGCGCCGGGTCGGGCTTCTTCTGCGGCAACGTGTCGCCGCTGACCACGCAGTCGAAGTACGCGCGCAGCTTCATCAGTTCGAGCAGCGGCTCGGTGAAGTCGGCCGCCTTGTTCGTGACGCAGGCGAGCGGGAAACCGGCTGCCTTCAATGCGGCCAGCGTGTCGTGTGCGCCCGGGTAGGCGGTCGAATGTGCGCCGTTGCGCGCCCGGTAGCCGCGCTTGAACGTCTCTATCGCCTGCGCGAGCAGCGCGGCGTCCTGTGCGCGCTCGCCCAGGCAGCGTTCGACCAGATTCGGAATGCCGCGGCCGACGAATACCCGCACCTCGTCTTCGCGCCGGGGCGGCAGACCCAGTTCGAGCGCCATGTCGCGTGCGGCGGCGGCAAGATCAGGCACGGTGTCGAGCAGCGTGCCGTCCAGGTCGAAGCTGATCGCGGCGACCGCGCGCGTGTTCTTCATACGGCAACGGTCGCGAGCTGGGCGCGCAGTGCGCCGATCACGCTGTCGTAGCGGTTCGGGTCGGTGTCGAGACCGGCGCCGAACACGGCCGAGCCGGCGACGAAGGTGTCGGCGCCGGCGCGCGCGATGTCGGCAATGTTGTCCACCTTCACGCCACCGTCGATTTCCAGCCGGATGCGCCGGCCGGTGCGCGCTTCGTACTCGTCCAGCCTGGCGCGCGCGGCGCGCAGCTTGTTCAGCGTTTCCGGAATGAAACTTTGACCACCGAAGCCCGGATTGACCGACATCAGCAGCACGAGGTCGAGCCGGTCCATCACATGATCGAGATGATGCAGCGGCGTGGCCGGGTTGAACACCAGACCGGCCCGACAGCCGTGATCGCGGATCAGCGACAGCGAGCGGTCGATGTGCTCCGACGCCTCCGGATGGAAGGTGATCACGTTGGCACCGGCTTTCGCGAAGTCCGGAATGATGCGATCGACCGGCTTCACCATCAGATGCACGTCGATCACCGCGTCGGTATGCGGGCGCAGCGCCTGGCACACCAGCGGGCCGATGGTCAGGTTGGGCACGTAGTGGTTGTCCATTACGTCGAAATGTATCCAGTCGGCACCGGAATCGATGACGTTGCGCACCTCCTGCCCGAGCATGGCGAAATCGGCCGACAGCAGGCTGGGCGCAATCAGGAAATCGGCGGCGGATGAAGGACGTGCGGACGAATGGCTCACGGGCGTGCTCCGGGTGGCGGGAGTGCAATTGTATCGGCTCCGGTGCCCTGCCCTGCTTATCGCCTCGCTGTTTGCCCTGCGCGTCACGGCTGCTGCTTGCCGCACCGGTGGACTTCGGTTAAAAAGCTGACATGGCCGAAGCGAAAAAACATGAAATCACGGTGTCCGTGCAGACACGCTATATCGAAGAGCAGTCCGACCCCGACGAGTCGCGTTTCGTCTTTGCCTATACGGTGACGATCGCCAACACCGGCACCGTGCCGGCACAGCTGATCAGCCGTCACTGGGTCATCCGCGATGCTGCCGATTCCGAACAGGAAGTGCGTGGCCTGGGCGTAGTCGGACAGCAGCCGCTGCTCAAGCCGGACGAGAAATTCGAATACACCAGCGGCTGTGCGCTGACCACACCGGTCGGCACCATGGGTGGCACCTACCAGATGGTGGCCGAAGACGGCACGCAGTTCGAAGCCGTCATTCCCGAATTCACGCTCGCCATGCCGCGCGTGCTGCACTGAGGTCCGGGGCAGCGCGGTGTCTCTCGACGCGTCCTACACCCGACTCGCCCCGCTGTACGACGCGGTCGTTGATCTCGCCACGCGCGGTGCGCGGCGCGCCAGTCTCGACGCCCTGCCGCGTTCGCCGTCCGACATCCTGCTGTGCGGCATCGGCACCGGACTCGACCTGCCCTGCCTGCCGCCCGACCACCGCTACACCGGCCTCGACTTCAACAGCGCCATGCTGGCGCGCAGCCTGCCGCGCGCCGAGGGGCTCGATTACATGGCGGTGCGCGGCGACGCGATGCGTCTGCCCTTCCCCGACGAAAGTTTCGACTGCGTCGTGCTGCACCTCATCGTCGCCGTCGTGCCCGATGGCGCTGCCTGCCTGCGCGAAGCGGCCCGCGTGCTGAAACCGGGCGGAGCGGCACTGCTGCTCGACAAATTCCTGCCCGCCGGGCGCCCGGCGCCGCTGCGCCGCCTGCTGTCGCCCCTTGCGGGCCGCATCGCAACCCGGCTCGACCTGGTACTCGAAGACGCGCTGAAAGATCTGCCCTTCAGTGTGGTCAGCAACGAACCCGCCGCCTTCGGCGGCTGGTTCAGGCGAGTGCGCCTGCTGCGCGTCTAGCGCAGCCCCCCGCCAGCCGGGACTTCCGGCGAAGCCTCTACGCACGCTTTCTGTGTCGGGCAGTGAAGGGCTCGAAGAGCGTCTCGGTGCAGCAGCGGCTGTGGGAGTGCCCTTGTGGGAGTGGCGGCCTCGCCGCGATCAGTGCAGCGATGATCGATGATCAACGCGCAGATCGCGGCGAGGCCGCCGCTCCCACAGCGCGTCGCTGCTCCCATAAGCCGCTGCTCCTACAGCGCGGCCCCCTTCAACGAGCGGCGCGACCCAGGCCGCGCATCTGCGCATGCCAGCGGGCGCGTGCGGCGTCGTTCATGCTGTCTACGCTGCCGACGAGCGTCGTACGCACCGGCCGGATGCCGACGAAATTCAGTGCGTTGCGTTCGAAGCTTTTCACGCCATGCGCAAGATAGATCCAGCGGAACATCAATGCCGGCATGCCCATGGTCACGACAAGCCTGGCCGAACGGCCCTTCAGCAGCGGCTTGAACGGACTCAGCCCGGTGCCTTCGCCAATCGCGAAACCCGGTCGGAAGAGCTGCTCGAAAAAGGCCTTGAGCAGCGCCGGCAGCGTACCCAGCCACAGCGGGAAGAACACCGCCACGTGCTGCGCCGCAGCCACTGCCGCCTGCGCCCGCGCGACATCGCCATCGGCCGCGACAGACCAGGCTGCCTTGTCGCGCAGCAGCGGAAACTGCAGCCGGGTCACGTCGATCGTTTCGACTTCGTGTCCGGCCTCGCGGGCACCTTCAATGTAACTGTCGGCGAGTGCGCGCAGCAGCCCCGGTCTCGTTTCGGGGTGCCCCTGGATGACGACGATGCGGCCCATGTCCGGACTCCCGTATTGGCAATACTGCGATCCTGGTCAAAGGCGGGGTGTTGGGCATCGCTGCGCTCACCCCAACCTACCTGAAATTCCGGTGCGCCCATCCTGGTCAAAGTCCGGGGCACGCACCTTGAGCGGGATCATCCGCCGGCGCATTTCAAGGGCGCGTTCGCGGGCGCAACCGGGATCAACGCTGGGGCTGCGGGAGCGGCCCCTGTGGGAGCGGCGTCCCCGCCGCGATCAGCGCCGCGATGTCGTTGTGCAGCGTGCGTATCGCGGCGCGGCGGCCGCTCCCGCAGCGGCTGGCGAAGGCCGCCCCGCGGCTCGCTGCCCGCGGTCCTCACCCCAGCCAGTGCGCGACCAGTGGCCGGCCGAGCGGGCTGGTGACGAACAGGAAGATGAGCACGTTCAGCGCCACCGTGACCCAGAAACCTCGCCGGAACGAGGTCTTCACCGACTTGTGGCGCAGGAACTGTTGCGCCAGCAAGCCGCCGGGCCAGCCGCCGACCAGCGCCAGCAGATGCAGCCGCGCTTCGGGCACGCGCATGCCGTCGTTCGCCGCCTGCGCCTTGTCCACCGCATACAGCCCGAAGGTGACGACGCTCAAGCCGAGATAGAGCAGGAACCAGCCCGCCGGCACCTGCCACAGCCAGGCCGCGACCAGCATGACCACGAGAAAGGCCGGAATGACGAACAGCGTGGCGCCGCCCCACTGCGCCGGATGATCGTCACCGCTGGCCCGAGCGCGGGGGCGCGCGGTCTTCAGCGGCACGCCGTCGAGCAGCACCTCCTTGGCACAGCGCCGCCCTGTGCGGTCGGTACCGACGGCAAAGCTGACGCGGTCGCCCGCAGAGGGCCGGCGCCCTTCGGCATTCACTTCGCTGATGTCGGCGAACAGCTCGTCGCCGCCGTCGTCCGGCACGATGAAGCCGAAGCCCTTGTCATCCTTCCACGTCCTGATGCGGCCCGCGTTGCGCATGTCATCTCCCTGAATACGGAGGCGGAAGATAGCACCGCTTCAGTCGGGGCGCCCGGCCTGCGCGACGATGTGGTCCGGCCATTCGAAGGCATCGCAGCGCGGGCAGTCGAGTTCGACCCCGATCTTGCGGGCGCGTCCGGCTTCGGTGGTCACCCACGGGCGATGGGTAAATGGCGGTTGATGGCGCACGTGCTGGCGGTGGCCGCAGGCCAGCCGCGCCACCCAGTGACCTTCTTCATCGAGCTGGAAGCCGGTGATCGGCTGCTTCACGGGCGTGCCCCGCCGGCGGCGACGCGCACCGCAGCGACCCACGGTTCGTAACGCCGGCCCCAGGCCACGTCAAGTTCGAAGGTGGCACGGCCGGTATCGACCTCGTTGCGGTCGACCTCCGCCATGGCGATGCGCAGGGCATGCGGCACGGTGATCGAACTGACCGACACCTCCTCGATCTGGCCACTGAAGATCAGCTGCTCTTTCTCGCGCGTGGCCAACGGCCTCACGGTGGCGGCGACGATGGCATAGCGCGCGCGGTCGGGGTAACGCGCGCGCAGCGCCGCGGCGTCGAGCCCGGCATCGATGGCGAACAGCCGCGACGCTTTGTCGATTTCATACCGCAGCGCCTGCTGCGCCGACAGCACTGCGTTCTCTTCCGCCTTGTTCGTGGTGCCGCGTGCCACCAGCGCGTCGTGCTCACGCCGCGCCTGTTCGATCGTGGCCTGCCAGGCGTCGCCAGCGAGTTCAAGCACGAGCAAAACTTCGCGCGACGCACGATGCGTGCGTTCGTCACCGGACAGGTCGAAACCCAGTGCGCGCAACCGCGCGGCATCGAGCCAGCCGGCGCCCCGACTGTAATTGAAGGCGTAACCCGCATCCGCCTCGTGCCGGGTGGCCGGTACGCGCCAGGCCAGCGTCACCGCCACGCTGCTGCGCTCGCCGCCTCGCTCTCTGTAGTAGCCGAAGTCGTACGGCAGCTGCGCTTCGCGGTGCGTCAGCGTGAGCCCGCTGCCCGGCTCACCCGAGCGATTCCACGCCACGCCGGCCAGCACCAGCACATTCACCGCAACGATCAGCGCGGTGCCGGCGACGAGCAACACTCGCTGTGATCGTGTCATTGCGCCGACTCCGAGCGCAGCATCGCCGCGCGCAGCCGCTTCAGCACGAAGATGACGAGCAGCGCGACCAGCCCGAGCACGAGGAAGAACAGGAATCTGGGCATCACCGCCCACCACCAGTCGAACAGCTTGGTGTACAGGAAGATGACGAAGAACACGACGGCGGTGTGCGTCACTTCCGGCCAGCCACGACGCACGCCCAGCCAGGCCAGTGCGGCGCCGGCGACGAAGCCTGCGACCTGGTAAAACCCCTCGACCGCACCACCGTCAAGTGGCAGGTAGCTCGCGCGGCCCCAGTTGGCCAGCACCAGCATCGGCAGGAACAGCATGAGCGTGCCGGTCAGCCGCCAGGTGGCCGCAAAGCCCGACCACGCACGCTGGCTGACGAACTGCGGCAGGCACAGCATCGCCAGCGCGGCCGGAAAGAAATGCTCCGGCCGTTCGCCGACCGACAGCCAGTACAGCCCGCTCCACGCGCCGACGCGAGCGGCGATGAAGCCGGCCAGGCAGATCAGGCCCGCCACCAGCATCAGCCGCAGCTCGCAGGTGTAGGCCAGCAGCAGTGCAAACGCCGCCCAGGGGAGCAGTGCCTTGTCGGACGGCGTGATGTTGAAGCTCGAGCCCAGCAGGCTGAGGTTGAGCACGAAGCAGACAAAGGCCACCAGCGCCGCGAGCTTGGCGAAATAGCCCGATGCGTCGCGCGCCTGCAGCCATACGGTCACGCCGAGGCTGGCCAGCGAAGCCGTCATCAGCACCGTCACCTGCATCGCTTCGGAGAACAGCGGCCAGTACTGGCGGAACAGGAAATACACGCTGGCGCCCAGTGCCAGCGCGCCGAGAAAGGAGGCGATGCGCAGGCCAAGCGAAATCTGCTGCGCCTGCGCGCTGGTGTCGACATCGTGCCGGCGCGCCATCTGCCCGAGCAGCGCGTCGTGGTGGCGTTGCAGCGCCGAACGCTGCGCCGCATCGAGCGGCAGCACGGCTTCGTCGTCGAGCCGGGCCAGTTCGCGACGGAACGCCCGGATATCGTCGGCGCGCTGCTGGGCATCGGTGCGCGAGCGCGCATCGGGAGGATTCACGGGTTCCATGCCGGGGTCCGGGGCGTCATCACCGCATCATGCCACGCCCGGCAGAGCCACCGCTGCGGCACAATGCCGCCGTGTCAGACACTCACATCCCGCTGCTGCGCGGCAGCCTGCGCGCGCTCAAGATCATCCTGCTGACCTTCACCGGCATCGGTCGCACGCGCATGATCAACCGCACCACCGAAGGACTCGGCCCGCAGCACTTCCTGCTCGGCGGCCTGTTCGCCGCCATCCTGGTCAATGTCCTGCTGATCAGCCTCGTGCTGTGGGCAACGAGCTGACCGTTACGAGTTCA
This sequence comes from Methyloversatilis sp., assembly GCF_030696805.1. GTDB lineage: Bacteria > Pseudomonadota > Gammaproteobacteria > Burkholderiales > Rhodocyclaceae > Methyloversatilis. The sequence goes on along the minus strand of NZ_JAUYRO010000043.1, from coordinate 2,865 downwards.
AACTCGCGATCGCTCGACCCCCGGCGATGTTTATCGTAGGAGCAGGCCCTGCCCGCGATGCACACGTTGATCGTGCCCAGCCGCGTATTCGGAGTACGGATCGCCTGCAGGGGCGGCGCGGGGGTTTCGGCGAGCACCGCTCGCCGCCCGCAAAGCCGGCCGGCCATGCAGGGCCGGCCGTGGATGGCTCCTACGAAAACCCTGGCGGCTGAGGTGGCGTCAGCCCCCCTCTTTCGCGCCGAGCCGCCACAGGCGGGTCACTTCCTGCGAGCGCGCCTCGTGCAGCGGGTCGGACTCGTCACTCGCCTTGGGGTGGCGCGGGCGGGCGTCGAGATGGCCGAGCACCTCCAGACCCGCGTCATCGATCCAGCCCTGCAGCTCGTCGGCGGTGCGCAGGCCCAGGTGTTCGGCAAAGTCCGACAGGATGAGCCAGCCCTCGCCGTCCGGCCCGAGATGTTCCGCCAGCCCCGACAGAAAGCCGCGCAGCATGCGGCTGTCCGGGTCGTACACCGCGTGTTCAAGCGGCGAAGCCGGGCGCGCCGGCAGCCAGGGCGGATTGCACACGATGAGCGGTGCGCGGCCATCCGGGAAAAGGTCGGCCGCCCGCACGTCGATCTGCGCGCCCAGCCCGAGGCGGGTGACGTTGTCGCGTGCGCAGGCCAGCGCGCGTTCGTCCTGATCGGTCGCAACCACCTTCGCCACGCCGCGCTTCGCGAGTAGCGCTGCCAGCACGCCGGTACCGGTGCCGATGTCGAAGGCACGCGACGCCTTCTTCAGCACCGCCGGCAGCGGCGCCTTCGCCACCAGATCGACATATTCGCCGCGCACCGGCGAAAACACGCCGTAGTGCGGATGGATGCGCGCTTCGAGCGCCGGCACCTCGACGCCGTTGCGCCGCCACTCGTAGGCGCTGATCACGCCCAACAACTCGCGCAGCGAACACACATAGCCGTCGCGCGCCTCGCCGTGCGCCTGTGTGCAGGCCTCGACCACATCGGGTGCGCGGCGCAGCGGGATGACGTGGCCGGCGTCGAACGGAATCAGCAGCATGCCCAGCGTGCGGGCGCGCTGCGACTGTGCCAGCCGGTGCTGGTTGAACGCGTCACGCATCGTGGCCGCCGGCTTGCGCGGCTTGCGGTCCACCCGCCGCACCAGCGCCTGCAGCAGTTGCCGCGCGTTCTGGAAGTCGCTGCGCCACAACAGCGCCGTACCCTCGCTCGCGAGGCGGAAGGCGCTGTCGGCGCTCAAGGTGTCGTCGGCCACCACCACGCGCTTCGGCGGCGGCAGGCCGGCTTCGGATTGCCAGCGCAGGCTCTTCTCTGCGTCGCCTTCGGTAAATACAAGTCGTGAATCAGTCAAGTTTCGGTCACCGGATGAATCTTCATTGCATATATATATGCGAAAGCGCCAGGCAGCCGCCGGCGCTCAAGCGGGCGCAGCAGGGGCGCGCGTCCAGTTCTCCACCACCAGCCCGGGGTAATCGGCGAAATCCGCTTCATTGTTCGTGACCAGGACAGCATCGACGCTCACCGCATGGGCGGCAATCATCCGGTCGAGCGCATCGCGGCGGCGGTCGCGCACCGCGGCAGCGAGTGCGCCGTAACGCTCTGCGGCTGCCTCGTCGAAAGCGAGCACAGGCACGCGCTGCGTGAAGCGTCGCAACCCCGCCGCGGCCTGTTCACGGTCAGCGCCCTGACAGCGCTCGACGCCGTGCCACAACTCCGCGTAGGTGACCACCGAAATCGCAATGTCGCCCGCTCTCGCCTGCTGGAATCGGGCCACCACCTGCGGCGGTTGTCGCGCCATCAGGTAGATGCAGATATTCGTATCGAGCATCCAGACCAAAGCTCAGTCCTTTGCAGAAGGCTCGGCAAGGTCCCATTCGCGCTCGCGCTGCTCATGAAACTCGCGCCCTTCGGCCATGAAGCTCTTCGGAAAGGACGCGAATATCTCAGGCAGATCGGCCAGCGACGGTCTTTGTGCGGGCCTCAGCACCAGGGTGTTGCCCACCCGCTCGATCTCGACCTCTTCCGACACCCCGGCGATGGCCAGTTCCTTCGGAATGCGCACGGCGAGCGAGTTGCCACTTTTGAAGATACGGGTTCGCATGGTGGGCCTCTGTACTCAGTGATGTGTATACAGGATATACATCGATCACTCGCGGCACAACGCGCGCGGCCCGCGGGATCGGGGTCGAGGCACCGTTGCCACGTTCAGATCGAAGGCGCGCGCGCCCAACGCAAGGCACCAGCCAACGACCGTGGGAGCGGCCCTGTGGGAGCGGCGGCCTCGCCGCGATACGCAAGCTGGTCATCGACCATCCCGGCTGACGACAAGCGAAGTTGAGCAACGCAATGCGCCCTTGTCTGGACACCATCGGATGAGTCGCAGCGCGACCTTCGTGCGTGTCCGCGTGCTCGAATCCAGCAAGGCGCAAGGCCTTGACTTCAACCAGAAGCTGCTCGACTTGCGACCGGCTGATCACTGCCAAGGATTGATCAACGTGACGCCGCAGCTCTCGAAATCCCTGACATTGCGCGTGGCGAGATCTGCTCCGCGAGAGCGCGCGATACCCGCAATCATCGCGTCTGACTGGCTAACAGGTCGGCCTTGAGAACGCCTGGTCGCCGCGATTTCGGCGTATGCGTCGGCAGCTTCACTACCAAAGTCCAACACGCGCTCAGCCATATCATCAGAAAACACGGCGATCACCTCACGCAGCAACTCCTGCCGACGTCGGCCTTCCGGCAACAGGCAAACACCGAAGAGCATCTCGCCCCGGGTGATCACCGTTGTAAATAGGGACGACTGCCGCTGCGCCCGAACCCAGGCCACCACCCGCTCATCCGGCACCGGGCGCAGCAG
>NZ_JAUYRO010000050.1 GCF_030696805.1 Methyloversatilis sp. | reverse complement strand
GCCCCTGCAGGCGATTCCGGTCTCCGAGATGCGACGTCACGTGATCGACGTGCCGATCGCGGACAGGGTCCGCTCCTACAAACGGCAACACCATCGCGGTTTTCGTAGGAGCCGTCCCACGGTCGGCCCTGCATGGCCGACCGGCTCCACGGGCGGCGAGCCATGCTCGCCGAAACCCCCGTTCCGCCCCTGCAGGCGATTCCGGTCTCCGAGCTTACGAAATGTCTTCGTCTGGCGGCACCTCGGGCGACGCATCGGGCACGCGATATTCCTCGTTCGCCCAGGCGACGAAATCGGAGTTCTTGCAGCGCGGGCTGCAGAACGGCCGCGCCGGGTTCGTCGGCGCATAGACGGCTGGCTGGCCGCAGCGCGGACAGGTGACGATGCGACCGCCGGTGCCCGGAGTGCTCACAGGTTGCAGAAGGTCAGTTCGAAACCGACGTCGGTTTCGGTCACGCGCGGACGGGCGTGACCGCCGGGCGCGACGAAGCGGATGTTAAGCGCGTACTTGTTGGCACTGATTTCCGGCGTGACCGCTTCTTCCATCGACACGCGCAGACGCAGCATCTGGGCCGATTTGCCGCCCATCATCTGCTGGAATGCACCGCTGCCTGCAATGTGACGCTCCGGCCGGCCACTGGCGCGCAGCAGACGCAGCACGATGGTCAGGCCGTCGCGGATCGGCAGCATCGGCGTCAGCCAGCCGACCAGATCGGCCTGGCGCAGCGACGGATCTCGGTGACACCAGTAGTGATAGGACGGCAGGTCGAATTCGCACAGGCCGCCCGGAATCGCGGTGCGGCTCTTGATGCTCATCAGCCAGTCGTTCTCGCGCAGGTACTGGCCGATCTTGCCGGCCATCGACAGCAGCGCCGCACTGGCCTGTTCGATCTCATACAGTGCGCCGGACAGGGCTTCTTCGGAAATATCGGGGTTGTTGCGGAAGGACATCAGCGTCTGGCGCTGGCGCTCCAGTTCCTGCACCAGATCGACCTTCAGGTCGGCACGCGACGCAACTTCAAGAATCTCGAACAGGCCGACCAGTGCAACGTGATGTTCATGCGCGCCTTCGGCACGCATGAAATGCTGCGTGCGTTCGAACAGGTCCTCCAGGCGCAGCAGCGTGCGGATGCGCTCGTTCAGAGGATATTCGTATGTGATCACAGGGGCTTGTCCGGGACTTGTTCAAGCAAATTCTCATGATTCTGACGGAAAAGCCCCTGAGTCACAACGCCGACGCGGGTTTTTCACGTTCCGCCAGTGTCATGTAGCGCGCATGGAGCACATCGATCTGTGGCACCAGCGCAGCGCGCTCGCCCGCGTTGTCGATGACATCGTCGGCCACCGCAAGCCGCGCTTCGCGCGACGCCTGCGCGGCGATGATGCGGTCGATCTCGTCGGCCGGAAGGGCGCTGCGCGCGCGCACCCGCTCGCGCTGCAATTCGACCGGGCAATCGACTACCAGCACGCGGTCGCAGCGGGCGTTCCAGTCGCCCGATTCAATCAGCAACGGAACCGCCAGCACGACATAGGGCGCGGCGCTGGCGGCCACCGCGTCGCGCGCCCGGATGCGGATCAGCGGGTGCAGCAGGGCTTCAAGCCGGGAACGGGCCGCCGGTTCGGCGAACACGCGGGCACGCATGCGGGCGCGATCCAGCGCGCCGTCGGCAGTGATGAAGGCGTCGCCGAACGCCTCGCGCAACGGCGCGATTGCGTCACCGCGCGGTCCGGTGAGCTGATGTGCGATGGCGTCGGTGTCGACCAGCGCGGCACCGCGCTGCACGAACAGCTCGGCCACGGCCGACTTGCCGCTGCCGATGCCGCCGGTCAGCCCGACCACGAAGGTCATTGGCAGTCGGTCCGCTGGGTCGTCTCGTCGAGCGCCGGGAAGCTGTCGAACAAGGCAGCCAGCTCCGGTTCGCCGCCGCGCACTTCGACCCGGTAGCGGCCGGCACGGCCCTCGCGCGGCGCGATGCGCGCGCTGCGCACGCCCTGCCCGTTCAATGTGGCCAGCAATTCCTTCGCAGCCGCCTCGGTCTTGAACAGGCCGAGCGACACGGCCAGCTTCTGCGAATCGACCGGATCGGCCATGACGATCATTTCGCGTACGCCGAGCGCGCGCAGTTCGGCCTGCTTGCGCTCGGCGAGCTGGCGCGTCTGCATGTCGGGAATGTGCACCCACCAGGCAGTGGTTTCGGTCTGCTCGACATCCGACAACTGAAGCGCAAGCTGCTGCGCGCCGATGCGTGCGGTCAGTGCATCGACCTGTTCGCGCGACAGGCCGTCGAGCGCCCGACACACCGCCGGCGCATCGGTATCGGCCGCGATCGCAACTTCAACATCCGGCGAAGCCAGGGCCTCGGCGATCGGCGCCTCGCCCCCGGATGGCAGGATGCGGATGCTGTCAGGTTTCATCTGGCTGGCCATGCGCAGCGGTTCGCTGCCGTCGCCCTTGCCGGCGATCAGACCGGACACGAAGGGGTAGAGCGCAACGTTGAGCAGCAGCAGCAGGAAGAACACGAGGCGCATCGTCAATGTCCGTGGCGTGGCGCAATGCCGTCGAGAGGAGGTCTCATTCGAAAAATGTCATTCGCGAAACTTCATTCACAGGGCTTCATGTGCGGCATCGCGTTCCGGTCCGCATTTCATCACATCCGGGCCCTTGTCCGCAGCCGCCAGCCGGGCCAGCCCGTGCAGCACCAGATCGTCCACCCGCTGGTGGGCGCAGCGCAGTCGCGGCGCAATCGCCGATGCCGCGCCGCCGGACAGCAGCACGGTCGCCTGCGGACCCAGCTGTTCGCCGATGCGTTCGATCAGCGCGGCCTGTGCATCGGTGCATGCGTTGTGGATGGCATCGTCGGTGTTGCGCGGCCAGTCGGCTGCGTGACCGGCGGCGTGCGGCAAGTCCGCGGTATGGCGCGCCAGCGATTCGAGCATCAGTCGCAGGCCGGGCAGGATGTAGCCACCGATGAAGCGGTCGTCGGCGTCGAGTGCATCGATGGTGGTCGCGGTGCCCGCCGTGGCAACGACCAGCGGCCCGGCGTGCAGCGCACGGGCGCCGATCAGCGCAGCCCAGCGGTCGGCGCCCAGTCGTGCCGGCTGGTCATACAGATTCGCGATGCCGCAGGCCGAAGGCCCGGCGAACACGCGGTGCGCCGCACAGCCCGACGGCAGTGCGCGCCGGATGGCGGCGTCTACAGCGTCTCCCGCCACGCAGGTGTAGTGCGCGGCTGTCGCCACCTGCCACGCATGCGCCAGCGTCGCGACGTCGAACGTTGCGAGATCGACTGCGGAGACCGCGCCGGGGCGGCCGGCGTCGCTCCACGCCCACTTGATGCGGCTGTTGCCGGCGTCGATCAGCAGCTGCACGTCAGGGCGCCGACCGCAGCGACACGTCACCGGCGAGCACACGCTCGACCCGGCCGTCGCAGTCAAGCCGCAGCGCGCCGTCATGATCGGCACCCAGACAGCGTCCGCACAGTTGCGTTCCGTCGCCGGTCACCGTGACCACCCGGTCGGCATGCAGGTTGTAGCGGTTCCAGCGATCGACGAAAGGCGCGAATCCCTGCGCTGCGAACTGCGGCAGCATGCGGGCCAGCGCGTCGGCCAGGGCAGCCCCGACGTCCAGCCAGACTTCGCGGCCGGGCGCATCGGGACAGAGCGCCGCCGGTGCATGGGCGTAGTCGCCTGCCGGCGGCAGCGCGAGATTGATGCCGACGCCGATGACGGCGGTCGCGTCGCCGGCCGGCGGAGATGACAATTCGATCAGCACGCCCCCCAGCTTCCGGTCGGCCCGCATCAGGTCGTTCGGCCACTTGAGCGCGATATCCGTGATGCCGCGCTCGAGCAGCGCATCGGCCAGCACAACGCCAACCGCCAGGCTCAACCCGGACAGCGCGTCGGCACGCAGTGCAAAAGTGTGGCGCAGTGAAAAGGTGAGGCTGTCGCCCGGGCGGGCCGCCCATTCACGACCACGCCGCCCGCGGCCGGCGGTCTGTTCGAGCGCGAACAGCAACCGGCTACCGCGCCCTATCTGCGCGAGCAGCACGCTGTTGGTGCTGGTGCAGGCAGCGCACACCGCCATCGTCCAGTCTTCGGGAACGGCGCAGACGCGTTGGCGCAGCGCGTCGGCAAGGGCGGTGTCCGCAACGGCGGATTCGGCAAAGACAGTCATGCAGCGGATTGTAGCCGGGCGGCTGCATGCAGCCACCCGCATCGTGTGTCACGCGCCTTACTCGAGGTCGGTCTCGACTTCGCGCCCGCCTTCGATGTTCAGTTCCTGGATCTTGCGCGTGATCGTGTTGCGGCCGATGCCGAGCAACTGCGCGGATTCGATGCGCCGCCCGCCGGTGCTGGCCAGCGCACGCCGGATCAGCGTGCGTTCGAATTCCTGCACCAGATGATCGAACAGCGCCGGCTGCTTGAGCGCGATCAGGCGGTCGACTTCGGACGCCAGCGCGGCGCCCCAGTCGCCCGCCGCTTCGCGCGCCGGCTGGCTGCGCAGTTCGGCCGGCAGATCCTTCACGTCGACCACCTGCCCGGGCGCCATCACGGTCAGCCAGTGGCAGAGGTTTTCCAGCTGACGCACGTTGCCCGGAAATTCCAGCCCCTGCAGGTAGCGGGTCGCCGGCTCCGACAGGCGCTTGGCATCGACGCCCAGTTCCTGCGCACTCTTGGTCATGAAGTGCTGCGCCAGCAGCACGATGTCCTCGCGCCGCTCGCGCAGCGGCGGGATGCGCAGCCGGATCACGTTCAGCCGGTGAAACAGGTCTTCGCGGAACAGGCCCTGCTTCACCCGGTCTTCCAGATTCTGGTGGGTCGCGGCGATCACGCGCACGTTCGACTTGATCGGCGAGTGACCGCCGACCCGGTAGAAGTGGCCGTCGGACAGCACACGCAGCAGACGCGTCTGCAGCTCGGACGGCATGTCGCCGATTTCGTCGAGGAACAAGGTGCCGCCGTCGGCCTGTTCGAATCGGCCGCGGCGCATCGCGGTGGCGCCGGTGAAGGCGCCGCGCTCGTGGCCGAACAGTTCCGATTCGAGCAGATCGCGCGGGATGGCGGCGGTGTTGATCGCGATGAAAGGCGCGTCGCGGCGTGGGCTGTGGCGGTGCAGCGCGCGCGCCACCAGTTCCTTGCCGGTGCCGGATTCGCCGTTGATCAGTACGGTTGCGTGGCTCTGCGCCAGACGGCCGATGGCGCGGAACACGTCCTGCATCGATGCCGCCTTACCGAGGATTTCCGGTGCCATGTCGGCTTCGGCCGGCGCACTCGCCTGGTGCATGCTCTCTTCGATGGCCCGCCGCACCAGTTCGATCGCGTGATCGACGTCGAACGGTTTCGGCAGGTACTCGAACGCGCCGCCCTGGAAGGCGGCGACCGCGCTGTCGAGGTCCGAATAGGCGGTCATGATGATGACCGGCAGGCTTGGGTGGCGCGCCTTGACCTTTTCCAGCAGCGACAGGCCGGATTCGCCCGGCATGCGGATGTCGGACACCAGCACCTGCGGCTGGCCGCCGGCATCGAGCGCATCGAGCGCTTCCTGTGCGGTGGAAAAGGCGGAATACGGGATCGACTCGCGCGCCAGCGCCTTTTCGAGCACCCAGCGTATCGAGCGGTCATCATCGACTATCCAGACCGGATTCATGGTTTCTCCGAAGTGCCTTGCTTGAACGGCAGCAATATTGTGAAAACGGTGTAGCCCGGCCGGCTCTGCACCTCGATGGTGCCGTGGTGCTGATGCACGAAGCTCTGCGCCAGCGTGAGCCCGAGTCCGGTGCCGTCGTCGCGGCCGGACACGAGCGGATAGAAGATGCGGTCGAGGAGGTCTTCCGGAATGCCCGGGCCGTTGTCGATCACCTGCAATTCGAGTGCCAGCTTGTGCCGACGCTTCACCAGCGTCGCCTGACGGTGCGCCCGCGTGCGCAGCCGGATGCTGCCATGCCCCTTCAGCGCCTGCGCGGCGTTGCGCGCGATGTTCAGCACGACCTGGATCAGCTGTTCGCGATCGGCAGTCAGGTCAGGCAGGCTGGTGTCGTAGTCGCGCTCGACCTCAACGTCGGGAAACTCGGACGCGATCAACAGGCGGACGCGCTCGAGCACTTCGTGGATGCTCACCGTGGTGACCTGCATCGCGCGATGCGAATGCAGCAGACGGTTCATCAGGTCCTGCAGCCGGTCCGATTCGTTGATGATGACCTGCGTGTATTCACGCAGTTCGGGCCGGTCGAGTTCGCGTTCCAGCAGTTGTGCGGCACCACGGATGCCGCCGAGCGGATTCTTGATTTCGTGCGCGAGGTTGCGGATCAGCTCGCGGTTGGCCTGTTGCTGCTGCAACACCTGCTCTTCGCGGGCGATGCGCAGTTGCTGGTCGATCGGGCGGAATTCAAGCAGGACACGTGCATTGTCCGTATGCACCGGCGACACCGTGCAGTCGAGCTGCAGCGAACCGCCGATCTGCCGGTCCACCGACAGGTTGTGACCGGTGTAGCTCCAGTTGTTGGCAAGCGCATTGTCGAGCGCGGTATCGAGGCCATGCATCGGGCCGATCAGCCGATCGCAGTGCTTGCCGTGCAATTTGGCGAGGCTGGCGGCGAACAGGTTTTCGGCCGCCGGATTCAGGTAGACGATGTGCCGCTCGGCATCGAGCAGCGCCACTGCGCTGGCCAGCAGTTCCAGCCCGCTGAAGCGTTCGGACCATTCGCGGGATGGGTGGCGGGACGACCTGCCGGGCTTGGATGCAGTCATGACCGCAATCCACGCAAGAAGCGCGCCAGCATTGCCTGCCGATTCATCGGCAGGCCGGTGCGGGCCCTGCGGTCAGGGCAGCTTGGACAGCTCCTTGCGCAGCGCATCGACATTGCGTTCATGCAGAGCCACATTGTCCTTGAGCCCCTGTATCCGGTCGAGATACTTCTGATAGTTGCGCTCGTTGCCCAGACGCACCGCTTCACCTTCGGTCAGCGCCTTGCGCGCCTCTTCGAGACTGCCGGTTTCGGTCGCGAGCTCGGTTTCGAGGATGCGTCTGCGTTCGGAATCGCGCGCCTTCTGCTGATCGCCGCTGACGCTCGGGAAACCACCGCCCGCATTGGTGGCCGGCTTGGGAGTGGCAGCGGCCGGACCAGGCACCGAACTGACCGGCATGTCGCTGACCAGCACCTTGCATCCGCTGGCGCGCGATTTTTCGTTCGTGTAGGTGGTGTGGCCTTCGGCGTCGACGCACTTGTAGATTTCTGCCGTGGCGGGCGCTGCAACAAGCAGGCATGCCGCGGCAATCAGGATACGGTTCAGACCTTGTAGCATGTGGATTACCTGGGCGTTTCGGGTCAAAGCAGCGCGAGTGTAGGGCGCACACTTGCGCAGTGACAATGAAAAAGGACGGCTAATTGCCGTCCTTTTCCTCAACGCTTCACCTGCCGGGCGCGCTGACGCCACGCCGGCATGTGCTGATCGGTGGCGATCAGAGGCTGTAGTACATCTCGAACTCGACCGGGTGGGTCGTCATGCGGGTGCGATTCACTTCGGTCATCTTCAGCTCGATGTAGGCCGCGATGAAGTCTTCCGAGAACACGCCCCCCTTGGTCAGGAAGGCATGGTCAGCGGCGAGCGCATCGAGGGCTTCGTCGAGGCTGGCACACACGGTCGGGATCAGCTTGTCCTCTTCCGGCGGCAGGTCGTACAGGTTCTTGTCCGCCGGCTCACCCGGGTGGATCTTGTTCTGCACGCCATCCAGTCCCGCCATCATCAGCGCGGCGAAGCACAGGTACGGGTTGGCCAGCGGATCCGGGAAACGCGTTTCGATGCGGCGCGCCTTGTCCGACGCGACGTGCGGGATGCGGATCGAAGCCGAGCGGTTGCGGGCTGAGTAAGCCAGTTTGACCGGTGCTTCGTAATGCGGCACCAGACGCTTGTACGAATTCGTACCCGGGTTGGTGATTGCGTTCAGCGCCTTGGCATGCTTGATGATGCCGCCGATGTAGTACAGCGCGAATTCGGACAGGCCGGCGTAGCCGTTGCCGGCGAACAGATTTTTGCCGTCCTTCCAGATCGACTGGTGCACGTGCATGCCGGAGCCGTTATCGCCGACGATGGGCTTGGGCATGAAGGTCGCTGTCTTGCCGTAGCTGTGGGCGACGTTGTGCACGATGTACTTCAGGGTCTGCGTCCAGTCGGCGCGGCGCACCAGCGTGTTGAACCGGGTGCCGATCTCGTTCTGGCCGGCGGTCGCGACTTCATGGTGATGCACTTCAACCGGGATGCCGACGGCTTCCAGTGCCAGCACCATGGCGGCACGGATGTCATTGTGCGAATCGACCGGCGGAACAGGGAAGTAGCCGCCCTTGACGCCCGGACGGTGACCGGTATTGCCGCTTTCGAACTTCTCGCCCGACGACCAGGCAGCTTCTTCGGAAAAGATCTGCACGCGGCAGCCCGACATGTCGATGTTCCACTCGACGCTGTCGAAGATGAAGAATTCGGGTTCCGGGCCGAAGTAGGCGGTATCGCCCAGGCCGGACGACTTCAGGAAGGCTTCGGCGCGCTTGGCGATCGAGCGGGGATCGCGGTCGTAGCCCTTGCCGTCCGACGGCTCGACGACGTCACAGCTGATGACCAGCGTGGTTTCGTCGAAAAACGGGTCGATGAAGGCGGTTTCCGGATCCGGCATCAGCAGCATGTCGGAAGCCTGAATGCCCTTCCAGCCGGCAATCGACGAACCATCAAATGCGTGGCCTTCGGTGAACTTGTCGGCGTCAAATGCGCTGACGGGCACGCCCACGTGCTGTTCCTTGCCACGGGTGTCGGTGAAACGGAAATCAACGAACTTGACCTCCTTCTCCTTGATGATGTCGAGTACCTGCTTCGCGGTCGTCATGATTTCTCCTACGATGGATGTATGGATGTTGCTCGGTCGGCTTTGAACGGGGTAATTCCTGTTTTGGGCGAGTCTTGGGCTCGCCGCAACCGTTCAGTCGCGGCGGCTGTCGCAGCGCTGACTAAAGCAGATCGCGTGCCACGCACCGGATTTCGCCCCGGGATTGTGCCACAGCCGGCATTGACGGCGGCGCTGCGGCCAGCAGGCCCAAAAACTGCACCGATTTGATGCGCGGCCGTTTTCGTTCGCACCGGTTTGGTGCGGGCAGGCGTCGAGGGCGGCGGACGATATACTTCGATCACTTTTATTTGCCTGAACATCAGCCATGGCTACACTCGGACAGATTCTCGGTCTCGCACGGGAACGTGCGCAGCAGCTCCAACTGCCTTACGCCGGTGCGGTGACGCCGACCGAAGCCCATGAATTGCTCAGACTCGCGCCGGGCGCGCGCATCGTCGATGTGCGCACGGCGGCCGAGTGGCAGTGGGTCGGCGAGGTGCCGGATTCGGTACAGCTCGAATGGAACCAGTCATCGGGCCAGCGCAACCCGGATTTCGTCACCCAGCTCAAGCACCAGGTCGATCCCGAAGCACTGGTGATGTTCCTGTGCCGCAGCGGCGGGCGCTCGCACGGCGCTGCTTCGGCAGCGGCCGAGGCGGGTTACAGCAACGCATACAACGTCCTCGAAGGATTCGAGGGAGACCTGGACGCCAACGGCCATCGCAACACCGTGGGTGGCTGGCGCAAGGCCGGCCTGCCATGGAGCCAGACCTGAAGGACACCCGATGCAAGTCGCCAACATCACCTTTGACCGTTTCAACGCGCTGGCCGACGATCAGGCGCAGTCGCGCATCCTTGCGGCGCGCGAAAAGCTCGGCCAGCGTGCGGTCATCCTCGGTCACCACTACCAGCGGGCCGATGTCTATCGCCACGCCGATCTGACCGGCGATTCGCTGAAGCTGGCGCGCCTCGCCAGCCAGACCGACGCGGAATTCATCGTGTTCTGCGGCGTGCATTTCATGGCCGAGGTGGCCGACATCATGTCGCGCCCGGAACAGATCGCCATCCTGCCCGACCTGGCCGCCGGCTGTTCGATGGCCGACATGGCCAGCCTGGCAAAGGTGGAACGCTGCTGGCGCGAACTGCGCGACATGACCGGCGACCCGGATGCGCTCATCACGCCGGTCACCTACATCAACTCGGCAGCCGACCTGAAGGCCTTCTGCGGCGAACACGGCGGCATCGTGTGCACCTCGTCGAACGCCGCCAGCATTCTCGAATGGTCGCTGGCGCGACGCGAAAAGGTGCTGTTCTTCCCCGACCAGCACCTCGGACGCTGGACCGGCTACAAAATGGGCATACCGCTCGACGACATGGTGGTGTGGGACCCGGATCTGGAGAACGGCGGCCTGACCCGCGAGCAGGTGGCGAAGGCGAAAATCCTGCTGTGGAAGGGGCACTGTTCGGTGCACCAGATGTTCCAGCCGGCGCACATCCTGCGCTGGCGCAACCAGCATCCGGACGGCCTCGTCATTTCGCATCCGGAAAGTGCCCTAGAAGTGTGTCGGCAGTCGGACTATGTCGGTTCGACCGAATACATCCTGAAAACCGTCAAAGCCGGCGCGCCGGGCACAAAGTGGCTGGTGGGTACAGAGCTGAATCTGGTGAATCGCCTCGCCGAAGAGGTGAAGCACGAAGGCAAGACCGTTCAGTTCATGGCACCCACCGTGTGCATGTGCTCGACCATGCAGCGCATCGATCCGCAACATCTGGCCTGGTGCCTGGAGAACCTCGCCGAAGGTCAGGTGGTGAATCGAATCAGCGTGCCGGAACATGAAGCCGTGCCGGCCAAACTCGCGCTCGACCGCATGCTGGCCGCCTCGCCCTGAGGACGTCTGCCACATGGACTGGATGCAGCGCTGGGAACTGGCCAGTTACGTGGTGACCGCGCTGGGCCTGCCGCTTGCCGTCATCACCTTCATCTACCAGCAGCGACGCGAGCGCGACAACGAAGACGAAGAGGCGTACCAGATGCTGTCGGACGCCTACATCGACTTCCTGAAGATCGTGCTCGCCAATCCGGACCTGCCGCTGCGCGAGAAGGCTGCGCCGCAGCACCTGAGCGACGAGCAGGAACGGCGCATGCACATCATCTACCAGATGCTCATTTCACTTTTCGAGCGCGCCTATCTTGTCGCGTGGACCGACGAAACCGAAGGTCTGGCGGCGCGACGCTGGGCATCGTGGGACGACTACATGCGCGAGTGGCTGGCCTGCGACGCCTTCCGCAACCAGCTGATGACCCTGCTGCGCGGCGAAGACCCGGCGTTCGCGCGCCACATGATGAGGCTCGCCGAAGCCGGACGCGGCCACCCGCTCGATCCATGACGACAGACCTTCGCATCTGCACCTGGAATATCCACAAAGGCTTTTCGCAGTTCAACCGCCGCATGGTGATCCACGAATTGCGCGACCGCCTGCGCTACCTGTCGTCGGATCTGGTGTTCCTGCAGGAAGTGCAGGGGCAGCACCACGGGCATGCGCTGCGCCACGCCGACTGGCCGATCGAGCCGCAGTACGAATTCCTGGCCGATGAAATGTGGCCGGCGACCGCCTACGGCCGCAACGCAGTGTATGACCACGGCCATCATGGCAACGCCATCCTGTCGCGCCACCCGATTTCGCACACCGACAACCACGACATGTCGGCGCACCGCTTCGAGCAGCGCGGCCTGCTGCATTGCGTGATCGAGCCGGTGCCCGGCCGGCGCGTGCATGCGCTGTGCGTACATCTGGGCCTGACCGCGCGCGGCCGGGCCCAGCAGTACGCCATGCTGGCCGAGCACGTATCGTCGATCATACCCGCCGACGAGTCGCTGATCGTGGCTGGCGACTTCAACGACTGGCACAACCGCGCCGAAGGCCAGTGGGCCGACGCACTCGGCCTGCAGGAAGCACACAGCCTGTTCCACGGCCGTCCTGCGCGCAGCTATCCAGCCGCCTTTCCGCTGCTTCGGCTTGATCGCATCTATGTTCGCGGCCTCGACGTGGGCGAGGTGAAGCTGCATGCCGGCCGACCCTGGTCGCGCATTTCCGATCATGCGGCGCTGACCGCGCGATTGTCGCTGCCTGCAGCTTGACGACGCCGTGAGCCTGCAATGAGTAGATTCCTGCCCGGCAACGACATCCGCCTGCTGGTGTGCGGCGAACAGTACTTTCCGGCGCTGGAAGCGGCAATCGAACGGGCGCGCCAGGAAATCTTTCTGGAAACCTACATCTTTGCCAATGACCACATCGGCGCGCGCATCGCGGCCGCGCTGGCGCGGGCCGCGCAACGCGGCGTGCGCGTACGCGTGCTGGTCGACGGCTTCGGCGCGAGCGAATTCGAGAATACGCATCGGGCAGCGCTGGAGGCCGCCGGCGCGCATACGCTCATTTTCCGCCCCGACATCAGCTGGGTCACCCTGCGCCGGAACCGGCTGCGCCGCATGCACCGCAAGCTGGCCGTCATCGACGCGAGCACCGGCTTTGCCGGCGGCATCAACATCATCGACGACATGCACACGCCGGGGCACACGCCGCCGCGCTTCGATTTTGCGGTGCAGGTGCGCGGGCCGCTGGTGGCACGCATGCATGCCGAATGCCAGAAACTGTGGGAACGCGTAGCCTGGGCGACGCTTCAGTTCCGACCGCGCCTGCCGCGTTTGCGTGAATATGCCAGCCGCCAGGCCGGACAGATCCGCGCCACGCTGCTGGTGCGCGACAACCTGCGGCACCGGCGCGACATCGAGGACGCCTATCTCGAAGCGATCAACGGGGCGCGCAGCGACATCATCATCGCCAACGCCTACTTCCTGCCGGGCCGGCGCTTCCGCCAGGCGCTCGTGCGGGCTGCCGCGCGCGGCGTGACGGTGACGCTCATCCTGCAGGGTCGGGTCGAGTACCTGCTGATGCACTACGCCTCTCAGGCGCTCTACGGTGCGCTGCTTTCGAAAGGCGTGCGCATCGTCGAGTACCGCCGCAGCTTCATGCATGCCAAGGCGGCCGTGGTGGACGATGATTGGGCCACGGTCGGCTCCAGCAACATCGATCCATTCAGCCTGATGCTGGCGCGCGAAGCCAACGTCGTGGTGAGCGACGCCGGTTTCACCCGGGAGCTGCGGCAGAAGTTGCTGCAGGCGGCCAGCCATGGCGGCCGCGAGCTGCGCCATCGACAGTGGAAAAACCGCCCGATCACCGAACGCGTGCTGCGCTGGATGGCCTACGGCGCCGTACGCCTGATGATCGGTCTGGCCGGTGACCTGCTGGCGCGGCGGCGCGCCGGACGCGACACCCGGCACAACCTCTGATCGCAGGCGTCGCTGCGCTTTCAGGCTGGTTTCAGCTTCGGCGCCTACACTGGATGCATGACAACCCGACGCCTCCTGCTCTTCCTGGCCATTCCGCTGCTCGTCCTCGGGGCACTCGCCGCCAGCGTGTTCTACATGCCCATGGGCTTCGCCGACGACGATCACATCCGGGCGCGCGAACTGAGCCAGCGCGGCGAAATCCTGTCACTTGAGAAGATTTCGGAGCTGGCGAAGGCGGTGCGCCCGGGCAAGCTCATAGACATCGACCTGGAGCGCAAGCGCGAACTGTGGATCTATGAAGTCGAATTGCTCGACGATCAGGGTCGCGTGTGGGAAATGAAGCTCGACGCGCGCAATGGCGAACTACTGAAGCTGGAACAGGACGACTGACGTGCGACTGCTGCTCGCCGAAGACGACGAAGCGCTGGTCGCCGGGCTCAAGCCGGCGCTGGAGCGGGCCGGCTACGCGGTCGATGTGGCGACCGACGGCGTGTTGGCGCAACGGTGCGCCGACTCGATCGACTACGACCTCGTGCTGCTCGACCTCGGTCTGCCGCGTCGTAGCGGCGTCGAGGTACTGCAGCACTGGCGCAGTACGCGCAAGTCGATGCCGGTGGTGGTGCTGACGGCACGCGACACCTGGCAGGAAAAGGTCGCGGTGCTGACCGCCGGCGCTGACGACTACGTGTGCAAGCCCTTCCATACCGAAGAGCTGCTGGCGCGGCTGGCGGCGGTACTCAAGCGCAGTACACCCGACATGCGCACACCGGGACCGCTGTCGGTCGCCGGCCTGTCGCTCGACGAGGGCGGGCAGAGCGCAACCCTGGGTGACGGCGCGCGCGTCGAACTGAGCGCGATCGAATTCCGCCTGCTGCGCTGCTTCATGCTGCATCCGGGCCGCGTCCTGTCGCAGCAGCGACTGAACGAACACCTCTACGATCAAGCCACCGACCACGAAAGCAATGTGATCGAGGCACACATCACCCGCCTGCGCCGCAAGATCGGCCGCGACTGGATACAGACACGGCGCGGCCAGGGCTATGTGTTCAACGCGCTTGCCGAAACATGAATGGCTCGCTGCACCGGCGCCTCGCCATCGGTCTGACGGTCAGCCTGGTGCTGCTGGCCGGCCTGCAGTGGCTGCTCGCCGGCATCGCCATCGAGCGGCTGTTGAAGACGCAGCTTGCACAGCGTCTGGAGCGCGACGCGGAAAACCTGCTCGCCGCGCTGCACACCGGCGCCGACGGCCGACTGGCGCTCGACGCAACGCGCGTCGGCGGCGAATACCAGCGCCCGTTCTCGGGCCACTACTACCGCATCGCGATCACCCACGACGGTCAGACGCATGACATCACGTCGCGCTCGCTGTGGGACGGCGGACTTGCGCTGCCGCCGGCTGTCGATGCGCGGCAACGCGAGACCGCAGCGCGCGGCCCGCAGGGACAGTCGCTGTGGGTGGTGTCGGTTCAGTACGAGAAGCGCGCCCGGCGCGTCGTGATTGCGGTGGCCGAAGACCTTGCGCCGCTGCAGTCCGGGCTGCGTCAGTGGCATCTGCTGTACGGCCTGCTGTCGCTGGCGGTGGTGTTGCTGGTACTGGCCGTTCAGCGCTGGGTCGTGCAGCGCTCGCTGCGCCCGCTGAACGCGCTGCAGTCGCAGTTGCAGGCACTGGAACGCGGCGAGCGCACACGGCTCGACGCCCCGGTGCCGGACGAAATCGCGCCGCTGGTGGAGCAACTCAACAGCATGCTGGGCATGCTGTTGCGCCGCTCGCAACGCTCGCGCGAGGCGCTGGGCAACCTGGCCCACGCCCTGAAGACTCGGCTGGCGGTGCTCGTGCAGGCGACCGAGTCACCCGAACTGGCGGCACACCCGGCACTCAGACAGCGCCTCGTCGACAGCAACACACTGATGCGTCATGCCATCGAACGAGAGCTGCGACGGGCCCGGCTGATGGGCGGTGCGCATCCGGCCCAGCGCAGCAGCGTCGCGGCGGTGACCGATCAGCTCGGACGTACGCTGGGCATCCTGTACGCGGACAAGAAACCGGAAATCCGCATCGATGTGCCGTCCGGTCTGGCGCTGGCGATGGACCCGGAAGACCTGCTCGAGCTGCTGGGCAACCTGATGGACAACGCGTGCGCATGGTGCGCCGGCGTGGTGAGCGTTTCCATCCGGCACGGCAACGACATCGGCATCACGATCGAGGATGACGGCCCGGGATGCCCGGCCACACAGCTTGAAGCACTGACCGAGCGCGGCTTTCGCGCCGACGAATCTCGCCCCGGCCACGGCCTGGGTCTGGCCATCGTGCGCGACCTGGTCGACAGCTACGGCGGCACACTGGAATTCGGTCATTCGACCGCACTGGGCGGGCTGCGCGTCACCGCACACCTGCCCGTCCATCTGGGGCACATCACCCCGAACATCTGAGGAGACTGACATGAAGACATCTGCCATCTGCACGACCCTGATCGCCGTGGTGACGGCGTGCGCCACGCTGCCCGCACTGGCCGACGACGACGACCTGCCGAAGATGCGTGCCATCGCGGCCGGCGCCAAGCTGATATCGCTCGAAGACGCCCAGGCGAAAGCACTTGCAGCCAAACCCGGCACCATCGTCGATGTCGACCTCGAACGCCGCTTCATGGGGCGAAACTATGACTACGAGTTCGAAGTGATTGACGCCGAGGGCAAGGAGTGGGAGGTCAACATCAACGCCCGCGATGGGTCGGTGCGATCGGTGCGCCACGACTGGTTCGAGTAAGGCGCAGCAAGCACGCTGCACCGATGCGGCACGTCTGCTGCACAATCAGGGCTGACCTTCCCGTACCGGACCGACCATGAGCATCGAACACCCTGCCGCCCTGCCGCACTGGATCAACAACGCGCGCGACGTGCTGCGCAGCGAACGTCAGGCCGAGGTGTTCGATCCGGCCCACGGACGGGTGGCGCAGCGCGTGCTGCTGGCCTCCGACTGCGACGTGTCGGCAGCCGTTGCCAGCGCCGCCGCGGCCCAGCCGGCCTGGGGCGCACTGCCGCCGCTGCGTCGCGCGCGCGTGCTGTTCCGCATGCAGGAACTGGTCGGGCGCTACAGCACCGACCTTGCGCGGCTGATCACGCGTGAACACGGCAAGACGCTGCCCGACGCACAGGGCGAGGTGCAGCGCGGGCTGGAAGTGATCGAGTTTGCCTGCGGCATTCCGCAACTGCTGAAGGGCCAGTACTCGGACAACGTCGGTGGCGGCATCGCCAACTGGAGCCAGCGCATGCCGCTGGGCGTAACGGCCGGCATCACGCCGTTCAACTTCCCGTTCATGGTGCCGATGTGGATGGCCCCGGTAGCCATTGCCTGCGGCAACAGCTTCATCCTGAAGCCATCGGAACGCGATCCGTCACCGTCGCTGCTGACCGCCGAACTGTTCCGCGATGCGGGGCTGCCTGACGGCGTGTTCAACGTCATACAGGGCGACCGCGAGGCGGTCGACGCATTGCTGGTGCACCCGGACGTGCGCGCGGTGAGCTTCGTCGGCTCGACGCCGATCGCGCGCCACATCTACGAAACCGCGGCACGCCACGGCAAGCGCGCGCAGGCGCTCGGCGGCGCGAAGAACCACATGGTGGTGATGCCGGATGCCGACATCGCCCAGGCGGCCGACGCGCTGATCGGTGCTGCCTACGGCTCGGCCGGCGAGCGCTGCATGGCGATCTCCGTCGCGGTGGTGGTGGGCGACATCGCCGACGCGCTGGTCGAAGCGGTCAAGGTGCGCGCGCAGACACTCAACATCGGCGACGGCGAAAGCGCGGGTGCCGACATGGGGCCGGTGGTCACCGCCGCGCACCGCGATCGCATCGTGTCGCTGATCGACAGCGGCATCGCGGAAGGTGCGACGCTGGTGCTCGATGGCCGTCACCACACGGTGGCCGGCCGGGAGAACGGTTTCTTCCTCGGCGCCACGCTGTTCGACCGCGTGACGCCCGCCATGCGAATCTGGCGGGAGGAAATATTCGGCCCGGTGCTGTGCGTGGTGCGCGCAGCGAATTTCGCCGACGCCGTCGCGCTGGTGAACGGCCACGAATACGGCAACGGCGTGTCGCTCTACACACGCGACGGTCGCACCGCACAGGAATTCGCGCAGCGCATCGAAGCCGGCATGGTGGGCATCAACGTGCCGATTCCGGTACCGATGGCCTGGCATTCGTTCGGCGGCTGGAAGCAGAGCCTGTTCGGCGACCTTCACGCCTACGGCGAAGAGGGCGTGCGCTTCTACACACGCTACAAAAGCATCATGCAGCGCTGGCCGGACAGCAGTTCGAAAGGGCCGGAATTCGGGATGCCGGTCAATCAGTAGGCGCTGCGGCCCCGCTCACTCGATGGTGAGTTGCGGCAGCCAGTGCGAACGTTCGTCGGCGACCGTCAGGTCTTCGTCTCGCAGCGGCCGCTTGCGGCGTTCGAGCGGCACCGTGGTCGGCGCGATGAACGGATCCATGTCGACATCGTGCTGCCGCCCCTCGATGCGCTCGCCCTCGATCTTCAGGCGGTAGTACGCACCGTTGAACGGATTGACATGCAGCGCAGCCGGCAGCGTATGCATGAACATCAGCGCGTATTCGAGTGCTGTCAGATCGGCGCGGCTGACCAGTGGTGGCTCGTTTTCGACCGGGAAATTGCACAGGCGCTGCTTCGGGCCGGTCAGGCAGCGGAACGGCCGCATCGCCAGAAAATACTCGCCGAGCTTTTCGTCCAGCACGATCCTGAAGCGCGACTTCCCGTCGGCTTGCGGCGTGAAGGTTATCTGCCCGATCACGATCCGCTCGCCCTGTGCATTGCCCAGCGTGATCGTGCGTGTTCCCGACAGCACATCGGCGTGCGCTGCACTGCTCACAAGCAGACCGCACAAGACTGCGTTCATCCATCTCTTCATGCTGCGCTCCCCGTTCGTTCGCTGTTTTACACCACGCCATTCATGGAACCTGAGCGATATGACCGGTCGAAGTAGCCGTACCTTACGCCTCAACGGGTGACGATACCGCCATGAACCGCCGTCGTTTCACATTCGCCGCCGGCGCTGCGCTGCTGGCCCCCGGACGAGCACACCCGGACGCGCCGGACCCCGCACTGGTCGCACTGCGCGCCAGCGGTTGCGCCTTGCTGATGCGCCACGCTGCGACCGAACCGGGCATCGGCGATCCGCCCGGCTACCGGCTCGACACCTGCAGTTCGCAGCGCAACCTGTCACCGGCCGGACGCGAACAGGCCCGACGTGCCGGCGCGTGGCTCAAGCAGAAAGAGTTCGTATTCGATGCGGTATTCAGCAGCCGCTGGTGCCGCTGCGTCGATACGGCTGCGCTGATGTTTCCGGGCCAACCGGTCGAGGTTCTGGAAGCACTCAATTCGTTCTTCGAGGACGGCAGCGCGCGCGAGCGCCAGACCGCGGCGCTGCGCAGCTGGCTCGGAACGCTCGATGGATCGCGCCGGGTGGCGCTGGTGACGCACCAGGTCAACGTACTGGCGCTGACCGGTGACAACCTCGCCATGGGCGGGGCGGTAGTGGTGCAACCCGACCGGCGCGGCGGTGTGCGCAGCGTCGGCCGGATCGACCTGGGCGGCTGAGCGCCTGCCTATTTCACGGCAGCGAAGTGCTCGTCGTAGCGGAACACATAGTCCTTGTCCTTGAGCGGCGTGTGGCAGGTGCGACAGGTGTCGTACTTCGCCTCGCCGTTCAGTTCGCCGGTGCCCTTGAACGCGCTGTAGATCCAGTCGCCGTTCTTCTGCGCCGCGGGCACGCCGGCGCCCCAGCCCGGGTTCTTGCCCATGACGAACACCGCCGCCAGCTTGTCCTTCACCAGCTTGCCATCGGCACCCTTGACCGGCTTGCCTGCGTCATCGAGCTTGACCGACCAGTTTTCCATGACGAAGGTCGATCCCTGCGGGAATGCCTGGCCCGGCGTGGCTTTCCTTGCCTGCGGATTCATGTAGATGTCGCGGATCTGTTTCGCGTCCTCGCGCTGCACCGCGCTGAGGAATGTCGGCCAGGTCCTGTAATCGGCCGGCAGCGGCAACTGCCCGTCATTCAGCACTGCCACGGGCGGCGGTGCGCTCATCTGACTGCAACCGGCGATGATCAGTCCGGCGACAACGGCGCCAAGTGTCTTCTTTTGCATGAATGGACTCCTGAGAAGCAGTGGAAACGACGTATGCACGGGGACCGTTCGGGCGCCCCGCATGCATCCACTACCCCCGGATCCCTGATCCGGATGCAGCTGACACCGACATCATTGTGACCGGCCGCGGCGCAGCGCCTCGACCGACAGCAGCAAGAGACCGGCACCGATCAGCAGCATGCCGGCCAGTTCGCCGGTACCGGGCCGTTCGCCGAGCTGCCAGGCGGCCGACAGCACGCCGATGACCGGCGTCACCAGCGACACCATGCTGGTCGTGCCGGCCGACAGCCTGCGCAACGCATACAGCCACAGCAGCCACGCGATCACCGTGCCCGGCACGATGTTGTAGAGCAGCGCGCCGATCAGTGAAGGCGTCCAGTTGATCGGCTCGGCCGGCCACCACAGCGCCACGATGACCAGCGGCACAGCACCGATCAGCGACTGCCAGGCAGCGATGGCCACCATATCGAGGTCGGGCGCGCGCGCCTGAAGGCGCTTTGCGACGATCACCGCCAGCGCCCAGCACACGCCCGCCAGCGTCGCCAGCACGCTGCTCAGCAGGTCACCGCCAAGATGCATCGGATCGAGAATAAACAGCAGGCCAACCAGCGTGGCGGCAGCCGACGGCCATTGCCAGCCGCGCAGGCGATCGCCGAGCAGCGGCCAGGCCAGCAGCATCACCCAGAACGGCATGGTGTAGGCCAGCACGGCGGTCTTGCCTGCGCCGCCGCTGACCAGCGCGAGAATGATCAGCCCGGTGAAGCCGGTGGTCTGCAGCAGGCCCATCAGCGCCACCGCGCGCATTTCGACGATGCGCAACGGCCGGCGCATAGCGATCACCAGTCCGAACAGCACCAGCGCACCGAACAGCGTGCGCAGCGCTCCGAACTGGAACGGGCCGATGTCTGCCAGGGCGATCTTCATGACCACCCAGTTGTAGCCCCAGATCACGGCCAGCAGCATTAGGGCTGCCAGCGCGCGCGCGGACGGGCTGTGCGGCACGGACGTCTCAGTTCCAGATGTGGGTGATGAGGCGCCAGCTGCGGTCAGGCTGGCGACGGTAAACCATGGTCAGATGACCACTGAAAGTCTGCAAGCCGCCTTCGCCGTTGGCCTGCGCGCTCCAGCGGCCGCGCTGCGTCGCAACCTCGCTGTCACCGATCACGGCATGCAGTTCGATGCGGTGATTGTGCAGTCCCTGGTCGATCGCACCGGCGAACAGCGCCTCGATCTGCGCCGCACCGAGCGCGGCGTTGCCGCCGGCCGGCAGCACGGCACCCTGCTCGTCGTACAGCGCAGCCAGTGCGGCGGCGTCGCCTCGGTTGAAGGCGGCATCCCAGCGCTGATTGAGGTCAGCAACGGCGGTTTGAAGGGCTTGCAGTGTCATGTGAATCTCCTCGGGAAAAAGCTGAAAAACGAGTGGGAAAAATGATTGGCTAACTAACTTGAACGACGAAAAACAATTCACGCAAACGCGCCTGTGCCGGACTGCACGATGCCGAGCATGGCCTGCAGCGCAGCACGCTGATCTTCGTCGAGCCCGGCCATCAATGTGCGCACGCGGCGGTAGTAATCGGGCATGACCGCATCAAGAACGGCCTGCCCGGCCGGCAGCAGGCGCACGGTCAGGCGGCGCCGGTCTGCCGTGTCGAACACGCGCTGCACCAGACCGTCGCGCTCCAGGCCGTCAAGGAGGCCGGTCATCGTGGCACGCGTGACGCCTGCCTTCTGCGCCAGCGCCGAAGGCGACGATTCGAGCGTCTCCTCGCGCATCAGCAGGACAAGCACCCACCAGCGCCCCTGCAGCAACCCATGGCGGGCGAGGAAGCCGTCGAGGGCCTGTGACAGTTCGGTCGCCACGCGCAGCAGCGTCAAGAAGGATGCGACCGCGCTGACGTCCGCTTCGGGATAGCGGGCGGCAAACTTGCGCAGTACGTCGGAGGTCGGAAGATCGCGGAGTTGAAGCATGGTTAGGTACATTATAGTTAGGCGCCTTACTTTGTCAACGACAAGCTGTAGCACGGTCCCGATCTTGGGCTAGGATTAAAGGAAATGCATGCCGTGCACGTTGATCGTCTTTTACGCGCAGCTGCACAGCGACCCGGAAAGCGACCGCATGGACACCATCGACACGATTGCCGCCGCTGCCGGCCTGGCCTGGGCCAGCGGCCTGCGCCTGTATGCGGTCATCTTTCTTGCCGGACTGGCCGGTCGCCTGGGCTGGTTCGAGCTGCCCGGCGACCTCGACACACTCGAACATCCCCTTGTGCTCGCAGCGGCCGGCCTGATGCTGTGCGTCGAATTCTTCGCCGACAAGATTCCGGCGCTCGACAGCCTGTGGGACGGCGTGCACACTTTCATCCGCATTCCGGCAGGCGCATTGCTCGCCGCGTGGGCCCTCGCCGACCAGAGCGCACCGGTCGTGCTGGCGGGCGCCCTGCTCGGCGGCTCGCTGACTGCCGGCACGCATCTGACCAAGGCGGGCAGCCGCATCGCCATCAACACCTCGCCCGAGCCGGTCAGCAATCTGATCGCGTCGACCAGCGAAGACGGCGCTGCGGTCGGCGGCCTGTGGCTGGCATTCACTTATCCAATGGTGTTTCTCGGCTTCCTCGGCGTGTTCCTGCTGTGCATGCTATGGCTGCTGCCGCGCGTCTGGCGCTTCCTGAGCGACCTGTTGTCCTGGGTAGCTGGCAAACAGGCGCCCGGTTGACCTGAATCAGCCCGCCTCGCTCGGCCCGGCAGTTCAATGATGCCAACCATCTACCGAGGTTTGCGTCATGAAAGCCCTGACTGATCTGCTGTCCACCGACTACGGACTGATGAGCCTGCTGGTCATCGGCTTCACGATCTTCATGAGCATCTGGTTCGGCCGCTTCTTCAAGCGGCACATGGACGAGGATGAGGCACGCGCCAGACAGGCCGATCAGTCGGCGAAGCTGTAGGGGCCGCCCCGCTCGCGAGCGCGCTGCCACGCAGGGCGGCTGTGGATGCGGGCCAGGAAGTCCGCCAGTTGCGGATGCGTGTCGCCGAGGCCGGCCCCCCTGGCCGCCGCCTCGACCGGAAAACTCATCTGGATGTCGGCCGCGGTGAACGCGCTGCCGGCAAACCACGGGCGCGTCGCCAGTTCCGCTTCCATGAAGCGCAACTGGTCATCGATGTTCGGCTGCACGAAGGTTTTCAGCACGTGGTCGGCCAGCCCGCGCGCCACCGGCTTGATGAAAAACGGCACCGGCGCATTGCGCACCTTCTTGAACACCAGATGCATCAGCTGGTAGGGCATGGCGGAGCCTTCGGCAAAATGCAGCCAGTAGGTGTAACGGCGAGCGTCCGTGCTGCCGGGCGCGGGCTTGAGCCGCCCAGCGCCGTACACGTCCACCAGATATTCGATGATGGCGCCCGATTCGGCGATCACCTGATCGCCGTCGGTGATGACCGGTGACTTGCCCAGCGGGTGCACGGCGCGCAGTTCCGGCGGCGCGTATGAAGTTTCAGGATCGCGTTCGTAGCGCTTCACCTCGTAATCCAGACCAAGTTCTTCGAGCAGCCACAGCACGCGCTGAGAACGGGAATGCGCCAGATGGTGGACGGTGATCATGTGAGTATTTTCCAGACCAGTGAAACGCCTGCCATCACCAGATCGCCAACATCGAGAGAGGTGGCGTCAAGCGCCGGATTGGCGCGCGACGAACGGTCGGACGTGCCACCTGAGCGACGCGCCTGCTGTTCGCGCCTTTCGGTTTCGATCAGCGCGTCGGCGATCGCCTCCGGATCGCGGTTGGCGCGCTTTTCCTCTGCCGCACGATAGCCGTTGAGTGCACTTTTCACCGCATCCGGATCGATCAGCGAGAAGGCGGACCGGCAATGCGGGCAGGCGTGGTCCTTGCGGATGTCGACCGGCGCGCCACAGCCGGTGCAGTAGATGGCGCCGACCCGCTTGCTCAGATCATGGATTTCCGGCTTGGTGAGCTGACGGACGAAACCCTTTTCGATCATGAACGAAGCAAACGTGCTGAAGCGACCGTGGCGATGCGGGCACCGACTGGTGGCGTAGCGGCCGCTGCGCACGATGTCGTAGCCGTGTTCGAGCTTGCTGCTGCAACGTGGGCAGGCCATCACAGGTGCCACCGGATTGCGTTGCACGTCGCGGTGCTCATGCAGCTGCTTGAACAGGTCATTCACCGATGCCGGCGACAGCTGCTGGTTCTCGTGCGTATCGAACCAGATGCCCTGGCAGGCGTAGCAGATATCGAGTTCGAGCGGCCCGCCGCCATGGTGCGAGAAGGTATGCACCTCCATCGGGACGCGGCAGGAGGGGCAATTCGGTTTCGGGCTCATGTTCGAATCGACAGGCGGGCGGTTGAACGGTCGGCATGCCTTCGCGCGGCATCCATCGTCTTCAGCGGCATCCGCGGCTGAAACTTCAGCGCGCGCTGCGCGTCACCTTGACGCCGGCGGGTGCGCTGCGATGGAAGGTGACCGGTATCGCCGGCGCCTGCGGCACCGATTTTCTCAGGCTGCCGACCACATGCATTTCGCACTTCTTGCAGTCGAAGCGCAAGGTGAGCCGGTCATTGCCATTCATCAGCGTCATCGGTTCCGCCTTGACCATGCCGCGCAGGTCGTAATCCTTCAGTTCCTTCGGACACAGGTTGTGGCTGTAGCGCAGACAGTGTTTGGTGATCATCAGCGACACCTCGCCCGGCTCGTGATTGAGTTCATAGGCGTCGGCGATGAGCTGCACGCCATGCCGGCGATAGAAGGTGCGCGCCTTTTCGTTGTACACGTTGGCGAGATAGCTCAGTTCGGTGTCGGTGAAGGGCACGGGCGGTTCGACCGGCGCGAGCGGCTGTGGCCGGGCATGTGCCTTGACTCGTGCCGCTTCCAGTTTTTCGCAGGCATCGCGGCGCAGCCCATTCAGCACCGAAGCAGGCAGGAACCACGCCTGCTGCGTGTCAAGCGTCACCGTGCGCGCCTCGAACATCGTGTTGCCGAGCTTGGCGACCGCCTCGCGGATGCCGGCCAGCGCACGTTCGGCATCGCGCGCCGGCTGCCTTTCGAACGCGATGTCGGCCCGTGCGGTGCAGCCATCCTCGTCGGTCAGCGTCAGCGCAAAACCCTCCGGCGTGTCGACAAACCGCAGATCGACCGCGACCCGGCGCTCGCTCGATTTCTTCTCCAGCGCGCGCTCGAACGCCTGGTCGCGATTGCGGAACAGCGTCATGCCGGCTTTCAGCTCATCCGGCATCACGTTCGGGAACAGCTTGTTGCCCTGCACGGTGTTGATGCGCACACCCTGCAGTTCGCGATGGCTGTCGAAATAGCTCAGGCCGTCGCCGTTGTGGATGTCGACCTGCGCCTCGACTTCGATGTGGTCGGGCGCCACCCGGATCACGCTCGCCGCTTCCTCGCCGACAAAGCCCGGCGCTTCGAAAGCTTCGATGCCGTGCTGGCGGCCATTGACGAAGTAGTCGGTCGCGCCGCGGTTGAACGACTTTTCCGGCTGTGGCGTGAAGAAGAAGGTGCAGCGGCCGCTGGACGCGCGCCGGTGCGCCGGCAGGTCGTCCAGGATGTCGTCGATCAGCGTGCGGTAATGGGCGGTGATGTTCTTCACGTAAGCCAGATCCTTCAGCCGCCCCTCGATCTTGAACGAGCTGATGCCGGCGCCGATCAACGCGCGCAGGTTGGTGCTCTGGTCGTTGTCCTTCATCGACAGCAGGTGCTTGTCGTGCGCCACCACGGCGCCACTGGCATCGGTCAGCGTGTAGGGCAGGCGACAGGCCTGGGAACATTCACCGCGGTTGGCACTGCGGGCGGTATGCGCATGGCTGATGAAGCACTGACCGCTGAATGCCACGCACAGCGCGCCGTGCACGAAGAATTCCAGCGCGCAGGACGTGTTCGATGCGATGTCGCGGATCTGCTCCAGCGTCAGTTCGCGTGCCAGCACGATCTGCGAAAAGCCGACGTCCTGCAGGAAGCGCGCCTTGGCCGCGTCGCGGATGTCGGTCTGCGTACTGGCGTGCAGCTGGATCGGCGGCAGATCCATTTCCAGCAGGCCCATGTCCTGGACGATGAGCGCATCGACGCCGGCGTCGTAAAGCTGGTGGATGGTCTGCCGCGCCGGCTCGAGTTCGTCGTCGCGCAGGATGGTGTTGAAGGCGACGAACACCTTGCCATGGAAGCGATGCGCGTGTGCGGCCAGACGTGCGATGTCGGCCACCTCGTTGTCGGCGCCCTTGCGCGCGCCGAACGACGGGCCGCCGATATACACCGCATCGGCGCCGTGATTGATTGCCTCGATGCCGAAATCGGCATTTTTCGCGGGCGCGAGCAGTTCGAGGATGCGGCGGTCTGAGGTCATCGGGAAGCGCGACGGGGCGTGAGCCGTAAAAGCGCGATTATCCGCGAGCGCGCCACAAATGAAAAACCGGCCGCAGCCGGTTTTCGTCGCAGGTCAGGCGGAGTCAGGCGCGACGGCGCGCCATCATGCCGAGCAGCAGCACGCCGCCGAGCATCATCGCCCAGGTGCGCGGCTCGGGTATCGGTGCCGGCACCGCAGCCTGCAGGCTGGCGACTTCCCATCCGATGTCGTCAAGTGCCGCCCAGTCGAGGTCGGTCATGTAGCGCCGCTGGCCTGACGGAATGAAAGGAGATAGCAGCGGAACCTGCGGGTTGCCATTGGCGACGCCGCGCAGGCTGGTCGCGAAGTGGGCATCGGTTCCGTCGCTCTGCAGCGCAACCGCTGCACCACCGTTAGTCAACGTGGTGACGGCCCCGGTGAAGGTATCGCCGACCACTGCGTCGAACCAGCTGTCTGCGGTGCCGAAACCGAATACATGCGCGGTTTCGTGCATCGCCACGGTATAGAAATCAAAGCCGGAAAAGCCCTCGACGGTCGACACATCGCTGTCGAAGTACCAGTTGATGTTGGCACCGAAGGTGATCGATCCGCCCCACGGCCCGAAATCGGTTTCGACCGGGGTCAGCGCGCCCGTCTCGCCTCGCGACAGCGCATTGTTGATGAAGGCCGTGCTGCCGCTGACACTCTGGAAGCCCGGACCACCGACGCCCAGCGTCTGGCCGCCGAAGGCATGTGATCCGACAAAAATGCGAACTTCGTTTTCGGGGATGCTGAAGTTGTTGATCAGGAGCGTCGCGCCGAACGGATCCTGCGGATTGTAGAGGCGCGCCGTGAAGGTGTTGAGTCCGGACGGCGTGATCGCAGTCAGCGTGTCGAGCAGGTTCAGGCTGAACACCTGCGCCACCTGATCGAGCACCACCCGCTTGTCGCTGGTGAAGAATCCGGCGCTGTCGTAGGTGTAATCGAACACGACATCAATGGCCTGGGCCGGTACGGACAGCGTGGCAATCACGACGGCACTCGCTGCAAACAGGGGCTTTTTCAACGCAATCTCCTCAAGGTTGCCGGAGGGTATCGCAGTCCGGTGACAACGCCGCGTGCAATTGTGCACGGCCCTCGTCGCCCGTTTCAGGCAGCCCTCGAGCAGTTGCGTCCGTCGTGCTTGGCGGCATACAGCGCCTGATCGGCACGCTCCACCAGCG
>NZ_JAUYRO010000066.1 GCF_030696805.1 Methyloversatilis sp. | reverse complement strand
GAACGGTTTGGAATGAATTGTGCGGCGGTACGTCCGAACGGTTCATCCCCGCGCCTGCGGGGAACGGGTGTGATCTGATGGACGTGTCCTTTGAAGGATCGGTTCATCCCCGCGCCTGCGGGGAACGGAGGCGCTGAGGTTTGTACGAATTCGGTTACGCCGGTTCATCCCCGCGCCTGCGGGGAACGGCACTGTATGTCGGTTCTCGCGAATCCGGGAAGCGGTTCATCCCCGCGCCTGCGGGGAACGGTCCTTTCGTTTCGAAGTTCGGCCGGGTGCTGACGGTTCATCCCCGCGCCTGCGGGGAACGGCAATCGAAACAGCGGTACGCCCCGGCCAGATACGGTTCATCCCCGCGCCTGCGGGGAACGGCGCTTTCTTTTCTTGCCGCCTGTGGCCTCGTGCGGTTCATCCCCGCGCCTGCGGGGAACGGTACAACGATGCGTCGAACGCATTCCGGTCCGCCGGTTCATCCCCGCGCCTGCGGGGAACGGCGTCCTCGAACGCGAAGGCGGCCCGATTCGCGCGGTTCATCCCCGCGCCTGCGGGGAACGGGAAGGCGGAACGGCCTACCTCATCACGCTGACCGGTTCATCCCCGCGCCTGCGGGGAACGGTGCATCACGTGCCACGCCTGCCAGTTTCAGGGCGGTTCATCCCCGCGCCTGCGGGGAACGGCATGACGGCGCGTCTGCCGCCTGGGTCGATATCGGTTCATCCCCGCGCCTGCGGGGAACGGTGCGACAGGTTCTGCTTGTGCTCGGCTGGCGTCGGTTCATCCCCGCGCCTGCGGGGAACGGTTCCGGGGCCTGGGTCATTCTGTCAGGCGACACGACAAACTGACCCCCTGACGACACGAGGAATTGACCCCCTTCGTGGAAGGAGGTCGAAGTGGAAGACGTTATCGAGCACTCTCGCCGTTCCGAACGGACCGAAGGGAGGCAGGCGATGCAGACGCCTGAGGATGTTCAGACGATGCTCAAACTGGCATCGCTGGGCTGGGGAGCGAAACGCATCAGCCGGGAGTTGGGCTGCAGCCGAAACACGGTGCGCAGTTATCTGCGCCAAGGGGCCTGGCAGCCGTATCAATCGCCGCGTCGGCCGGGTCGGCTGGCGGCGCATCAGGACTGGCTGGCCGATCGGTTCCGTCAGCATCGGGGCAACTGCGATGTGGTGCGCCAGCAACTGCAGCGCGAACATGGCATCACGGTGAGCCTGCGCACGGTCGAACGTGCCGTGGCGCACCTGCGCCGCGAAGTGCTTGCCCAGACAGCGGCGACCGTGCGCTTCGAGACCCCGCCGGGTCAGCAGTTGCAGATCGACTTTGGCACCCTGCGCGTGCCGGTGGGCGAGGAACAGACCAAGATTCATCTGTTCGTAGCGACCCTGGGCTACTCGCGCCGAACCTACGTGGCGATGTTCCTGCACGAGCGTCATTCAGCCTGGTTGCAGGGTTTGGAAGATGCCTTCCGGCACTTCGGCGGCATGACCCGCGAGGTCCTGATCGACAACGCCCGCGCACTCGTGGCCGAGCATGACGCGCAGACGCGCGAGGTGGCATTCAACGATCGATTCCACGCCTTCTGCCGCTACTGGGGCGTGACGCCCCGGGCCTGCGCGCCGTACCGTGCCAGAACAAAGGGCAAGGACGAGCGTGGAGTGGGCTACGTCAAGCGCAACGCGATCGCCGGGCACCGCTTCGCGTCACTCGAAGAACTCGAGGCGCATCTGGCGCGCTGGATGCGCGAGGTGGCAGACGTGCGGATACATGGCACCACCGCCGAGCCACCCATCGACCGCTTCGAGCGTGACGAACGAAGCGCACTCACGCCGCTGGCGTCCAAGGCGCCGTTTCTGCAGGTACGCGAACTCAGCCGCCGGGTGCACACCGACGCCTGCATCGAACTGGACACCAACCGCTACAGCGTGCCGTGGAAGCTGATCGGCGAGACGGTCACCGTGGTCGTGGCCGAGCGCCAGGTACGGGTGCTGTACGCCGCAGAGGAAGTGGCGAGTCACGCCCAGAACCCGGGCCGACGCACCCACGTCATCGAGCGCAGCCACCTCGTGGGCATCGTCGGTGCTCATCTGGTCGGGGTGAGCTGGCTGGGTAGAAAGCGTACCGAGGAGGCGCCGCCACCGGCGCCTCCGGCACCACCGGCTGAACTGCTGCGACCGCTGGCCGAGTATGAGGCAGCGCTTGGAGGGGGCTGGTGATGACGACCGCCAGGAAGACCAAGCCAAGCGACGCACTGAACGACCTGGAACCGATGCTGACGAGGCTCCAGCTCACGGCCATCCGCGATCAGCTCGACACCTTGCTGGACCAGGCCGCACGGGCAGAGCTCAACCTGCGCGAAGCGCTGGCGATGCTGTGCGCGGCCGAGGTGGCGCGCAAGGACGAGCGGCGCATCCAGATGGGGATGTCGATCGCCAAGTTCCCGTGCGTGCGCACCTTGGAGAGCTTCGAGTACGACGCGCAGCCTTCCGTCGACGCCAAGCAGATCCGGGAGCTGGCGATGTCGCGCTGGGTAGCCAACGGTGACAGCGTGCTGCTGCTCGGGCCACCCGGCGTGGGCAAGACGCATCTGGCGGTGGCCCTTGGCCGAGAGGCGATCGTGCGCGGCTACTCAACGCTGTGTAGCGCGACAATCTGGATGAGACGCGCGCGACAATCTGGATGAGAACTGTGACGCGGCAAGTTGATGATGCCGGACATTTGATTGTCGCGGACTGGTTTAAGTTGGGGGTTGATTGTCGGCAGGCTTGGGAACGCCGAC
>NZ_JAUYRO010000023.1 GCF_030696805.1 Methyloversatilis sp. | reverse complement strand
TTCGAAATGCGCCACGGCGTGATCGACGCGCGGATCGCGGACGGGGTCCGCTCCTACGAAAAACCGTCGATCGCAGCAACCTTGCCGCCCTTCGTAGGAGCCTGCCCTGCAGGCGATTCCGGTCTTCGAAATGCGCCACGGCGTGATCGACGCGCGGATCGCGGACGGGGTCCGCTCCTACGAAAGGCATCCATCATCGCGCCTTTCGTGGACGTCGGTCAGGGCTGGCGCGTCACGGCGGCGCGGATGTCGGTGAGCTTGGCGCGGATGCGCTCGGCGTTGGCCTCGCCCATGCGCAGCATCATCTTCTGCCCCTCCGACAGTTTTTCCAGTTCCGGGTCGGCGAAGGTGTACAGCACCTTCGGCTGCTTGAGCCGGATCGGCGCGGGCACGACCGGCGTGGCGAGCAGGTGGTCGATCACCTCGACCAGGCGATTGTTAAAATAGCCGTTCGGATAGCCAAGCTCGACGTACTGCTGCTGGAACAGCGGGTAGTGACGCACGTACAGATCAACCAGCTGCGCGGTCGGTACCATTTCGGCCAGCTGCACATACACGTCATAGCGCGCGCTGTTTGTGGCGTCGAGCGTCAACGTGTCACCACTGCCGGCGGTGACGGGCGGACCCGCAAGCGGTTTGACCGGCATGAGGCGGCGCGTCACCCGTTCGCGCGGCAAGTTGTCGACGGTCACGACGATGCGGCGCACGATGTCAGTCGAGCTGAAGTATTTGTCGAACGAGGCGCCGAACAGCCCGCCCAGTCCGTCGCGCATCACGGCGTCGCTGTCCACCGGGGCGGCAGACGGCGTCGCCGGAGCGGCGTCGGGCGGCGGCGTGATCGGATAATTCGGCAGCGCGACCGGTGTTTCGGCTGGTACAGATTTGGCTGACGGCGCGACCGCCACGGGCGGCGCATCGGCAGGCGGCGATTCCTTCTGCATATATGTATACAGCGCAGCCGCGCCGGCCAGTACCACGACGACCAGTGCGCCCTTTGTCCACGTGTTCATCCGGAGTCCTCCCTTTTTTTAGTCATGTTGTCGATGGACCCGGAAGGCGGCAATGGATTTCACGCCGAAGCATGTCCGGATGTAACACGTTGCCGGCTTGTGGGCCCTACCATCGGACCTACTATCGACCTTCTACACTGCTTGCGGAAAGCTCCCATGACCGACAGCCCGATCGAACTTGTCATCGCCGCACGCCACGCCGACCTGGGCAATGGCCTCGTGGTGCGCCGTGTGCTGCCGTTTTCCAGGCGGCGCATGGTCGGCCCCTTCATCTTTTTCGACCACGCCGGGCCACTGACCATCGCCGCCGACGCCGTGCGCGCCGCCGACGTGCGGCCGCATCCGCACATCGGCCTGTCCACGGTGAGCTATCTGCTCGGCGGCCAGATGACCCATCGCGACAGTCTGGGCATCACGCGGGTGATCCACCCGGGCGAGGTGAACTGGATGACGGCCGGGCGCGGCATTTCGCATTCGGAGCGCTTCGAGCATCCGGCGTCGTTCGTCGGCGGCGGGCTGGAGCTGCTGCAGTCGTGGGTGGCACTCCCGGAGGCCGACGAAGAGTGTGATCCGGCGTTCGACACCTACCCGGCCGACGCGCTGCCGGTGGCCGACGAAAACGGCGTCTGGATGCGCCTCATCGCCGGTGAGGCATACGGGTTGCGCAGCCCTGTCAGGACGCATTCACCCTTGTTTTACGTGCATGCCGCGCTGCAGCCGGGCGCGCGTCTGGCGCTGCCCGAGGCGCACGCCGAGCGGGCTATTTATGTTGTGTCGGGCTGCGTCGACATCGCCGGGGCCCGCTTCACCACCGGTCAGATGGCGGTGTTCGCGCGCGATGCCGACAACACGCTTCAGGGGGTGGAGCCTTCCACCATCATGCTGCTCGGTGGCGAGCCGCTCGGCCCGCGCCACATCTGGTGGAACTTCGTGTCGTCGCGCAAGGAGCGCATCGAACAGGCCAAAGCCGACTGGCAGGCCGGGCGCATCGCCTTGCCGCCGCACGACAACCAGGAGTGGATCCCGCTTCCTGGGTGACGATGTCCGTGTTTTCATGAGCGCAGCGTACGCGCAACCGTCGCAGTAGCGGTTGAGTCCGCGCGCGGGTTACGTGCGGATCGCGGACAGGGTCCGCTCCTGCGAACAGCGAGCCGTCTCGGTTTTCGCAGGAGCCCTCCACGGCCGGCCCTGCATGGCCGGCCGGCTTTGCGGGCGGCGAGCTGTGCTCGCCGAAACCCCCGCTCCGCCCCCGCAGGCGATCCCGGTCTCCGAAAATGGAAACTCCGCTTGATCAACGTCCGGATCGCGGACAGGGTCCGCTCCTGCGAAAAACGTAACTCTTTTCGGGGCAGGTCGCGGCCGTCGCGCTTCAGCCCGGCACCAGCTTCCTGTTGGCGGCGCCGGGCAGCATGCGCAATGCGGGGCCGTTTGCCACGGTGTAGGTGCGGCTTTTTACGGTGCTGACATAGCGCCATTCGGCTCGGCAGGCCTGCGCCGTGACGGTGACCAGCATGAAGCCGCGGCGGGCGGTGTCGGCGTACTGCAGCGGGCCGATGATCTGGGTCAGACCGGCGGCGACGGCGAGCGGGTTTTCGGCCGGGAAGTATTCTTCGAAGCCGGGCGAGGTGACCGACGACGTCGCGAATTCGACACCGACGCGGTTACCGGCGAAATCGGTCAGATCGCTGGCCCAGGCGTTGTGCGTGTCGCCAGCCAGCACAACCAGATTCTTGTCCAGCGCGCGGGCGGTGCCGAGCAGGGTTTCGCGTGCAATCGCGTAGCCGTCCCAGGCGTCGAGGTTGTACGGAATCGCCGGCTGGGCAAGTACGAATTGTTCCTGCGGCGTCAGCGTGGCCGGCGCGGTCTGCGCCTTGAACACCAGCGCGCTGTACTGCGTGAAGCTCACCTGGCCCAACACGAGCGGCGCCGGAATGTTCATGCGGCCCATCAGCACCTGCTGGCCCAGCATGTCCCACGTGGTATCCGACTGCGCCAGCTGCAGGCCCAGCCAGTCGCCTTGTTCGGCACCGAGCAGCGTGCGGTTCGGGTCAGTCAGGTCGGCGGTGAAGCGCGCGGTGTCGAAGCCGCTTGCGCCGAAGTAATTCGCGTAATCCATCTGTTCATCGCGGCCGATGACGCGTGTATCGAGCATGTGCAGCGACAGCAGGTTGCCGAAGCGGAAGCTGCGGTAGATGCGATCCGGGCGGGCCGGATCCGGCAGGCGGGTCGGCATCCACTCGTGATACGCGCGGATGGCGGCGGCGCGGCGATCAGTGAACGCACCCTCGACGCCTTCGGTGTGGTTTTCTGCGCCTTCGCGCCAGGTGTCGTTGGTGATTTCGTGGTCGTCCCACACGGCGATGACCGGCAGCGCGGCGTGCAACGCCTGCAGATCGACGTCGGTGCGGTACTGCGCGTGACGGGTGCGGTAGTCGTCCAGCGTGATGATTTCGTCGGCCGGCTCGGACACCCGGCCGAGCGCGGCGGCGTCCTGCGAGGCGTAACCGCTGCGCGAGTATTCGTAGATGTAGTCGCCCAGATGCACCGCGGCGTGCAGATCGTTCAGCTTCGCCACTTCGGCATACACGTTGAAGTAGCCGGCCGGGAAGTTGGAACAGGACAGCACGGCCAGCTTGATCTGTTCGACGGCGCCAGCCGGCAGCGTGCGCGTGCGCCCGGCCGGTGACAGCTGGCCGTCTGCGCGGAAGCGGTAGTGCAGGCGGGCATTTGCCGGCAGGCCGAGCACGTCGGCTTTCACCGTGTAATCGATGTCGGCGCCGGTCAGCACGCGGCCGCGGCGGATGATGCGTGCGAAGGCGGCGTCGAGCGCCACTTCCCACAGCACGGCGACCGTGCCCGGGCGGGTCGGCGAGACACGGGTCCAGATGATGACGCGGTCGGTCAGCGGATCACCGCTCGCCACACCGTGCTGGAACAGGCTGCCGGGTGCGGCCAGCGCACTCGCCGAGCGGACGACGGCCGAACCGGCGAGCGCGCCGGCACCGACGCCGCGCATGAAGTCGCGGCGGGAAAACATATTGCTGGGCATGGGAGCACTCCGGGCGATGAATGGCCCGGAGTGTGGTGAGCGCGGGTGACACACCGATGACGGATTGTTGACGACAGCTTCAGCCAGGCGACACGCCGCTGTCACACGCGCGCTCTATCGTCGGCGGCAATCTCGTTACCTTCCGGAACACGCCCGATGAACAAAGTCCTGCTGGCTCTCTGCGCTGCCTTCTCGATCGCCCTGCCCGCCCACGCCGTCACGCTGGAAAGCGTCACGCTGAACGGCAATCTGCTTGACGCCTCGTTCAGCACGTCGTCGCTCATCGCACTCGACATTTCGCTGCTGAACAACGATCCGCTGAGTTTCAGCTTCGTGCTGGATGCCGATGACATCACTGCCGGCTGCGTCGACATGAACGCCATCCTGCGCGACGTCAGCGGCTTCGGTATCGGCTCATTCACGCTGACGACCGGCGGCGCACCGATTTCGGTGGTGACCGGTTCGCTGCTCGCCAGCACGGTGAACGGTGATCTGCTGACCAGCGACTACTTCGCTGGCGCGCCGGTGGCCGAGTTCTACTTCGGCAACCCCTTCCTCGAAGACGGCCTGGTCGACTGGCGCATCGGTTTTTCCGGCCTCTCCGCCGGCGACCGCTTCACCCTCGACCTCGCCATCACTCCCGCCGTGCCAGAACCGAGCGAGTGGATGCTCCTTCTCGCCGGCATCGGTCTGATCGGCGTCAGCGCCGCACGCAAG
Source organism: Methyloversatilis sp. (assembly GCF_030696805.1). Lineage (GTDB taxonomy): Bacteria > Pseudomonadota > Gammaproteobacteria > Burkholderiales > Rhodocyclaceae > Methyloversatilis. Next base: position 6,174 of record NZ_JAUYRO010000023.1, on the reverse strand, counting down.
CTGGGCCGCTGAACAGCCCGATGCGGCGCGGGTAAGGCCGGCTTACGGGCAAACATGCCAAACTGAGTTTTCAACGCACCGATCGCGGGCAGGGTCCGCTCCTACGAAGGGCCAAACCGTCCAGGTTTTCGTAGGAGCCTGCCCCGCAGGCGATTCCCGTCTCCGAAACAGCGACATCGCGTGACAGACGCACCGATCGCGGACGGGGTCCGCTCCTACGAAGTGCGAACACCGTCGCGGTCTTCGTAGGAGCCTGCCCCGCAGGCGATTCCCGTCTCCGAAACAGCGACATCGCGTGATCGACGCACCGATCGCGGACAGGGTCCGCTCCTGCGAAGAACATCGCCGATCTCGCGCGGGTGAAATATGCTTCATGGATGCCTAACTCACCGCATCAAAGCCGCCTTCGTATCGGTCGCCACTCCATCGCGGGGCAGGTCTATCACGTGACGATCGTGACCCGCGACCGCATTGCCTTCTTCGCTGATCTCCAGAATGCGCGCACAACGGTGCTGACGCTGCGCGCCGCGTCGGACCTCGGCGATGCGGAGACGCTTGCCTATGTGCTGATGCCGGAGCACCTGCACTGGTTGATGACGCTCGGACCACACCGACCCTTGCACCGCGTGGTGCATGCGTTCAAGTCCGTCAGCGCCCACCGGGTGGGTCAGCCGGTCTGGCAGCGCAGCTTCCATGATCATGCAATGCGAACCGACGAGGACTGCGTGGCAGCGGCGCGCTACATCATCGCCAATCCGGTACGCCGCGGTCTGGTCGAGCGGGTGGGCGACTATCCGCACTGGGACGCTGTCTGGCTTTAGTGGGTGCCAATAAGCCATCGCGGACAGGGTCCGCTCCTGCGAAGGGCGAACAGCGTCGCGGTTTTCGTAGGAGCCGTCCCACGGTCGGCCCTGCATGGCCGACCGGCTACACGGGCGGCCAGCCATGCTCGCCGAAACCCCCGCTCCGCCCCTGCAGGCGATCCAGTCCAAAAACAGGCGCCATCGTGTGATCAACGTGCGGATCGCGGAAAAGGTCCGCTCCTGCGCGGAGCAAGTCAAGATAGTTGTCGCCTGATTCATGCGACTGACGCGAGTAAGCCTTCGACATGAAGCGCGGCGTTGGCGACGGCGTCACGCTCCGGATTGAGGGTGACGACGCCGATGGTCGAGATTCGCGGCTCTCTCCATCAACCCCGGCCGAGCCACTGTTTCAGCAGCGCCCTGGCCGGGGCGCTGACGCGGGGGGCGATGGCGATCTTCGCCTGATCGGCAGGGGCGGCGTCCAGGCGGACGCGGAACTTCATCAGCTCGTCGCGGCGGAAGGCATTGATCTTCACTTCGTCGCCGGGCTGACGGCGCTTGAGCAGGTTGTCGAGCGTGCTGGCGGTGATGCGCAGGTTGTCGAGCGCGACCAGCACGTCGCCGGCGGACAAGCCGGCGCGCTGGGCGGCGCCGTGATCGAGCACCTGGGTGAGCTTCACGGTGTCGCCTTCATTGGCGGTCTTCACGCCCAGCACCGGCGCGGTTCCGGCGGCTTCGAAGCTGAGCTCTACGCCAACTGCGCGCAACAGGTCGTCGAGCGGCAGCTCTTCGGTACCTTCGGTCGCCTCGGCAAAAAACTTCTTCAGCTTGAGCCCGCTGACCGCCTCGGCGGCGCGGCGCACGCCGTCTTCCGGCACGCCGATACCGGTCTGACCGTGCTCGAGCCACAGGCGGCGCATCACGTCGTCGAGCGACACGGCGCCGCGCGTCTTGCTGCGCAGCGTGAGGTCGAGCGCCAGCGCAACCAGCGCGCCCTTGGTGTAGTAGCTGACGATGGCGTTGGGCGCGTTTTCGTCCTGCCGGTAGAACTTCACCCAGGCGTCGAACGACGAATCGGCCAGGCTCTGCTTGAGCCGGCCGCCCCCGCGCATCACCTGGGTGACGGTCTTGGCCAGCAGCTTGAAGTAGTCGTCCTGCGTGATGACGCCCGAGCGCACCAGCGCCAGATCGTCGTAGTACGAGGTGAAGCCTTCGAAGGCCCACAACAGGCGCGTGTAGTTTTCGCGCGTGAGATCGTAGGGCTCGAAGGCGGCCGGCTTGATGCGCTTGATGTTCCACGAGTGGAAATACTCGTGGCTGCACAGGCCGATGAAACCGCGATAGGCGTCCGACATCGCGCTGGCGCCGGGCGCCGGCAGGTCGTTGCGCGAACACAGCAGCGCGGTGCTCGACCGGTGCTCCAGCCCGCCGTAGCCGTCGCCGACCGCCATGACCAGAAACACATAGCGCTCGAACGGTGCCGGCTCGCCGAACAGCCGGATCTGCCACTCGCAGACGCGGCGCAGGTCTTCGCACAGGCGCGCGGCGTCGATATCGTGGTGGCCGGTGATCGCCACCTCGTGCGGCACGCCGCAAGCCTTGAAGGTATGCAGCGCAAAACTGCCCATTTCGACCGGGTGATCGATCAGCTCGTCGTAACTCGCCGCGCGGTACAGCCCGAAGCCGTGCCGCTTGGCGCCGGCCCGACCGCCCGCTTCGGGCAGCGTCGTCGCCACCCGCCATTCCTTGTAGGTGCGCCCGGCCGGGGGGCGGATGTCCACCTCGCACGGTTGCTGCTCGGCGCCCTGCACCATCAGGAACACGCTGGATCCGTTGAAGAAGCCGTGCGTCGTATCGAGATGCGCCGCGCGCACCGACAGATCCCACGCATACACCTCGTAGCGCACGCGCAGCACGCCCTCGCACGGCGCGGCCTGCCAGGTGTGCTTGTCGATTTTGGTCAGCGGCACCGCGCGGATGCCGTCGCGCGCTTCGATGTGCACGATGTGGCGCGCGAACTCGCGAATCATGTAACTGCCGGGAATCCAGGCCGGCAACGACAGCCGCTGGCCGTCGGGCGCCGGCCTGGCGATATCGATCTCGACCTCGAACAGGTGGGCTTCGGGGTGGCTGGGCGTGATGCGGTAGCGGATGGCGTTCATGTCGCATGGCTGACGTGGAAACAGTTGCGATTTGACCACAGCGCCGGGCAGCCGCGTCACCGCAGTGCGACCGGATCAGGTCCGCATCGTCCTACACGGGGTGTCGGCTGCACCGACAGGCAGCACCGCCCCGCCCGCCTACAGTGACGCCATGGCTGAAGCGCAGGCTCGCAGCCACCCTACTTACGCAAGGAGAACAACCATGAACACCAACGCAGAAAACCCGCAACGCCGCGCCTTGATGACGCCGGCCTTCCGCCTCGCCACCGCCGCCGCCCTCGCGCTGACGCTCGCCGCCTGCGGTCAGCCCGATCAGGACGCAACCATCGGCCAGAAGCTCGACACCGCCATCGCCGCCACCGAAAAGAAGGCCGACGAACTGGGCGAACGCGCTGAAGCCGCCGCCGACCGGGCGCAGGTCAATGCCGCAGAAGCGACCCGCGACGCGCGCGTATCAGCCGGTGAAACCACTTCCCAGATGGGCGACTTCATCGACGACGCCGCGATCACCGCGGCCGTGTCGGCCCGCCTCGCCGGCGACCCCGACCTGAGCGCCATCAAGATCGACGTCGACACCCGCGACGGCAAGGTCACGCTGAGCGGCCCCGCCCCGACCGAAGCCGCCCGCGCCCGCGCCGCCGAACTGACGATCTCGGTCAAGGGCGTGCTCGGCATCGACAACCAGCTGGTCGTGACCGCCGGCTGACACCGCCGCAGATCGCCAGTCGCGCGCAGACCGGGCGGCACCGCCCGGTCGCGGCTGAAACGACGTCCTGACTCATTTTCTTGCCCGAGGAGAGATGACATGCCGAACTTTCAGACCCGCGGCCAGGCGGCCGCCCCGCCCAACGCCGCCACACCCATCGCCGCCTCGCGTTTTCCGCTCGCGCGCTGTACGGGCGTTGTGCTGCTGGGCCTGATGCTCAGCGCCTGCGGACCGAAGGAAGATCCGGTAGCGCTCAGCGAACCCACGGTCGACAAGGAACTGGCGATCGTGCTGAACCAGACCGAACAGGTCGCCGAAGAGGTCAAGGCACAAGCCGGACGCATTGCCTACGAAGCCGACATCAACGCCAGCGCTGAACGCCGCGCGGCCATCCGGCTCGACGCGCAACGCGCGCGCGCCGAAGCGGAACGCGAAGCTGCCGGAGCGGCAAACGCCGAATCGGCGACCCAGACGCTGCCCGATTCTCTCCCCTCGTCGCCGCCCCGCCCGCCGACTGCCTCGACGTCAGACCCGCAAACGGCCCCCATGGCCGCCGGCGATCTGCCGCCAACCGCCGCCGGAGCACCCGCCGACGCCGCCCCGCCGCTCGACGACGCCGTCATCACTGCACAGATCGAAGCATTGATCGAGAAAGACGCCGAACTGGCGCCACTCGACATCGACGTCGCAACCCTGGACGGCAAGGTGATCCTCAGCGGCACCGCCCCCTCCGAAGCCCTGCGCGCCCGCGCCGCCGAACTGGCCGTGACGATAGACGGGGTGATCGGCATCCTGAATCAGGTCATCGTGAAACCGGCCTGACTCAGGGCAAATGCGCTGAACAGCGCGACGAGTCGAAGACCAAACGTTGAATGAAGGCCCGCCCAGTGCGGGCCTTTTTGCGTTCAGGTGGCAGACGCGCGGAAGCATAGGGAATCTACATATGCTCTGCTGATCGCTGCGCCGCTCTCGCGCCAGTGAACAGAGAAGCCCTCGATCCACCGGGGTGGAGGACATGCGCATGAACAGGTAAAGTTCGAAAACCGCGATACGGGATAAGGAATCCGGGTGAGGTTTTTGACGCCGGATTTCATTCAGCAGTTATGCAGCACAGTGGAAAGCAAGCGGTTGATAACGAAAGAGAAATGAGAAGATGCTTGATAGTAAAACAGGGGTGGAACGTCTGTTTATCCATCAAAACTGCGGTAGAAATTAACGTTAGCCCACATACTCGAATTCAATGCGCGTAACGTCCGTCTCCGGTGTGCATCCCTTGTGCGTAGCGCAAAACATCGCCACGAATTCGGCTGGCGTCATGTCCGGGAACCCTTCGCGCTTGCATTCGTCGTCGCCGAAAACGCTGTCGGTCAGCCAGCGCAACGGCTCGCGCCTCACACTCACCACGCGCAGCGGGGCGCGCAACGGCTCGATCTTATCTCCTGGCTTGAGGCCCATGCACTTTTTCACCGGGCGCAGCATGTCGCCTGGTTTCAGGTGCAACCATCCCGCCCTTCGTGTCACTGTCTTGCTGCCGTTCCGTATCTGGTCGGTCGTCAGCGCAAAGCTCATGTTTCGCATTCTGTTTCTCCGTTGTGTCCTGTGGGCTAACCCTACGGTCGACCCCGTTCGCTTCGCTCTCTGGACGCTGCGCGATAAAGCCGCGCAGCGCCGGTCACCTACACGTTAGGCATTTGAGGAGATTTCTATGGGCCTGCATGTGAACTCCGTCTCTGACCTCCCGCTGTCTGAAAGCAGGGCCTACTACATCTACGTTCTGGACTACTACAGCTGGGATGAACCTGTATCTAATGCTCTACAGGCGAACGTTTCGAAGATCGCGTCTTTCTGTGCTGCGAACGATGCGGTCATGATCAAAGGCCTTCCTGATAGTCACCTTCACTCTGATGTGCTGTCGTGGGTTGGCATAAACGGTCAAGGGCCCGGTACTGTTCTACCCGCACTGCTAATCACTACTGCACATCCCCGCTACTTCATCGAAGCCGATAACCAACAACATCCGAAAGAGATTCGAGAGTCCATGGTCTTTCTGAAGATCCGCGACATCTGCAAAACGCCTGGCGACGTAGTCGACCTCCTCGAGAAGGTCTTTGCAGACATCAAGGATAGAAAGAAGATTCGAGACTTCGCAATCGCTCATGAACTTCGGGCAGGAGAGCACGGCGCTTTGGTAGATGCTCTGATTCTTGAGCCAAACATCTCGGGCCTAGGTGTAGATATAAAGAAACTCGTGTCATGGTTCAAATCCCGCGGCAGGAAAGCTGATGCCTAACGATTAAGGTTAGATCGTGATCGCGAAGCGAGCCACGATCTGAACCGGTTGTTGAACAAGCCCGGTCCAGCCGTACTGCAGATTGCTTTTTGTCGTTCAGCCCGGATCCGGGCTGCTCGCCCGGTGAGCGCTTCGGGTTCCCCCGAATTGAAGTGCCCCGCACCGCCCGATGCCCGCTCTGCCCCCGTTTTTCGCTGCTCGCTGCGCAGTTTC
>NZ_JAUYRO010000105.1 GCF_030696805.1 Methyloversatilis sp. | reverse complement strand
AGTGAACCGCCCCGGATTTTGCGGAGGCTCCAACTCTTGAGAAGATGGAGCCATGAAGAAATCATCGAAGTTCTCACCTGAGGTTCGTGAGCGAGCTGTCCGGCTGGTGCAGGAGCACCGCGGGGAGTACCCGTCGCTGTGGGCGGCGGTCGAATCGATCGCACCGAAGATTGGTTGCGTGCCTCAGACGCTGCTGGATTGGGTCAAGCAGGCGGAGGTCGATGCGGGGGCGCGCCCCGGCGTAACGACGGCGGATGCGCAGCGCATCAAGGATCTGGAACGCGAGGTCAAGGAGCTTCGCCGCGCCAACGAGATCCTGAAGCTTGCCAGCGCGTTTTTCGCCCAGGCGGAGCTCGACCGCCGTTTGAAGTGATGTACGGGCTGGTCGATGAGCACCGCGACAGCCACGGGGTCGAGCCGATGTGCAAGGTTCTGCAGATTGCCCCGTCAGCCTATCGGCGCCACGCGGCGCGCAGCAGAGATGCTTCTCTGCTGAGTGCCAGAGCGAAACGGGATGCTGCGTTGCGGCCTGCGATCAAACAGGTGTGGGATGCCAATCTGCAGGCGTATGGCGCGGACAAGGTCTGGAAGCAGATGAACCGCGAGGGCGTAGAGGTTGCTCGCTGCACGGTTGAACGTCTGATGCGCAGGCTCGGCCTGCGAGGTGTCATACGTGGCAAGGTGGTGCGCACCACCGTCAGCGAGCACAAGACGTTGTGTCCGCTGGACAAGGTCAATCGGCAGTTCCGTGCCGAGCGGCCGAATCAGCTCTGGGTCTCGGATTTCACCTATGTCTCGACCTGGCAGGGCTGGTTGTACGTGGCCTTCGTGGTGGATGTGTTTGCCCGACGCATCGTGGGCTGGCGCGTGAGCACTTCGATGAGTACGGACTTCGTGCTCGATGCGCTGGAACAGGCGCTTTACGCGCGGCAACCGGAGCGCGACAGCAGCCTGATCCATCACTCGGATCGTGGTTCGCAATACGTGTCGATCCGCTACAGCGAACGACTGGCAGAAGCAGGCATCGAGCCTTCGGTAGGCAGCAAGGGCGACAGCTACGACAACGCTCTGGCCGAGACAGTCAACGGGTTGTACAAGGCCGAACTGATCCATCGCCGTGCGCCGTGGAAGACCCGGGAGGCGGTGGAACTGGCAACCCTCGAATGGGTGTCATGGTTCAACCACCATCGCCTGCTCAGCTCCATCGGCTACATTCCGCCAGCCGAGGCAGAGGCGAACTACTATCAGCAACTCACCCGTCAGGCCGACCTCGTGCCGGCCTGACTTAACCCAACGGGCCTCCGCGAAAGCCGGGGCGGTTCA
>NZ_JAUYRO010000008.1 GCF_030696805.1 Methyloversatilis sp. | reverse complement strand
GAACGTCTGGACCAGCCGTCCTGGCATGGAATACGCCTGGTTCAACAACGTCGAGACCAAGCCCGGCATTGGTTACCCCAAGGAGTGGGAAAACCAGGACAAATGGAACGGCGGCTGGGTTCGCAAGAGCGATGGCTCGATCGAGCCGCGCCAGGGTGGCAAGTGGAAGCTCTTGATGCGCCTCTTCGCGAATCCGAACATGCCGCAGATTGACGACTACTACGAGCCCTTCACCTTCGACTACGACCACCTGCAGTCGGCGCCAGAAATGCAGGCCACGCCGACGGCGCGGCCGCGCAGCCTGATCACCGGCAAGCGCATGGAGAAGATCGAATGGGGCCCCAACTGGGAAGAAATCCTGGGCGGCGAGTTCAGCAAGCGCAGCAAGGACAAGAACTTCGACGATGTGCAAAAGGACATCTACGGCCAGTTCGAAAACACCTTCATGATGTATCTGCCGCGGCTGTGCGAGCACTGCCTGAACCCGGCCTGTGTTGCCTCCTGCCCGTCGGGCTCGATCTACAAGCGCGAAGAAGACGGCATCGTGCTGATCGACCAGGACAAGTGCCGCGGCTGGCGCATGTGTGTATCCGGCTGCCCGTACAAGAAGATCTACTACAACTGGACCAGCGGCAAGGCCGAGAAGTGCATCTTCTGCTATCCGCGCATCGAAGCCGGCCAGCCCACCGTGTGTTCGGAAACCTGCGTCGGCCGCATCCGCTACCTCGGCGTGCTGCTGTACGACGCCGACCGCATCCAGGAAGCGGCGTCGGTCGAACATGACCGTGACCTCTACCCGGCGCAGCTCGCCATCTTCCTCGATCCGAACGACCCGAAGGTGATCGAACAGGCGCGTGTCGACGGCATCCCGGACGCATGGATGGAAGCGGCCCGGCACAGCCCGGTGTACAAGATGGCGGTCGAGTGGAAGGTGGCGCTGCCGCTGCACCCGGAATACCGCACGCTGCCGATGGTGTGGTACGTGCCGCCGCTGTCGCCGATCACCGCCGCCGCCAACGCCGGTCAGGTCGGCATCAATGGCGAAATTCCGGATGTGCATCAGCTGCGCATCCCGGTGAAGTATCTGGCCAACCTGCTGACCGCCGGCGACACCCAGCCGGTGGTGCGCGCGCTCGAACGCATGCTGGCGATGCGCGCCTACCAGCGCGCGAAGCACGTCGATGGCCAGATCAATCTGGCAGCGCTGAATCAGGTCGGGCTGACCCAGGCCGAGGTCGAGGACATGTACCACGTGATGGCCATCGCGAACTACGAAGACCGCTTCGTCATCCCGTCGGCCCACCGCGAATACGCGGAAAACACCTTTGACGTGCGCGGCGGCTGCGGCTTCTCGTTCGGCAATGGCTGTTCGGAAGGCAGTTCGGACAGCAGCCTGTTCGGCGGCTCGAAACGCCGCACGATTCCGATCAAGGCGGTGGTCTGATCATGGGACTGTTCACTGCATCCACCTCCGGGCGCATCGCCCACACATTGCGCGTCGCCGCGCACCTGCTGTCTTATCCGGACGCGGCGCTGCGTGCCCATCTGACCGACCTGCACGAAGCGCTGCACGCCGAAGGCGCGCTGTCGGCGTCGCGCATCGCCGAACTCGACGCGCTGATCGACCGCCTCGCCCAGGCCGATGTGCTCGACACCGAAGCCGCCTATGTCGAACTGTTCGATCGCGGCCGCAGCACCTCGCTGCACCTGTTCGAACATGTGCACGGCGATTCGCGCGACCGCGGTCCGGCAATGATCGATCTGGCACAGACCTACGAAAAGGCCGGTCTTTATCTCGCACCGGGCGAGCTGCCGGACTTCCTGCCGGCGCTGCTGGAGTTCGCCTCCACGCAGCCGCCGAAAGAGGCGCGCGCACTGCTCGCTGAAATGGCGCACATCCTCAATGCCGTGTTTTCCGCGCTGCTGCAGCGGCAGAGCGGCTACGCCAGCGTGCTCGGCGCACTGATTGAACTGGCGGGCGAAACGGCTCAGGCGGTCACCATCGCGCCCGATGAGCCACTCGACGAAAGCTGGGCCGAACCACTGGCCTTCGACGGCTGCTCGTCGAATGGCCAGGCCAAGCCCGGCGCCGTGCAACCCATACATCTCGTTCGCAAGTCCTCCGCCACTCAAGGAGTACAACCATGACATCCTGGCTCGACAATCTGCTGTTCGGTTACTACCCCTACATCTGCCTCGCGGTGTTCTTCGTCGGCAGCCTGCTGCGCTTCGACCGCGACCAGTACTCGTGGAAGAGCGATTCGTCGCAACTGCTGCGCCGCGGCCAGTTGCGGCTGGGCAGCAACCTGTTTCACATCGGTGTGCTGTTCCTATTCTTCGGCCACTTCTTCGGCATGCTGACGCCGCACTTCATCTACGAACCTTTCATCGGCGCCGGCGCCAAGCAGGTCGTGGCCATGGTGTCCGGCGGCATCGCAGGCGTGCTGGCCTTCGTCGGGCTGACGCTGCTGCTGCACCGCCGTCTCACCGAGCCGCGCATCCGCGCCACCTCGAAGACCAGCGACATCGTCATCGTCGTGCTGCTGTGGCTGCAGCTGCTGCTCGGGCTGGCCACCATCCCGCTGTCGGCACAGCATCTGGACGGCAGCATGATGATGAAACTGGCCGAATGGGCGCAGCGCATCGTCACCTTCCGCGCCGGCGCGCCGGAGCTGCTGGCCGAAGCGGGCTGGATCTTCAAGATGCACATGTTCCTTGGCATGAGCATCTTCCTGATCTTCCCCTTCACCCGCCTGGTCCATGTATGGAGCGGCTTCGCGTCGGTGTCCTACCTGTTCCGTCCGTATCAGGTGGTACGCGCACGCCGGCTCAACCTGCCAGCCGGCCACAACCAGCCGCGCCAGCCCGGCGCCGGCGTCTGAGGACATTGCCATGACCATCGAAAACCTGTCCCGCGTCGCACGCGTCAATGGCGTACCGATCAACAGCGCCGGCGAAGAACTCGTACAAGACGTGCTGCAGCAGCGCGCCTACACCGAACTGCTGCGACAGGCGGCGCAGCATGCCGGCCTGCTGCCGGCTGATGACCCCGCAACGGCGGACGGTGTCATCAGCGAGGCGGCCGCCGACGCGATCAACGTGCTGGTCGAGCAGTCCGTGCAGGTACCCGAACCGTCGGACGAGGCGTGCCGCCGTCACTACGCGGCACACGAGGCGACGTACCGAACAGGCGAGCGCGTGCGGGTGCGTCACATCCTGTTCGCAGTGACCGAAGGCGTCGACGTGGTCGCGCTGCGCAAGCGTGCCGAAGGCGTACTGCTGGACGTGCGCTGTCATGACGGGCAATCCGCCGATGTTTTCGGGCCCGCCGCCGGCCAGTATTCGAACTGCCCCACCGGCGCACAGGGCGGCGATCTGGGCTGGCTGAGCGCCGGCGACTGCGCGCCGGAATTCGCGCGCGAGCTGTTCGGTCACGCCGAGGTCGGCGTGCTGCCACGACTCGCGCACAGCCGCTTCGGCCTGCATGTCGTCGAGGTGCTGGAGCGCGATCCCGGCCGGGCGCAAAGCTATGAATCGGTGCGCGGCGCAGTCGCCGGTGCCTTGCGCCAGCAGAGCTTCGTGACCGCCCTGCGCCAGTACATGAGTCTGCTGGCCGGCGCAGCCGCGATCGAAGGCGTCGCGCTCGACAGCGCCGACTCGCCTCTGGTGCAGTGAAGTTCGCGGTGGCTGTGTGGCAACGCAACGATCACTGACCCTCGTCAACATGCCGTCCCGGCCCGCTTCCTAAGCTGGGCGACGCTGCGGGCCTCCCCGCCCGCAGCGTCCCGTGCATACGATCCGCTCACCACAGTCTGCCTCCACATGTCTGCCTCCACACACGCCGCCTCCCCTCCCCCGCGCAAACCCCGGCTCGTTTGCCCCGCCGGCTCGCTGCGCGCCCTCACGCTGGCCATCGACGCCGGCGCCGACGCCGTCTACATGGGCCTGAAGGACGCCACCAACGCGCGCAACTTCGCCGGCCTGAACTTCGACCTCGCGCAGGCGCGCGATGGCATTGCCTACGCGCGCAGCCGCGGCCGCGAAGTGCTGATGGCGCTCAACACCTTCGCCGACGCCCGCGCGCCCGGGCGCTGGTTCACCGCGGTCGATGCCGCCGCCGGGCTGGGCATCGACGCGCTCATCTGCGCCGACACCGCCGTGCTCGCCCATGCGCGCGACCATCACCCGCAGTTGCGCCTGCACCTGTCGGTGCAGGCCTCCGCCACCACGCAGGAGGCGATCGAGTTCTACCGCGAACGCTACGGCATCCGCCGCGCCGTGCTGCCGCGCGTGCTCACGCTGTCGCAGGTCGAACAGGTGTGCCGGCACAGCACGGTCGAGATCGAGGTGTTCGGCTTCGGCAGCCTGTGCGTGATGGTCGAAGGCCGCTGTGCGCTGTCGTCCTACGCCACCGGCCAGTCGCCGAACACGGCCGGCGTGTGCTCGCCGCCGTCGGCGGTGCGCTGGGAGGACGGCGCCGGCGGGGTGTCGGCCCGCCTGAACGGCGTGCTGATCGACCGCTACGCACCGGACGAGCCGCGCGGCTACCCGACGCTGTGCAAGGGCCGCTTCGATGTCGACGGCACGCGCGATTACGCGCTGGAAGAGCCGACCAGCCTGAACACGCTATCGCTGCTGCCGCAACTGATGGACATGGGCATCGCCGCGATCAAGATCGAAGGGCGCCAGCGCAGCCCGGCCTATGTCGAACAGGTCACCCGCGTCTGGCGCGCCGCCATCGACGACTGCGCCGCGCAGCCGTCGCGCTTCGCCGTGCAACCGGAATGGACCGCCGCGCTCGGCCGCTGGGCCGAAGGTCAGCAGCACACGCTGGGCGCCTACGACCGGCCGTGGCGCTGAAATCATGGAAGATCCGATGAATACCCGCATCGCCCTCACCGTCGGCCCGGTGCTGTACTACTGGCCGCGCCGCACCCTGCTCGACTTCTACGCCGAAGTGGCCGAGTCACCTGCCGACACCGTGGTGCTCGGCGAGGTGGTGTGCAGCCGCCGCCACGAAATGAAAGCCGACGACTGGCTCTCACTCGGCCGCGAGCTCGCCGCCTGCGGCAAGGAGGTGGTGCTGGCTAGTCAGGCGCTGCTCGAATCCGCCGCCGACCTGCGCGCGATGCACCGCTGGGCCGACCAGCCGGCATTCCTGGTCGAAGCCGGCGATGCATCGGCGCTGCGCGCACTGGCCGGCCGGCCCTTCGTGCTCGGCCCGCACATCAACGTCTACAGCGAGCCGGCGCTGCGCGAACACGCCGCGCTCGGCGCCATACGCTGGGTGGCGCCGGTCGAGCTCGGGCTGGACGCGCTGGCGCTGATCAACCCGCCGGCCGCGCCGGTAGCCGGCGGACCTGGCGCCGACACGCCGATCGCCACCGAAGTGTTCGCCTTCGGCCGGCTGCCGCTGGCCTTCTCCGCACGCTGCTTCACCGCACGCCACTTCCACCTGAACAAGGACGACTGCGGTTTCCGCTGCATCGAACACCCGGACGGCCTGCTGCTCGACACCACTGAAGGCCAGCCCTTCCTCGCGCTGAACGGCATCCAGACGCAGTCCGCCGCTCAGCACTGCCTGATCGCCGATGCACCCGCGCTGCGCGCCGCCGGCGTGCGCCGGGCACGGCTGTCGCCGACCGCGCAGCACTTCGGCACGGTGACCGCGCTGTTCGACTCGGTCTACAACAGTGGCGCCGACGCCCTCGCCGCCGCCGCTGAACTGGACGCGCTGAGCCTGCCCGGCGGTCTGGTCAATGGTTACGCACACCGCCGCCCCGGACTGGAAAGGATGCCCGCATGACGACCGCTCGCCCCGCTTCGCTGTCCGCCTCCCTGCCCGCACTGCCGCCGCCGCCCGCGGCGCTGCGCAGGTTGATTGCGCGCCTGCCGGTACATCCGCCGTCACTGCTGCTGGCCGCCGCGCTGAACCGCACGCTGCGCCCGCGCCTGCCTGACGACGCGGCCGCGGCGCTCGCCGGCCACACGGTCGAAATCGAGGTGCGCGACTTCGGCGTGCGGCTCCGGCTTGCACTGCGCGACGGCCGCTTCCACAGCGCCCCGGACCACGGCCCCGTCACGCTGCGCATCGCCGCCGACGCGGCCAGCTACCTGCGCCTGCTGCGCGGCAACGACGATGCCGACCGGCTGTTCTTCGAACGCGCACTGGTGATGGAAGGCGACACGGAGTACGGCCTGCTGCTGAAGAACACGCTGGACGCGATCGGCCCGCTGCTGCACTGGCCGGCGCCCCCGCGCTGAACCGGAGGTCAGCCCCATGCCCGACGAACTGCTCGCCCGCCTGCGCCGCTTTCACGACCACACCTTTCCCGGCGTGCAGGACCGGTTCCAGGATCTGGTGCGCGACGGCCAGCACCCGACCATCCTGTTCATCGGCTGTTCGGATTCGCGCCTCGTGCCCTATCTGCTGACCGGCACCGGTCCGGGCGAACTGTTCATCGTGCGCAACGTCGGCGCCTTCGTGCCGCCCTACGACATCCGCGCACAGCACGGACAGCTGGCCGGCTTTCACGGCACCACCGCCGCCATCGAATACGCCGTCCTGAACCTGAAGGTGGCGCACATCATCGTGTGCGGTCACAGCCACTGCGGCGGCGTGCGCGCGCTGTACGAGGGCGTCGACCCGGGCACGGCGCCCAACCTCGCCGCCTGGCTCGACCTCGGCCGCGAGGCGGTGCTGCCGGTGCAGCTCACCGACGAGGCGTTGCGCCGCACCGAACAACGCGCGGTCGTGCTGCAGCTGGAGCGGCTGATGGACTATCCGATGGTGCGCCGTCAGGTCGACGCCGGGCAGCTCGCACTGCACGGCTGGCATTACGTCATCGAGGACGGCGAAGTGCATGTGTTCGACGTGCACCAAGGCGCCTTCGTGCCGGCGTCCAGTTCCGAACACAGCGGCACCGGCCCCTTCCTGCCTTTCGCGGGCGACGACATCAGCCCGGTGGATGCGTGGTGAGCCCGGCGCTCGTTCATACTCGCGCCATGTCGACCCACGACCTGCCCCACGACTTCGCGCCGAGCAACCGGCGCGACTTTCCCGGCCGCCGCTGGCTGCTGGTCGCGCTGCGCTCGGCGCATCTGGTCGGCGTCGTGCTGGTCGGCAGCGCGCTGCTGACCGGGCAGGATGAATACCGTCGCGCCGCCGCTGCACTGATGCTGCTGACCGGCCTCGGCCTGTACGGCATCGAGGTGTGGAGCAAGCCGCGCCATGCGCTTGAACTTGCCGGC
>NZ_JAUYRO010000097.1 GCF_030696805.1 Methyloversatilis sp. | reverse complement strand
GCGCTCAGCCCAACCTGCGGGTGGATGCGGGTCGGATCGGTGGGCGATTGCGTGGGGTGTCGGTGAGGCGCGTGTGGCGTGTTGTTGTTGGGCATCGCTGCGCTCAGCCCAACCTACGGGTGGATGCGGGTCGGATCGGTGGGCGATTGCGTGGGGTGTCGGTGAGGCGCGTGTGGCGTGTTGTTGTTGGGCATCGCTGCGCTCAGCCCAACCTACGACGGTGATTCGGCGGCCAACCCCGGCCTCCATTTTTGGCCGAGCAGCCGTAGGTTGGGGTGAGCGCAGCGATGCCCAACATCCGCCCCCGATTCAACGCCGATATCTTTTGTTCCCGCCCGAAAAAAAAGGGGCGCCCGCAGGCGCCCCTTGATGGCGAAGGATAAGACTCAGAGCTTGCTCTTCACCACCTCGACCACGCGGTCGGCTTCGGCCACCCACCTGGCCAGCAGGGCATCGGTTTCGGCGCGGCGTGAAGCGGCGAAATCGGCGTCCTTGATGCTGGGCACGTTGATGTCGACGTTCAGCGCTGCCGAACGCAGCGCCGCCTGGGCGGCCAGTGCGGCGACACCGGCGTCGGACACGACGTTCTTGTTGCCCTTTTCGGCAGCGATCAGGCTGAGCGCGATCACGTCGGCGCAGGCGCGGGCGCAGGCCAGCGGAGCGTCGGTGGCCATTTTCAGGCCGTCCTGGATCGCAGCCGAACGCGCAGTCTTCTGCTCGTCCGTGTCCTTCGGCAGACCGTAGGCGGCCATCAGGCCGTCAAACGCTTCGACGTCGGCGCGGATGAAATCGGTCAGCGTGGCACGCAGGCCTTCGGCTTGCGCCAGCAGGTCCTTCATGTCGCCTTCGACTTCCGCGTATGCCTTCTTGCCGATGGTCAGATTGCACACCATGCTGACCAGCGCTGCGCCCATGCCGCCCATGATGGCCGCAGCGCTGCCGCCGCCCGGCGTCGGTGCGCTGCTGGCCAGTTCGTCGAGGAAGGTGGTGACCGGCTTGTCCTTGATCATGGTCATTGCTCAGCCCACCATCGTCTTGGCCATCGCGTAGATTTCCGGCGCATCCAGCGTGATGTCGTTGCTTTCGAACAGCTTGGCCACGCAGGCGCGCTGCAGTGCGATCTTGAGCGCACCGAAACCGATGGCACCGAACACGATCTTGCCGTGCTTGACCGCGCCCTTGTCCATCATGTCGATGCCTTCGATGCCGAGCGGCGGCGTGGCGTTGGCGTCAGCCATCATTTCCAGCGTCGGGTTGTCCTTCCAGTGACGCTCTTCGAGCAGCTGGATGCCACCTGCGCCGGTTGCGATGACGATGTTCGCGCCTTCGATCGCGCGACCGCGCGCGTCATTGTCCGCCGCCTCGGCAATGCCGACGTCGAGGTTGAACGAGGCCTTCAGTTGTTTCGCCGCGTCTTCCGCGGTGGCCAATTTGCGCGACACCAGCGTGACCGTTGCACCTTCGCTGGCCAGCATCACGGCGGCGCGCGTGCCGACCGGGCCGGTACCGCCGAGGATGACGACCTTCTTGCCCTTCAACGGGCCACGGTGACCCATCCACGCGACGCAGGCGGCCGCGGTGGTGTTCGAACCGTTGCTGTCGAGCATGACCGACACGCGGAAGTTGCTGAAGAACTTCTTCTTCACCGCCTTGAACAGGGCTTCGCCTTCGGCCATGTTGCTGCCGCCGATGAAGATGGCCGTGTTCTTCTTGTCCTTCGGCGCGCGCGTGAAAATGGCGCCGTCGACCATGGCACCGACGTTGTGCGGATGCACGCCACCATAGCCGATCACGTGATCGGTGCCGCCGTCGTGGCACACCACGCTGTCGAACACCGACGGATGTTCATCGGTATCGAATTGATAGAGCAGTTTTTTCATTGTCGTCTCTCGCTGTCTTGATGAACGCGGCGCCGCCTGCACGGGGCGCTGCGAACGGTTTTCAGGTCACGGTGTTGACCGGGCTGCCCTTGACGTAGGCATCCACATTGTCGATCAACTGGTCGGCCAGGAACTGCATGGCACCGTCGGACGCCCATGCCACGTGCGGCGTCAGGATGAAGTTGGGCAGGCGCAGGTCGAGCAGCGGGTTGCCTTCCTTCGGCGGCTCCTTGGTCAGCACGTCGAAGCCGGCGCCGCCGATGACGCCTTCCTTCAGTGCGGTCACCAGATCTTCTTCATGCACCAGGCCGCCGCGCGCCGTGTTGATCAGGATGGCGCTGCGCTTCATCTTCCTGAATTGCGGCATGCTGAACATATTGCGGCTGTCCGCGGTGAGCGGGCAGTGCAGCGAAATGATGTCGGACTCGGCGAGCACCTGCTCGACCGGCGTGAATTCCACGCCCGGCGCCTTCGGACCTTCGTGGTCGGCAAACAGCACCTTCATGCCGAAGCCGCGCGCGATCTTCGCCGTGCCCTGACCGAGCGCGCCTTCGCCGAAAATGCCGATGGTGCTGTCGAACAGGTCATGGATCGGATGATCGAAAAAGCAGAACTGATCGACTTCCTGCCAGCGGCCGCGCTCCACGTCCTGCCGGTAGGCGAGGATGCTGCGGCGCAGAGCGAGGATCAGCGCGAACGCATGTTCCGGCACGGTGTGCACCGCGTAATTGCGGATGTTCGACACCGTGATGCCGCGTTCGCGGCAGGCCGGTACATCGATCACGTCGTAGCCGGTGGCGGCGACGCCGATCATCTTCAGGTTCGGCAACTGCGCAAGCACGTCGCCGCGCAACGCAACCTTGTTGGTGATGGCCACAGTCGCATTCTTCAGGCGCTCGACCACCTGGGCGGGGGAGGTGGTCTCGTATTCTTCCCAGGTGTGCTCGAACGACGGCCGACGTACGGTGGCCTTGAGCGTCGAACGGTCCAGAAACACGACGTGTTGCGACATGCTTTTTCCTCGCAGTGTTTGTAAATGCAAAAAAGGCCGGGCGAACCCGGCCGTTCAAGAGGGGTAAAAAGACGGCGGGCCCTTACTTTACCTGCTGCGTATGGGTACGCCACCAGGTCGAGGCGGCCGCGACACCGGAACCCGGGGTCACGTTGATGCCATTGTCGAGCATCGACATTTCAGCACCGGCAATCGCGCTCATCAGCGACAGGCAGTTCAGGTCGCCGACGTGGCCGATACGGAACACCTTGCCGGCCACCTTCGACAGGCCTGCACCCAGCGACAGGTTGTAGCGTGCGTAGGCATTGCTGATCACCTTGGCGGCGTCGAAACCTTCCGGCACCAGGATGGCGCTGACGGTGTTCGAGTACCACTCCGGCGCCTGGGCGCACAGCTTGAGCTTCCAGCCGTCGTGCACCGCGGCGCGCACGCCGCTGGCGAGGTATTCGTGGCGGGCGAAGATGTTTTCCAGGCCTTCCTCGAAAATCGTGTCCAGCGCTTCACGCATGCCGTAGAGCATTGGAATCGACGGCGTGTAGGGGAAGTAGCCGGTTGCGTTGTTCTTCAGCATGTCGCCGATGTCGAAGTAACAACGGCGCGAGGTCGCACCTTCCATCGCCTTGATCGCCTTCGAGCTCATGCCCAGGATACCCATGCCTGCCGGCAGCATGAAGCCCTTCTGCGAACCCGAAACCGTGCAGTCGACACCCCACTCTTCCATGCGGAAGTCGATGCTCACCAGCGAACTGACGGTATCGACCATCAGCAGCGCCGGGTGACCGGCGTTGTCCATGGCCTTGCGCACCTTGCCGATATCGCTCGACACGCCGGTGGCGGTTTCGTTCTGGCACGCCAGCACGGCCTTGATCTTGTGTTCCTTGTCGGCGCGCAGGATTTCTTCGTACTTGTCGTACGGCACGCCGGTGCCCCATTCGGTGTCGATGACCTGCACCTCGAAGCCGAGGCGCTGCGCCATGTCGGCCCAAAGGTGGCTGAACTGGCCGAAGCGCGAGCACAGCACCTTGTCTCCCGGCGACAGGGTGTTGGTGAGCGCGGCTTCCCACATGCCGGTGCCCGATGCCGGGAAGGTGACGATGGTGCCTTCGGTGGTCTTGAACACCTTCTTCAGGTCCGCCAGAACCGACAATGTCAATTCCGGAAACCTGGGCGAGCGATGATCTTCCTGTGGCACCACCATGGCACGCAGGATGCGCTCCGGCGTGTTGGTGGGGCCCGGCACGTACAGATGGTTACGGCCTGCGATACGCATATGTCAATCTCCTGAAATGAATGTTTCTAAGTCTTGAAGGTTCTGAAATCGGGAATTCCTTGGTGGCGTTCATGGCGCTCACGGTCAGTCCTTATTTGCGTCCGTATACCGGCAGTGCGGTGCACAACCGGGTGACGTCAGCGACGACACGCGCGATCACGGCGTCGTCGTTGGGTGCTTCGAGTACATCGACGATCAGGTTGGCAACCTGCTTCGCCTCGGCTTCCTTGAAACCGCGGGTCGTCATCGCCGGGCTGCCGATGCGGATGCCGCTGGTGACGAACGGCTTTTGCGGGTCGTTCGGGATGGCGTTCTTGTTCACCGTGATGTGGGCGCGCCCCAGGGCGGCTTCCGCTTCCTTGCCGGTCACGTTCTTGGCACGCAGGTCGACCAGGAACAGGTGCGACTGAGTGCGTCCGGACACGATGCGCACGCCGCGCTCGACCAGCGTCTCGGCCATCACCTGCGAGTTGTTCAGCACCTGCTGCTGGTAAGCCTTGAATTCCGGCGTTGCCGCTTCCTTGAAGGCCACGGCCTTGGCCGCGATGACGTGCATCAGCGGACCGCCCTGGATGCCCGGGAAAATCATCGAGTTGATCGGCTTTTCGAATTCGGCCTTGCCCATGATCACGCCACCGCGCGGGCCGCGCAGCGTCTTGTGCGTGGTCGAGGTGACGAAGTCGGCAATACCGATCGGGCTCGGGTACAGGCCGGCAGCGATCAGGCCGGAATAGTGGGCCATGTCGACCAGCAGGTAGGCGCCGACCGAATCGGCGATCTCGCGGAAGCGCTGGAAGTCGATGTGCAGCGAATAGGCCGACGCGCCTGCGACAATCATCTTCGGCTTGTATTCATGCGCCAGCATTTCGACCTGCTTGTAGTCGATCGCTTCGGTTTCCGGATCCAGACCGTAGGCGACGCCCTTGTAGATCTTGCCGGAGAAGTTCACCGACGAACCGTGCGTCAGGTGACCGCCATGGGCCAGCGACATGCCCAGGATCGTGTCGCCCGGCTGCAGCATCGACATGTATACAGCGGCATTGGCCTGCGAGCCCGAGTGCGGCTGCACGTTGGCGAATTCGGCGCCGAACAGCGCCTTCAGGCGATCGATCGCCAGCTGTTCCGCAACGTCGACAAACTCACAGCCACCGTAGTAGCGCTTGCCCGGATAACCCTCGGCGTACTTGTTCGTCAGTACCGAACCTTGCGCTTCCATGACCGCAGGGCTGGCGTAGTTTTCCGACGCGATCAGCTCGATGTGGTGTTCCTGGCGTGCGTACTCCGCCTCCATGGCGGCCCACAGTTCGGGATCGGAATGGGCGATGGTCTGTTTCGGGTCAAACATGGGATGCCTTTCGGGGAAGTGAGCGTCTGGCCCGGTTTCGGGCGTTGGCGCGTGAACTAAAACAAGACAAATCAACTATATCGTACGAACGCAAGCCGTCGTATCGGACTTTCTTATCGCCGGGATAAGTATAAGTGAAGCTTAATTCAAACAGCCTCATCCATAATCAAATCCATAGGTTTGCGTTCCGGACCTCCGCGCTGCCCGAAGGTCGGCTGCCGGTGATACGACGTCAAACAGTCCTCTGAATTCAATCTGACAGAAGGTGAAGCATGGACATTCACGAATACCAAGCGAAAGAGCTGCTGGCCGGTTTCGGAGTTCCGGTGCCGCGCGGCAGCGTGGCCTACAGCCCGGATCAGGCTGTCTATACGGCGACGGAACTGGGCGGCTGGCACTGGGCGGTGAAGGCACAGGTGCACTCAGGGGCGCGCGGCAAGGCAGGTGGCATCAAGCTGTGCAAGACCTATCACGAGGTCGATGCGGCGGCTCGCGAACTGCTCGGCAAGCGTCTTGTTACGGTGCAGACCGGCCCTGAAGGCAAGCCGGTGCAACGTGTTTACGTCGAAGTCGCCGAGCCGTTCGAACGCGAGCTGTATCTGGGCATCGTGCTCGATCGCAAGGCCGAGCGGGTTCGTGTGATCGCCTCGGCCGAAGGCGGCATGGACATCGAGGAACTGGCCAACACCGCACCGGAAAAGATCATGCAGGTCGTGGTCGAGCCGGCGGTCGGCCTGCAGGCCTTCCAGGCCCGGCAGATCGCCTTTGGCCTGAAGCTGAACATCAAGCAGGTATCGCGTGCCGTCACCGCGATCATGGGCGCCTATCGCGCCTTCCGCGATCTCGACGCGACCATGGTCGAAATCAACCCGCTGGTGGTGACCAAGGACGACCGCGTACTGGCGCTCGACGCCAAGATGTCGTTCGACGACAACGCGATGTTCCGTCAGCGTGCCGTGGCCGACATGCGTGACCCGTCGCAGGAAGATCCGCGCGAAGTGCAGGCGGCCGAGCACAACCTGAACTATGTGGGTCTGGAAGGCGACATCGGCTGCATCATCAACGGTGCCGGTCTGGCCATGGCCACGATGGACACCATCAAGTACGCCGGCGGCGCACCGGCCAACTTCCTCGACGTCGGCGGCGGCGCCTCGCCCGAGCGCGTGGCCAATTCCTTCCGCCTCGTGCTGTCGGACAAGAACGTCAAGGCCATCCTGGTCAATATCTTCGCCGGTATCAACCGCTGCGACTGGGTCGCCCAGGGCGTCGTTCAGGCGTGCAACGACATCGATATCACGGTGCCGCTGATCGTTCGTCTGGCCGGAACGAACGAGGAAGAGGGGCAGCGCATCATCCGCGAAAGCGGGCTGCCCATCATCAGCGCCAGTTCGCTCACCGAGGCAGCGAAGAAGGCGGTCGAAGCGGCACGCGCCCACGCAGCGAGCTGAGAAAAAAAAGGACCCCACGCTCACTTCGTTCGCTGCCCCCGAGGGGGCTGCGCTCGCCCTTGGGGCGGCTCGGCGGGCGGCGCGTAGCGGATAACCGATGCACAAGAGGATTTAGATATGAGCATTCTGATCAACGAAAAAACCAAGATCATCGTCCAGGGTTTCACCGGCGACAAAGGCAGCTTCCACGCCAAGGAAATGATCGAGTACGGCACCAATGTGGTCGGCGGCGTCACGCCGGGCAAGGGCGGCTCGACCCATCTGGGCAAGCCGGTGTTCAACACGGTGGCCGAAGCGGTCGAAGCGACCGGTGCCGAAGCCAGCATCACTTTCGTGGCGCCGGCCTTCTGCGCCGATGCCATCATGGAAGCGGCCGATGCCGGCCTCCAGCTCGTGTGCTCGATCACCGATGGCATCCCGGCGCAGGACATGATGCGCGTCAAGCGCTACCTGATGCGCTATCCGAAAGAACGCCGCACATTGCTGGTCGGCCCCAACTGCGCCGGCATCATCAGCCCGGGCCAGGCCATGCTGGGCATCATGCCGGGTCATATCTACAAGCAGGGCACGGTCGGCATCGTGTCGCGCTCGGGCACGCTGGGTTATGAAGCGGCGGCGCAGATGAAGGCGCTGGGCATCGGCGTGTCGACCTCGGTCGGCATCGGCGGCGACCCGATCAACGGCTCGTCCTTCCTCGATCACCTGATGAAGTTCCAGGAAGATCCGGACACGACGGCGGTCGTGATGATCGGCGAAATCGGCGGCCCGCAGGAAGCGGAAGCGTCGGCCTGGGTGAAGGAAAACATGACCAAGCCGGTGGTTGGCTACGTCGCCGGCCTGACGGCACCGAAGGGCCGCCGCATGGGTCACGCCGGCGCCATCATTTCGGCAGCCGGTGATTCGGCTGCGGAGAAGTCGGAAATCATGCGTTCCTACGGTCTGTCGGTCGCCCCGAGTGCGGGCGAACTGGGCACGACCGTCGCCGCCATGATGGCCAAGCTCTGATCGAACGACGTCTGATCCAGGCGCCATCCGCTGCGCTGCACTGTCCGTCGGGCCGCTCCGGTCCGGCGGGCAGCGCCCAACCTCGACCAGCGAAGGTCCATCGTGGTGAGTGATCCCGTTTCCGTCCCGGCGTCGTCCGACGCTTCGGGGCCTGGTTTTTCCGAGAAGGCCGTCGACCTGCTGTTCGCGCTGTTGCGCGATGTGGTCCAGCGCCATCATCCCGAATTGCTGAACGTGCTGTCCGGCGGCACATCGGGCGCCGGGCTGTCGCCGCAGATGCTCGGCCGCGCCATCCAGGCGCAGGGCATCCTGTTCCAGTTGCTGTCGATCGCCGAACAGAACGGCGGGATGCGCAAGCGCCGCGAAGTCGAGCGGCTGCAGGGACGCGAATGTCTGCCCGGCACTTTCGCCCACGTGTTTGCTGCGGCGCGCAAGGCCGGGCTGAGCGCCGACGCGGTGCGCGCCGCCTTCGCCGGCCTCAAGGTGCGGCCGGTGCTGACCGCCCATCCGACCGAAGCCAAGCGGGTGACCGTGCTCGAACGGCACCGTCGCATCTACCGCCTGCTGATCGATCTCGAATCGCCGCGCTGGACACCGCGTGAGCGCACCGGGCTCGAAGGCACGCTTCGCAATGAAATCGAACTGTTGTGGCTGACCGGCGAGTTGCGCCTTGAAAAGCCCAATGTGTCGCAGGAAATTGCCTGGGGCCTGCACTTCTTCAATGAAACCTTGTTCGACGTCGCGCCCGATGTGCTGGCACGCGCCGATGAGGCGATGGCCGAGCACTTCGGCGCCGACGAAGCCGGGCTGCCCGGTTTCCTGGAATTCGGTTCGTGGATCGGCGGTGATCGCGACGGCAACCCCTTCGTCACCAACGCCATCACGCGCGGCGCGCTGACCGAATGCCGGCTGGCGGCGCTGCGTCGTCACCGGCAAAGCGTGTTCGATCTGGTGCGCAGCCTGTCGGTGACCGAGGCGGCACTTGCGCTGCCGGATGACTTCCGCGACGCGCTGACGCTGGCGCTCGAAGAACGCAGCGACGGCAATGCGATCGCGGCGCGCAATCCGGGCGAGCCGTTCCGCCAGTTCCTGGTGTGCATGCTGGCCCGGCTCGACGACAGCATTGCCGATGCGCTGGGCGAGTCGAACGACGCCAGCGCGCGTCACGGCTATGAATCGGCCGAACGCCTGATCGCCGACTTGCGCACGCTGGAAACCGGCCTGGCGGAATGCGGTCTGGCCGCGCTGGCCGACAGCGAAGTGCGCCCGGTTCGCCGCGAGGTCGAGGTGTTCCGCTTCAGCACCGTGCGACTCGACCTGCGCGAAAACTCCACCCGCGTCACCCAGACGCTGGAAGCGCTGTGGCGCGCCGGCCGCGGCGAGCCGGCCGATACGCCGGCGCCGGAGCAGACCGGCCCTGAATGGCGCGACTGGCTGCTCGCCGAACTGGCACAGCCGCGCAGCGGCCCGCGCGACTTCGACGAACTGCCGGCGGTGGCCAGCGAAACGCTGGGCCTGTTCCGCCTGATCGCCGAACTGCGGCCGCGCCTGGGTCGCGACGCCTTCGGCAGCTTCATATTGAGCATGACGCGCAATGTGTCAGACGTGCTCGGCGTCTATCTGCTGGCCAAGGAAGCCGGGTTGTACGCGGACCCGGGCGGCGTCGAACGCTGCGCGCTGCCCATCATGCCGCTGTTCGAAACCATCGAAGACCTGCGTCGCGCGCCGGCGATCATGCGCGAGCTGCTGGCCATGCCGCTGATCAAGCGTTCGGTGCGCGCGCTCGGCGGTGTGCAGGAAGTGATGATCGGCTACTCGGATTCGAACAAGGACGGCGGCTTCCTGTCGTCGAACTGGGAGCTGTACAAGGCGCAGATGAAGATGACTTCGGTCGGCACGGAAGCCGGCGTGAAGATCGCCTTCTTCCACGGCCGCGGCGGCTCGGTCAGCCGCGGCGGCGTGCCGGCCGGGCGCGCCATCGCGGCGCAGCCGGCCGGCTCGATCCAGGGCATCTTCCGCCTGACCGAGCAGGGTGAGGTCATCTCTTCGAAGTATGCGAACAAGGGCACGGCTGCATTCAACCTAGAACTGCTGGCGGCCAGCGTGTTCGACCATGCGCTGAAGTCCGGACGCAGTGACGGCATCACGATGGTGGCCGAATTCGACGACGCGCTCGAAGCCCTCTCCGGCGCCGCACACGCCGCCTACGCGAACCTGATCGGTCACCCCGGGCTGGTGAGCTACTTCCAGGAAGCCAGCCCGCTCGACGAAA
Organism: Methyloversatilis sp.; assembly: GCF_030696805.1. Taxonomy (GTDB): domain Bacteria; phylum Pseudomonadota; class Gammaproteobacteria; order Burkholderiales; family Rhodocyclaceae; genus Methyloversatilis. The sequence continues at coordinate 38,818 of NZ_JAUYRO010000097.1, read as the reverse complement.
TTTCGCTGCTCAACATCGGCTCGCGCCCGGCGCGTCGCTTCGGCGCGCGTTCGCTGTCCGAGCTGCGGGCGATTCCGTGGGTGTTCGCGTGGGCGCAGAACCGCCACCTGATCACCGGCTGGTTCGGCGTCGGCTCCAGTCTGGATAACTTCACCCGCGTGCGCGGGGCCAGCGGCGAAGCACTGCTGGCGCGCATGTTCAACGAATCGCCGCTGTTCCGGCTGATCGTCGACGAGGTCGAAAAGACGCTTGCGGTAGTCGATCTCGAACTGGCGCGCGAATACAGCCTGCTGGTGGCCGACGCCGGGGTGCGCGAAGAGGTGTTCGGCATGATCGTGCGCGAGCACGAAATCACCTGCAGCCAGATCCTTCGGCTGTCCGGTTCGCGCACGCTGGCCGAGCGTTTCCCCGACTATCGTCAGAAGCTCGGTAACCGCCTGCCGGTGGTCAATCAGGTCAGCCGGCAGCAGATCGGGTTGCTGCGCGCCTACCGCCAGACCGACGACGCGGCTCGCAAGGAGGAATTCCGCAAGGCGCTGTTGCTGTCGATCAACTGCGTGGCCGCCGGTTTCGGCGCCACCGGCTGACCGGGTGCGCCCTGTTCATCGTTTTGAACCATTCATTCAACATTCACACCATCAACGGAGGAGACATCCATGAGCTTCACAATCATCGAACAAGCCACACCGCGCCTGCACCGCTCCGAACTCGCCGTCCCGGGTTCCAACCCGGGCATGTTCGAAAAGGCCGCCAAGTCAGCCGCCGACATCATCTTTCTCGACTGCGAAGACGCGGTTGCACCGGATGACAAGGAACAGGCACGCAAGAACATCATCCAGGGCCTGAACGAGATCGACTGGGGCACCAAGACGATGATGGTGCGCATCAACGGTCTCGACACCCACTACATGTACCGCGACGTGGTCGACATCGTCGAAGCCTGCCCGCGCCTGGACATGATCCTGATCCCGAAGGCCGGTGTGGCGGCGGACGTGTACGCGGTCGACATGATGGTCACGCAGATCGAAGCGGCGAAGAAGCGCACCAAGCGCATCGGCTTCGAAGTGCTGATCGAAACCGCGCTTGGCATGGCCAATGTGGAAGCGATCGCCCAGTCGTCGAAGCGCCTCGAAGCGATGAGCTTCGGCGTCGCCGACTACGCCGCCTCGACGCGTGCCCGCACGACCGTGATCGGCGGCGTGAACAAGGACAGCGTCGTGCTGAGCGACAAGGACGAAGCCGGCAACCGCCAGGCCTTCTGGACCGACCCGTGGCACGCCGCGCAGACGCGCATGATGGTGGCCTGCCGCGCCTACGGTCTGCGCCCGATCGACGGCCCGTTTGGTGACTTCAACGATCCGGACGGCTATATTTCAGCCGCGAATCGCGCCGCAGTGCTGGGCTACGAAGGCAAGTGGGCCATCCACCCGTCGCAGATCGAACTGGCAAACACGGTGTACACGCCGTCGGCTGCCGAAGTGACCAAGGCCCGCCGCATCCTCGAAGCGATGGCCCAGGCGGCGAAGGAAGGTCGCGGTGCGGTGTCGCTCGACGGGCGCCTGATCGACATCGCCAGCATCCGCATGGCCGAAGCGCTGATCGCCAAGGCCGACAGCATCGCCGCGGCGACCTGATCGCTGCATATATATAGAGGGGGCGCGCATCGGCACTCGCCGGTCGCGCCCGCATCCGATTCATGACCACATCTCGACTACACGGAAAAAACCGATATGGCATCCGATATTGAAATTGCACAGCAGGCCAAGATGTTGCGCATCAGCGAGGTCGTGTCCAAGCTGGGTATCCCGGAAGACGCGATCGAGCCGTACGGCCACTACAAGGCCAAGGTGTCGCTCGAATACCTGAACACGCTGAAGGACCGCCCGGACGGCAAGCTCATCCTGGTCACCGCGATCAGCCCGACGCCGGCCGGCGAAGGCAAGACCACGACCACGGTCGGTCTGGGTGATGCGCTGAACCGCATCGGCAAGAAAACCATGATCTGCCTGCGCGAACCATCGCTCGGGCCGGTGTTCGGCGTGAAGGGCGGGGCGGCCGGCGGCGGCTACGCCCAGATCGTGCCGATGGAAGACATCAACCTGCACTTCACCGGTGACTTCCACGCCATCGGTGCCGCGCACAACCTGCTGTCGGCGCTCATCGACAACCACATCAACCACGGCAACGAGCTGCGCATCGACCCGCGCCTCATCCAGTGGAAGCGTGTGGTCGACATGAACGACCGCGCACTGCGCAAGATCACCATCGGCCTGGGCGGCACCGCCAACGGCTTCGTGCGCGAAGATGGCTACGACATCGTGGTGGCCTCCGAAGTGATGGCCATCCTGTGTCTGGCCGGTTCGCTGTCCGACCTGAAGGAACGCCTCGGCCGCATCATCATCGGCTACACGATGGGCGACAAGAAGCCGGTGTATGCGAGCGACCTGAAGGCGCAGGGCGCCATGGCCACATTGCTGAAGGACGCGATCAAGCCGAACATCGTGCAGACGCTGGAAAACAACCCGGCCATCATCCACGGCGGCCCGTTCGCCAACATCGCGCACGGCTGCAATTCGGTCACCGCGACCAAGGCCGGTTTGAAGATGGCCGACTACGTCGTGACCGAAGCCGGCTTCGGCGCCGACCTGGGTGCCGAAAAGTTCATCGACATCAAGTGCCGCATGGCCGGGCTCAACCCCGCTGCCGTCGTGCTGGTCGCCACCATCCGCGCGCTCAAGTTCCACGGCGGCGTGAAGAAGGAAGAGCTGAACCAGGAAAACCTGGCCGCGCTCGAAAAGGGCATCTGCAACATCGAGCGCCACCTGAAGAACATCAAGGAGCACTACGGCCTGCCGTGCGTCGTGTCGGTCAATCACTTCACCTTCGACACCGACGCCGAAATCGCGCTGCTGAAGAGCCGCATCGAAGCCCTCGGCGGCAAGTTCGTCATCGCCCGCCACTGGGCGAGCGGCGGTGCCGGCGCCGAAGAACTGGCCCGCATGGTCGCCGACATCTGCGACAACGCGCCCGGCCAGCACACCTTCGTGTATGACGCCAACGCCACGCTGCAGGACAAGATCACCACCATCGCCACCAAGATCTACGGCGCCGGTGCAGTGACCTTCGCCGACGCCGCGCGCAAGCAGCTTGAGGGCTGGAATGCCGACTACGGCCACTTCCCGGTGTGCATGGCCAAGACCCAGATGTCGTTCTCGGCCGACGCCAACGCCAAGGGTGCCCCCAGCGGCCACACCCTGAACGTGCGCGAAGTGCGCCTGGCCAACGGCGCCGGCTTCGTCGTCGCCGTCTGCGGCGACATGATGACCATGCCGGGCCTGCCGAAGGTGCCGAGCGCAGAGAAGATCGACATCGACGACCACGGCAAGGTGTCGGGGTTGTTCTGATCTGAGCATCCCCGAAAAGAAAAGGCCGCCCTCGGGCGGCCTTTTCTTTTCACCATTCATCATGGCAAAACTCAGGCTCACCAAGTCCGCAGTCGATGCGGTAAAACCTCAGACGCATGCCATCAAACTACGGGAGACGCTGGTGACTAACTCCCTATACAAGATTACAACCTCGGGCCGTAAGGTGTTCGTGCGCCAGTGACGCACGAACGCGGACGAGCGCCTTGAGCGTGCCTTTGGCCAGGACGGGGAGCTGACGGTCGAAAAGACCCATCGCCGGCGTAGGAATGGATGACTCAGTTGCGTGAGGGGAGCGATCCTGCTGCCGGCAAGACAGCGGCACGCAAGGCCCGACGATCAAGGAGTTGTGTCTGAAGTTCATGGAGGACTACTCCAACGTACGTAACAAGCCCAGCACGCCGGGACGGCTACCCCTACGTCCTGCCCTCACCAAATGGCCCGACCAAGACTCTCACCGAAGGTGAGTGTTGCTGTGGCTGGAGCCGGGCCCAAGGCCGCTGGGGCAACACTCCGGCACACACGCCTTTCGTAACCGCTCTGCCGCCGACATCTTTAACTCGGGCATTCCAGTCAAGGTGGGCATGGCGCCGACGGCACACAAGACCGTGGCAATGTTTATCCGCTACGGTTCACACTCAGGATGACTCACTGCGCACGGCATCGGAGTTGGTTGCTAAGCGCCGCAGAACGGTGATCATGGGTAAGAGCAACTGATAGTACGGGAGAATAGTTTTGGACGAAAAAAAACTAAATGAGGTCACCGCTTCTTTGTTGAAGGACATGGAAGCCGGTTCCGCTCGCATCCGCGAACTAATTGTTGCTATGCCTCCGCATGATTTGCTCGGCTACATCTATGCCCAGTACATGATGAAAGCGATGGCAGATCAAAGCGCCGCCGAGGGGCAGTGCGAAACGGACGCCCCAGATGAACTGATTAACGAAAACCAGTTCTTGCTGGAGTATGTGCACGCGGTTCTCGCGGCAGATGCTGCTCCTGCGGAAATGACATTCGACGAAGCTCGTTGCGCAGAGCTGTTTGAGCTTGGCCGCAAACTGCGAGAGCAGGCCATATTTTTCGCAATGGCCACGTCTGCTGGTACCAAAGATGGCATCTTCGGTCCCGCCACTGCCGATATTGAATTTCACGCGAAATCCACTTGGGTCATGATGCGTGGGAACCGCTACCAGGTTTTGGAGCGCGAGTTTTACCGCTACGTTCTGGCGCCTCACAATGATGTCCTACAAGAAGTGTATGGCGTTGGTGCCGCCGATATTGCGGAAGGCTTCCAGGCCATGGCTGACGCCACGCGTTCAGGGCATGCCGACGCTTCTATGGCGATCATGAAGCAGTTTGAGGCAGCTCAGGCCTTCGCTGCGGCACAGGATAAGCCTTTGGAAGACGTCATGGAGGAATGGGTTGCAGCCAATGCGGAACAGGCGAAAGCCACCGAGCGGGCAATGGATGACATGTTTCGGGGCGGCATCACCAACGTAAGCCGTCACACGAAGCTACCGCCAACGCTGCTAGCGGACCTAGCGTATCAGCGCGGAGAAGAAACGGAGTTCTTCGCTGCGGGCGATTTTGCGGGGACCCCCTACCGGACATTGCCCGCCCGGAAGAAACCATTGATTCAGCTTGGGGCAGACTACTATGCCGTCGACCCGTGTTTCGCCCGCGATGCGGGGTATCGCGCGCTTCTTTACAATCTGCTGCAGCGAAAACCGGAATACAAGAAGACGTTTGAGGATCGTCAGAGGAAGATGAGCGAAGCTGCCTTCGCCGACATTCTGGTCGCTCAGCTCCCAAGCGCCACAGTCCTCCAGGAGATCTACTACAAGAATCCGGTCAGTAAGCAATGGTCCGAGAACGACGCCCTAATCTTGGTAGATGACGTGCTGCTTTTAGTTGAGGCCAAGGCTGGTGCGGCCGCCACCATTGCATCGCCAGCGCTTGATTTCGACCGCCACGTCCAATCCGTTCAGGACTTGGTGCTCAAGGCGTACAAGCAGTGCGAGCGCTTCTTCAATTATCTGAATTCCGCGGATGAAGTGTCTCTCTATCGCCTGGTGGACGGCAAATACGAAGAATGCGGCCTTGTCCGCCGTTCCGAATACCGAGTGATGGTGCCGATTGGGTTGACCGTTGAGTCGTTCTCGCCCTTTTCAGCATACTGCAAGGAACTGCCGCAGGTTGAGCCGCTACTTGGAAGGCATGCCTTCGTTTCGTTGTCCATCGACGATCTGTTTGTACTCAAGCGACTCCTGCCTACACCCGGCGAGTTCGCCCATTACATGGAGGTGCGACAAGCCGTGGCGGGGATGCGCCAGTCTCATCTTTTCGACGAGTTTGACCACTTGGGCGCGTATCTGAAGAAGAACCGTTTCGATCATGACATTGCCGAGCAGTTGAAGGGTGGCAAGGCGAGCATGCTTATCTGGGATGGCATGAGCGACATCGTCGACAGAAGCTTCGAGGGTGATGACTGGGAAAACGGGCCGTTTCCTACACAAGACTTCCCGGCTGAGGTGCTGAAGTTGCTTGGGGCGCTAGACGCAACCCGAGCGCGCGGGTGGCTTTCGGCGGAGAGCCATATCCGTGATCTAGGCGAGGAAGGCCGGAATAATCTGGCCAAGATGCTGTCCGACCTTCGACAAACTCTGAACCAGCATCCCGCTCGCTACTTCATTCTGTCCGGTGATGGTGGAGCGTTCTTCGTTTGGCTTCTAAGGCATGACCACCCAATTGACTGGACCAAGGTGAATAACAAGGCCAGCGCAGCTGCGCTTACCGTCAAGGCGTCCAACGTCGTCGGCATCGTGGCAGAAGTTAGTGCCGATGGAAGTTACTCTTCGGCGCAGTCTTTCGCAGTCCACACCCCGACAGAGAGAACGGAAGAAAACGCCCACATATATGAAGATGCCGCGCGAATGGCTAACCCCGCGCGTTCAGTCAATCTCAATCGGCGAAAGAATGTCATCCCTGCTGTCAAAAGCAAAAAGATAGGACGGAATGCCGCGTGTCCGTGCGGGAGCGGAGCAAAGTTCAAAAGGTGTCACGGCAGTTGAGTGCTCGTAGGTACTGTTGACCGACCAGATATTATTTGTACGGCCTTTATATCGGTTTTAACGGCTAATTTATGGTCTGCTATCCGCGGAACAATCGGGGGCCGAACAATCGGCGAACAATCGGGGACAGACCACGAATAAGTCTTCTACCTTCGAGTGAGTATTCGTTGTCTTTCCTCTATTGCCACGCAGGACAAGTCATGATACGCGGAAGGATACGGATATTTATGGTCGGCCCATTTCTCGTAGCTTGTGGAGCGATCCATCGGCTATTCTGTCATGGGAATGAAGATGATCCTGGTGAATCTATTGTTAGAACGCTATCGCACGGCGTTAGTATTTTCCTATAGAACGCTCGTACTAATACTCATGCTTATCGCGATTCAAAAGATCGACAGTTTGAACGCCAAATTAATATCGATCGCAACTGATGCATCGGATGCTGCGGAATACGCAGAGCAAGCATTCGGGTTAGCGGAGGTCACAAGATCAGCAGCGATTGGCGCCGATATTAATGCTTCGAAAGCGGTAAAAGCAGCGGAGGCGGCACGTTCAGAGTGTCTTTTTCAAGCCTTGCAAGGTAAATAACTAGAGACAGGCGGCAGATCGTGAATATCAGAGGGGAAAATAGGGGCAGAATTTTTCCGTATATTCTTTTGAGTACGATCGCAGTGCGATGAAGATACGCGTAATTTGTGTGTATTTGCAATGGGTGGCCGAGCACGAATACAAGAACGCGGGGTGATAAATTGCACCCCTATTTTTCTCATTCGAGATGACTTTGCCCAGCGAGCTAGATCGAACCTCTCACTCCCAATGTCGGCACGACCTAATACACAGGTTCATACCCAAAAAGAAACGTCAGCAGCCTTCGTCAAGTAGTCTTTACGAAAGCGCCACCCCACCTCACCACGTACATGACGAACCTCCCCGACTGATGGACCAAGCAACCCACAACAAGATCGTTTCCTTCATCTGGGGCATCGCCGACGATGTCCTGCGCGACCTCTTCAAGCGGGGCAAGTACCCGGACGTGATTCTGCCGATGTGCGTCATCCGGCGGATGGATGCGGTGCTCGAGCCGACGAAGCAGCAGGTACTCGGTACCCGCAAGATGCTCGACGACGCCGGCATCACCGAGCAGCGGGCGGCGCTTTGTGCGGCGGCGGGGCAGGCGTTCTACAACACGTCGAGGTTTACGCTGCGCGACCTCAAGTCGCGCGGCAGCCAGCAGCAGTTGCTGGCCGACTTCGAGGACTACCTGGACGGCTTTTCGCCGAACGTTCAGGACATCCTCGACAACTTCAAATTCCGCAACCAGTTGCAGACGCTGTCGAAGGCTGATGCCATCGGCACGCTGATCAACAAGTTTCTCGACCCCGACATCGATCTTTCGCCGGCCGGCATCGACAACCACTCGATGGGCACGGTGTTCGAGGAGCTCGTCCGCAAGTTCAACGAAGAGAACAACGAAGAGGCGGGCGAGCACTGGACGCCGCGCGACGCGGTGCGCCTGATGGCCAACCTGGTGTTCCTGCCGATCGAGGCCGACATCCGCTCGGGCACCTATCTGCTTTATGACTGCGCCTGCGGCACCGGCGGCATGCTCACCGTGGCCGAAGAGACGCTGACCGCCATCGGCGACCGGCGCGGCCAGCAGGTCAGAAGTCTGCTCTACGGTCAGGAGATCAACCCGGAAACTTACGCGGTCTGCAAGGCCGACATGCTGCTGAAGGGCGAGGGCGATAGCGCGGACCACATCGTGGGTGGCGCGGAATGGTCCACGCTGGCGCACGACGCTTTTCCCGCGCAGGAATTCGACTTCATGATCGCCAACCCGCCTTACGGGAAGAGCTGGAAGAAGGACCTGGAGGCGATGGGCGGCAAGGACGGCATGCGCGACCCGCGCTTCAAGGTGATGCACGCGGGCGAGGAACTGTCGCTGGTCACGCGCTCAAGCGACGGGCAGATGCTCTTCCTGGCCAACATGGCTTCGAAGATGAACGGGAAGTCGGCGCTGGGCAGCCGCATCGCCGAGGTGCATAACGGCTCGTCGCTATTCACCGGCGATGCGGGGCAGGGCGAGAGCAATATCCGCCGCTGGCTGATCGAAAACGACTGGCTCGAAGCCATCGTCGCGCTGCCGCTCAACCTCTTCTACAACACCGGCATCGCCACGTACGTGTGGGTGCTGTCGAACCGAAAGCCCGCGCACCGCACAGGGCAGGTGCAGCTCATCGACGCCAGCCAGTGGTTCAAGCCGCTGCGCAAGAACCTCGGCAAGAAGAACTGCGAACTGTCGCCCGACGACATCGACCGCATCAGCCGCACCTTCCTCGATTTCAAGGAGACCCCGGAATCGAAGATCTTCCCCAACGCGGCCTTCGGCTACTGGAAGGTGACGGTCGAGCGCCCGCTGCGCCTGCACAGCCAGCTCACGCTCAAGGCCATCGACACGTTGCGGTTCACGTCCGGCGACGAAGACATCCGCGCGGCGCTGGTCGATGAGTTCGGCGACGACCTGTTCTCCGGGTTTGCCAATGTGTCGGCCTCCCTGGAGCAGCGCCTGGCCGACTGGGGTAATGATGAGGACGAGGGCGACGATGAGGACGGCGGCGCGAAGAAGGGCCTGCCCGAGAAGAAGCGCAAGAAGCTGCTCGACCCGAAGACATGGGAGCGCGACGGCCGCCTGGTCGAAGTCGCCAACATGCTGCGAGCGTCACTGGGTGAAGCGTTGTTCGAAGACCACAACCTGTTCCGCGACCGCATCGACGCCGCGCTCAAGCAGGCCGGTATCAAGCTCGCCGCTGCCGATCTGAAGCAGATTCTGAAGGCCGTGAGCTGGCGCGTCGACACCGCGGCGCCCGTCATCGCCAGGGTGCACAAGCCGGGCAAGGTCAAGGCCGACCCGCTGCGCGGCCTGTTCGAGGCCACCGTCGATGGCAAGCCCGCCGTCGTCGAATACGAGCCGGATTCCGACCTGCGCGACACCGAACAGGTGCCGCTGCTGGAAGAGGGCGGCATCGAAGCCTTCATCCGCCGCGAGGTGCTGCCCTACACGCCCGACGCCTGGATCAAGGAAGACGCCACCCGGATCGGCTACGAAATCAGCTTCACGCGCCACTTCTACAAGCCGCAGCCCCTGCGTACGCTGGAAGAGATCAGCGCCGACATCCTCGCCATCGAGAAAGAGGCGGAGGGCTTGCTTGATGGGTTGCTGAAGGTGAATGCCGAAGCATGAAAAACACCTCCGCCGGACAAGGCAATTCGGCACGCTCGAAGGCCACGGTGGAGGCGCCGGTCGAGCGCGCCTTCGACGAGATCGTCGAGTTGATCCGGGCCGCTCGCCAGCAGGCCGCGCGGGCGGTGAACACCGGGTTGATCGAACTCTACTGGCGCATCGGTGACTATCTACACCGGAAGATCGAGGCCGACGGCTGGGCCAAGGGCACGGTCGTGCAACTGGCTGCCTGGATCGCGCAGCGCGAGCCTGGCCTGCGCGGTTTCTCGCCGCAGAATCTCTGGCGCATGCGGCAGTTCTTCGTCGCCTACCGGGACGATGCAGAACTCTCACCGCTGTTGAGAGACTTGCCCTGGTCTTCCCATCTGCACATCCTCAGCCGCTCGAAGAGATCCGAGGAGCGCGAGTTCTACCTGCGGATGGCGACGCAGAATCGTTGGTCGGTCCGAGAAGTGGCGCGACAGCTCGATGCTGCCCTCTTCGAGAGGGCGGTACTGAGTCCTCCAAAACTCTCAACAGCGTTGAGAGAATTGCATCCTGCGGCCGCCAGCCATTTCAAGGACGTCTACCTCCTCGAGTTCCTGGCCCTGCCCGGCGAGCATTCCGAAGCTGACCTGCACCAATCGCTGTTGCGGAATCTTGGACGCTTCCTGACCGAACTGGGGCGCGACTTCTGCTACGTCGGCTCCGAATACCCGGTGCAAGTCGGCGGCCAGGACTTCGCGCTCGATTTGTTGTTCTTCCACCGCGGCCTCAACTGTCTCCTGGCGATTGAATTGAAGGTCACCGCCTTTCAGCCCGAGCACCTCGGCAAGCTCAACTTCTACCTCGAGGCCCTCGACCGCGACGCGCGCAAGCCGCACGAGAACCCGGCGATCGGATTGCTGCTGTGCGCCTCGAAGGACAACGAGGTGGTGGAATACGCCCTCAGTCGATCGCTCTCGCCGGCCTTGATCGCCGAGTACCAGACCCAACTGCCCGACAAGAAACTGCTCGCGGCCAAGCTGCACGAGTTCTACGCCCTCAACGCGCCGGAGCAGGCCAGGGCCAAGCCTGCGAGCAAGTCAGCGAAGCGGACGAAGATGCGCAAGAACGATGGAGCGGCAAAGTGAGAGAAATTCTCGGCAAGGCCAAGACAGTTCGCGAACTGCTCAAGGGAGTGAAGTACTCCATCGACTACTACCAGCGCGAATACAAGTGGCACGAGAAGCAGATCCGCGAACTCGTGGACGACCTGAGCGACAAGTTTCTGGAGGAGTATCAGCCTGCGCACCCGCGCAGCAAGGTCGCCGACTATCCCCACTACTTTCTCGGCTCCATCATCATCAGCAAGAAGGAAAGCGTCGGCTACATTGTGGACGGGCAGCAGCGGCTTACCAGTCTCACGCTGCTGCTGATCCTCCTCCGCAACCTGCAAAAGGACCAGACGAAGCAGGTGAATGTGGACGAGCTGATCTTCTCCGAGAAGTTCGACCAGAAGTCCTTCAACCTCCATGTCGATGAGCGCACCCAGGCAATGGAGGCGCTCTACGACGGTCAGCCTTTCGACGTCACCGATCGCCCCGAGTCGGTACAGAATCTCGTGCAGCGCTACCGCGACCTCGAAACCTGCTTCCCCGAGGAACTGCGCGAAGCAGCACTGCCTTACTTCATCGACTGGCTGCTGGAGAACGTCCACCTCGTCGAGATAACCGCGTACTCAGACGACGACGCCTACACGATCTTCGAGACCATGAACGACCGCGGGCTCTCGCTCAGCCCCACGGACATGCTCAAAGGCTACCTGCTCGCCAACATCGACGAGGCCAAGCGCACCAGCGCCAACACTCGCTGGCGCGACCGCATCCGCGAACTCAACGGTGCGGGCAAGGAAGTGGAATCCGATTGCTTCAAGGCGTGGTTCCGCAGTCAGCACGCCACCAAGATCCGCGAGCGCAAGAAAGGCGCAAAGCCCGAGGACTTCGACCGCATCGGCACCGAGTTTCACCGCTGGCTGCGCGACGCCGCCGACACTGTGGGCCTCAAGCAGAGCGACGACTTCTACCGCTTCATCGACCGCGACTTCGACTTCTACAGCCGGCAATACCTGCGGCTCATCGAGGCTGCGCAGGAGCCCGTGCCCGGCCTGGAGCACGTGCTCTACAACGCTCAGCAGGGCTTCACCTTGCAATATATGCTCCTGCTCGCGCCGCTACGTCCCGACGACAGCGAGCCGGTGGTCGTCCGCAAGGTCGGCCTCGTGGCGCAGTATCTCGACATCCTGCTCACGTGGCGGCTGTGGAACTTCCGCACCATCGCCTACTCGACCATGCAGTACGCCATGTTCGTGGTGATGCGTGACATTCGCGGCCTTGCGGCCGATGCCCTTGCCCACAAGCTGCACGAGTTCCTTGGCAAGGAAGGCGAGACCTTCGCCAGCAACGACCGCTTGCGGATGCACCAGCAGAACCGCTACCCCCTGCACCGCATCCTGGCCCGCCTCACCGACTATGTGGAAACGCAGTCCGGCCAACCCTCGCGCTATCTCGACTACGTGAGCGAGGGCAAAACCCGCTACGAAGTGGAGCACATCTGGGCCGACCATGCCGAACGCCACACCGCCGAGTTCGGCCATCCCGCTGACTTCGGCGAGCACCGCAACCGCATTGGCGGTCTGCTGCTTCTACCAAAGAGTTTCAACGCCAGCTACGGCGACCTCACCTACGCCGAGAAACTACCGCACTACAACACCCAGAACCTGCTGGCGCGCTCGTTGCACGCTCAGTGCTATGACCGCAACCCAGGCTTCCTCCGCTTCATGGAGCAGAGCGGCCTTCCGTTCGTGGCGCGGGCCGAATTCAACAAAGCCGACCTCGAAAGCCGCAGTCAGCTCTACCGGCAGATCGCCGAGCGCATCTGGAACCCCGCTGACCTGTTGACGGGAGGCCAGCCATGATCGCCGACCTCAAGCCGTATGCGGAGTACAAGGAGTCGGGGCTGTTGTGGCTCGGGCAGGTGCCGGGGCATTGGGTGACCAAGCGTGGCAAATCCTACTTGGCCACCATCGACGAACGGTCAAAGACCGGCAGAGAGGAGCTTCTCACCGTTAGCTCCGCTCGCGGAGTGGTGCCTCGCAGCAGCGCCAATGTGACGATGTTCAAGGCGGAGTCCTACGCTGGTCACAAGTTGTGCTGGCCTGGCGACTTAGTCATCAACATTCTCTGGGCGTGGGGCGGCGGATTGGGCGTGTCACAGCATCATGGAATCATCAGCACCGCTTACAGCGTCTATCGGAGCCGTCCTTCAGCGCAGATCAATCCCCGGTTTCTGCACGAGTTGGTCCGTTCGTCAGCGATCCACTGGGAGCTACAGGTCAGGTCGAAGGGCGTCTGGATTTCCCGACTACAGCTGACCGACACAGCGTTTCTTGACGCACCAATCCCGCTTCCCCCACCCGACGAGCAGGTGGCGATTGTGCGGTTTCTGGACTGGGCGAACGGGCGGCTGGAACGAGCGATCCGGGGGAAGCGGAAGGTGATTGCGCTGCTTAACGAACAGAAGCAGGCCATCATCCACCGCGCCGTCACCCGCGGCCTCGACCCCTCCGTCCCCCTCAAACCCTCCGGCATCCCCTGGCTCGGCGATATTCCTGAGCACTGGGAATTGGCCCATGGTGTGGCCGTCGGCCGGCACTTCGGTAAGCGTGCCCGCGTCGAGCACGGTCATGCCTTCCTGCATCGGGTAGCGCGCGCCCTGACGGCCGTTGAGGCGGATCTGTTCGGACAGGTTTTCCTGCACTCCGGCCGGGCCGTAGGTTTCGGTCAGACCATAGACGTGGGTGATGCCGAAGCCGATGCGTGCCATGCCTTCGATCAGCGCCGCCGGGGGCGCTGCGCCGGCGACCGAAGTCGGAGAACAGGAAGTTACTTGTTCAAGTCGACGGGCGAGGGGTGGCAGTCGCCCATGACGGCGTGCTTCGCCAGTATGTCGAGAGCCATTCGCGCCCGCCGCAGAAGTGAAGCCCGGCTGATGTATCGGAAGGCTTCTGGTCAGTGGTATCCGGGACACCTCACGGATATCGGACGCGCGACCGACAGCCCCGGCCTCACCCTGAAAAGCGCCTTGCCCGACCCCTGCCGCGCCCCGAAGGACGCCAGCAGGCCCGCGCGTCAATCCGCGATGCGGTAGCCCGCGTGGCAGGCGACGCAGTTCTGCAGGTTCGCTGCCAGCAGCTGATTCACGGCATCCTTGTCGCCCATCGTCGTGGCGATGTCGGCGATTTCGTCGAAGCCGGCGTGGGTGGTGCGGCCCAGCGGCAGGAAGGCGGGCGGTGCCTTCCTGCGGATGTCCTGCACCATGGAATTGGGGTTGGCGAAGTCGTCCTTGTGCGCCTTCAGGCCGACGCTGGAGGCGGCCTCGGCGACGGCTTTCATGTCGTTGGCCTGACTGGCGGCGAGAATGCGCTGGGTCGCCGCGAGGAATTCGCGCATTTCGGCCAGCAGGAAGGCGCGTTCGGCGGCGTTCAGCGGAATGGGGTGGCGCGCGTCGATGGCGTCGGCGGGCGCGTGGCGGGCGTCGTGTGCGGCCGAGGGCAGGGCGACGGTCACGAACAGGGCGGCTGCGGCACAGCAGAAGGTGGTGAAGCCGAGGCGTCGGAGTGTTTTCATGATGGATGTGTCGATGGGGTGATGGAGTGAAGGATGGCGGGCCGCCGGCACGGCCGCCCGCACGCAGGATCAGAAACTGCCGCGCCAGCTCACCTGCAGCGAACGGCCCACGGCGCGCAGTTCCTGTCCGGACAGGCCGTCGGCGAGGTGTTCGTGATAGGTCTTGTCGGCGAGGTTGCGCACGGCCACGCGCAGGCTTTGCGAGCGCTCGAGCGGGATGGTGAAACCGGCGTCCGCGGTGACGAAGCCCGCGGTTTCATCTTCCGCGCCGCGCGTGAAGACGGTGGCCACGCGGTCCTGGCGGTCGACCAGGCGCAGCGTGAAGTCGGCCCGCACGGCATCGAGCACCTTGCCGGTCCAGCCCAGCGACAGCTCGTCGGCCGGCATCTGGAACAGCGGTTCGTCGAGGTCGTCGTTGTCGCCGCGCAGCGCTGAATACGCCGCGCTCAGCCAGTGACCGCGCGCGATCTGCCAGCGCAGCGATGCTTCGATGCCGCGTATCGTCGCCGAACCGAGATTCACGTTCTTCTTGCAGTTCGCTGCATTGGGGCCACCGCAGGCGGCGATCGCTTCGGCACCGCTCAGGATGCGGCCGGTCAGGTAGTTGTCGATGCGGTTGTGATAGGCCGACAGGCTGTAGGCGAAATCGTCGCTGCTGCCCTTGATGCCCAGTTCGAACTGGTCGGCCTTTTCCGCTTCGACCTCCGGGCTGCCGGCGTAGAAGTAACCGTCGCCGCGCAGGCCGGATTCGTAGCGCTCTCGCATGCCCGGCGCGCGAAACGCGCGGGCATAGCTGGCGTAGGGACGCAGCAGCGGCGTGATGCGGTAGATCGCGCCCAGGCTGCCCGAAAGTGCGCTGTCCGCGCCGGCCAGCCCGGTCGTGCGTGCGCCGTTGCTCATGCTGTCAGCGTCGGACGTGACCTTGTCATGGCGCAGGCCGGCCAGCACGTTCAGCGCACCGAAACGCATGTCGTCCTGCACATAGGCGCCGATGGCGCGTACGCGTGCATCATCGAAGGGTGCGTTCTCCGCGAAGGTCGCGAAGGCCGGCGCTGCCGCCATCTGCCGGTTCGGGTCGGCGCGCATTTCCCAGGCATTCACGCCGGCCGACAACAGATGTTGCGGATGGACCAGCCAGTCGCCGCGGGCGTCGAAGCCGTCGGTTTCGAAGTCCACGCGGGTGGTGACGATGTCGCGCCCGAGCCAGTTGGCGTAGGCGAAGATCTGCCGCTGCATGTTCTGGCGGTAGAGGCGCACATCAAGGTTGAGCGGGCGGTCGCCGCCGGCCTGCAGGCTGTAGCCCAGTTCGAACAGGCTGCGTTCCTGCCCGGGTGAGCGCACCGTGGTGCTGCGGCTGGCGGGATTGCTCGGGTGCGGCCGGGTCGAACCCGGGTACCACACGTCTTCGTCGCGATGCAGCTGGGCCGATACGCGCAATTGCTGTTCGCCGTCGATGCGGAAGCGGTACTGGCCGATCAGCGCATCGGAATCGTAGCCGGTGCGCGCGGCCTTGCCGTCCGGCGTGTCGTAGTCGCCGATGCGGGCTGTCGACACGCCGATCATCAGCGCGTGATCGCCATGGCCGATATTCGTGACCGCGGTGCCGCGCAGGCCTTCGCTGGCGCTGTCGAAGCGGGCGCCGGCATCGATGCGCGCGCCATCGACAAACTTCGCCTGCGGCAACAGCACATTGATGGCGCCGCCCAGTGCACCGGTTCCGTAGAGCACCGATGCGCCGCCGCGCACCACTTCGACCATTTCCGCCAGGCCGAGCGACATGAACGAGGCGATGGCGCCGGCCGGCTGCGCGGAATTGAAGCGCATGCCATCGACCAGCAGCACGATGCTGTCGCGACCAAGCCCGCGGATCACCGGGTTCTGTCCCTGGGCGCTGTCCGAGGCGACGGCAATGCCCGGCTCGCCGCGCAGCGCTTCGCCCACGTTTGCGCTGCCGCGCCGGTCGAGTTCGGTGCGATCGAGCGCCGTCGTGGCGATCGGTGTTTCGTTGTCGGACATGGCGTAACCCGTAGCGGTCACGGTGACGGACGGAAGGATCTTGTCGGCGTCCGCGGCCTGTGCGGCGGGAAAGGCGCACAGCAATGCGATCGCGATAGGGGGTGCGGCAGCGCGCAGGGGCGGGTGCAGGGGCATGACAGTCTCCGTAAGGGGCTGGCTGGCATGCGCTGGCTCGCCTGATCAATAGATCTATACAAAAGTAAGCTTATGAGAATGATTTGCGTTTGATGTTGATCAAGGTTAGCTGAATGGCGCGCCGACGCTGTCGTCAGCATCCCGGACGCCTTCACCCGCTGACGCCAGCCCGCCCACACCCGTCGCGCTCGTAAGGCGCGGGTGAGTGGTGGATGTCCGCTTCCGATTCCGCGCAAAGCAGGCTCGGAGCCGGGCGAAGTCGAACGAAAATTCGGGGGTGATGCGAGATGGACAGCTGATACACGGTGCCGTTGGCTCCCGGATCTGTTCATCTACATGCCTGAAGTTCACTTGATTCTCAACGAGGGCCGGACCATCATGATCATGATGGTCATAGCAATGGAGGGGGCGTGATTACCGAAACGAGTGCAGTGAGTTTTCGGCAGAATCTGGGCGAGATGCTCAATCAGGTGCAGTACCGCCACGACAGCATCGTGATCAACAAGGACGGCAAGCCCGTGGCAGCGCTGGTCGACGCCCGCCTGTTCGAGCGCATCCGCCGTATGCAGAGCCGCTTCGACGCACTGTGCCAGCGCATCGAGGGCGGCTTTGCCGGCGTGCCGGAAGCGGAAGGGATGGCCGAGATCGACGCCGCCATCGCGCAAGACCGGGTGCAGGCAGGTTCTTCGGCCACCCGGCGCTGAGACCTCGTGGCAACGCTGCGGGTCGTGCTCGACACCAACGTGCTGCTGTCGGGCATTGCGTATCCGGGCAGCCTGCCGGGCAAGATACTGGCCGCGTGGCGCCACGGTTCGGTGGACGTGGTGCTCTCTATATACATACTGGAAGAATTGCGGCGCGTGCTGCCACGCCTCGAGCATCGCCATGGCCTGACGGCGACGGAGATCGACGACCTCGTCGATGTGCTTTCGATCCAGGCCGAAGTCATCGAACCGCTGCCAAGTCTCGAACCGGACCTTCGCTATGGGAACGACCAGCCGGTACTGGCCACCCTGCTCGCCGCGCTGAATACCTCGGGCGCTCACTACCTTGTGACGGGCGACAAAGACCTGCTCGCGTTGGCGGATCGTTATGCCATTGTGACGCCGGCCGCTTTCTGGTCGGCCCATGGCGGGCTGTGAGCGCCGGGTAAGGCGACGGTCGACGCGCTGTTGCAGGACATCGGCCGCGACCCGCAACGCGTGCCGCAGATACTCGCCAGCATCCTGCGCCACCTTGCCCGATGAGGCGAGGCACGGATGCGGAGCAGCCTTCGCACAGATGTTTCGATAGGCCAGGTTCGCTGCGGCGCGGCGGGCGAGCGCCATCGGTTAGCCGGCTGGAGTTCCCTCCCCCGACGGGCAGGCCTGCCGACGGTCGCTAACCGGCCATGTTCCGCATGTGGTCGGCCAGGTCAGCCAGCGCGCCGTAAAGCTGCGCGTTGGAATCGTCCGGCGGCAGCACTTCTTCCATCGCCATGCGCATGCACATGAGCCACTGGTCGCGTTCCGCCTCGCCGATCGTGAAGGGCAGATGGCGCGCGCGCAGGCGCGGGTGGCCGTAGGCTTCGATGTACAGCTGCGGGCCGCCGAGCCAGCCGGACAGATACATGTAGAGCTTTTCGGCTGAGCCGGACAGGTCGGCCGGATGCAGCTTGCGGATGCCGTAGGCCTCGGGCAGCGTGTCCATCAGCTCGTAGAAGCGATCGACCAGCGTGCGCACGGCGGGGGCGCCACCGATGTGGTCGTAGAAGGTGGTGCTGGCGGGTTGGGTCTGTGTCATGGGGTGGTGAGCGTGTTCAGTCGGCTACCGGTGGTGGCCTCAAAGCGTGATTTTATATCGCTCCGGCCTGCCGGACTTTGGGCATCGCGCGGTCGTTTTTCGCGCGGCGGCCCGAGCGGGCGGCATAGAATCTGCCCCGGCGCACTCCCATCCACCGGAAGGATTTCAATGAAAACGCTGCTTTTCTACGACAGTGTGGTCGTTCTGAACCGCGACACCCACCGTGACCTTCACCTGAAGCCGCAGGACAACCTGCGTTTCGCCGCGAGCACCAACTGCGTGCCGCTGGCGCTGGTCGAGTTCGGCGATGTGGCGCGCGAGTACCCGATCGTGTTCGCACGGCTGCCGGGCGGTCTGGTACCGGTGGCGCTGCTCGGTCTGCGCGACGCGGAAAACCTCTATCTGAACGACGAAGGCAAGTGGGACGCACGCTACGTGCCCGCCTTCGTGCGCCGCTACCCTTTCGTCGCGGTGCAGGACAACACGGCCCCCGACAAGCTGCTGGTGTGCATGGACGAACAGTTTCCGGGCTTCAACAAGGAAGAGGGCGAACGACTGTTTGACGAGAACGGCGCCGAAACGCCCTTCCTGAAGAATGCGCTGGCGTTCGTGCAGGGTTACCAGAACGAGGCGCAGCGCACGGCGGAGTTCTGCCGCGAGGTCGAACAGCTTGGCCTGCTGAACGAAATGAGCGCGATGGCCGAACTGAAGGACGGTCGCAAGTTCCGCCTCGATGGGCTGTGGGTGATCGACGAAGCGAAGCTGCAATCACTGTCGGCGGCGGCGGCGGTCGATCTGTTCCGCCGCGGCTGGATGGGTCTGGTCTATGCGCAACTGCTGTCGCTCGGCCATCTGCGCGTGCTGCTGGACCGCACGGCGCAGCGCGGCGGTGACGCACCGGCCGCAGCGGCCGATGATGCGACTGTCACGGCGACCGAATCAGGCAGCGTTCACTGATTCTGCCGGTCACGGCTGGCTGCTGCCGGTGGGGTCAGCGGCAGTTGCAGGCGGGCGATCAGCCCGCCGCCCTCGCGCTGCAGCAGTTCGAACCGGCCGCCGTGCGCACGCAAGGTGCGCTCGACGATGGCCAGACCCAGTCCGGCGCCGCTCTGTCCGGTGCGCGAATTGTCCAGTCGCGTGAAGGGCCGCTTCAGACGGTCGATCTGCTCGGGCGGTATGCCCGGGCCGCGGTCGCTCACGTCGATGCAGGCGACCGGTCCGTCCACCACGCATGACAGTTCGATAGGCTTGTCTTCACCGGCGTGACGCAGCGCGTTGTCGATCAGATTGTTCAGGCAACGGCGGATGGCGAGCGGGCGAAAGCGCAAGGCCGGCACCGGATCGAGCCGCGCTGCGCTGACCGCGAAGCCGTGCCGGGTGTAGGCCTGGGCCGCTTCCAGCACGAGGCTGGCCAGATCGCCTTCGACCGGTTCTTCGCCGGTGGTCATGCGGGCGAAGTCGAGAAACTGGCCGATGATCTTGTCCATGTCATCGATGTCGGCGCTCATGTCGCGCACCGTGTCCGGGTCAAGCCCGGCCATTTCCATGTCGAGCCGCAGTCGGGTCAGCGGCGTGCGCAGGTCGTGCGAAATGCCGGCCAGAATGAGCGCGCGCTCGTCTTCCATGCGCGCCAGATCGTCGGCCATCTGGTTGAACGCATGCGCCACTTCGGCCAGTTCCTCGGCGCCGTGTTCGGGCAGCGGAGCGGGGCGCTCGCCGCGACCGATCGCGCGGGCCGCGCGCTTCATCGCCGACAGCGGCCGGGTCACCCGGCGCACGATCAGGAAGGCGCCCCCGAGCGCGAGCAGCAGCGCGGCGGTGCCCCAGCCGACCACTTCGAGCGCCAGCGGGCGCTCGATGCGGTTGCGCGGCAGCATGAGCCAGTAATCGTCGAGGCCTTCGCCGTCGGAGATGCTGAAGCTGACAAACAGTCCGGTCTGGATGCCGCGCGATACGACAATGCGGGTGCGCGGGTCGAGCCGCTTGCGCAGTTCGTCCTCGATGGCAGCCAGGGAGCGGTCGCCGGGGATCGGGTCGAAACCCGGAATGTCGCCGTCGAGATAGATGCGCAGGCCTTCGCGCATCGACAGGTCGGTCAACAGTTCGACGCGTCGCTGCGGGTCGGCGCTGACCAGCGAAGCACGGGTGAGGTTGATGACGCTGATGATGATCTGCGCCGCCTGCTGCGCACGTGGCGCGCGCTCCAGCCAGGCGTAGATGCCCGACCACGCGAGTACCGAGGCGGTCAGCAGGCCGGCCAGCAGCAGGAAAGTGCGCGCCAGCAATGTGCGCGGCAGCAGCGGAAATCGGCGCAGCGGCGCGCGCAGGGCCTGACTGGTCAGCCGGGCGAACCTGCCGCGGCGACGCGTGCGCCTTACCACGGGTAAAACGCCGGCGCGCAGCCGGTCGAAGTGTGACCGGCTGCCGCAGGGGCGTGATCAGGCATGCCGTGTACCGTCAGGTACGAATACGTAGCCGAAGCCCCACACGGTCTGCAGGTAGCGCGGCTTGGCGGGGTCGTCTTCGACGAGCTTGCGCAGGCGCGACATCTGGACGTCGATCGAGCGATCGAAAGCGTCATACTCGCGGCCGCGCGCCAGTTCCATCAGCTTGTCGCGCGACAGCGGCACGCGCGGCGATTCGAGCAGCACCTTGAGCAGCGAAAACTCGCCGGTCGTGAGCACCTGCTCCTGCTCATCGCGGGTCAGCGTGCGCGCGGCGAGATTGACCTCGACCTGGCCGAAGTGCACCACGCGTTCGTCGAGCGCCGGCGCGCCGGGCGGGGGCTTCGGTGCCTGCCGGCGCAGCACTGCATTGATGCGGGCGACCAGCTCGCGCGGGTTGAAGGGCTTGGGCAAGTAGTCGTCGGCCCCCATTTCGAGACCGACGATGCGGTCGACCTCGTCGCCCTTGGCGGTCAGCATGACCACCGGGATCGTGTTGTCCTGGGCACGCAGCCGGCGGCAGATGGCGAGGCCGTCTTCGCCGGGCAGCATCAGGTCGAGCACCATGAGGTCGTACAGTTCGCGCGCCAGCGCGCGGTCCATCTGCGTGCTGTCGGCCACGGCCTTGACCGCGAACCCCTGTTCTCCGAGGTAGCGCTCGAGCAGGGCGCGCAGA
Organism: Methyloversatilis sp.; assembly: GCF_030696805.1. GTDB lineage: Bacteria > Pseudomonadota > Gammaproteobacteria > Burkholderiales > Rhodocyclaceae > Methyloversatilis. The sequence goes on along the minus strand of NZ_JAUYRO010000097.1, from coordinate 17,387 downwards.
CGGGCGTCGTCGTCGACGATGAGGACCTTGCGTTTTTTTTCTTCCATGGCGTGATGCTACCCGAGCGGGTCTGCAGTATTCAATCTGCCGGTGAGCGCATGTAAGCGGCACCGCAGGCGTTAACGTGCGCTTACAAACCGTGGCGGTCTGCTCACATCCGGCTAACAGCGGATGTCCAGGCTTCGTCCATCAACCAGTCAAGGCGGGAAACGCCACAGGGAGGCAGTGATGAAAGGGTTCGGAGTGATGGTTGGCGCGTGTCTCTGCAGCGCATCGTTTACCGCGTCGGCGGCCAGTGCGATGTTGCCCCTGGTGCAGGCGGGTGGTGCGGCGAAAGTCGAAGTGCAGACACCCTTTGAACCCATTCCGGCCCGCTCATCGGATACCCTGAAGCGGGATGGGGCAGGTACAGCATCGTCGGATGTGGCGCAGGGCAAGGATCAGGCGGCACATCTGGCTCGGCAGTACGCACTTCACCGCGCCAGTCTCTACCTCTACAATCCGGGTCGCATCGGGCCAATGGCGCGAGCGCCGGGCGGTGCCGCAGTTGAACAGTAGCGACGGCAAGGAGCTAACAAGAATGATGGGTGCAGACCTGAGCAGCGTACGACGGCGGCGTGCCGTGCTGTGCTCCTGTATGGGCGCGGCGGTCATTGTTTCGACGACGTTCGAGGCCGCTGGGGGCGAACCGGTCGGACGTCGCGATTTCGTCGGCGGCCAGTACATGGAACGCATCATGCCCGCCAGCGGTGAGCTGCCGCCGATGCGCCGTTTCGACGGCGAGGATCCGACAGCGGCCCGCCGTGCCAATTACGGTGACCAGCGCGGCCCCGGGCTGACGCCGGAAGAGCGGCGGCAGCTGCGGCGCGATATCCGTGACGCATCGCGCGAGCTCTACCGCGACAAGCCGGACCGTTAGCCAAATACCCCGCCTATCTCCCCGACGACCGATGGACAGACGTCATTTCCTGCAATGCGCCGCTGCAGCGCCGCTGGCCGGAGGGAGCATCGGGGCTGCCGAAGCAGCCCCCTGCGGCCGGCTGCTGATCGTGATTGATCTGGTCGGCGGCAACGACGGTCTCAATACCGTCATCCCCCTTTCCGATCCACGCTACACCGCACTCAGGCCGACCATTGCGATCGACCTAAAAAGCTGCTTGCCGCTTGATGAGCGCAACGCGCTGCATCCGGCGCTGCAGCCCCTGATGCCGCTGTGGTCGGCCGGCGAACTGACGGTCGTGCATGGCGTGGGCAGCGCCGAGGCGAGCCTGTCGCACCACCGTGCGGCCGAGCTCATGCAGGCTGCCTTGCCCGACTTTCCGTCGGCGGACGCCGCTGAGAATTTTCCGGAATCTTTACTCGCCCATTTACCCGCCCAGTCCTTACTCGCGCAGGCGCTTGAGCAGATCGTGTCCGGCGCGCCGCTGCAGTCGCTGCACCTTGCACTGCACGGCTTCGATACGCACGAGCGCCAGCCCGAGGTGCATGCCCGTCTGCTGGCGCGACTCGCCGCGACGATGTCGGTGCTGCGCGCGGCGTTGCAGGCGTCGGGCCGCTGGTCCGACACGCTGTTGATGACACGCTCGGAATTCGGTCGTCGCGCGGCGGAAAACCTCAGTGCCGGAACCGATCACGGCAGCGCCGGTGTTCAGTTCATCGCCGGCGGTCGGCTGGCGGGTGGGGTGTCTGGCGCACAGCCTGATCTCGATCGGCTCGACCGACGCGGCAATCCACCGCCACAGGTCGAGACCGGCAGGCTGAATCGCGATGTTGCCGCCTGGTGGTCAGGTGCGCAGGCCCGATTTGTCCCGGCCGCGGCATTTTCGTCGACTTGAGCCGCTGGCACGTCTTGCTGTAATCCCCTCGGCGCCGATCAACGGAGCTTTCAGGTTCATCCCGGACTGCTGACCCGCGCCGTCGGCTTGTGCCGTTCGAAGCCGTGCTTCTGCGCCACCCTGTTGTAGTGGATGTGCGCGTCGATGACGCTGCGCTCGCGCGGAGCCAGCGTGAAGGCGTCAATCAGGATATTGCGCGCGTCCGTCGCGAGCGCGTCGTCCCAGGTCACATCCAGCCGCTTGATCAGTGTGCCAAGCCGCGTCAGTTCGGCCTCGATGTGCTCGAGGTCGGGGCCTTCGGCGCGCTCGGCTTCAAGCTGCGCTGCCGCAACCTTGGCACGATCACGCGCCGACTGTGACTGGCGCTTCAGCCGGTTCGGCAGCACACCGGGCGTGTCGGGCAATGTGCTGATCAGTTTCTCGGCCGCGTCCTGGCGGTCGGTTTGCAGACAGGCTTCGGCCAGTTCCGTCGTGGCGAGCGTGTCCGGTGTGCGCAGTTGTTCATGGGTCTTGAGCGCCTGGTCGATGGCGCGACGCGCGCCTTCCTCATCGCCGTTGCGACTCAACCTGCGCGCCTCGATGACGTCGGACAGCACGGCGGCACGTTCGCTGTCGCCCAGCATGGTGCGCATTTCCTTCATGCGCTGATTGATTTCGGCATCCGTATCGTCAAGCCCGACGAGGCTCTTGATCAGCGTGAGGTGGTCTTCAGTACAGCTCAGCGACGTGCCTTCGGTTCGCTCGACCACCCGCCGCATGACGGTCGCGGCTTGCCCGACATCGCCCAGTTCGAGACAGATTTCGCCCAGGCTGCGCAGCCGCCGAAGATTGTCCGGCGCGATCGAATCGGCGCGTTCGTAGAAGGTGCGCGCTTCGGTGAGCTCACCGTTGCGTTCGTGCAATTCGCCGAGGAAATCATAAACACCCATGAAATCCGGAAACTCTTCGCTGATCTGTGCCGCCATCTCGGCGGCTTCGCGCGCCTCGCCGCGCTCGCGCAGCACCATTGCATAGCCGATGCGCGCCCAGGGCACGGAGTTGCGGGCGATGATGGCCTGATAGATTTCGCTCGCTTCATCGAGTCGGCCCAGCGCGATCAGCGCTTCTGCGCGGATGCGCAGCGCGTCCAGCGCATAGCGCGGCGTACGTTCGACCACCCGGTCGCATTCGAGTATCACGCCCGGCAGGTTGCGCTGGGCCATTTCGACGAAGACGGCCTTCAGCGCGAGCTTCTTTTCGACTGCCCGCTCCAGGCGTTCGGCCAGCTGGCCGGAGGTGAAGGGTTTGAGCAGGTAATCGTCCGGGGCGAATTCGGCTGCCGACACGACGCGCGCGCGCAGACGTTCGCCGGTGACGATGATGAATACCGATGACAGCGGGAGGATGTTGTTCAGCCGGAGTTCTTCGAGGGTGCGCAGGCCATCATGCTTTTCGCCGAAGTTGTGGTCGCACAGCACGACGTCAGGCGTCGTGGCGGAGCACTGGCGCAGCAGATCGCCGGCGGTTCCGGCCATGGCGACATGCTTCACGCCGGCCTGCGACAGTTGCGTGCGCAGCCAGGTACGGACGACCTGATTCGCGTCGGCAATGACGACGCGCATCTTGTCCAGTCCTTCGGTCGGCAGAAACATGACGACAAAGCCCCTTCCGGGGGTTAACGATAACGCCGCAATGAACGGCTCGGAAAGCGCTTTACTTGAAGCGGCAGAGCGGGCCGGACACGCCGGAACACCCTACAATCATGCGCTTTAACATCGAATCGCCGTAAGGAATGAAGCTGCTTGCGATTGAAACATCGTCCGAAACCGCCTCGGTCGCCCTGTTGCTTGACGATGAGGTGCTCGTGCGCGAAGGCGGCACACCCGGCACGCACGCCCGCTTCGTGCTGCCATGGGTGACCGAACTGCTGGGCGAAAGCGGACTGACGCTGCCGCAGCTCGACGGCATCGCGTTCAGCGCCGGGCCGGGCAGTTTCACCGGCCTGCGGCTTGCCGTGTCGGTGGCCCAGGGTTTGTCGGTCGGCAGCGGCGTCAGGCTGGTGGCCGTTCCGACACTCGAAGCGCTGGCGCTGTCGGCAGGAGACGGATTCAGATGCGTCTGCGTCGATGCGCGCATGAGCGAGGTGTACAGCGCGTGCTATGAAGTGCGCGGTGCCGACGTGTCGGGGCTGTCGAAGATTCGGGTGAGCCCGCCGGCCGGGCTGCAAAGGCCCGACGGCGACCTGGCGTCGTGGCAGGGCTGCGGCAGCGGGTTCGCGCTTGCCGGGGTTGCCGGACTTCCATGGGTCGCGGATCTGGGTGCGATCGATACCGGCCTGACCGCGCATGCGCGGCAGATCGGCCGTCTGGGTTGTCTGCGTCTGGCGGCCGGTGAAGGCATCGACGCTGCGTTGGCGTCGCCGATCTATGTGCGAGACAAGGTGGCGCAGACCACCGCCGAACGCCTTGCTGCGGGTGGCCGCGCGTGATGGAAACGGCTGCGCCTTCCGTACCGCCCGTTGAACAGGCGCAGCGCGCTTTCGCGCCGATGCGTGAAAGTGACCTGGACGAGGTGGCCCGACTGGAAAGCACGCTGTACGACTTCCCGTGGACACGGATGAACTTCGCCGATTCGCTGATCGCCGGCTATTGCTGCCGCGTGCTGTATCAGGACGGCGTGCTGGTCGCCTATGCGGTGATGATGTGCGTGCTCGACGAAGCGCATCTGCTCAATCTGAGCGTCGCCGGCGACAGGCAGCGGCGCGGTCTGGGCCGCCTGATGCTCGACCATCTGGCGCGCGAGGCGGCTCTTTACGGTGCCGAACGCATGTTTCTCGAAGTCCGTCCGTCCAATCTTGCGGCGCGCGCGATGTACGACGCCGCCGCCTTCCAGCCGATCGGCCGTCGTCCGCGCTATTACCCGGCGCTCGACGGGCGTGAGGACGCCATCGTGATGAGTGCGGAACTGGGCGAGCGCTGGCGTGCGGGTGTTCGCGCGGGATCGAGTCACACGATGATCGAAGGCATGAATGAAGGATGGCGTCGATGAACCGGCGTGCATCCGTGTTGAGGGAGATGGGTCTGGCGCCGCTCTGGCGCCTGCGCGATGCGCCCGAAGCGGGTGGGGACAGCCCGCCAGCGGAAGAACACGCGGCCGCCGCTGGCGTGTCCGATGCCGCGGACGTGGTCGCCGCAGCCCCTGGTCGCGAGCGGCTCGCCGTGCCCGCTGCAGCAGCACGACCGCCGGTAATGCCGACTGCCTCGCCGGTCGTTGCGCCGGCCCCGGTGCGCGTGGCAACAGACGGTATGGACTGGGATGAACTTGAAGCCGCGATCGGCGCCTGCCGCGCCTGTGCGCTGCATGAACGCCGCACGATGGCGGTGCCGGGCGTCGGCGACCGCGCAGCCGACTGGCTGTTCGTCGGCGAAGGGCCGGGTGCCGAAGAGGACCTGCGCGGCGAGCCCTTCGTCGGTCAGGCGGGCAAGCTGCTCGATGCGATGCTTGCCGCCATTGGTCTGGCGCGCGGGCGGAATGTGTACATCGCGAATGCGGTGAAATGCCGGCCACCGGGCAACCGTACGCCGGAAGCGGTCGAGATGACCACCTGCCAGCCCTATCTCGAGCGGCAGATCGAACTGATCCAGCCACGCATCATCGTGGCACTGGGCCGGCCGGCCGCGCAAACCTTGCTCGGCGGCGAAGTGAAGATCAACGCGGCGCGTGGACGCCTGTTCGACCGCGCCGGCATTCCGGTGGTCGTCACCTATCACCCTGCCTACTTGCTTCGCAGCCCCCAGGACAAGGCCAAGGCATGGGAAGACCTGTGTTTCGCGCGGGCCGCGCTGGCGCCGCGCTGAGCCGTCGGGCCGGGAAGCAGGGCAGTGGAGGCCGGGCGGTCAGTGGCTGAAGCCGTCGTCGAGCAGCGACACATCGTCGCGCTTGCGCTGGTTGGCCTTGTGCCACTTGCCGACCATGAACATGGTGGCGGCGACGAACAGACCGAACATGACCATCACGGCGAACACCGACAAGCCGGCGGCGAGCAGCGCGGCGTACAGCCCGGTCATGATCAGGATGGACAGGTTTTCGTTGAAGTTCTGCACCGCAATCGAGTGACCCGCGCCCATCAGCATGTGGCCGCGGTGCTGCAGCAGCGCATTCATCGGCACGACGAAGAAACCGGCACAGGCGCCGATCAGGATAAGGATCGGCACCGCCACCCACAGCTGTGTCACGTAGATCATCAGCGGCACCAGCAGCCCCATCGCAATGCCCAGCGGGATGACCCGCACCGATCCGCGCAACGTGAGGCGTCTTGCTGCCATGATGGCCCCGATGGCAATGCCCACTGCCACCACGCCCTGCAGTTTCGACGCCTGCGACAGGCCCATGCCCAGTGCGCGGTCTGCCCAGTCGATCACGATGAACTGCAGCGTCGCGCCGGCGCCCCAGAACAGTGTGGTCACCGCAAGCGAAATCTGCCCCAGCTTGTCCCGCCACAAGGCCTTGAAACTGTGGCTGAAATCGGCGATCAGTGCGGCCGGGCTGTTGTTGAGCGGTTTGAGCGGCACGCCGGTGTCCGGAATGAACAGATTGAAGATGCCGGCCAGTACATAGAGCAGGCCGACCAGCATCAGACTGATTTCAACGGTGGTGTCCAGGCCGGTATCGACAAAGGGCAAATCGATCGCCAGCAGTCGCGCGCTCAGCGACGGATCGATCAGCAGACCGCCCAGCAGCACGCCAAGAATGATGGCGCCTACCGTCAGGCCTTCGATCCAGCCATTGGCGACCACCAGCAGACGGTGCGGCAGGTACTCGGTCAGGATGCCGTACTTGGCCGGCGAATAGGATGCGGCGCCCAGGCCGACCACGGCGTAGGCGAGCAGCGGATGCACATGCCAGAACATCAGCGCACAGCCAACGACCTTGATGCCGTTGCTGATGAGCATCACGCGGCGCTTGGCCATCGAATCGGCCAGCGCACCGACGAAGGCGGCAAGCAGCACGTACGAAATGGTGAAGAACAGCTTGAGGAGAGGTATCTGCCAGTCGGGTGCCAGCGCATCTTTCAGCACGAAGATGGCTACGACGAGCAATGCATTGTCGGCGAGCGCAGAAAAGAACTGCGCGGCCATTATCATGTAGAAGCCGAGAGGCATCGGGCGTTGTGTGCCGGAACTGCACGCCGGCCCTGCGCGAAAAGTGCGCCTTTATACCACGAAGCCCGCACTGTCCAGATGACGTGACATGGCGCTGTTACACTGCTTTCCGCTGATGCAATGCAGCACCCGCGAGGGCCGTATCGGCCGTCCTGAAAAGCCGCTTGACCTTACATTTTGGTTGACCTGCGAGCGTCAACTTGGTCTATAACCACGAGGGCGAGCGTCACTTATAAAGAGGGAAAAATGCCTGATAGAAGGCTGGAGGTGTTTCACGCAGCGGCGAGCCAGATGTCCTTTACCCGCGCCGCAGAACTGCTGCAGATGACGCAGCCCGCCGTCACCTTCCAGATCAAGCAACTCGAGGAACATTTCGGCACCCGATTGTTCGAGCGCGCCCACGGCCGCGTGACGCTGACGCTGGAAGGTCTGAAGGTGAAGGATTACGCCGACCGTATCCTCGACCTGTTCGCGACGCTCGAAAACGAACTGCAGGAAATGGCAAGTGACCTGCGTGGTCACCTGCTGATCGGCGCCACGCCAACAGTGGCGGAATACCACTTGCCGCCGGTGCTGGCAGCGTTCCGCATTGCGCATCCGAACGTGGTGCCGCGGCTTACCGTGGACAACCCGGGCGTGATCGAGGACATGGTGGACGAGCGCGTGCTCGACATCGGCATCGTCGAAGGTCTGGGTCGCGGTGGCGCGCAGGTGATGGTCGAACCGTGCGCCGAAGATGAGCTGGTGGTCGTCTGCGCACCGGATTTCCCGCTGGCCAGACTGGACGAGGTCACGCCGGAGCACCTGCTGCAGCACCCGTGCGCGGGCCGCGATGCGGGCAGCGTACGCGCGCTGCTCGAAGACTACCTGTCACGGGGCGGTGTCGATCCGGCCAAGCTTCCGCTGGCATTCGAACTCGACCGGCTGTCGTCGGTGAAGGGCGTGCTCGAACGCGGTCTGGCCTACGCCATCCTTTCGCGTGCCGCCATCCGGCATGAAACCAGCCTCGGACTGCTGGTCGCCGTACCGTTGCGTCCCCGGCTGATCCGTCACATGGCGCTGCTCTATCCGTCGGAGCGCTTCCGCACCTACATGGCCAAACAGTTCGGCGAGTTTGCATCGGTGCGTCTGGCGAAGCAGAGCGGGCGCTGAAACCCGGCCCGGCATCTGTTCGGTACAGTCGAAACGGATGCCGGCCGGCGCCGGATAGTAGAATTCGCGGCTTCGCTGATTTCCTGCCCTCCGTTGCCCTTCATGTCGCGCCCGTCCCACACCGCTCCCTTTCCGCTGTTCCGCCCGATCCATGCGCGCATCGACTTCGACGCCTTGCGCCACAACTATCTGCGCACCCGCGAGCTGGCGGGCGGGGCAAAAATGTGGGCGGTCATCAAGGCCAACGCCTACGGTCATGGCATCACGCGCATTGCACGCGGGCTGAGCACGCTGGCTGACGGCTTCGCGCTGCTCGATCTGGAAGACGCAGTGCGGCTGCGCGAAGCCGGTATCCGGCAACCCATCCTGCTGCTCGAAGGCTTCTTCAGCCCGCACGACCTGCCTGAAATCGCGGCACGCCGGCTGTCGGTCGTGGTGCATACGATGGACCAGCTCGACTGGCTGGAATCGGTCGCACTGCCTGCGGATGCCCGCATTCCGTTGTTCCTGAAGGTGAATACCGGCATGAACCGGCTCGGCATCACGCCGGATTGCACACTCGCCGCGCTGGATCGGCTGCGCGCCTGGCCGCACGCCGGCCCCGTCGGACTGATGACCCACTTCGCCGATGCCGATGGCGAGCGCGGCGTCGAAGCTCAACTGGCGCGCTTTGCGCCGCTTGTCCGCAATTTCGACGGACCGGTGTCGCTGGCCAATTCGGCAGCGCTGCTGCGCTTTCCGCAGACGCACGCGACCTGGGTGCGCCCGGGCATCCTGTTGTATGGCGCCAGTCCGGCCACGGCATATGCCAGCGCGGCGGACATCGGTCTCAAGCCGGTGATGCGCTTCGAGGCGCGCATCATTTCGGTGCAGCACCTGCAGCCCGGCGAGCGCATCGGCTATGGTGGCACCTTCACCGCGGAACGTGCGATGCGCATCGGCACGATTGCCTGCGGTTATGCCGACGGTTACCCGCGCCATGCGCCAAGCGGTACGCCGGTGGCGGTGGACGGCGTGCGCAGCAGGCTGGTCGGCAGGGTGTCGATGGACATGATCGCGGTTGACCTGACCGATCTGCCGGCCACCGGGCTGGGCAGCGTGGTCGAACTGTGGGGCGAGTACGTGACGCTTGACGAAGTGGCCGCCGCGGCCGGTACGGTCAATTACGAACTGGTGTGCGCGCTCGCGCTGCGCGTGCCGGCGGTCGAGGTCGGCGTGGCTGACTTGTCCGAAGCCGGAACCGACGCCAGAACGGGCGCCAGTGAGGCGCCGCCTCTGGTTGCGGTGCGCTGAGCCGCGATGGCCAAGGCAAAGAGCGTCTATTCCTGCACCGAATGCGGTGCCACCAGCCCGAAGTGGGCGGGTCAATGTCTGGGTTGTTCCGGTTGGAACACGCTGGTCGAAACCGTTGCGGAGCAGGGCGCCGGTGCGCACCGCTTTGCCTCTCTGGCTGGTACTGCGCAGGTGCAGACGCTGGCCGACATCCGGCCGCGTGACGAACCGCGCCTGGCAACCGGGCTGGAGGAATTCGATCGCGTGCTGGGCGGCGGGCTGGTGCCCGGTGGCGTGGTGCTGATCGGCGGTGACCCGGGCATCGGCAAGTCGACGCTGCTGCTGCAGGCACTGGCCCAGCTCGCTTCGCGGGTGAGCACGCTCTACATCACCGGCGAGGAGTCGGGCGAGCAGGTGGCGCTGCGCGCCCAGCGCCTCGCGCTTGACCCGTCCGGCCTGCAGTTGCTGGCGGAAATCAATCTGGAAAAGATCGGCGCCGTGCTGAACGACACCCGGCCGCGCGTCGTGGTGGTCGATTCGATCCAGACCGTCTATTCGGAACAGCTCACCTCCGCGCCCGGTTCCGTTGCGCAGGTGCGCGAGTGCGCGGCGCAGCTCACGCGGGCAGCGAAACAGGCCGGGCACAGCCTGATCCTGGTCGGCCATGTCACCAAGGAAGGCACGCTGGCCGGGCCGCGAGTGCTTGAACACATCGTCGACACGGTGCTGTATTTCGAAGGTGAAACCAGTTCCAGCTTCCGCCTGATCCGGGCGTTCAAGAACCGGTATGGCGCGGTGAACGAACTGGGCGTGTTCGCCATGACCGAGCGCGGACTGCGCGGCGTGTCCAACCCGTCGGCGATGTTCCTGTCTCATCACGGCCAGCCGGTGTCAGGTTCTTGCGTGATGGTGACGCAGGAAGGCACACGGCCGCTGCTGGTCGAAATCCAGGCGCTGGTGGACAGCGCACACGGCAATCCGCGCCGGCTGACGGTCGGGCTGGATGCGGCGCGGCTGGCCATGCTGCTCGCTGTGCTGCACCGGCACGCCGGCGTGGTGTGCGCCGATCAGGACGTGTTCGTCAACGCGGTCGGTGGCGTGAAGATCGGCGAGCCGGCGGGCGATCTCGCGGTGCTGCTGGCCATCGTGTCATCGCTGAAAAATCGTCCGCTGCCGCAAAAATTGGTTGCCTTCGGCGAAGTCGGCCTGGCCGGCGAAATCCGCCCGGCACCGCGCGGACAGGAACGCCTGCGCGAAGCCGCCAAGCTGGGCTTCACGCATGCGCTGATCCCGAAAGCCAACGCTCCGAAACAGAAGATCGACGGCCTGACCATCATTCCGGTCGAGCGCATAGAAGAAGCCTTCACAAAATTGCGCGAACTGGAGTGACGCACCTGCGCATGTCGCGGCCCTGCGGCGATAAGCGCCCCGGAGCATCGGCTGGTCGCTGACCGGATGTGCGTATCGCGGACAGGGTCCGCTCCTGCGAAGGGGCAAGCACTGGCGCGGTTTTAGTTTGTCCGCAGCGCCTGTGCCACCTTGGCGTGCAGGTAGAACAGCGCGCCGACGTCGCTGCTCAGCTCGAAGTCGTCGGCGTCGGGGTGTGCGTAGTCGTACTCGCCGGCGCGCAGCAGGGTGTCGCCGACAAATGCTTCGCCCTCGAGCACCAGATATTCGCCCTCGGCCGCGGCGAGTGACTTCGGCACCCGGGCGCCGGGTGCAACGCGCAGCAGCATCGACGCTTCGTCAGCGCCGTCGAACAGCCGCTTGGCCTGCACGCCGGGTGACAGGTCGGACCACATGCCTTCGCCGGCTCGTATCGTGTGCGGTGCGCTGCCGCGGCTGGGCAGCCAGGCGGTGACCATGTCGCGGATCACGCGGCCGGTGTGGCCGAGCGACACGCCGCGCAGATAGATCAGCGCGCCACCGTTCGAGCGCACGCGCCCATGGCGGCTGCCGGCCGGCGCTTCGTGATAGTCGCCGGCGCGGATGTCGATGTCATCCATCTGCAGGTCGCCGCGCAGCACCAGACACTGTTCGTGTTCGTGATGTCGATGCATCGGCAACGCGGCGCCGGGGTCAAACTCGACCAGCACCGAGCGCGTGCTCGCGCCTTCGTTCAGCAGTTTTGCGCGCACGCCATCGACCACGCGCGTCCAGCCGTCTTCGCTGGCGCGTATCCGGGTGTGGTGCGCCTGTGCCTGCACGCTGTCGCGGGCGCGCGCCAGCAGGCGGCTGCGCAGGGCGTCGCTGCGTGCCTGTTCGAGTTCTACCGGCTTGAGCGCCGCAGCCAGCAGGTGCTGCAGCGTGTCGCCCGTGTCGTCGTCGGGTGAGAGCGGCGGCGTGCTCATGCGTGGGTATCCAGTGCGCCCATGTCTGGCGGAAGTACCTTTCCCAGCGCGTTCAGCGCGCGCCGGATATGTGATTTGACGGTGCCGAGCGGCAGGGAGGACTGAACGGCAATCTCCTCATGTGTCAGTCCGCGGAAAAAGGCCAGTGAAAGCAATTGTCGCGGAAGCACGTCGAGCGATTCCAGTGCGGCGTGCAGTGCGTGGTGCCTTTGTACGGCTTCGAGCAGGTTCTGCGGGTCGCCTTCGCAGGCGGCTTCGACCGCCATCAATATTTCCGGCTCCGGGTGCAGTTCTGCGTCATCGTTGCGGCGCAGCGCGTCGAGTGCGCGGCTGCGCGTCATCGTCATCAGCCAGGCCATCGGGTTGCCGCGCGCGGCGTCAAAGCGCAAGGCCTGTCGCCACGCCTGCCAGAACACTTCTTCGGCAACTTCCTCGGCGACCTGCGGGTTGCGCGTGATGCGCAGCGCGAGGCCGTACACGCGGCGCACCGTGCGGTCGTACAGCGAGCCGAGCGCAGCCTCGTCGCCGTCGCCCATGCGCCCGATGAGTGCGCACAGCAGCGCCTCGTCGTCAGACGAAGGGATACGCGCTACGGTGTCGGATGACATCGGGTTCATGGGGACAAATGTCGACAGGACGACGATCGGGAATGTCCGCGCAAACGGTGCGCTGCGGCCCATGATCCTTCCCTGATTGCCCTGTTGAACACCCTACGCAGCGCGTCGCAATACGGATGCAGCGGCATGTGGCCTGCGCGTCAGTCGAGCATCAGGCGCATCGCCTTCATGTCCGAGCCTGCGAATCCATGCTGCCGGTAGAAGCGTTGCGCATCGAGGTTGTGACCATCGGTCAGCAGCGTGATGCGGCGGCATCCGCGTTGCCGTGCGCAGTCGATCGCGGCCTTGAGCAGCCGGCTGCCGCAACCTCGCCCGCGCTGGCCGGGCTGCACCACCATGTCTTCCAGCAACGCAACGCGGCTGCCGAGCGCGGTGCTGGTCAGGTAGAGCAGGCTGACCATGCCGACCGGACAGCCATCTTCGGCGAGCACCAGGATGTCGCCGCTGTCCGGCGCCTCGAGGATGCGCTGCAGACCCCGCGCCTGCGTCGCCGCATCGGCAACAAACTCGGCCTCCTGCGCGAACAGTTGCGCCAGCAGGGCGCACAGGCCGGGCACGTCGGCGGGGGTGGCGTGACGCAGTGTCGGCATGATCAATGCGTGCCTTCTTCGGCCGCCAGCTTGCGTCGCATGCGGCGCAGCCCCAGCGCAGCCAGCCCGGCGATGACCGGAATCGAGATCGCGGTGATCGCTTCGGGGCTGACCGGCAGCCAGGCATGCAGGCCCTTCGCGAGATACTGCACCAGTTGCGAGGCGTAATACGTGATGGCGACGATGGACAGCCCCTCCACCGTCTCCTGCAGCCGCATCTGAAGTTTCGCGCGCCGGTTCATCTGCCCCAGCAATTCCTGATTCTGGCGCTCCAGTTCGATGTCCACCCGGGTACGCAGCAGTTGCGAGTTGCGGGCAATCCGCCCCGACAGCTCTTCCTGCCGCCGTGCAATCGCCTCGCAGGTGCTGATCGCGGGGGCCAGCCGGCGGTCCATGAATTCACCGATGGTCGGAAAGCTTTCGACCCGCTGCTCGCGCAACTCGGCGATGCGGCTGTTCACCAGCCGGTAGTAGGCCTGCGCCGCACCGAAGCGGAAGGTGGCGCGCGCCACCGAACGCTCGACTTCAGCAGCGAGCCGGGTCAGGTGCGACAGCACATTGCGTTCGTCTTCCGGCGTCGTGGCGGCACCCATGCTGTCCATCAGGTCTGCCAGTTCGCCTTCGGCCCGGCCGAGCAGGCGCCCGACGTCCTTGGCGACCGGAAAGGCGAGCAGGGCCATCACGCGATAGGTTTCGATCTCGAGCAGGCGCTGCACTGTGCGACCTGCCTGGCGCGGCGTCAGGCGCTCATCGAGCACCAGGTAGCGCGACCAGCCGTCGGTCAGCATGAAATCGGTGAACACCCACGCCGCACCGTCGGCGACCTGGGCGGCCACGCCCTGGCGCCCGCTGGCGATCAGGCCGTCCATCACGGATTTCGGCCCGAGTGCCGTGGTGGATTGCAGCTCGATGTGCGTGGCCACCATTACCGAGCCGGGCAGTTTCTCCAGCCAGCCGGCCGGCACGCGCGGCAGCGCGCCGTGACGCGCATCGGTTTCGTCGGCGCGCGGCGTGCAGAAGAAGGCGTAGCTGGAAAACTCGTTGTGGCGCTCCCACTTCAGCAGGAAGTCGCCGACATCGAGCTGCAGGTGACCGCCGTCTACCTCCGGCAACGGTCGGGCAAAGGCGTCCGCCAGCGCCCGCAGCTGCTGCAGCTCACTGGCTTCCGTCGTCCCGTCATGGATCAGCGCAAGGTAGGACACGCGCTTTGGATGGGTCAGCGATACCGGCGGCCGGGCGTGCACCTCGTTGTTGAGCTTGTAGCGCAGTGGGTGCTGGGGCAGATGGCCGAGCGTTCGGGCGGGGCTGTCTTTATCGGGCATGGGGCAGGTGCGGGGGCGGCATGGTCGGATTTGACCGACCGGATTGTGCAACACGCTGCGGGAAGGCGATACATGTTGGTGATGCAAGCTGGTCACGCACACCGGTGAAGGAAACAGGAAAAGCGCGCCTGATCCTGCCGACCGCAAGACAGGCCCGCTCGACGTGCCGCGCCCACCCGGCAGCTGGCGCGGATAGCAAGCGGATCCGGGAGTCGTGACGGATGTCACGGCAACCGGCCGCGGCGGCGCCGTTCGGGTGCCGGTTCCTGCCGTTCGTCATTGCCGGCTCGCGTCCGAAGGTTGTCATGACGTAAGTTGAGATCAGAATTCCTTTTCCGGTCCAGCCCGTCCATGACGCGTCTTCGCACTGCGCACGCCGGTTTCACGATGATCGAATTGATGATCGTGGTCACCCTGATGGCCATTCTGGCGGCGTTCGCATTTCCGTCTTTCCAGAGCTTCATCGCGTCGAGCCGCCTCACGGCCGAATCGAACGAGTTGCTGTCGGGCATGAATCTGGCGCGTTCCGAGGCGGTCCGTATCCAGCGGCGCGTGCTGCTGTGCCGGGCGGCTGCCGCCGACGGTGTGGTGAATTTCAGCGCAACCACCGGCTGCGTGACGACCGCAGACAGCGAGCCCTGGCAGGCCTGGGCGGTATTTGTCGATGAGAACACCAATGGCGCCATAGACGGCACCGAGCGCATCGTGCGAGTGCAGGCCATCACCGGCAACGCACTGGAACTCATTTCGAATGATGACCTCGCCGCCGCCGGTAACCGTATCGCGTTTCGTCCCGACGGGATGGCTCGTGGCCAGAATTCGCTCGCGCTGCAGGCCGCGGAAGTCCGCGTGTGCGACCGTAGCGGTGCGCTCAGCGGCAGCAACATGCGGGTGGTGTCGCTGGTGTCGGGCAGTCGCATGTCGGTCGCGCGGGGGACCGATGCAAATTGCGGAGTGACCGTGGCGCCCGTGGAAGAGGGTGGCGGCAGCACGCCGGTGGAGGGAAGCTGATGAAGCATCAATCGAGTCCGCTGCAGCGGGGGGTGTCGCTGATCGAAGTGCTGGTCGCATTGTTCGTACTGGCTTTCGGCATGCTCGGTATTGCCGGCATGCAGACCATGGCGATGAAGGCGAACCAGAGCGCCTTCGAGCGCAATGCGGCGGTGATCGCCGCCTATTCGATTGCCGAACGCATGCGCAGCAACCAGACGCTGGCGCGCAACGGCACCTACAACCGCGACTTACCAGCTTCCGGGTGCGAAATACCGACTGGTACCGAGCCGGCGACCATCGACATCAACCAGTGGCTGAGCGGGCTGGCGAACAATCTCGGCGCTGGTTCGTGCGGCGGGATTTCCTGCACAGGTACCCCCGTATCCTGCCGCATCACGGTGCGCTGGGACGATAGCCGGGTGACCAGCGGGGCGAGCGATCACACATTCCAGGTGGATGTCCGCATATGAATATCTTCCATTCTTCCCAGCGCGGTACATCGCTGGTCGAGGTGCTGGTTACGCTGGTGCTCGGGCTGGTGGTATCGGCCGGTGCCATCGCCATGGTGATGAGCAACCGTGAGGCTTACCGTTCTACCGAAGCGCTGTCGCGCATCCAGGAATCGACCCGCATGGCGTTTGAGCTGATGTCGCGTGACCTGCGTGCAGTCGGCATCAATTCCTGCAACGGCGGTCGCTCTCGTGTGGTCAATCTGCTGAAAGATCCCGCTACGAAGTTTTGGTCTGACTGGTCTGACACCACTCGCGGGTTGCGTGGTTTTGACAACACGACGGCCTCGCTTGCTGCGGTGATCGGCACCGGCGAAGGTCAGCGCGTGTCGGGTACTGATCTAGTGGAGGCGATTCACGGCGGTACGGCCGCCTTTTCGGTCAGTGCTCACAATGATGGGGCATCGACGATCACGCTCGCCACTCCGCACACGCTGGCCAGCGGAGATCTGGTTGTGCTGTGCGACTTCGAGAACAGCGCAATTTTTCAGGTCAGTGCGGTTGATGTGTCGACCAATTCGATCGTTCACGATATTGGTGCGGGATCGCCGGGTAATTGCTCCAGCGGGCTGGCGTTCCGGACGCCGGTGGCCTGCGATGGCCTTGCGGGCGTGCGCAAGGTGTTTCCGCCGGGCTCGCAGCTCATGCGGCTGCAGGCGGCCGCCTGGTTCGTCGGCAACAACGGTCGCGGTAGCAACACGAACAGCCCGACTTCGCTGTATCGGGTCAGCGTCAGCAACAACGCCGGCAGTGCGGAGCAGGAGGCACAGGAAATCGTCGAAGGCGTGCGTGACATGCAGATCACCTATCGCCTGCCCGGCGGCGATTACCTGACGGCTACGAACATCACGGCGCTCAATCGTTGGAACGAAGTCGTTGCCATCCAGATCGAGCTCGTTATCGATGCACCGGATACCGGTACGGCGACCAATGCGGCGGGCGCCCGGCTTACACGGCGCATTTCCCACGTTGTGAATTTGAGGAACCGCGTGTCATGAGTGCACGACATCCTGATCTGCGCTCGCAGCGCGGCGCCACCCTGCTGGTCGCGCTGGTGATGCTGATCGTCATGACCCTGCTCGGGCTGGCGAGTATTCGTGGCACCAGCATGCAGGAGAAGATGGGCGCCAACATGTACGACCGCAGCCTGGCTTTCCAGGCGGTCGAATCGGCGCTGCGCGAAGCCGAGGCGAGCATCACTGTCACGACGACAGTCACCAACAGCAACGGTTTGTACTGCCTGCCCGGCGGAACGCCACCGCTGTGTGCCATTGCCGCCCCGACGCCGCCCAGCGGTGGGGAAGGTGGCGAGGGTGGTTCGGAGAGCACGCCGGTCGCACCTGCCTACACCGAACGCTGGAACGATTCCGCGACGCAGTGGAGCCAAGCGACTGCATGGTGGGGGCAAGTCGATTCCGATGCAAAAGTCCGCATGGTGGGTGACGCAGACACCCCGCCGCAATACATCATCGAATACATGGGTGAATTCGAGGACGGCACGGGCTGCGGTCGCCGCGGCAGTACGGCTTGCCGCGGGCCGCGCTACCGGATCACCGCGCGCATGCCGCCGGTCGAGGGGCGGCCGAATGTCGCTTTGCAGACCAC